>CANLRQ010000013.1 GCA_947493575.1 uncultured Marinomonas sp.
TGCGGTAGGAAATATTATTGCTGGAATATATCCAATAAATTCGATGAGATTCAACTAGGTTTCTCCATTCACCTAACGAGGCTGTAGAATTACTCATTCTCAGCCAGCTTAATTAATTTAAACCCACAATATTTCACATTCTCCTAAGATTCAATAGTTCATTCGCCTTTCAATCATAGATTGATGATATCGAGCCGTAAATAACATGTGGGCTTAGGCGATCAAACAGTAAGTGGTAGATTAGTGAGGAGGGTTTACCTTTCAGTTAATGCAGGCTATTTCTGAGTTTTTCGATGTTATCAACGAGGCAATACATTTTCCATTGAGTATTCACTTTTTCTTGGCCGCGTAGCGTGAATTTGTTCATGCCTTTATTGACTGTGATGTTGCCAAACACAGGTTCAATTGCACCAAGTCGTTTACCGTATTGTCGCCGCCCTATTGGACTGTCTATTTTGACTTTCATTTTGTCATCATAGCTTAGTTTTTGGCGCGGCTCATCGTTTTTGAATTGAACTTGTCTTCCTGTTTTTATTGGTGGCTTTCTCATGCAATGCTGCTGTAGTGGGCATACCTTACAATTTTTTAAGTAACCACAGAATCGTACGTACTGTTGATTGCCACTCTTTAATTTGTTCCACTACACCACATTTAATTGCCCACAGGGCAACGACACGTTTAGATAGTGATTAGAAAACATCAGCGATAACACCTATTCGATATTTTTTGAACTCTTAACTTATTGAAATATATAAATTAAATAGATGGGTGTCTTATATAGTTTCGGACAGGGTTTAAATCCACATAAGCCATGCAAGCTAAAACAGAGGCTTCGTCTAGCAATGCTTGGGACTTAAAACGCCCTTCCTAGAATCGACCAGTGCATTCATCTTCAAAGTTTGCTTGTCGAGCAATCGGCTCGTTTAATTCCCTCATAAACCAACTGATATCCGACAAATTGTTGAGCGTAGAGGGCAAAATAAAGCCGCCGTAGCAATGGCTAACCGTCTTGCTAGATTAGCGTGGATTCTGCTTCAGCGAAACGAAGATTATCGAGCACTTTAATGCGATAGAAACTTATGAAGAAAGTTAAAAAGTTGAAAACGATTTATCTATGTCGATGAAAAAATGATGTAAAAGCGGCTTCCTTCTATTAAGAGTCTGCACTTAACGATAGTCTGTGCAAGCCAAGATCCTAGTAGATCGAGTGGGTATCTCTTTGAAGCAAGAGCAGACAGTTAAGTACGGATCTCATTAGGACCAGAAAACCAATATGATAAGTGTTTTCATAATAGGCCGGCTTACCTCAAAGAAAGATGTCAGTACGACCCTTCATCAGTGATAATCGACAAGAAAAAGATCAAGATCAGTTAATAAGAAAGTTAAAAGTCACCCTAAAAAGAGTGATTCGATTACGTTCGGCCTTGACTACCCAGGAGTGTCCATATATGTCCTGTACTACTCTCTGTACTACTCTTAGCTATGACTGAACGCCTTTAACCTTTCGCACAGTTCGCGGATGATGCTATCAAGCCTTTTGCTTGACAATGACTTCAATGGAAATTGCAAAGTTGTATCAATGATATTTGAACTATCATTATACATTTCTATGACATGTTTCTTTGTCCATTTTTTTGATGTAAATCCAGGAGACAACGCATAATGATTCATAGAATACCAAAACTCATTGCCTGTTGAATCAATGACTTTTACAATTTCTTTGTCTTCAATTGATATCGCATTAACGCAACCTTTTGCTAGCTGCTTAATATTGAATGCTGAATACAATTGGTCAGCCGACAGTATAATGACCGGGTAAATTGGTTTTCTTAGTATTATTCGGAAATCTATTTCACTCATTTTCTGATCGTGCTCGATATGTCAGGGTTTATGGAGCTAACGAGGCTGTAGAATTACTCATTCAAGAAAAACAGCCTCAAAAATAACGTTAAAATAAACCTAAAATCACGCGGCTACGTGAAAAGTAGGGTTGTTATCATACAAAATTTGGCTTTTAGACATTCTCCGCACAAAAATCAAATCACTGAATCTCTATTTTCGAGTAATTCTACAGCCTCAACGCCGTTTTAAGCGGCTAAAAAAAGCTGGCTATACTTGAGCGAAGCGAACAGCCAGCTTTTTGTGTCCGCCTTGAAAACCCTTGTTAGGAATATTTACTCGCAGGTACATTCATCTTCTTTTTCTTCACATCCTTTACATCGAGTGCATGAGCATTGTTCCTCTTTCTTCTCACAAAATTCACAATGCGGACAGGTACAATCATGCTCTTTTTCATCACAGTCCTCACAGTAAGAACAAGTGCAATTACTCATCGGGTGTGCACAACCATCACAAATTTTATCCATTAGATCCATACTACAATTCCTTATTAAATTTCAAAAGTAATCAATATTTCAAATTCAGCAACAATAATAATTGTATAGGTAAATTATATTCCTAACTACTAAGCGGTTATACAGTGGCGGAGCCATGGTTATAACCGTCTGTTGAACGGCCGCTTTATTTATAGGGAATTTGCTTTTTCAAGATTGGTGACGTCCCTGTTTATATCGCGGTGTTTTTTGTACTTTTTGAAGGTTACTTTTCAAAAACCTTCGTGTTTTTAGATTTTTTCGTACTGCTTTTTTATACTTTTACTCGAATTCTAAGTGTTAGGCAAGCAAGATCCCTCAGATTTCACAACCTGATATTTTTTACCCTTGCCATGACTTAATTCAATTCTTTTCTAACTACTGTTTAGCCTCAACTGAGCGTCATGGTTGTTATCACCCAAATAAACCACCTTTGATTCACCACAGGAGGGGCATCTACACATGGATTTAGAGGGTGTTTCATCTATCATGATAGAGGTACTTTTTACCTCATGCTTCTGTCGTTTAATCTTTTCCAGAGATCGTTTTTTTATAGCATTTGATAGATAACCGTAATGCCTAATACGCATAAACCCTCGGGGCAATACATGCAACAGAAAACGCCTAATAAGCTCCTTTGGTTCAAGTGACAAGCGGCTTGCTTTATTGCTCTTGTTATCGAAATAGGACAGAGTCACTTGATTGTCTTTCCATGATTCAAGTCGATGATTGCTCAAACCAACCCTATAAGTATAACGAGCTAGGTAGCTGACTAAGGTGTCCCTATATTCTAATGCAGATTTGCAATAAACAACCCATGGGTGACTCATTAAATGGCTCAGAGTACCATCAAGTGTTGCCTTTTCTATCGTCGATAACTCTCCTTGCTCATACGCTTGCCGTAATTCACTTACCATCGTGCCTCTAAACCGATTTGAGAGGAGTTTGACGGGCAAAAAGTACCCTTTATGAATGGGCTTCCAACCCTTATCGGATAAAACACCCGCAGGAACCAAACAATGCAAATGAACATGGCGCGATAAATTCTGTCCCCATGTATGTAACACCGCAGTCATCCCTGCTTGACCATGATATTTTCTATTTGCTAAGCCGTTAAGAGAGTTCCATGCTGCGTGGAACAATGCACCATAAAGCGTCCGACTATGTCGGCCAACCCAGTCATTTAAAATATGCGGAATCGTAAATACGATGTGAAAATAAGAGGCTGGCACTCGTTGAGACTGTTGGCGATTAACCCATGCGTCACTGGCTTGTCTCTGGCATTGGGGACAATGTCGATCTCGACAACTATGATGCCAAAACCAATGATGACCACAACCATTACACTGGTAGTTTCCTGTTCCCATTTTTTGAGTTCGACAGTCTTCTATATGATGAAGCACCTGCCATTGGCGAGCATCCGCTTTGATTTCCTGTCTTTCACGGCAATAACAAACAACCTGCGCCAGTCCTAAACCATTCACGACGGGCTCCGAAGATCTCGTAACAGGTCTTCACTAACATCATGTCTCAAATCCATCATGGCAACCCATTGAAGATAGCGAAATGTTGTTTGTAACTGTGAATGTCCAAGCAAAACTTGTAGTCTAGGTAAGGGCATTCCAGCCAGTAATTGATGGCACGCAAAAGCATGACGTAAACTATGAAAACGTACTGTTTTTGTTATACCAGCTCGTGCTGCCGCCGCCTTTACTTCTAAACGCAAATACTTACTGTGAAGCCCTCTGTGTTTATCAAGACCGTAAATCACAACATCCGTTGGTTTATACTCTTTCCAATAGTGGCGTAATACGCGCTTTAAACTCTCTGGAAACAGTACATACCTATCTCGATTACCTTTCCCTTGCCTTACTTTAATGCAATTATGTTCTCCGTCTAAATCCTCCACTTTTAATGCATTAACCTCACTAATTCTCATACCAGTTGCATAAGCAATCACAATAGCAGCATGTGCCTTGGAATGACGACATTCCCGAATGATATTTAACACTTCATCAGGGTACAGTAAATCCGGTATTTTTTGCGTCTTGTTAGGATGTGGTAGAGTCATTTGACCTAACGGCTTTTTTAAAACATGACGATAAAGAAAGTTGAGAGCATGCAACGCTTGGCGACAACTTGACCAAGACCAATGGCGATCACGAATCAGGTAAAGTAAATAACTTTGAACTTCTGACTCACTAAGTTGATCAGGGGATATGTGAAAATACTTAGCTACTTCTGTTAATTGATATAAATACGATTTTTGAGTGGCTGCAGAAAAACCTTTTAGTGTCATTTGATCAATGACTTTTTGACGTAATGGGGTCATAACAAAATTCTCCAATTATGAGAGGAGAACTAAGTTTGGTAACAAATAATAGAATTAGAAAGGAAACAATGAACCGCTCCGCGAAGCGGCTTAGTTCAACATTTTAATAACCCGCACGCTTGTTTACACATTTCCTAAAACATCCAAATCTCTCTACAAAATTTTGAAAAGTAAGAAAATTATAAGCTTTCCCACAAAACCAAAAGCAGGAAAAACAAGCATGCGGGTTATATCGTTTATCCACAGCTCGTTATTTATGACAAAGAACGATCCATGAATTCTTATGTATTGATACTAAAACACTTTTTACATCTCTACCAAGACAATTCGAGCAAACAAACAATTATTTTTTAGGCAAAACGAGCACAATATTGTCAACCTAAAAAATAGTCTGTATATCCATACAGATTATTACTTTATCCACAAGGAGTATGTGTGCCTTCTCTGGCCTAGCGGCCTAGTGAGTTTGACCACACCCTAGCCCTCCCCTTGAAAGACATAAGAGGAGAGGACATTACAGTATTCAATTAAGTAAAAGGCTTCTGTCTTTTCTGCGCTGACTACGGCAGTGACGCAAGCAGAAAAGACGAAGGCTTTGCTGCATGTTATTAAGTTTTGTGGTGGTTGAGGGTCTTGTCAGCCTGAAGACTGACCTACTAGTCCTTGAAAGACATAAGAGGAGGGAACGTTACGATGTTCAATTAAATAAAAAGGCTTCTGTCTTTTCTGCGCTGACGACGACAGTGACGCAAGCAGAAAAGACGAAGGCTTTTTGCTTTATGATGAATAACCCATTGTGTGCCACCGTCTCATAATGTCGGAAGGCGCCTGCGGCTTTTCCGACCTACCTTACAGGATAAAAAAGCCTCCTTATTACGTCAAATAATGTCTGACTCTGCGACAATCGGCGAATTTTTTCGTTCCCACGTGGTAATGAACGCGGATGCAGCTAATAACATGGTATGAATTCCCACGGAGACCGTGGGAACTAGAGTAAAAAGCAAAAGGCTTCTGTCTTTTCTGCGCTGACGACGACAGTGACTCAAGCAGAGAAGGCGAAGGCTTTGCTGCATGTGATTATTCAGCTGTGTGGTGGTTAAGGGGGTTGTCGGCCTGAAGGCGCGACCTACATCCACAGGTAACATGTTTGTGAGAATGGACATATTGCAGAATTTAAAATAGGCGGAGTTCCCCCCAAACCCAAAATTGAATAGATGGAATCCCCCCTTTTTTATTCTCCGCCTGTTTACTAACCTTTCCCTCCATTTCAAAAAAATAAACGAAAACTCTTTACTATCAAACACTTAAATATAAACCAAGTATTTGGCATTGATCCTGCAATTGTTAATCTAGCCAATGTCTTTTGACTTGCCTTATCGTTTTCAAAAAACACAATAATAATGATCGAACTTGGAGCTATAAAATAATGAAAAAAATTAGCCTTACACTCTCTACTCTTGCCCTTACTCTCGCAGCAGGTACAGCAGCCGCAAATTGTGACCCAGGCGAAACGGTTGCAAAACTCAGCCATGTTACTGGTGGTACAACTCATCCAAAAGTTGTTGCAGCAAACAACTTAGCAGAAAGAGTTAACACTGAAATGAATGGTAAATTGTGTATTGAGGTGTACCCAAACTCAACTCTCTTTGGCGATTCAAAAGAATTAGAAGCCTTGTTATTAGGTGATGTGCAATTACTCGCGCCATCACTCTCTAAATTCGGTTCATACACTGAAAAATACGGCGTATTCGACCTACCTTTCATCTTTAAAGACATGGATGCCGCCATTCGTTTCACGCAATCCACCGCAGGGAAAAACCTTCTCAATGAAATGGAAGAGTCTATTGGTTTTGTTGGCCTAGGCTACTGGATGTCTGGCATGAAATACTTCTCTGCTAAAAAAGCATTGATCGTACCTAGCGATGCTGAAGGCATGAAGTTCCGAGTACAAACCTCTGATGTGGCGAAGAAGATGATCAGTGCTATGGGTGCGTCTCCACAGGCAATGTCTTTCTCTGAAGTCTATGGTGCGCTGCAAACAGGTGTCGTAGATGGGCAAGAAAATACTTGGTCTAACATCTACACGAAAAAATTCTTCGAAGTACAAGACAGCGTTACAGAAACCAACCATCAGTTGTTAGCCTATTTATTTATGACTTCTTCTGAGTTTCTTGATGGCCTAGACGACGATGTACGCGCGCAATTTATTAACATTGCTGACGAAGTGACTCAAGCAGCCAATGAATCTGTAAAAGCCGCAGAAGCAGCGAACAGAGCCAATATTTTAAAAGCGGGCGGGAAAATTAACGAGCTGACACCCGCTCAACGTCAAGAGTGGGTAGATACCATGAAGCCTGTTTGGTCTGAATTTGAAAGAGACATAGGTAAAGACTTAATCAAATCCGCAGCCGAAGCGTAGTCATTAATAGATTGCTTCTCGCAACATTAGATGAACGGAATCCATCATAGGATTCCGTTCAGCTAACCCAATAACTTTTCTGATTTATCTTAGAGACGCTACTGCTCTCTGTTTATCTGATTAACGCCTTCTCTATTCAACCTAAAGAATAAGGAGACGTTTAGGAGATTGTCACATGCCATATTGGCCACATTTTTATCTGCTTCTCTTAATTGCCATTATTTGGGGATTAGAGAAGCTATACCCTCAAAAAATGGAACGTTTTGAAGAGAATTTCATGGTGATCATACTTGCGTCAATTATGGCGGTTTCATTTGGTCAGGTAATTGCTCGCTATGGCTTCAATACGGGCTGGTCAGCCGCATTGGAGTTTAATACTTTAGCTTTCTCTTGGCTGATTCTTTTAGGCATGAGCTACGGCATTAAAACCGGCATTCATCTTGGCGTTGACATTGTTTTAAATGCAGTCCCAACTCGTATCAGTAAAGCACTTTCTTTATTTGGTGCTGCTTGCGCTTGCCTATATGGATTAATTCTTTTGGATTCAACTTGGGTGGCTTTATTAGGGGTGGAGATCCGTGGCGGTGCCATCGAATATTGGGCCAAAATGTTTAAAATCGGTATTGGTACTGAAGAACTGCGCTACCCCATTTTCATTCAAGATTTATTCGATATTCGCCCTCGTGTTCAGCGTTGGCTCGTTCTGGTCATCTTACCAATAAGTTTAGCCTTGTTGTCTTATCGTTCGATACAAGCATTTTATGCGATTTGGACCGGCAAGCGCACCATGCTAATCAGTGGCCATGAAGCGCAAGATCTTATCGAAGAAAACAAAAACATCCTTAAAGATTAGCCCTATTAGGAGCGCGTTGTGGAATCCATTATTTTATTCACTCTAGTATTGGCTTTGCTCTTTATTGGGTTACCTGTTGGTATCTCTTTAGGTCTGTCGTCAATTCTATTTATTACCTTCTTTTCACATGACTCATTGTCATCTGTTGCTATATCTTTATTTGGCGTTGGAACACATTACACCCTACTCGCCATTCCTTTCTTTATCGTAGCGTCCTCTTATATGTCTACTGGTGGCGTTGCAAAACGATTAATTAACTTTGCTATTGCCAGTGTCGGCCATTTTAGAGGTGGTCTTGCTATGGCATCGGTACTTGCTTGTATGATGTTTGCCGCTTTATCTGGCTCTTCTCCTGCAACGGTCGTTGCTATCGGTACCATCGCCATAGCAGGAATGCGCCAAGTAGGTTATTCGAAAGAGTTTGCCGCTGGCATTATCGCCAATGCTGGAACACTGGGCATTTTGATCCCTCCCTCTATTGTAATGGTGGTGTATGCCGCAGCAACCGATGTGTCGGTTGGTCGTATGTTCTTAGCGGGGGTTATTCCCGGTTTGATGGCTGGTGGCATGCTCATGCTAGCGATTTATGTTGTCGCTCGCATTAAGGGCTTACCTTCAGAAGAATGGAAGGGATTTGGAGCCATTGTTCAAGGCGGAAAAGAGGCTGGCTGGGGGCTATTCCTCATTGTCATTATTATGGGCGGAATTTATGGTGGAGTCTTCACTCCAACCGAAGCGGCTGTCGTGGCTGCTGTCTATTCAATGTTTATCGCGCTTTTTGTTTATCGAGACATGGGGCCATTAAAAGACACTCCTTGGGTATTGGAGTCCGACTCTAAAGTAGCCAAAATTGGTTTTAATGGCTTAGTGTATGGCGTTTCTTTCTTCTTGGTGTGGGAGATTCTGTCTTTCTTCGCGCTTGCAGATAATGAAAATATTACTGGAGGTGATCGTGCTATTTGGGGAGCAATAATGTCCCTTGGCATTGCTGTCTTCTATGTATTCATTAGAGGAAAGCACATTGCTGAATCCATTGTGACTTGCCTCCTTGCTGGCATTCCAATTTGGGGCCGAAATTTAAGCCTTATGGGGCGCTGTTTCTTCCCGGCACTCCTTGGAGAAGAATCTCGTAAGGTTATGTTTGAAGGCACTAAAACAACCATCATGCTGATGTTTATTATTGCCAACGCCTTCTTATTTGCCCATACCTTATCTTCTGAGCGTATTCCTCAAATGATTACCGAATGGATGTTAGGTGTAGGCTTTAATTGGTTTACTTTCCTAATCGCTGTTAACATTTTATTATTAATTGGCGGTCAATTTATGGAGCCGTCAGGATTATTGGTAATCGTTGCGCCTGTTGTGTTCCCAATCGCTATGCAATTAGGTGTTGATCCAATTCATTTGGGTATCATTATGGTGGTTAACATGGAAATTGGCATGATCACACCACCTATCGGTCTCAACTTGTTTGTCACTTCGGGGATTACAGGGATGAGTTTAGCGCGAGTCGTTAAAGCAGCCATGCCTTTCGTTGCTGTGTTAATGGTATTTTTAGTACTGGTTACTTATATCCCAGCACTTTCAACCTTCTTACCTTATGCCGTTATGGGGCCTGAAATCATCAACTAAAGCCGCTCTTCTTAGGGAAACTTAGGCCTTAGGTAAGTCATAGTCAGTGACTTACCTAAGGGACAAAAGGTATTCACTTAATAGCGTGAATGCCTTTTCTAATTGCAATTTCAAATCCCTCTCAAAGTTCCCAGACACGATCCTATTTCTGTGATGTTTAAGATAATCATGCAAATCATATTCTTTCAGCGTGACAGGCGTGGAAAAATGCACAAGGTCTAATAAAATAAAAAAAGCATACCAATCCGTTGCGGCAGAAACAAACACACTGGAATAGTTTTCAGGGAAGCTGTAGCTCAAAGTTTTCATTAAGAAAGGCTGGTTTTCATTTGAGCTACCTAACCAATCCGCAGAAGCGAAATCAATGATTCTAGCGGTATTCTGAGGAGTTAGGATGACATTAGACGCTTTAATATCGCCGTGTACGATACCTTGACCATGCAAAGAATCAATTGCGTTCAACAGAGATAAAATAAATTGATTACGATTAGCCGAGTCATCAAACAATGTTTTATCAATGGGTGACTTAAGTACTTCAGACACACTATTCCCATCTATGTACTCTAACAATAGTAGGAAGACGGTTTGTTTATATGAGCAGTCTTCTAAATCCCTAAAAAATTCGTCATTTTGTTGGTTGTGCTGATAAGAGTCCAGCTGAATAAAGGTTTTTTCTCGCTCAATTCGGCTTAACCAAACCGCTTCTTTTTTCAAGAAATAGACTTCTTTTTCAGCATGGCCCCATTTGATTTTATGAAAGGCACGCTTACCTTTCAGAGAAAGCCTTGCGCTTCTCTTACTTAGTAAACGTGCTCCATCATAAAGCTGTTGAGCAGTCAGCCAGTGTTCTAAATCAAACATTAGTAGACTTATTCGCACCTTCCTTAAGCTTGCTAATACTTTGTTAAATACTGTCTGGAATAGAAATACCTTCAAAGAACGTGGGTGAGAATGGGTTGTGCTCTAGCTCTGATTTAATCAAAAGTTCTACTGTACTTTTATCGTAACTAAAACTTAATAACGCGTCTTCAGTACCAAATAAACGCGAACTTCTCATTACATCTGCCACTCTAAACCAATTCCAGTAACCCGCAACACTTTGTCTATACGAGCTATTTTCCCTATCGACTAGCTCAAAGGTGATCCTTTCTTTTTGATTTGTTGGTGTAGGCCACTCTATGCGCTTCCATAATGTTGGACCATTTGAATAACTAAATAGCGTATTTTCGCCACTTAATGAAAAGCGAATCAAATCAGGCGTCATGGATTTTGCTCTTACAAAAAACTGTGTGCTCAGTTCATTGTTAGGCAATAAGGCCGTTTTAATTTTATTCCACTTTGTTTCAAAAAGGCGATATTCATTATTAATCGTAAAATAATGTCTCGGTAAAAAGCCTCTAATAATTAGATCGTTTCCATCTTCTGCAAAATGCTTACTGTATTGCTGAGAGAAGCGTAAAAAAGCACTGTTTTCGCCAAAGAAAGATTTAAAATCTAATAGGGCAATATCGGTATTAGACGACTTATCTACCGGATAACGATTAGCAATTTTGGCATTATAAACTTGAGTAACATCCTGCCAAGAGTCATTAATCAGCACTCTAATATCATATAGAGCTAGACTATTCACAGCATTTGCTTGCCCCTTCAATAGCTCTGGCAATATTGATACCGAGTATCTAGAGGATAATTCAGACAGTTGCATCAATGCATTACTGGTATCACTGATCTCCAACTGATCTAAAAAGTACTGCCCACGATTCTGCTCTTCATTAGACTGATTGATCCAAATAAGCGTTTTTTCCAATTGAGTAAGTGCCACACTTAAACGACTCTGGCCCGTTTCATCTATTGAGATTAATTTATGGTATGGCAAGAAAGGCGATCCAATAGAAGCCGCAACACGGTTGGCTGTATCACTTTGGTCAGACACCAAACTCTTGGAGGTGATTTCCATTTGATCGGCCGCTTCAGCCTCTTTAACCTCATTTGCTTCATCTTTATCGACAGAAATAAAATGCAAATTGGTGTTTGCGTCTATGACATTATAAAAATAGATTAACGGAGAAAACGATTTATCCGCTGCCATCTCCATTTGCAGCTTACTGTCTCCCCAATTACTGGTTTTCACCCAATCAACATTCGTGGAGAATAATTTCCAGTACTGAATGTAGTCAGCAATAAAGCGGTCTCTCAATTGCTTGTTAATTTTATTAATTTCAGCTTCGCCATTGACCCGACCCATTACCCCTTCATAAGACTTAATGGCTTCACTTGCAAGCTCAAAACCATTGTTTGTATGTAAGTCATGGAAGCCCTGTTGAGTAAATAGATACGGGATTAAGTAACCTGAGAAACCTTCTTTAAAAGTAAACACCTGCTCATAAGAAGGCCCTAGCTGCTTTCTAAAATCCACACGTTTTGAGAAGTGAGGATCCTGTAATATATGCTGGTATAAGAGTTCACTCATGTCTTCAGAAGTTAAGGTCGATCGAGCCAAACTTATCAAATCTCTATCGGCTGGTTGAGGCACCGCATTAGTAATCAATATATCATAAGCCAGTTCTTCGAAGCGGCTAAGAACCTGCTCATCCCCTTCCCCTTCTTCTTTCAAAACATCAATATAATAAGAAATCAGCGTATCGATATGTTTTCGTTGAGGATCGTATAAAATCTGATTCACATTTAATAACTCTAATGTTTTAACTTTGTCATCCAGTTTATTAAATACAAAAAGGTCTTTCATTAAATAGTCGCGCATCAACGCAAGTAACACACGATTTAATACCCCGTAATACTCATCATGAACTTCCGTTTGAATACTCGAATCCGGCAATAAATTTGTGATATACCAAGGAGAAGGTCGTTCGTACAACAAATGAATTTTGCGCAGTTCAGATAAACTGAAAACAGGCGATGCTAAGTCATCGGGGATGATCTCATTCGCTTGCAGATTTTCTTTATACTGAGCAAGTTTCGCAATCGCATGCTGATCTAAAGTCTGTTGATAATCAAAATTCGATTTAAGAAGAGCCAAAAAAGCCACAAATAAAACAGTTAAGCCACCATAAACCAATGCTTTTGTTGCTCTAAACACTCTTTCTTTACGAACAAAAACCCCCACCAGAGCGGCTTCGTTAATAATGCAGCGTCTTATCAAGTTCTTCCCAAATAAACTTAAACTGCTCTTTGACACTGATGTATTATTCAAGCGTTCATAGCCTAAATCCGACGCATGCACTAACGTTAAGATATCTGTCTGGCCGCTTTCCCTCCCCGAATTAACAAAGAAATACCCTCTAAAACGAATGGGTTTATCATCATAATGATGCTCTTCAAATGTCTGTACGAGGAAGTGCTCAATGTCTGTTTTTAATGCGTTAATTTGAAAAATACCAGATACTAATGAAGATCGATATTCTGCATTCAACTGCTTTTTCAAGAAAGCCGTGATGCTATTCGACAGACTGGCTTGAATTTGCATAAAGGATTCACTAAACCATGTTTTGTCGAAGCCCGTATTATTTTCCGTGGGCATTAATGCACCAAATGGCTTTTCTCTTATATGCTCATCTAATGTAGAAAACACTTCACAAAAGTCAGCAACAGACGACAGCTCACTAAAAACAGCATAAACAGGTAATGACAGGCCACAATGTTGATCTAACCATTTAATCGTTGCTCTATAACGTTTAGAAACCTCAAATAATTGCCTTTCATCCACTGATACCAACTCGGATAATGCCAAATCAGAAATCACACCATTGGCCATTTGACGAGGTCTTTTCTTTCGCATTAACGCAAGTAATTGCTCCAATTGAAGTGTCAAAAGAGAAATATTCTTTGTTAGATGAATACTAACAACTACAGACGATTCACTTATCCAAAAGCGTAATATAGAACCATCAATCTCAACGTCGTCTTCATTATCGACCAGCTCATAGCCCATTTGTTGTAATAAAATCGACTGACTTTCATGACTTTGATCAGAAAGAAAAAAGTACCATGGAGTTCGATAAGGTGAGTTTGAATATTTTGCTTGAGTCTTCCAGAGTTGATCGAACCGCATCATCAAATGGGCTCGAGAATAAGCCACTTGCTTGTCTGTATCATCTTTAGGTTTAGACTTTTTTCGTTTCCATAGATAAACAATAGAAGAGGCAATGAAAGCACTACCAACAAGAATTCCAGTAATTTGAGCGCCCAACCAAACATTCGACCCAAAAGACCAAAGGTTAAAAAACCAAAAAAAACCTGAAGCAATCGCCACGTTCAATAATGTAATTAAGATAGCAGCAAAGAATGCTCTATTTTTTTTCATTGTTAAGTGCCTAAATTAAAAGTCTATAAAGAGTACTGGAACAAGCCAGATCCAATAAATACAGTTTGAGATCTTTGCACGACGACTACGCTTCTAATACTTTGTTAAAAACAGACTAAAAATACGCATTTATCACTCATAAACTTCGCTTTTTCGTCTGTTTTTGCCTCGTCTTATCATCGTTCATGACTTAGTGCAAAGGTCTCAATTTAAGTAACGTTTCCAACTATTCATTAAATGTTGGAGGACCATAACGACGCGCTGCGGCCTCCATCTCTTCAGATGTACTGGTATAAACATACTCAGTGGCTTGAGCATTTTTCGAGTTGTAATACGTGTCGGTAAATTTCTCTAAAGAAGTAAAATCACTTGCTCGCTGGGGCAATGTTGCGTCATACCAATAAGATGTAGCACCCAATACAACAATAATAAGCAATCCAAAAATACTAAATTGTTGCCAGTATTTTACCGGTCTTTTTGGTCTAGTGATTTTTACATTGCTAATATCTGGAATCATATTAATACCATAACCATCTTTTGGTTCGGCCATAATATGTTTTGAAAAAATGGTGGTTTCTAAACGTTGCACCAGTCGATCAATCTGGCTCGTTTCAGATCCACGGAACTGTCCCTGAAAGCCCATTTTTAACAGAACGTAAATTAATTCAATCAAATCAGCAAGTAATACAGGCTGAGACAAAGCTCTTTCAGCCACGGCATAAAATTGCTCACCGCCATTTTTTATGCCAAAAAGCTCACTCACAAGCGTTTGATTATCCCAACCAGACTCTTCTCCCCACTTACTGTGTAAGACTTGCTCATCAAGCATGATACAAAATAAAAAGCAGGTTTTATCTGGTACGGAGGCTGGGTAATCTAAAAGAGACACCTTGTATTTCAAATCTGTGATGGCGCGCTTTAATCCATTCCTAAAGAGAAATAAATCACTCGGACACTGCATCCGACCAATCGAAACAGCTAATGAAAACACTTCCGAGCAAGCACTTAAAATTGGATTTTCAAAATAATCGTATTTTTGTAAATCAGCTGTGTATCTCGCATGATTTTTCAATGCATGAGCCGTTTCTAATAAGAAATCGGCTTCATTATTTGATTTTTTCGTATCCGCTTTAGGTTGCTCAAGCGTTACCGTTTCTTCATCGAGAAATTCATTCATTTGACTACCCTAGAACATAAAGCGTGAGGTTTACATCTGATATTCGGTTGTCGACATGTAACGCGATGGGTTCGCGCTTATTTTTTATTTCTTGCCAGAAATCGTGACCCGTATCAATTTCAAAATAACAAACATCTGCCCGGGGCTTTAATTCAGAAGGGGCAATAGGCAACACAGTCAGCGGAATGCCTGAGATACCGTTACGGACTAACTCTGCAATTTGACTTAAGCCGCTAAGGGTACATGCACTAGAGAACACTTGAGATAAAACAGAGGTACCAACGGAGGATTCAACCGCGACAACAAAGCGTTTATTGTCCATCAAGTGTATGTTTTGAATAGACGTCCTCAGCAATCGACGACGTTCAAAGAGCGCATTATCCCAATTAACTTCAGTGACACTGTCATTCTGAACCATTGACAATTGATCTCTTAATTCAGAGAACACTTTTGCAAACACAGTCGTTAGATCATCTTGAATTAATGCGTCAGGCGCATCAGCGACACTCGGCGTAAAGCTTTTTAATTCTGCTGAAAAACGAACCAGCCCATCATAAAGTTCTTCCAGAATCATTTCAGGGCGCTCAATCGTAAGATGTAGCCATGGTAGCCAACGGTTTAAGGCTTGTAACCAAAGGTACTCTTTCATTAAACTTTGTTCACTTTTCCTATCTTGACCAACACCAATACGTTGAACAACACTGTTGGCACGGGCTTGAGTTAGAGCGTGCAACTCTTTCATTCTTTCTTTTAGAACCAACGAAGCACCGTACTGTAAGCAAGCAGGAATGAAGCTTTTCTCCAGTAACACCTCACCGCTTTCTCTTTTTTCCAATATTTTTGCGATTGGAATCAGCGTCATACCCGTCACTTCTTCACCTTCTAATATCAGGCGAACATGAGGCTCGGATAACAAGGTTTCAACTGCGCTTTGACTCGCATCACTGGAATCAAATAAGTTTATTGGTACTTTGATATAGCGCTTATTTTCTGTTTCGGTGCCGTATTCATTTGCTCCTTCAATAGAGATTGGTAAGGCTAAATACACACGTTTCTCTAACACTCCATTCGGAATGTCTAAAATAAGTTCCTGAGTATTTTCAAAGTAAGTTCCATCTGAAAAGATACCTTGGCATTTAGTAACAGCCAGCTTTCCAATCTTCAGCCTATGGGTATCTATCTCTAATGTCGAAATGCCAGAGCGACGAGCCCCTGTAGATTGCGCAATATACTGCTCAAGATAATGATGAAAATAACGCTCTTGTTGCTGAAAATGTTGAGGCGCAACAAACATGCCCTCATTCCAAACGACTTTACGGTGACGTCTCACGTTAAGCTCCTCAAAGAATTTTCCACCAAGGTGACTTCACAGGTTGAGTCATCTCAATTTTTGTACTGGTTATACGAATAAATACAGGGTGTTTGTCAGGCTTCTCAACTAAACCTATAAATGACTTAGTTGAAGTCGTCTCATAATTGGCAAACTCAGCTAAAACAGCTAAGTATCGAGCTTCTTGTTGGATATCTAAGCTCAAAGTTTGAGACACTCCAGGCAGCACAGGTGGCAAAGTAATAACATCAATCAAAGCGCTGCCTAACACCTCTCTATCTTGATTATATAAAGCTAAAAAATCCGCATTTTTAAATGGGCCGACTTCATTTAATTGATAGACTCTTACTTTTACTGGACGTGCTTCGTCATCAGAGTAAATATTAATGTCGTCTGTTGGCACAACATTAAATTCGACTTTATAGGGGGCCAAAAATGCCGGGGAATTGGAGCTACAAGCGCTTAACACCATAACTCCTAATAGTAAGATGACACATTTTTTAAACCGAGCAACTATCATTATTTTCCTCTAAATTCTTCAAACAGTATTGCGTAAAATTGTCTATAGAATTCGCCTTTCTCTTGTTTTCGAATAAATTGTTTTTTGTACAGTTTCCAGTATTTCTTATCTTTTGATCCCCAGCCTGAAATATAATCATCAAATTCTTCTTCTAACTGACTGGGATGAAGGTCTTCAAGAAACTTATTTAAAGACACTTCTAAGCATGCCATTAAACGCTCATGGGCAATTGAGCTGGATAAAGCATCTTGTTGTTGCTCAACTATGTGTTTTAATCGAGTAACACTATCTTGTAATGCCGTTACTTCTTCCGTATTGGCAATTCTTTGAAGCGGCTTAATCTCATCCATTTGATATTCAAAATCATCAAAATCGTTGAGTTTTGACTCTTTATCATTCAATACAATGTCATCAGACTCTTCAAAAGGATCATAACCAAATACATCTGTGCTCAACACATTCTCTTTAGAATAGGATTGGGGCGTATTACCCGACACTGTATTCTTTTCGTAATCCGCTTCATTCTGCAAAAAACCATCATTCAGAAATGCACTATCTGATTCCAAATTTTTTGAATCAAACACATCACTGGTATTATCAGAAAAAGGCGTGGTATTTAGAGCGTCCACTCTATCCTCTTTTGAAGCAAACAAGGATTCAATATCACTAACCAACAGGGTGTAAGCCCCCATTTTTATATTATCGCCATCCGATAGCTCATGTTTAGCACCTTTTCCTAAAAGGCGTCCGTTTACAAAAACACCATTAGTGCTTCTGTCGACGATTTGATATCCCCCTTTTGGTGACAAGACAACTTCAGCGTGAACACGAGATAAAGAACGATTAAAATCAGGTAATTGCACAGTGCAATCAAAAGATCGCCCAATGGTACCGCCCGTGTTAGGAATGGTGATTTGCCGGCTCGCTACCTGTTCGTTCTCAGGCAGTTCAACCAATTGTAAACTAAGGCTCATAATTTACTATTTTCCATTAGGATCAAAGACATAAAAGTAACGACTCATTAAAATGTTTTAAGAATGTTGGGTTTTGACGAATAAACCCTTTAGAAAAGTGAACAGCCAAATCTTGAGTGCCTCTTTCTACCCTTTTAAAATAATCCAATGGTATATTCAGTTCTTTCATTGAGTGTTCAAAAACCAATTCGTACTCAAGTGCTACGTCTAATTCGCCTTGCCATAACATTTGTAATAAAGACGTCGCATCCCTTGGTTTTTTGATGACGTTATAGCCACCTTGTTTTAAAGAAAGCCATTTATTCGTATTAAACTTTGCGCCAAATCTCAAATTATATTTGGAGGTTTCATCTTTTACACTGGCAGTAATATCTGGAGAAACAAAAAAAGACAGCTTTTCTGATACAACAGGCCCAGAGGGAACGGCATAAGCCGCCCTAGATTTACTTAAAGAGCCAGCAAAGTAACCATGCATTTTACTCGTTTCAACTAAGAGCTGGGCTTTATCCCAACTCATTACTTGAATTTCATAGGCCTGACCCATACGGCGTAGAGCGCATTGAACTCTCTCAACAGCAATTCCACCAAGATCCCCATTTTCACTAACAGTTTGATAAGGCTCCCATATTTGAGTCGCAAGATATAAGCGATCTAAAGCAAAGGCTGAATTCATACCGACTACAGCCGTCGTTAACACGGTTACTTTCTTTAACCACTGAGTAAAATGCACAATATTCCTCGCTTAAGCGATAGCCAATTGAATTTCACCTGTTTGAGAGGAAACCGTTACACTAACATCCGTAATAGTTAAACCTTCACTCAAACGCTGGATACACTCTTCAGCCAACTTCGGCATCAGAGCACGATTAATAATTTGCTCGATAGCACGGCCACCTGTTGTTGGATCAGTATTACGAGACACGATAAAGTCGATAAAGCTTTCATCCCAAGTAAAGCTGGCTTTATATTGTTCAGCCAATTTCTTCGAAATACGGTTTAAACTAATTTCAGAGATTTTAGCTAATTCAGCCGAATTTAATGGGTAATAAGGAACAATCGTAGTACGACCCAAGAAAGCAGGCTTAAAGAAAGCTTGCAACGCAGGTCGAATTTGTTCAACCAATTCCTGATTCTCTGGACGTTCTTCAGATTCTTCACAAATATCACAAATAGCCTGATCAGCAGCATTAGATGTCATGATAATAATGGTGTTTTTGAAGTCAATCGTGCGCCCTTCACTGTCTTTAATATGGCCTTTATCAAAGATTTGATAGAATAAATCATGCACACCAGGATGCGCTTTTTCCATCTCATCAAGTAACAGTACTGAATATGGATTACGACGAATGGCTTCAGTTAATACACCACCTTCTCCGAACCCTACGTAACCAGCAGGAGATCCGAGTAACATAGAAATTTTATGTTCCTCTTTAAACTCCGTCATGTTGATAACCGTTAAATTATCTCCACCACCAAAAACTTGATCCGCAAGGGCCATCGCAGTTTCTGTTTTACCCACACCACTTGGACCACACATTAAAAACACACCAACAGGCTTGCGATTGTCCGTTAAACCAGCACGTGAAATACGAATGCTTTTCGCTAACTCACTGATGGCCGTTTCTTGACCGATAACTCGATTATGCAATGCGTCTTCTAACGTCAGTAATGCGGCAACTTCTTCTTTAACCATACTGCCAGCAGGAATGCCTGTCCAACTGGAGATTACAGTGGCAATCACTCCCGCATCAACCATAGGATAAACAAGAGGCTCTTCCCCTTGAACAGCCGCTAACTGATCAAGCAAACCTTGCAGCTCAGTTTGCGCTGCTGTATCAACTGCACCCTCTTCTTGTTGAGCTTGAATATCATCACTTAAAGCAATAACTTTTTGTACAAGTTCTAACTCTTTTTCCCATTTTTCATTTAAAGAGACTAACTCAGACTCTCTGCGAGTCACTTCATTTGTAAGAGACTGACGATCTTCTGAAAGGTCACTTAGAACCGCATCTTCCACTTTGTATGCATCTAACTCGCTATTTAAATAACGAATTTTTTGTTCTAAATATTCCACACGTTCTGGTTTTGCACCTTGGGTTAATGCAATTCGAGCACAGGCCGTATCCAAAAGGCTAATGGCTTTATCTGGCAATTGACGTGATGGCAAATAACGAATCGACAAATTAACCGCAGCATCTAGCGCGTCTTCACGAATAAAAACTTTATGGTGTTTTTTCAGAGAAGCAGCAACGCCACGTAACATTTGCATGGCATCCGTTGCTGAAGGTTCTTCTACTTTTACAACTTGGAAACGACGTGTTAAAGCAGGATCCTTCTCAAAGTATTTCTTATATTCAGCCCATGTAGTCGCAGCAAGAGATTTAAATTCACCACGAGCTAAGGCAGGTTTTAGCAAATTAGCGGCGTCATTTTGACCTGCAGCACCACCAGCACCAATTAATGTATGGGCTTCATCAATAAACACAATAATAGGTGTTTCAGAACTCTTAACTTCATTAATAACATCTTTTAGTCGGTTCTCAAACTCACCTTTAATACTTGCGCCCGCTTGCAAAAGGCCTAAGTCTAAAGAGTGAAGCTCTACACCTTGAATCACAGGAGGAACTTCACCACTTACAATGCGTAATGCTAGCCCTTCAACAACGGCCGTTTTACCAACACCAGGCTCACCGACTAATATTGGATTGTTTTGACGTTTTCGGCATAAAATATCAATCGCTAAGCGCACTTCAGAATTACGACCAGAAATAGGATCAATCTTTCCATCCCTAGCTTGTTGAGTCAGGTTAACTGTGTACTTGTCTAACGCGCCGCCCGCAGAAGGTTGCTCTGACACAGACGCTTGTGAACCGGCTGATGCACCTGCGGAAGCTTGTTTTAATTGACCAATTTTGCCATTCAAAGCCTCTATAGAAATAGACTCTAAACTCTTTAACTTCAGCTTTTGAATGCCAAACGCATCCGTTTGCAGCAAGGTTAATAATAAATGTAAGCATTGAATTTGAGCATGCCCAAAGTTAACCGAAGCTTGAACCCAAGATTCTTCCATTAACTCACTTAGCGCACCGCTAATAGTAGGTTGTCCTTTCGCGCCTTTTGGCAAACGCTCAATACGATTTGATAATTCACCCACTAATGCTGTGGTATCGACATTTTGACTTTTTAGAAAAGAGGTTAGATCTGCATCATTTAATGCAATTACTTGTAGTAACCAATGCTCAATTTCAATCGAACTTACCGTTTGAGACATTGCATCCCCAGCAGATTGCTCCAATGCATCTCTTAAATTTGAATCTAACTTACCGACTAAGTTTCCCAATTTTACGTATGACATAATGATCTCTCTGGTTGTAATAGAATTTTACGGTACTCATTGGATTTTCTTTCGGGCGCTAAGCAATTTGCTTCGCCAATCCTAAAACCAATGTTACTCGCTGAAATAACAGGGGCATCAATGTAAGCTCGTTTCACAAACAAATAGATTTTCACATCCACCATTTCTCTCAAATAGGTTGATACCAATTGACGAAACGTTTTAGCAAAATGAGAATTTGTTAATAAGCTCAAATATTCTTTTCTACTCTTAGGTTTTATTCGAATTTCTAAAGACTGATAAAGTTGCGTACCTTGCTTTCCTAGCAATAAACCACCACCTAGTTGATTATTATGGCCTAAGGCCGTTCCTAAACGAGTTAAACTCTCTTGCGGCATACGATAGGTTGTGCTGCCAACCACTTTTGAGCCAACATCTAATTGAAAGTATTCACTTAATAATTGATTCAATCCACGTATGGAGCGATTCTTTACGCCTAATAAAAAACTGAAGCGTAAGAAACTCACATGCGATTTATCTAATAAACTATCTGGCAAAGCATAGAGTTGGGACAAGGCTGTTTTTTGGCTTAGACGAGTCAAAGTTTTGCCTAAAACGGCATCTTGCTCCTCTCTTAGTAATGCATTTCGAGTGGTCGCTGCATTTGATAACAGCTCAAAATACCTTTGATTAAATACATCTAAAAAAGCCTGAAGAGGTGAACTATCTTGATGCAAACTGCGTAGCAATTCACTGTATAAATAGTCTGGAATAATGCCTTTGCATCCAGATAATGCTTCTAACCCTAACATCACTTTTACACGCTGAGAGGAGCTTTCAATTGAAACAACATCAACATTATCACCAATCGGCATAGGGTCGGGATGATATTCAATTTTACGCGTGAGGGAGATGTGGCGTAACAACCGAACAACCTGCAAGAACTCAACTCGCTCAGGCGTTTGCATGATATCCGGCATTAGAGACATAGTTGGCTCCCATGCACTTTGTCATATTCAATGCTGGCAGAATCGTTACCAAACCTAGTCATTTTTAATTGAATAAAGCGGTCAAAACTACAAAACTGCTGATAGTACAGGTTCAAAACAGAGCCTAAAACGGCAATATTATTGGATAACATGCCATCATCCACCATAACATTTACCACAGTTCCAGAAGCGAACACAGAATGTTGATGTATCATCATAGGAGCCACAACATGCTGATATGTTACTTGCTTTATAGCATCAGCTTGGGGGCAATTTCTTCCTGGAGAGCACATTCTTAATGATTCTTGCAACGCTTTCACAGGATTATCGGATTGAATCAAGCTTGAGAAATTTGCATTGATTAATGCAATAAAACGCCAGTTAAGTTGGTTATCCAAATTTGGGTATTGGGGTGCTGTCGGTGCATTTAGCAAAGACAATTCGCCGGGCAGTTCAATTGCTTCTAATAATTCAACAGGATAATTCGCTGGAAGTAAGCAAGGTAAACGGCCATTACACGCTTTTAGTTGCATTGATAACAACACGCTATTCTGTCTTTGAGCAAGATCCATAAAACTCAAAGACAAAGATACTTTTCTTTCACCTTTTTCTGTCCACATTTGGCGAGCTTGCCACTGAGGTTGAGACTCATCATACCAATACCCACCTTCATACAATGGGCTAAGCTCAATTTCACCTGTAGGTAATACTTCAAATACTTTTTCTACAGCAACGACTGTCATTTCGTTCGTTGAGTTTAAATCGGCGATTACGGGCACAGCAAGCTGTGAAAAATCGTATTTCACCGGCTCACCACGTTTCTCAAATAAATTGATAGCGGGCACGGTATTAAGACTAAATACTCGATGATCAAATAAGCGTAAAAACTCAACAGGAAGTTGCTTTATAAAAAAGTTAACTGTGACGCTTGAAGATTCAAATAATGCTAAGTCTTGACCAAAGTTCTCTATTCTAAAATAAGCGGCTTTATCTGGATAAACAAAGTAATCACGTAATAAATCAAAACCAATAAAATGATTGCCATATTTTGGTAACCATTGAAAATCTGGATCGGTAATTCGTGAGGTTAAACGAGAGGAAGGTATTTCAATTTGCTTACCATCTGGAGAGACAATGGAAATTGCTTCTGTGTTTAACAACAAAAGATCAATCAAACCTTTAGAGTTGTTCTCAAAGCCTCTCACATAGAAATCGAAATGTTGTAAATCCAATTGGCTAAATGCACTTCCTGGATCAGCGCAACACAAGTCAATTTGTATAACAGAGTCTGCCTGCTTCAAATTAGGCGGCGTTATAAAATTAAACGGTGCCGATTCCGCTTTAATATTGTTTATATAATAGGGGTCAACTTGTAAATCTGAGGCTGTCGTAAAAAAGCACTCCTCACCATGTTGAGTCGTCACAGACAACTGTGCCCCTTGCGCCAAGTGAACGGATTCAGATAACTTTTCTAGATCTTCTTTTAATGTAATGGGTGCATAGCTTGGGGAAATTTGTAAATACCCTGGATATAGGATATTAAAAAGATCCTGCAAGAGTTCAGGATATTGCTCATCAAATTTCTTTTCTGTTTTTGCCGTGAGTAAGGCCATGCCATCAATCAAACGGCTGATATTAGGATCTTCATTACTACTTTGATTCAGCTTTAATCTATCTGCATGATCTGGATTCGACTGAGCAAACTCGGATAATGATTTCCTAACATAAGCTAGCTCTCGCTCAAAGTAACGCATTAATTGATCAGACAACTTCTTGACCCTCTAATTTTGCCACTTGATCTGACAAACTTATATTCGAATCGAAAAGAAAAACATGGTTTCCATTAGCCGTTTTTACTTTCGCCATTAAAGAAAAACAAATGACATTCTTTCCAGGGTCACTTTCCTCAATAAACACACTGACATCACTTAAACGAGGTTCAAAAGACCTTACCCACGATTCTACAGAACGTGAGAATTGATCTTTATTCATTTGGCTAGAAATACTGTAGCCACTGTCTAACCCAAATCTCATATTTGAGGCTTCGACTTCTTTAAACCCTTTAGAAAAACTTATCATAGGCGCTTCAGAGTTGAGCAATGTGCTCAGCTGGAAACGAATGGACTCAAGATAGTCCTCACCAACACTCGCTTCATCCCGTAAAAAGGTTTTCCAAAAAATCATACTAAAGCTCCACTAGAGCCACTTTGAGCACCTAGATCTGTTGATAACAACATCTCGCCGCACACATGATCAAATTGATACTGTGGTTGAATCAAAACATCACAGGAATATCGGCCCTGCTCACCTTCTATTTCTTTAACGGTAACAGTCCCCTTACTAAGAGGGTATTTCGCCAACATGTCTTCATCAGCACTCGATAGATTACTGGAATACCTATCTAACCATTGATTCAAATATTGCTCACATTCGTGGGCAGTTTGAAAATTACCTATCATGCCGCGAATTTGAACTTTCAAATAATGCGCGATACGACAAACCATCAAAGTTGTTTGTAATTGAGCCATTACAACATCACTCTGATCAGCTTCGATTTTCCAAATAGAATTATTTCCTCTAAAAAAGTACTTATTTGTCATCACGCTATGACATAAAGGAATAAAACCTTGTTCAGCATAGAACACACCCATATCTGTAATTATTCTTACATCCGGTGTAGGCGTTAACGTACTAAATGAACCTATATTATTAGGAGGTACATTAACCAACGCGCCCGTATATTGATCTTGCCAACGGGACTTCATAAAACCAAACCAATTAATGCGATTGAACTCTCTCATTGCAATACTGGCAAACAAAAAAGCCGCACTGCCCCATAAACCTCTTTGAGATTGATGAGTTTCTTCGAATAAAAATTTTGAACACGACTCACTAGAGTATCGATCGCGTAACTTTACTCTAGGCATAACCATGCCAATATAACGCGCTTCTGGCTGTCTTCTTAAACGCTGCCAAGAAGTAAACTCAGCATCCGATAAGATTTTTTCAACTCGTCGAGTATCTGATAACCAGTCGGCTCCCTTTTCACCAAAAAAATCTTCAGCAGGTGAAAAAATAAAAGGGCACAAGCACAAATCACCTAATCTAGCTAACAACTCAAGAGTATAAATATCATCGTAATCTTGATCCAAATTAAAGGATATTGCTCGATCTACTACCATCATACCAAACGGTTGCCCGCCTGATGTGTTTAGCTCTCTGTTACCAATTAAATTATATAAAACGGTACGCCTTAAAGAGATGGAGTTATTCACATTTTGCGATAACTCCTCCCAAGATAAGTTCAAAATACGAACTTTCACTTTGTGCCCATTTATCGGTAAATGAGCCAAAGAGTAGACACCGTTCCAAGTTGCTTCTAACGCTTGAAAATCTTCATGATGTAAAATTTCAGACACTTGCATCGAGAGTTTTTCATCAATAGAGGCAATCAGACCATTGATTGAAGCCAGTAACGTATTTTTATTCGTTAATATGTCTTCATCCAATTCTGCTAACATTTGCAATGCGCAGAAAAGATAGTCTTCTTGATCTACATCGAGTTTATTAAACTCATCTTGCAAGGAGCCCTGAAACATCAATATTCACACCTAATAAGTTCAATGTAAAAGCAACTCATCACTAGCCCTTTCAGTTACTAACCTGGAATTTTCGTTACCATGCGAACCGAAGTGGTTAATTCTTCTAATTGCAACCATGGGCGCAAATGAGCTACCGCAGAGTAAGAACCAGGGCGACCAGGTTGCTCAACTACATTAATAACCGATTCACACAATGGTGTTTTAGAACGTTCAGCATTACCTACAGCGCCAGCATTTGTATATTGGTCAATCCAAGCCTGTAAGTCTCTCTTAAGGTCAGCCGCTTCTAAGTTAGAACCCAACATATCACGACCCATTACTTTTAAATAATGCGCGATACGACTACTCGCCATAATATAAGGAAGACGAGCTGAAATCGCCGCATTTGATGTCGCATCAGGGTCAGTGAACACTTTTGGTTTCTGAACCGTTTGACCACCAATAAATACACCATAGTTGGTATTTTTATAATGCACCAAAGGCAAGAACCCTAGATCACTTAGCTCTTTTTCTCGCTCATCCGTTAAGTTCACTTCAATAGGGCATTGTTGCTGTAAATCACCCGCTGCAGACTTGTAAGTTAGGTTTGGTAGATTCTCTACTTTACCGCCATTATCTAAACCGCGGATTGCAGTACACCAACCAAATGCAGTATGAGATTGAGTCATTTTAAGACCCATTTCAAACGCTGCGTTTGACCATACTAATTGCGAGTTATCTTCTGGTAATGGATTACCATCAGAGTCCGTATTCAACTCTTCGAAATCAAATGAATTCGTCGATAAACCTTTTTTTCCATAAGGCAAACGAGCTAATGTTTGAGGCAAAGTTAAACTTACGTAACGTGCATCATCACTTTCTCTGAACGAATTCCAAGACGCATAAGATGGAGAATCAAAACCAGCTGCAACAGGCTTACCCTCATCAAAAGTTTCAAAAGAGTTAAGTTCAAACATATCTGGATTTGCAGCAGCAATAAACGGTGCGTGACTCGCCGCAGCCGTCTCACCCATATAACGTAACAAAGCAACATCTTCATCTTTATGAGAGAATTGGAAATCCCCCAATAACAATCCGTAAGGCTCACCACCCGCTGTACCAAACTCTTTTTGATACAAAGCATCGAACAGAGGGCTTCTATCTACAGCTGGGGCATCTTCAAACTGATCCAACAACTCTTCTTTTTGGAAATCGACCAATTTAATTTTAAGACTACGACCGGTTTCACTTTCACGAACCAGCTTGCCTAATCCACGCCAAGAGCCTTCAAGGCGACGGAATTCATCTTTTTGCATGATTTCTGAAAGCTGACGAGACATTTGCTTATCAATTTCAGCAATAGCACTTTCAATAGTTTTGGTAACGTTTTTATCCCAAACCACTGTGCCACTAAGCGCTTGTTCAGCAAGTACCGAAAACAGTTCTTTTGTTGTGTCTGCAGGTGTTTGAGTTGTGGCAGCAATTGCACGATCTAATAGGCTAATAGAACCTTCTTCAGCTTGTGCTGCTGTTTGAGTATCTAATTCAGTGCTCATTATTCATCTCCTTTCGGTTCAACACCCAACTCATTCGAAAGTGCATTAATTGTATCTGCACTTTGCAAGACTTCTTTTAACAGCTTCTCAAGATCACGAGAACGATCCGCTTTAGACAACAAAGTTTTTAATTGCTGACGAGTTTCAGACAACTTCTTAAGAGGCTCAACTTTCTCAACCAATGCATCTGGCTCAAAGTCTTTCATTGAGTTAAATGACAATGCCGCTTCAAACTGGCTGCCATCATCCGACAAAGTATTATCGACTTTCAATTTTAACTCTGGCCCAACACGTTTCATTACTGTGTCAAAGTTGTCTTTATCGATTTGATAAAATGTTCTGTCTTCCAATTCTTCACGATCATCTTTATGCGCAGAAAAGTCACCAATTACACCAACAACAAAAGGTAACTCTTTGGTTTCTAACGCCCCGTTAGTTTCAACATCATAAGTGATGCTGACGCGGTTTTTACTTACGCGTTTATGTTGTGAATTTAAAGCCACGTTGAACCTCCTAAATAGTTATTCTTTATAGTTGTGCTTTAGAAACTGCTTTACCCAATGGGCAGTCAAACTTAACAGTATCGCCTTTAGCAATGACACCTGTTGTATCTTCATGGTAATACACTTGAGAAATAGTCGTGTAAGTCAAAGAGAAGCTTTCTACTGGCAAGCTACCATCACTCCCCTGAATAGCGTAATGTGAAACACGTGCTCCTTCAAGAGTAACGATTAGGTAAGGATCCATGCCTTCACCATCACGATTTGGTTTTGTGAAAACGATTTCAATTTTCTGACCTTGAGCGCCAGGAGCAAATAAAAACGTTGTTAGATATGGTGATGCACCATCTGCAGCACGATTAATCATTACAGGACTAAGGCTGATAGCTCCAGAATCCGAATTATTAGAATTACCTATATTAATACCAATACTGCGATCAGATGCCCAAGACATTGCATCAATTGCAAAGAAGCCTTCCTTCCCACCAATTTTTTCAAGTGTAGCAACACCTTTCATATTGGTAATACCATCAATTCTCATGAACATAGAAGCCATTTTGATTTCCTCATTTATTTAAATTAATCATCGCAATATGTGATGATCTTTTTACTTACCATAAAAAATTTACAATTATAAAATCACCATTCAAAAGAAGAGACTTTATTCTCTTTTTCTGGCTGGCTATTCGAATCTACTTCACTCTCTTTTTGCACTGCTTCTACAGGTGCAGCAGCAGGTTCATTCATTTTTTGTTCAACAATATTAGTATTTCCAGTGCTGGTAGTTTGTACTGAAGGTACATCAGTAGCTGGCCGTATAGCTCTTTTTTCTACTTTTATGGAGCTAACATGTTCTGCACTCTCCATACCTGATAACTGGCTAATTCTAGAATGAACAGACGCATCATCCCCAACCAGCTCATCCATCAGCTCAGACAATGACATTCCCCCCCAACGTATTGCTCTTTTTAGCAATAAATAGACTGGGCTGTGTGGCTCAGTTTCTAAGAAGTAATCTGCAATACGCTGTAGTTCCATAAACGCCTGATCTCGATTCATGACAGCATTGTTTGCATCAAAAGCAAACGCCTGTGTCTGCACACCACCAACAGAGTTTGTTAACATGGAAGCTTGCTGAGTTGCATCGGCTGAATTATTATCTTCCGATACTGTATTTGTTTCAGCAACTTCTTCTACCTCTTGCACTTCTTCAGGATCTAAAGGCCACCGAGAAAAACCATCCGCTAACAAGTATTTCATAGCATTGATGATTCTTTCTACTATGGTTTTTACAAAGCGAAAACTAACGCCTTGAGCTCCCACTTCCCGACATTGAGTCGCAATAGTGCTTTCTATATTGACTAGTGAATCATGGATTTTACCTAGAGACAGAATTCTCTCTGTCACTTCAGACATTTCACTCGGCAGCACTTTCAATGCACTCTCTTTTAGCTGAGACAATGTGCCATTTTTCTCGGCAGCGAAGTATTGAGTATAATCGATCTCATCGATAAGGGTTTGCATTTGTAAAGGCATATATAACAAACCACTTTCAGCAGTATCACCGACCAGCTGCAATAATGGTTTAATCTTTCCTTCCGCCCACTCTTTTTGCTTTTCCGCGTCTGTGTCGCCTTTTAGCTTGCCTTCAGGTGCCATAGGATTAAGCTGTCCCCAAAAGTGAGTAACAATATAATCAAATGTCGCAAGGGAGTTGGCTAAGTTTTCAAACGGCTCTTTCGTAAACAATTGAGAGACCGCATGCCAAGATAAAATCTCAATATCTTTAGACAAGTTTTGTAAACAATTAGAACACTCACTAGATAACGTATTCCAATTTTCAACATTAGCCAAAACTAAATCATTATCATTAATCGCATCAGGGTCCTCTATAAGACGTCTAAATGAAGACTGAGCAACATTAAACGCATTACGATAACCTCGATATACAGAGCGATTATCTTTGAGATATTCACCACAAGGGTTTTCGTCTGAAATAGGCTCTATTAACGCTTCTAACATATACAACTACCTAAAGTAATAATCAATTAATGTTGCTCATGCATATTAATTGCTGTTCTTGTATAGACATTACCTTGATATCGCGTGAACTCAGAGAAAACAAATGCAGCTAATGTCGCGATCGCCCATGATTGTGCAGGACCGGTCGTTATCCCACCAGTTTGCCAATCATATGGGCCAGCATTAATTCTGACAGGAAGCCGACCGTTTAAAAAGGCATTATGTCGCTCTCTAGTTACCGTCCTTCCATTGACCTCTTTTTGCTCAACTAGGGTGTCTTTTACTCTCAAATTGTGCTGAAGGAAATAACTAATAATATCCAGTGCTTTCCAAATACGTTGATTCCCCACCGCCATACTTCTAATATGAGTTAAAGCTGTACGTAACTTCCCACCAATATCCCCTTTAACAGCCCCAGGTATAACAATAGACGCTCTAGGGTCATCCCAACGCCATTCATTCACACCGTTTGTCATTCCTAATCGAGAAACATTATAAAACGCATGTCCGTATTTTTTCCCACGATCCATTTGAGTAACGTTCAATTGAAGCTCTACGATATGAATAATTTGAGTATTGTTGTAAAGAATTTTCATTGCTAAGAAAAATTTAACATCCTTATATTGATCATTTACTCCTTTAGACCATAAATCTTTAACCGCTGGTGACTGCTTTTTACTAATTAATTGAAATTCTTCCGTCGTATAAATATAGTCTCTAACAGCCATCATTTCAGCTACAGTACTGAACACAATCGTTGCTCTAGCAATGTCCTTTACCTCTAAAGGAGTTTTTCCTACCTGTCTATCTGTAGTTGGGTTATCCCAATCGATTATGCCAACTTTTCGAGCAATACTGGTTTTCGTTTTTAATGGACCTCGGCTGAATCGCTTCGGGCGCCCATCGTGCCCCTTTACATTATGAGAGATTGCTTGCATGTAGCGATGAAGGCTTACATCTGCAGTCTTAGATTGCTCAATTAATTCTAAAACTTGCGCTCTAGGGTCATTCGGTTGAGCAAAAGTTGTTTGAGAAATAATATCTGCACGTGTAAATGTTAATGGCATTTTGCTACCTATATTATAATTTGAGTTTTAACCGCCAATCATGACTGTCGGCAATCCTAATACAATTGACCCACCATGCGCTGTGGAATCCCCCATTCTTGCAGCAGGTAAACCTCCAATCATCACTGTGGCACTGCCTTTAACAATCGAATCTGGCGGGCCAACACACGTACACATAGAAGACATACATGCAGCAGGTAACATACCAATTAAAACCGTAGGTTTACCTGGCGGTAAGATAGGTCCGCCAACATGTGGGATTGGAGGAACAGCAGGAGTAACCATTGGGCAAACATGCATATCAGTTATACGAGCAGCAGGTGGCATTGATACACTCCTAATTTGATAATGTTCCAGGTCCGCCATTGGCTAAATCAAGCGCCATAGCAAAAACTGACTTATAAAAAGATGTAAACTCTTTCCACTCAGGCACAACCGCCGCAGTATTAATCGCGCCAGCGGCTGCCTTCGCATATAAAAACTCTTTTGGGTATACAATCGGTGAATCAACAGCAGCAATGCTACCACTGCCATTCCAAACAACGGACTGTGCAAGCCAAAAAATAGCGCTGTCGTTTTTTACCAGTTTTAGCTTTTGCTCAATACTACGTCGTAGTCCTTCTTGAGGCTCTTTAACCCATTGTTTACAGTTTTGTAGTAACCCAAGTTCAATTGGCGTCCATACATCACGTCTAATCTCTAATGCATTAACAGCCCACCACAACACTTCTCTCATGGGTAATGCGTGGCAAAAAAAGTGCGTCAAATCCAAAAAAAGCGAATTTTGATATAAAGAATCAATCGCGTCTTTTGGCGATAAATTGGAAGTAACGAGTTCAGCAGCGTCTTCCGATAATTCGAAATGACTTAACAGCGCTTTACAGTCTTGAAATGGGATTTTTTTGTACATTTAATTCACCATCACTATTGCGCCTTTGACGGTCGTTTGTCCACTGGCGGACAATTCCGCCATTGCGCTACCTTTAACCGTTGCTTTCACATCACCTTGTAACGTTGCATTCAAGCCTTTCGCGGTCAACGCATTTCCTGCTTTCATACTTAAATTAACGCCCGCAGTAAAACTCATATTACCATCTGATTTAAAGCTAATTGGATTGGCTTTTAGGGAGAAACTCCCACCTTTGAGAGACAAAGAAGATGATCCTGAAATATTCACCGTTTTACTGGAAATATCGATTTTCGAATCCGTCATGACAATTTCACTACCACCAACCACGAGTGTAAGCTTATCAGTCGCTTTCAAAGTAATGGTCTTGCTTTCATCAGAAATCGAATCAGTCGCTTTAAGAGAGTATTTTTTATCTGACTTCAACGTGATGTTTTCTTTTGCCGTTAAAGAATAATTTACATCCGTCTTATCAGTAATACTTTTTAAAACAGTGGTTTTCTTTTCTCCATCAACAGTCTCAGTATGATCATTCACGACTTCATGTAAAAAATCTTTTGCTGCATGCATGTAAAAGGATTCACTGTCCTTTTTATCATCAAAACGCAGCTCATTCGATTCGCCTTTTAGCTTGGTTTTAAAGCCAGTTTGCGTTGTGTTGGCTGTTGCATAAGGCGGTTTATGAGTACTGTTATAAACACTTGAAACAACAACAGGCTGATCTGGGTCGCCATTGATAAAGCTTACTAATACTTCATGACCCGCTCTCGGTAAAAACTGGAAACCATACCCAGTACCTGCCATTGCTTGCGCAACTCGAACCCAGCAACTTGTTTTATCGCCTGTTTCTGAATCCCAGTGGAATTTTATTTTAACTCTGCCAGCATTATCACAAGCAGGCTCATCATCTTTTTTCCCGGAAACAACCGCTGTTTGCAACCCATGCAGTACAGGCTTTTCAATTTCAGTTGGATAAAAAACTTGATCTTCTGGAACACATACAAATGCCGTTTTTCGCTCAAACTTATTATCGTCGGTCATCTCAAATAAAGCGGTAATTTCAGAAACAAGGAATGAACCTTCATCGCTCTTCTCCGGATTTGCATTCATTTTCAAATAATGACCAACAGCTAAAGACAAGGAGCTTGTTTCTCCATAAGTTCGATAATACTCACTTTCCATTTGAGCTTTTTGGATCGTTACCAAAGATGAAGCAAGATCAGTATATTTCCCCGTTCCACTAGCGGAAGGGTAACGATATTGCTTTAATTTGGTATTCCCAGAAATTGTATTTTTTAACAGTTTTGGTTTACTGGAAATCAATTTAGATTGATTATAGTCAAAATTGGCTATGTCTAATGAGGCACTGTGGTAATTCCTTTGACTTTCCCAGCTAGTGACAATCTCATAATCACCCGTTCGTCCTATAAAATGATCAAGTGTAGTCAAACCATCCTGTGCAAAAGGTTTGGATGCATCTTGTAGAAATAGCTTAGACGCTTGTGCACCTTTCCCATAATAAAAATGCACACCCTCTTCAGCTAACAAACGCAAAACAAACTCTAAGTCCGTTTCATTAAATTGTATGCAGTACTCTCTTTTAGTTGAGGGCATGCTTTTTATCGTATACTGGCCTTTAAATCCCAACTCATCAAAAATAGAGGTAACAATGTTTTGCACTGACTCCTCTTGAAAGACACGATATTGTTTACTGTACGCTAATAGAGCTATCCAAGGTTTAATAATCAAAACCATACTGGAATAAGTAGAATCCATTTGCTGAGTTAAACTTTTTGAGGATATAACATAGCCTTGGAACACTCGATTTGCACTACGTCCAGCGCCAACCGAGTCATACACCTCACAGTCTACTTTCGTGCCGATCCAATCATTAGGTGAACTGACCGTTGTTAATACATGAGCTTCTATCCTAGAAATCCCACTAACGCACTCCTCAACCGCCAACTTGGTGCAAACAAATTCATTGTTAGCATCGTCTTTAAGAACCAAGTTGCTGTTTTCTGGGTTAACCAGTTGATTCATATTCGGCATAAAGAGTCCAAAATTAAAAACGTCCCATCAAAGTCAATAAAGCTTACTTTTGCACATTCACAAGATCAGCAAAACGAATTAGCTGAATTGGTGGAAATAAATCGATGATCTTCGCTGTCGCCATATTAATTGAGATTGAAAATTGACTTAATGACGCGACTTCCAGCTCACCGGGTACACGTCCATCCACTAATATTCTCTTTGCTTGGCTACCTGCAAAACGGCCTACTCGATAGTACTTATTTGACACAGAAATTAGTGCGTTTGAATTGGTTACCATAGAGTCATAAGCACTTGCCACAGGCACTTTGTACTTTAAAGCCGCGCCTGTAAACTCATCTGCATGATCCAAGTTATAGGAGCTAGAGCCTACATATACCACATCAACATTCTTTTTTGATAAAGAAGACATTAAAGAGTCAAACTGATCAGGGTACGGTTTTCCTTTTTCATCCAGCTTATACACTTCTTTAAAGAGTTCGAACTCCATATCTGTAGACAGTTTTTGCAGGTTATCCGTATTCAAAGTCGAATTTAATTCCGCTTCAGAATAAATAACACCAACACGCTCAACTGGAAAATACTCCCTCATTGCACGAATCTGCACTTCATCTGGTATTCTATTACGAATCCCTGTTACTGTTTTGCGTCCACTATTTTCATACGATTCCACTATGTTCGCCCCAATAGGGTCAGCAACAATCATAAATAAAATAGGAATATCTCCTAATTTAGTGACTTCTCCAAGCTCATCAATAGTGCCAATAACACCTTTACTAACACTGGTTCCCCATGTCACAACTAGATCGGGATTGAGAGACTTTGCTTCTTCAACAAACCCTTCAAGCTTGCCTTTATTACGATTTGCATTACGCACAATAACATTGGCTGCAACACCTGCATCTTTCAAATAGTCTTGAAAGCCTTCGCATGCATCTTCACAGCCACGCCATACCACCATGTAAACGGTTTTAGGCGTTTCATCTTCCTCTATTAAAGGCTCTACAGCTGTAGTATTAGCCCATGTTGATAAAGAAAAAGCATAACCCAAGAAACAAACAACATATAAAAATAATGACTTCATTGAGTAACCTCTTCTGCTGTATCTGTATCTTCTGATTTCCTTAAAAACAGCAACATCATAATTCCAGCAAGCACGATACCAATGCCGATAATCATCATGGTTTCACCAAAATCATAAAACGCTAATAAAGCAGCAACAATAACGGGGCCAAGCACACTACCAATCCGTTCAGACGTTCTAAGTATACCTAAAACAGTCGTTCTACCAACTTCAGGAGTATCTTCGGCCGCCTCAAGAGCGGATGCGATAAGAGGTGCTTTCAAGATAGAGTGGGCGACACCCATCAAAGCAACGGCAAGTAGAACTTTATAGAAAGATGCCTCTCCGTATAAGGAAATAAGTATTCCTCCGGATAACAAAGTACCAAGTACAACCAACTCTTTCATTTTCTTCGTTTTATCTGCAATACCAGATGCAATAGGACTCAATGGAATAATAATCAATGAATAGATCATCATAATACGACCAATTTCAGATTGGCTGGCTTCTAAAGAAACCAAGTACAACGGAACCATAAAGTATAAGAACCCCGTTAATACAATCTTCGCAGGAATGGCACAGCAGATTACAATAGAAACAAATTTGACATTTTTCGCTAGTAACCACAGACCTGACTGACCATTTGCCGCCACTTTCTTAGGCTGAACATTCACCGAGCCAGAGAACATTCTCCAAGCTAGAAGACCTGAGAAGGTTGCTAAAACAGCTGAAATTAAGAACACAGGTTGATAACCGATTCGGTCTGCGATAATTGCCCCTAATGCTGTTCCACACATTGTTGCTGTCATAAGTACACCAACAAATATCGCCATGCCTTTTGCTCTATTTTCAGAGGACACAACCGCCGCAATATAACTCTGACAACTGATAGTAATCAGTGCATAACCAAACGCGGTAATACCGCGAGAAATTACGATGTCCATACTATCTTGGGCAAAAGCACACCCTAAATAACCAGCAATAGCAGGAATCAGACCTAATAGGAATAATGGTTTTTGTCCCCATTTATCAACCCATTTGGCTGAGAATGGCGTAGATACAGCAATGACCAACATGAATACAGATATTGGTAGGCCAAGCATTACATCACGTGAAATCCAATGGTTTGGCTCATAAAACTCAGCCACAAACAAAGGCATAAAGGATTTTTGCAACTCTTCCGCTAGAGAAAATACAAACAATGGAATTCGAGCATCTAAAATGTCTCCATTTTTCATACTTAACTTTGTTTGCAAATTAAAACGCTCTGCAATTTTCTGCAAGCGTGTTTTTACTTCTTCAGTTTTTACATCATCTGTTTGATTTCCTGATACTCTAGAAAAAGTCTTAGAGAATTTTCCTTGCAGGTCTTTAGATTCTTCATTTAGCTTATCAACAAAGTGCCCGATTGAACCTCTACTAGATACCGACTCTTTTACAGAAAAGTCACCATCAACTTGTCTTTTAAGGATTTTTTCAGACTCTTCTAATGGGCCAGATACGTAAAACATAACGACAACCATCACGACTTCAAAACACACCAATAACACAGCAACTAACACAATCGCGATATCAAAAAACATATCTGCTAGTTGGCTACGTATAAAGTTTGAATTCAATCCAACAAACACACCACCAGCTCGTTCGTCTTGATAGTTGATGTCCATTTCATAAATATCTTTGCTTTGAGCCTCATCAGAAAACGCCGGAATAATACCTGACAACTCTTCCTTAATAAGCTCTAATCGATCAAATAAAGAAGCGCCAAAATAAGAAACAGTTCCCGTTCCATCTGCCATATCGCGAGAATTATTTAAATTGAGTAACTCACCAGCAGAATAAAGGGGTCTATCCTCCTGAGATACAACGGCTATAAATGTCAACTCAGGATATTTCTCTAATGTTTCCGATAGGTATTCATCCATCCCTCGAATTCGATCTAGAGGAACCCCTGATACAATGGCAAGCTCAACGTCATCATGAATAACTTGAGAAATCGCATTTGCTTTCTTTAATATTTCAGGCTTAATTGAGAAGTTAAACTCAACCAAGGTGTACATTGCACTTAGAATCGAAGCCAATAACGCACTAATTATCGTTACTAATATCAATCGACGATTAATTAGGCTAGCCATACTTTTTGCTTTATTCATTACAGCAGTCTCCCCTTCACTGTCGATGGCTCTTTAGACAACTCTTGAGCCTCTTCCAGTTCTTGAACGACTTGACTCTTCATCTTTTTACTTTGTTCAATTTGATCAGCAAAGACCGAGGAAATGCTGCCTTTTACCACCAGCGGTGTTTCTTCTTCCCTACCATCAGAGTGAACTTGAATAAGTCTAATGATATTTGTCACATCACCAAAGCCAAATTGAATAATTAACAAGACAATTAAAGCAAAAAATAAAAATATAAAAATTGTCATTTCAAGTAGATGCAATTGCACATAGGAATAAATCCCAAAGAACGACGATTTATCGTAAGTAATAATCACACTGCCAATAAGGCTATCAAAGCCATCAAATAGCTGCATTCCACTGTATAGATAAAGGTCGGTACTGAGATTCCAGTTTTTATCAGAAGACTTAAGAGCTCGCCGACTGACTTCGCTATTAGGAAATAATGAAGCGGAAGCACGATCTGTTGAGAAAATAACTTTACCTTGTAAATCAATCACATCAATACTAGTAACGTTTTTATCTCTTTGTTTTGCTTTCTCCATTAAATCTGACACATTATTTGCAGACTTAAGAGGAATCCCTAAACGATCGGCCTTGAGAATAGAGGTTTCTAAAGAGGAAGAAATAACATCTAATTTAGATGAAACAACATTCGACATCAAACTGTCGAATTTCATAAAATTCATTAAATAAAGAAGGCTTAGAACTGCAATTAAAATCATCCATACTGTAATCACTAACCTGAGATGAACCTCAAAAAATGCTTTCATGTTTACAACCTTACAAAACAAACGACATTCGCACACATTTTGTGCAAAAAAATGCATTCAAATTAACCAAATAGGTAATAAAGAAGGAAAAAATGAGTACAACATCATTACCATAACTGATTTGAGGTATTTTGATAAGACAGCACTGAAAACAATAAGGGGAAATTATCTCACCCTTCCTAGGAACAAGCCTCCAACGACCTTATTATTCACTGCTTATATTCAAAAACAGCAAACCTTTTACTAAGAATAGATGACCTATCCAATATTACACTTTTTATCATCAATTAAAAATCGAAGATAGAACATCATCTTACACGAAAGCCTATTACAGTAGTACTAGAGTCCTGACACTATTTATAAATAGTTTTATCAAGTTCATATTTACGCATCTTGTCATATAAGGTTTTACGGGGCAGACCTAATGCCTCCATGGTTCCTTTAATCGACCCTTTTTGACGTAGCAACTCTTGCTCTAACAATGTTTTTTCAAAACGTTCTACTTGCTCAGGTAATGTCATCACACCAGGGTTGGTTTCATTTATGATAATTTCATCGAACTCAAACGAACCGCTTTCCCCCATAAGTATGTAGCGTTCAGCAAGGTTTCTTAATTCGCGCACATTACCTGGCCAATCATAAGTTAATAAACTGTGCATTCTTGATGCAGATAAAGGATGCGATTCACGTTTATATTGTGCGGTTGCGACCAAACAAAAATGCTGCCATAACAATGAGATATCGCTTACTCTTTCACGCAAAGGAGGAATGTCAACACGCACTACATTCAGTCGATAATATAAATCCTCCCTGAATCCCCCAGCCTCACTTAATTGTTTTAAGTCCACTTTTGTTGCGGCCAGAATTCTTAAGTTTAAATCGATGGCATCATTCGAGCCCAAACGCTCTATTTTTCGATCTTCAAGCACACGCAATAAACGGATTTGCATGCTCATAGGCATGCTTTCAATTTCATCTAAAAACAGGGTGCCATGATTTGCATGTTCGAGTTTCCCTATACGCTGCTGCTTAGCATCCGTAAATGCGCCCTTTTCATGGCCAAACAACTCACTTTCCATCATGGATTCAGGAACGGCTCCACAATTAATTGCCACGAATTGAGACGTTCGACGAGTACTGTGCTCATGTATATAACGAGCAACCAACTCTTTTCCTGTGCCTGTCTCACCAAAAATCATAATATCCGCAGCCGTATCAGCCACATGTACCAGAACACTTCGTAACTTATGAATACTTGGAGTATTACCTATGATTCTAGGGCCGGGAGCATTTTGAGCGGCAAGCTCTAACCGTAAATTACGATTTTCAAGCAGTAACCTACGCTTTTCCATGGCACGGTGAACTACATCAAGAAATTCATTATTAGAAAAGGGCTTTTCTATGAAATCATACACACCTTGACGGATTGCATTAACCGCCATACTGATGTCACCGTGACCGGTAATCAATATCACAGGTATTTCTTCATCCACCCGTTTAATATCATCAAATAATGACAAACCGCTTTGTCCGGGTAGATTAATGTCACTAACGATAACACCAGCAAAATTTGTCGAGAGCTTATTGATCACCCCTTCTGCGCTTGAGAATTCATGCACAGAAAAGTCATCTAACTCCAACGTCTGAGCAATGGCCATGCGAACAGAACTTTCATCATCAATCAGTATTACTTCACCAGAACCCGTCATTGTGTATTTTCCTTAAAGTTTGAACACCTTCTTTACATTCACTTAGGGAAGAGCATCTCGAAAATAGGCAGGCTATTCTCATTCGATACTCGCCTCGAATAGCAAACTTTTATCCACATGCTGAGGCAAGAGGACTTGTTCGCACCATCCCTAGGTATAGAGCAATAATTCTATAGAGAATTCAGCACCGCCTCCTTCACCTTTATCCGCGTAAATTTTTCCATTCATCGACTCGATAATTCGCTGACTTATAGACAAGCCAAGGCCTAATCCCGCACCTTGAGGTTTAGAAGTATAAAACGGCTCAAATAGATGCTGACGAGCTTCTTCTGTTAAACCTAGTCCTGTATCCGACACTTTCAAAATAACCTTCCGGCTACTTGCTTGATCTATACTGATTTTAATTAATGGTTCAACTTGCTTATTTTCATTAACTGCATCAACAGCGTTCGATATGAGATTAACCAACACTTGCTCTAGAAATACCATATCGGCTTTAACAAACAATTGATTGTCATCAGGAAGATCCAACTTAATATGACTGTCTTTTAACCGAGACTCCATAATGCTTACCGCAGCTAAAATAGTCGATTGCAGTGGCACAGCACCTTGTTGCACATCGCCCTTTCGAGCAAAGACCTTAAAACGAGCAACAATATCTCCCATATGCTGAGCTAATAAATTAATTTGTCGCAAATTTTTCTCAACCGAAGGTAAGTTATCCCTCGATAGAAAAGTTAATGCATTTTCAGAGAAGGCTCGAATTGCTGTTAAAGGTTGATTAAGCTCATGATTAATACCGGCACTCAACTGTCCTAACACAGCTAACTTAGCTGTTTGAATAAGCTCCCTTTGAGTTTCTTCATGTTTATCAACCTCTCTACGTAAACGATGATTGGCCTCTTCTAATTCAAACGTTCTTTCTTTTACTCTTTCTTCTAATATTGCACGGGACTGAGTAATCTCTTCTTCATAACGCTTACGTTCGGTCATGTCATGAAAAGTCACCAAATATTTGCGATGGTATGGCAACTCAATCGAGCATAAATTCATTTCGACTGCTTTCGCAATACCATCTTCACATTGCAAGATCCCTTCTGTCGTCACAAAATTCAAGTCTTCTGCTGTGGATGTAAAAGCAAAATCATTATCCACTGTAGAAACTTCATCCTTTTGATAAAGACTGCCTAACTCTTGACCAATAAAAGGTAACAAAGAATGACCTGCAAGGGATTCTATAGCGGGATTAAAGGACTCAATACGCTTATCTTGATCAAGTGTAATTAGACCTGCCTGTGTATTTTGAATAATCGCTCGAATATACGCTTCATTGTGACGACTCATTTCATTCGCAACTAATCGCTCCTTTAACATTCGACGACGTAAAAATGCCAGACCAGTAATTAAGACAATAATAATGACACAACCAATAACAAATGCACGCCACAAAAACACACTGTCATTAACGGGTTTTAAAGGTGATAAAGACGCAATTTGAAAACCTAATAAACGAATTGGCCTGCGCATTTCCAGATACCCTACACGCTCAAATTGGTCATCTCTGGATAAGGTTGCTGACGTTTCTAGCAAGGTGATAATACGTGATCTTTCATTCATGTTTTGCACTGCAAGAATAGGCAGTTTAACAAGCGGCTGGTTTTTATAACGTTTACTGCTTGCTATGCGCTTCAATTCTTTGTGTGTCAGTGTTTCCATGGTTTTATAAAGCCACTCAGGACGAGAGCTGCCAAAAACCACCTGATCAGGGTCAAGCAATAGAAATTCATAGTTTTGATTTGAAAACCTTTCTTCAAAAGGCTCCAGTTCAATTTTAACCACAGCGACCCCCACTATTGAGTCGCCTTCATAAACTGGATAGGAAAAGAAATAACCACGACGATTAGAAGTAGTACCTAATGCATAATAACGACCAGGACTGCCAACAATGGCTTGTTTAAAGTAGGGTCTAAAGGCAAAATTTTGGCCAACAAAACTGCCCTTAGAAGCATAGTTAGACGCAGCAACTGTATTCCCATTTCTATCTAATACGTAACTATTGGACGCTTCTGTGATGCGATTGATTTGGTCTAGTTCTCGATTGAGTTGATTAATATCAGACGCCAACCCATCCCTTAACGCTTTTCGAACACGGTCATTAGAGGCCAATAATGCTGGCATATGTTGATATTTGGTTATCGCATTTTCTAGCACATCACCTAGTTGCTCTAACTGAATGGATGCTTCAGCCTGTAAAGTCTGTAATTTTTGCTGTTTTAATAACTCACCACCACGCCAAACAACAGCAATGAGAATTAACAAAGAAATAACTGTTATCCATGTCAGACGACGTTTCACATCCTGAGTGTTTGGCACCTTATTTCTCCTTAAATAGTGATAATGGCAGACTTTATTAAGAGCGTACTAGGCCCTATCATCAGCAAAAGGAATAACCTTGTTAATCTCATTTAGATTACAAAGCAGCATTAATAAACGATCTACACCAAGCGCGACTCCAGCACAGCTAGGCAAACCATTTTCAAGAGCAGTAACCAAGCGCTCGTCCACCTGACGAGGTGGTAATTCCAATAAATGCCTCTGATGCATATCATCATTCAAACGTTCCGCTTGCTCAATAGAATCCGTCAATTCAAAGTAACCATTTGCCAATTCCATGCCCTGCCAATAAAGTTCAAAACGTGCTGCAACTTCATAGCCATCTATATTATATTTTTTTGCCAAAGCGGCTTGAGAAGCGGGGTAACTGTGAATAAAGCAAGGGTCTTTCAAGCCGATCCCAGATTCAATTGAATGACTAAACAGTAACTCTAGAAGTGTATCTCTATCTGTTTCTGCTAACCCATATTCTGTTTTATCATGGGATATTTTCTGCAATTCATTGAGAGTGACAGTGTGAGGGTTAATACCTAAAACCGTTTCAAATGCTTCTTGGTAGCTCATACGCTCACAAGAGATGCTGCTATCGTCTGTCACACATTTTAAAAGTTGCTCAATCTCTTCCATAAGTTGCCAGTGATCAAACCCAATTCTATACCACTCCAACATGGTAAACTCCATTGAGTGACGGCGGCCCCTGTCTTCTGCTCGAAACACTTTCCCAAGCTGATAAATACTGCCCACACCAGCACAAAGCAAGCGCTTCATAGCAAACTCAGGAGAAGTCTGTAGATAATAGGTCGTCGGTCGACCTTCTACATTTGTTTCCAAACTCAAGCTTTCAATATGAGGGTCTGAAATAGACGCTAAAGAAAGTATTTGAGTATCCACTTCCATGACGTTTTTTTCACAAAAGAAATGCCGTATTTGGGCAAATAGCTCCGCACGTTGTCGTAAGGTCGCCATTTCAGCACTCGGTTTCCATTGGTATTTTTGGTACATATAACTTCTTATTATTCTAAATTTTCAGCAATGCTTCTTTGATCTTCTAAAACCGCCCGACAATGATCAATAGTTGTTAACGGGTTTGCTATGACAACACGCAGACCAACAACAGACAGTTCGGAATTTACCTTAAACGTTGTTCTCGATACAAAGGTCATACCTTGGCTTAATTGTTGCTCTTGCAACTGAATATTAAAGCGATCGATGGCTTGATTATCCTCTAGTGAATATGGCGCCAAGCCACGATACTTTTCTGGAATAAAGCGATATAGGAAAATATTTGCTTGCGGCTTATTTAATAACTCGAAATCTAGAGAAGATAGAATTTCATTAGCCATTTGTTGGGTTGTACTTATACTCTTATCAAGCAAATGGGCGTAGCCTTTTTTACCGATAAGACAAAGCGCTGCTTGTAAATAACAAACATTAGCAGGTCGAGAGCCCTCAACCCCAATACGCCCCAAATCTGGTGAGGCCGCTCGAATAATATAATTGGCTTCATTCGTAATTAATTTACCCGTTTCATGACTCTTAAACAGAACGATACCAATACCCATAGGTAAATACAGTTGCTTATGCCCGTCAATGGTCACCGAGTCTGCCCTATCTATTCCATCAAGCAGTGATCTATGTTCATCAGAAAAAACCAATGGCCCGCCCCATGCCGCATCAACATGAAAGTAAACCCCAAACTCTTCCGCCAAGTCGGCCATTTCTGCCAGAGGATCAAACGAACCACATTCGGTAGAACCTGCAACACCTACAAGAGCACTAATGTGAATACGTTTATTTGCACAATCTACCAGAGTTTCCCGTAATTTCACCAAATCTATTTTTTGATGCTTATCCACAGGAATAGATAGCAAGCTCTTCTTTCCAAGCCCTAATAAGCCTAAACTTTTTTCAATCGAGTAATGCGCTAAGGAAGACCCGATAACAACACTTTCGGTAAAACCTGCTTTATTTAGAACTGCAAAAAAACCTTCTTCTTCAACGTCCGCAAAAGTAGATAAAGACTGGTTGCGTGCACACTGTAATGCAGCAATGTTAGCCAAAGTACCACCAGAGGTAATTAGTCCTAATGGGCTGGTATGGCTAGCCAACACGTCTTGATAATACTCATCCCGTTGGTTATAAACCGCCTTATGCAGCATTGCCAATGATTGTTTTTCGTAAAATGTCAGTGATTTTGAGGTCTCTACCTTCACGACATTTTGGTTCATTGTGGCAACCAACTTGGCCATTGGCCTCATAAAATTTGGCAACAGGCTGGTCATATGACCAATAAAGTACGGTGAGCCGGTATTAATCGTATGGCCAATGACATTTTCTGTCATTCCTTGCAAATATTCTGACTCACTCACTCCTTGTTCAGGAATCGATACCTGAGAAAATACGTCATTCAGATCATCATTACTGAGTTCCGACGTAATACGATCCGTTGCTAGAAACTCATGTATCAACTTCTCAACTGAGTCAGAGAAAATACCATTGGTTTTATCTTCAAAATACCTCATCGAGAAATCCGTATAAATTTCTTCTAAGGTGCTTACGTTGCTCATATCACTTCCTACTAAACTGAATGTATTTTAATGTCGGTGAACGCAACTTAAAATGATTAACTAACAAAACACTAACAGTGGTACCCACTAAGGTAACAATAACACCTAGTAAAACTTCGGTAGGGTTCAAGCGCTCAGCTTGCCAAATCAACACCCATGAGAAAACAGCCCCCCAAAAAAGGCTACATTCGGGATCTAAACCGCCTTTCATTGCTTTAATTTCTTCCCCTTGTCGTAAAGCATTGGCCAGAATCCCTCCTCCACAAGACGTCAGGCAACCTAGAATTGGCCCCCATAACCACAATGGTGACAACTCCATTTCTACTGCCACTCCTACACCGATTACAGTATATGCACCAAGCGCCATGGCTTCGATTAGGCTACGTACAAACAGCCATCCCGCCTGTTGTTTATAGGCAATGGCTTTATAACTTGGGGAACTCTTTTGCAGAGAGTCATGCATCCAACATAGAAAGAAGCCCACTACGGCGACACTCACAACGATGTACATATACTCTGGATAACGCAAAACCACAGGGGCACGACCGACAAAAATATCTCGCATTAAACCGCCCCCGATAGTCAGTAGAGCTGTCATAATAAACACACCGAAAAAATCATAACGATTATCTCTAGCAATCAACAATCCCGCTATGGCAAAAAACACAGCACCAACCACATCAATCAAATAAAACCAATCTCGTTGCACGGTAATATTCATCAACACTGGAAATAAATAATTACCAATGGTCTTTTGGATAGCACCAGATGCCGTTAGCTCTACAATACCTCGGTTAAAAGAATCAAGAATGTGTTCCATTCTTGAATTCATCTCAGGATCTTCACTTTTATGTATTAATAAATGAATGGGTAAAGCTGGTAAGGTGAGAGGAAGTTCAGAAATTTGCCCGGTGCGCTTCTTATTTTTCCACATAATCCTCGCACCAACGAGCCGATCGGCAACAACAACACTAACCTTGTTGTCATAAAGATTATTAAAGTTTTCCTCTTCCGTTGTAGAGGAAACAATAAAAGAGCTGCCTTTTTTCGTTTGAGTAGAAATATACTCATTAAGCTCTGGGCTCGTGTAATTATACCCTTTAATCACGCCTAGTTTATGACCATCATCAATTAGCTTAACCAGTTCACTCACAGAGGTAACAGCAAAATAGGAAGCATCAAGATTACGCACATATAAGCTGTTCCACTCATATCGATACGGTTGAGAAATCAGGTATTGTTCAGAACGGATTGCCGTTTTAAAAGCCCCAGCTGCGGCATCTTTCTTATGCTCTAATACATCTGATTGGTTTTTATCCCAACTGTCCTGCGCGCCTTCATCATAATTTACTTCTATATCTGAGGCATTGAAAATTTCGTTTATCAGAGCATAGTCTAACCCCGTCAAGCGACCTGTAATATCCAAATACTGATATGGGTCCCAATGATACCAACCCACAGTCACACTGACGTCATCATCAGCCTGCACATGTGTGGTAAAACCAGAAAGGAGACATAAAGCAATAAAAGCACTGAGGCTACTATGTTGAAGTGAACATCTTTTGGAAGGTTGAAAACACTGTAGATAATGAATGAAAAAAACAACACATTTTGTGAACATATTCTGTATTTGCATATTCATATGTATGGCACACTGCTAAGTACGAGCTAGACTCGTGTTTATGTTTCTCTTAAATTCCGAAACAAAAACATAGCCTATAAAGCTCGTTTAAACTTAGGATCAGATAAGAGTAGAGTAACTTCTTCATCCAAATAAATGGCGTAAAAAAGAGAGTTAAAAACCACTCTTTTCAACCTAGCATCACACCAAAGTTGAACATCCTGCGAGCGCATAATATATAAAATAACTGTAGAAAAGAACCTTAAAAAATACCACTATTATATGTAAACATAAGCAACAAGGAATAGCAATTTAGCGCGCAATATCACAGAAAAAGCCTACTTTTTCTAGATAGGGAGTACAAAAAAACCACGATCTTTATGTCATCATAAATGGACATAAAGAACGTGGTTTTGATACTTAAACAACAAAAATCATGTTTTTGTGTCATTGATTAACGCATTATTTACCCGTAGCACGAGAAACGTAATCACCTGTGCGTGTATCAATTCGTAGAACTTCACCGATATTGATAAATAAAGGAACACGTACAACAGCACCTGTCGTTAACGTTGCAGGTTTGGAACCACCGTTCGCAGTATCACCTTTCAAACCAGGGTCCGTATCAATCACTTCTAATTCAATAAAATTAGGTGGAGTAACAGACAATGGCGCGCCGTTATAAAGAGTGATCATGTATTTTTCTTGCTCTTTTAACCATTTAACCGTGTCCGCTACCGCAGTCGCATCAGCACCATGTTGTTCAAAGGTGCCGTCAGTTGCCATAAAGTGATAGAATTCACCATCGGTATATAGGTATTCCATGTCTGTTTCCATAACATCCGCACCTTCAAGAGAATCTCCTGATTTGAAAGTACGTTCCCAAACACGACCCGTCTTAAGGTTACGCAATTTAATGCGGTTGAACGCTTGCCCTTTACCCGGACGAACGTGTTCATTTTCCAAGACTGTACATGGATCATTGTCGACCATAACTTTAGTACCAGTACGCATATCGCTGGTTGAATGATTTGCCATAATTCCTCACCGTGTTTTCATTGAGATAAACGCTCTTTGCTAACAATAAATAGAGGTCAGCAAAAGTAAAGCAAGCACAAGGCATTGCGGCACTTTTATCGAGCGAGTGATCAAGGCGATCACTTAATTTGCCGCAATAATAACCCATATTCATCTTATTTGCAGACATTTGACGTGAACAGAATCAAATCCCAAACCGAATCTACTTTTTCATGGCAACAAGAGCTTTCTAACGCCATTACTTCGATCCCAGAACTCTTAGATTATCTACACTTACCGCAAGATTCTTCCGTTATCAGTGAAGAGGCAGCTCGATCATTTAAGTTATTGGCACCAAGACCGTATTTAGACAGAATAGAAAAGAACAACCTAAATGACCCATTATTATTGCAAATTCTTCCTGCTCATGATGAAAATATAAAGGTCGCGGGTTATGACAAAGACCCATTATCAGAAGCAGACCATACCCCTCAAAAAGCCTTAATTCACAAATACAAAAATCGCCTGTTAGTCATTTCAACAGGCACCTGCGCAGTCAATTGCCGCTATTGCTTCCGACGACATTTCCCATATGGAGAAAACCAACTGGCGCAAGAAGAATGGCAATCGGTCTTAGACTATATCAAGCAGCACCCTAACATTAATGAAGTCATACTAAGTGGTGGTGATCCTTTAATAATGAAAGACAGCCAACTCAGTAAGCGAGTACTTTCACTTAATGAATTACCCCAAATTAAACGGCTGCGCATCCACAGTCGATTGCCCGTAGTCATTCCTCAGCGGGTGACACCAGAAATGACTCAATGGATAAAACAAACACCATTAGATGTCATTATTGTATTGCACATTAATCATGCAAATGAAATTGCAGAAGACGTTGCTCTAGCGGTTAAGCATTTAAAGAACGCAGGAGCTTTAGTTCTTAATCAAGGGGTTTTATTAAAAGATATCAACGACTCGGTTAAAAGTCAGGTCAATTTAAGTGAGACGCTATTCAAACACGGCATTTTGCCTTATTACATGTTTTTATTTGATCCAGTAGAGGGAGCGGCTCATTTTGACTTTCCTTTAGAAAAGGCACAAAAATTAATGGGCGATGTAGCCGCAGAACTACCCGGATACCTTGTTCCTCGTTTAGCGAAAGAAGTTCCTGGTAGAACAGCTAAGACTTTATTTGCTCCTACTTTATAACATTTGAAAATTGTCAAAAAAAAGCCATAGATAGACATCTATGGCATTCCTAAAAACAATAAGGACAAATGCACTAAGTGCATGCACGCTACGAGGATATCTTTTCCCAAGCATCAACCACTTTGCTGACGACATAAGGGCTGCTGACTTCGTTAAAATCAATGAAATGAGTGCTGTTTAAATGAGCTTTAAAATCAGATTCGGTGTCATACAGTTCGTACAAGAAAAATGACACAATCCCCTCTTTACTAGGCCCAATAGCCACATCAAAGACTCGACAGGCAAGCTCTTTATTTAATGAATCTTGAGCTTGTTTTAATATCAAGACTTTAAAACGATCAACATCTTCTTCTTTTACCGTAAAAGTCACAGTAATCGTAAACATAATTCAGTTCCTCAAATTCAACTTAACTATTCGATTTATCAAAAAGAAACATTAAGGAAGGTGCGAATAAGTCCCCTTGCCTCAGCATGTGGATAAAAGCCTGCTATTCGAGGCGAGTATCGAATGGGAATAGCTGGCCTATTGTCGAGATGCTCAACAAAGAAGACAGGCTTTTAGACCATGCCCTGCGGGTCTTCCAGAGAAACCGTCACATTGCGTTACGACTCTTTGAAAGGTATTAACATTCCTGCAGAATCGTGCCTTATTTGACGGTTTCTCTGAAAGACTGAGGCTTAGTAGACTTATTCGCACCTTCCTTAAGCTCCTGTTACTTTATTAGAATCAAAGCCCAATTTTTTCATTAACCATGCTTTCACTAACTGGTATTGCGGCACTTTACTTAGCAATACTAAAACAATAACCAAAAGCAAAAGGATGGATACTGGGCGCTCTAAAAATGGCATTAAGCTGCCTTCCGAAACCATTAAGGCGCGACGTAAATTTTCGTCCGCCATTGGTCCAAGAATGACACCAATAACAAGAGGAGAAATTGGATACTGCATTTCGCCTAAAAAGTACGCTATCAGTCCAACCAATACCATCATGTAAAGATTGAAGATATTCAAACCTAATGCATATGACCCCAAAATACACATCAGGGTCACAACAGGTAAGAAAATAGGAGCAGGAATACTCAAGACCTTCACAACCTGCTTGGCTAAAAACATCCCATTTACCCACATAGCAATGGAACACAATACAAGAATGGCTGTGACTTCAATAAGAAAATCAGGGTCTTCCACGACTATCATTGGACCGGGAGTTATGCCATGTAGCATCAATGCGCCAAGTAGCATTGCCGCAGGCGGGCTTCCCGGAATACCTAAGGTCAGTAGTGGAATTAATGCTCCACCAATACAGGCATTATTGGCCGTTTCAGAGGCAATAATACCTTCTGGTTCACCCGTACCAAATGTCTCAGGGTGTGAAGAAGTATTCTTGGCCGCGCCATAAGAAACCCAACCTGCAATGTCTTCACCAATTCCCGGAACCGCACCAATCCCAATGCCGATCATTGAAGAGCGTGAGATGTTTTTACGGTTTCTAAACAGGGTTGACCACTCAGGTAAAATACGACCGAAGTCTTGCATTGCACCTAAGCTTTCTTTATTACGTAATGCTCGAATTACTTGCGGAATGCCAAATGCACCAATTAAAACAGGGACAACTTCCAATCCTTGATCTAGGTTTGGCATATCAAAAGTAAAGCGAGGGAAGAACTGCAAGGGATCACGTCCTATAGTAGACACAGCTAACCCCAATAAACCCGCAATCCAGCCTTTAATAACCAAATCAGGGCTGGTTAAAGTACCGCTTATTAAAATACCGAACAAGGCTAATAGGAAAAATTCAAATGACGTAAACTGCAAGGCCATTTTGGCAACCCAAGGTGCGGCAATGACCAGTACTAAAATCCCCATTAATGTGCCGATTAAAGAGGCTGTTGTTGTCAGACCTAATGCTCGCCCCCCCTGCCCTTTAAGCGCTAATGGATAACCATCAAGTGACGTTGCCGCCGCTGCTGCGGTTCCCGGAATGTTAATTAAAATAGCAGGATATGAACCACCATAAATGGCCCCCACATATAAACCTAACAACGCAATTAACGCCGTATTGACATCCATTCCGTAGGTTAGCGTTGTTAATAAAGCCACACCCAATGTGGCAGTTAACCCTGGCAAAGCACCAAAAATAATGCCCGCAAAAGATGCTCCAATAAGCAATATAATATTTGATGGAGACGAGAGCAATGACAACAAAGTACCGCCAAATACACTAAAGGATGACATAATATCCACGATTATTTACCTCTCCACATATCACGAACGGCGTATTTTGCATCAACCATTTTTTCAATAACCAAACCTTCTGTAGGTAAAGGAACCAGCATCCCCAAACGAAATACAGGACAAGCAATAACTGTCACAATGAGCGCTGCTTTCCAACTTGAGCGCCACGCTTTATCTGTTTGAGTTTGCTTAGCCCAACCTTTAGTCAGTAATAAAATGACACCGATAACACCGACCACAAGCCAATCTAAAAGAAAGCGCCCCTCTTCACTGGGTGTAAAAAACTGCGAAATAATGATTAAAACAATCGAAAGTGTTGACCACAGCCATAAAGTTTTTTTCTGAATAGAAATGTCATCTGAATAGAAAGAAAAAATGAATAAGAATAAAAATAGGAAAGCAGACAAAGCAAAATCAACAATAGGAACCCAGCCGTACACCTGCCCGGCAATTAAAGAGACCAATAAAAAAAACCGCCCCCAACTTTCTGCACTTTCTTTGGACGAGGCTGTTCCAGCATGAGATTTAACAAAAACCATTGCTTTTAAAAAGAGAGCGACACCACACACGAGTAGAATGCTTGCAATCAAAATAGGAAACAATGCAGGGGAAACATACCAAGCATTGGTAACACCCGCATAACTGTCCGTAAGAGGAAAGTTGAAACTTTCAATAATCATTAGAGATGACAGTACAATCAAGACTATCGAGGTTTTTAGATCTGCACGGCGCAATGCCATGAGTTGTTCAGGTAGCATAGATCCCCCAGTGTGAATTTTGCTTTCAATAAAGACAAGCAAAGTAGGGAAAGATAAAGCTCCTTTCCCTACAGTTCGCTTTTAGAATTACAGTTCAGATGGTTTTGGAATACCTAAAGCTGTTGGATCAACTTTAACAGAACCTAAATCTTTTAGTGTCCAAGAGAACAAAGACTCTAGGAAAGCAAACTCATTACTTGCTTCTTGTCCAGACAAACCAGAAAGCACATAGTAATTGTCTTTTGCCCAAGATTGTAACTTAGGACCAGCAATTGCTTTATTAAAGGCATTCGTAAGCTTTTCTTTGACAGAGTCAGAAGCATCTTGTCTCACTGCAAAACCAATTGCTTGCATGATTGGTAAATGCTTTGTCAAAGCAGGATATGTATCAAATGCTGATGGAATAACGCCCACGCCTTCTAGCTTTTGTGACTTCTCAACCAGCATTGCCAAAGGCTTCAATTGACCACCCTTGATTAACTGTTGTTGCTCAGCTAATGACGTAATAACCAAATCCACTTCACCCGTTAATACCGCTGTTTGAGCCGGTGCTGAGCCAGGGTAAGGAATATAGTTAAACTCTGCATTGGTACCATTAGCAACCGCAAGAAGATTCAAATGATGAATAGAACCGGCACCACCCGCACTGGCTTTTACGGATTTAGGATTCGCTTTCACATCCTTGATCAAGTCTTCAAGTGAATTGTACTTCGAGTCAGCCGCAACCGAAATAAGATCAGGTGAACCACCAACGATGAATGGATACCACACATTCATACGTTGATTCCAACCACCTTGAACAGCAGAGGCAACAACGGATTCAGACAAACCGACAAGAGTGTATCCATCTGCTTTGATTTTATGAACATAACTCATACCTAAAGATCCAGCCACACCACCCGGACGGTTAGTTACGTTAATGTTCACATCTAAAAAAGGTGCCATTTCAGATGAAATCATTCTATTAATAACATCTGTACCACCACCGGCGGACCAAACAACAACGTTCGTAATATCCCTCTCAGGATAACGATCTTTTGCCATAACACTTGTTGTTAAACTTGCAGCTAAAACACCAGATACTAAGGCTGTAACAATTTTTCTCATCTGTATTCTCCACTTTTTTTGTTTTTATTCTCACTAAGTGAGACGACCTTTTTTGTTAATTCTCACCGAGTGAGGTAACCCATTCTATTGAACAGAGTCTATAATGTATACATTAATAAATTTATTTTGCAATAAGTTTTAAAAGTCGTTATTGTAATTGACAATAAATATTACAAAAATAAAAGAGGCTGTTACATGTTCAAACTAGACCAAATTCGCTTCCTTGGCGACAATTTACGTCGCCCTGAGTGTGTATTAACAACATCCAATGGTCGCGTTTACTGCTCTAACTGGGATGGTGGCGTGTCTATTATTGAAAAAAATGGAGAGCAATTTTCCATTCTAGCGAAAACCAAAAACTTCGATTTAAAACCCAACGGAATCTGTTTATTAGAAAATGGTGATTTTTTAATTGCCCACCTAGGCGACGAAGACGGTGGTGTCTACCGCTTAACTCCAGATGGTCTATTAACACCTTTCCTCATTGAAATTAATGGTGAACCTCTTCCACCAACCAACTACGTTCACCTTGATTTTCAAGGTCGGATCTGGATAACCGTTAGTACACGCACCAAGCCAAGAGCCGAAGCCTATCGGTCAAACATACAGGATGGTTTTATAATTTTATGGGAGAACGGTGAAGCAAAAGTTGTTGCGGACAATTTGGGCTATACCAACGAATGCATTGTCGAACCTAAGGGCCAATATCTATACGTCAATGAAACATTCTCTCGCCGTTTAAGCCGTTTCACCGTATTAGAAAACGGTGATTTAACAGACAAAAAGACCATTACAACTTTTGGAAAAGGCATTTACCCAGATGGGCTGGTCTTTGCTCAAGATAACTCATTTTGGATCACTAGCATTGTCAGCAACCAAGTCGTTCGAGTATCCGCTGACGGGCAACAACAAGCAAGCATGCTTATTGATGTTGATGAAGATCATCTTACTTGGGTTGAAGAAGCCTATTTAACCCATTCAATGGGAAGACCTCATTTAGACAATGTAAGAAGTCAAGTGTTGCAAAATATTTCCAGTCTCGCCTTTGGTGGAGACGATCACAAAACCTTATATCTAGGCTGCTTATTAGGTCATCAAGTAGCAACTCTATCGCAAGATAGTGCGGGACTTGCCCCTAGTCACTGGCATTTCACAGGGCCTTCAGCGCCCAAATTATCAATCGGAGAATAAAAAATGAGCTCGACGTTAAAAACATTTGAGATTGCGGTATTTGCAGGCGATGGCATTGGACCAGAGATCACCCCACCATGCTTAGATTTACTGAATGCAGCCTGTGAAAAAGCAGGAGGTATCAAGCTAAACTTCACCGATGTTCCAGCAGGTGCGGCTCTTTATAGAGATACTGGTGAATCATTCCCAGCCGCTTCAAAGAAAGTGGCAAAAGAAGCTGACGCAATTTTACTATCTTGCATGGGATTACCTGCTGTTCGTTATCCCGATGGAACAGAAGTATCTCCACAAATCGACCTTCGTATGGAACTGGGGCTTTATGCTGGAGTACGTCCAGTACGTTTAGTACCGGGGTTGGATCTACCTCTTGCAAGTGAAAAAGCAAAAGATATTGATTTAGTACTGATTCGTGAATCTACAGAAGGCTTATTTGCGTCTCATGGTAAAGGGACTGTAGAAGACGACGCCATCGCAAAAGACACTATGGTAATAACACGTACTGTATCTGAGCGCTTATTTGATTTTGCGTTTAAACTGGCTTCCCATAGAAAACAAAATGGTAGCGAAGGCAAAGTAACCTGTGTCGACAAAGCAAACGTTTTTCAATCTTTCGCGTTTTTCCGTAAAGTATTCGATGAACAAGCGGCATTAAATCCTAGCATCACAGCGGACCACAGCTACGTTGATGCCATGGCATTAAATTTAGTTCGCCACCCTTGGCACTTCGACGTTCTCGTAACCGAAAACATGTTTGGTGATATCCTTTCCGATTTAGGCGCTGCACTAATGGGTGGAATGGGAATGGCTCCGTCGGCAGACATAGGTGACGAACATGCCGTTTTTCAACCATGCCACGGTAGTGCCCCAGACATTGTGGGTGAAGGCAAAGCCAACCCAACGGCCATGTTTTTATCCGCTGCCATGATGTTAGACTGGTTAGATCAAACTCACAATTTACCTGAATGCTCTACAGCCGCAAATTTAATTCGTGAAGCCGTTGATAATGCCTTTGTTGCAGGCGAGTTAATTCCATATGAACTAGGTGGATCGGCAGGCACTGAAGCCATCACTAGCGCGGTTATGGCGCAACTTCAAAAATAACTTCCGGAGTAGTAAAGGTGCAAAAAAACCTTCGAGTTGCGACAGTGGGAACCGGCTATTTTAGCCAATTCCATTACAATGCTTGGGAACGTATACCAGAAGTAGAATTGGTGGCGCTATGTAATCGTAGCGCCACCGCTGCTGCGTCGGTCGCCCAAGAATACTCAATCCCTTCTACTTACACAGACTTTAGTCTCATGCTAGATGAAGCAAAGCCTGATTTAGTCGATATTATTACACCGCCAGAAACTCACCTAGAGTATGTTACAGCAGCAATAGAAAGAGGCATTCCCTGCATTTGTCAAAAGCCTTTTACAACCTCTTTAGAAGAAGCTGAAAAGCTGACCCAACTTATTAAAGAGAAAAACGCCACTGTCATCATTCACGAAAACTTTCGCTTCCAACCTTGGTATCAAGAGATTAAAAAAATCCTCTTAAGCGAACAGTTGGGAGAGTTATACAACCTTACTTTTCGTCTTCGCCCCGGTGATGGACAAGGTCAAGAGGCGTATTTAGCAAGACAACCTTATTTTCGCAATATGGAACGTTTTCTAATTCATGAAACAGGCATTCATTGGGTTGATGTTTTCCGTTATCTATTAGGTGAAGTGGATTCTGTTTATGCCGATTTACAACAATTAAATCCTGTTATAAAAGGTGAAGATGCAGGAATTGTATTGTTTCAGTTCAATAATACTCGGGCTATTTTTGACGGTAACCGTTTAGCCGATCATGCGGCTGAAAATATGCGTCTTACTATGGGAGAGATGCAGATAGAAGGCAGCAAAGGATGCCTAAAGCTGGAAGGGAATGGTATTATATCTTCTCGTAAAACTGGCGAGGCTAAATGGACTCAGCATGAATATACTTTTGCGACCTTAAACTTTGGTGGTGATTGTGTGTATAATTTACAAAAGCATGTCGTTGAACATATTTTACATCGAGCAGAACTCCATAATTGCGCCCAAGACTATGTTGCCAATATAAAAATAGAAGAATTAATTTATAAATCATCTTCCTTGGCACAACGCCTAAAGACGCGATAACCACGATTAAGGATAAAACACATTCCATGGCACTAAAAGCGGTGAAAACAAAAGTATCTTTAGCAGACAAAGCTTATCGAGAGCTGAAACGTAAAATTCTTGATAACGAACTGCATTCTAGTCAGCAAATGACCGAAGCAGAAGTGTCGGTTTTACTTAACATGAGTAGAACACCCACTAGAGAAGCTATGTTACAGCTAGCGAATGAAGGCTTAATAGAACTTAAGCCTCGCCATGGAATGCGTGTCAAACCGATTTCTATCGATGACATGCAAGAGATTTATGAAATTTTAACAGGATTAGAATCAACGGCTGCTGCCTTGTGTGCAACTAAAGGGCTGACAGAAGAACAACTGTCTCTTATGCATGATGCGGTTGATACAATGAATAAAACTCTAGACCAAGACAATTTAACAGAGTGGGCAAAAGCGGATGAGCAGTTTCACCGTTACCTTGTCGAATTCGCCGATAACAATAGGCTCACGTCTTTGGTCAGTAACTTCATTGAGCAATCACATAGATTCCGCATGCTTACTTTGAAAATGCGCCCAAAACCAACAAATTCAAACAAAGACCATCTTGATGTGATTAGTGCGATTGAACTAAGAGACTCAGAAAAAGCCCGCTTAATTCACCATCAACACAGAGAAAAAAGCGGTCGCATGTTAATTGCACTAATCAAAGAAGTGGGCTTAAATCATATTTAACGGATTCAGTAATACGCTCTTGCAAGTCAAAAAAGCTCTAAAAAAAGCCAGATAAAATCGTTTTTATCTGGCTTTTCAGTCTAACCACTCACAGTAACAACAATGCTTTAAACACGAATGTTTATAGAATTGCCTAAGTTACCTTGAGGTGCCGTTGATTTTGCAGGGGCAGTTGCACCCGCACTGTCTAGCAGCTTTAACGCAGCTTGACCTTCTTGCTTTTGAGCTGACTGCGCTAGTTTTGCACTTAACACTTCAGTCCCATATGACGAGGATGCACCACTAATAGCGGACATAATCCTTCTCCTTTTTATCAACAATGAAACATTGCATCAAGTTATCGGCTTACGATTAGGTTTCATTAGTTTTTTTTGAGACCTTTGCCTCGTCTTATAATCGCTCATGATTTCTAATCGCTCATGACTTAGTGCAAAGGTCTCTTATAATATAGTCAATTCGACAAACTCATCCCATAAAGCTGAAATCACTTCTTGATTCGATAATAGGGCCTCTTTAGGGACAACTCTACCTTGTTTCTGCAAGGTCAATCTATGCACATAAGCACGATACAATTTATAGCTCTCTGCTAATTGATCAGCATTTTCTTGACTGATCACCCCTTTCTTCGCCGCTGTTTCAAGTTGGCGAATATTATCTGAAAATACCACCAGCTCAGGGTGATTTTGAGAATGCAGCAGCACCAAATATTGCACCATAAACTCAATATCAATAATGCCACCTTTACCTTGTTTAATATCGAACTCAAGGTCTTTTTTGCTTGTGTCTAGATGCGCTCTCATTTTCTCGCGCATCTTAACGACCTCTGTTTTTAGCTCATCAGGCTGGCGCGCTTTGGATAAGGTATCAGAACGTATGGTATTGAACTTATCAACGAGAGTTTCATTGCCAGCTAGGGGCCTTGCCCTTGTCAATGCTTGATGCTCCCATACCCAGGCTTCATTTGATTGATAATCACGGAAAGCCGTTAAGCTGGAAACCAATAGTCCTGAGTTACCTGAAGGTCTCAATCTCATATCAACTTCATACAAACGACCACTGGCGGTATAGCTTGTTAATAAATGAATAATGCGTTGGCCTAAGCGAGTGTAGAAGGTGAGGTTATCAATACTGCGGTTACCATCCGTCGATAATGTATGATTGGCGTTATGCAAGAAGACAAGATCAAGATCTGAATCATACCCTAGCTCCCAGCCACCTGATTTACCATATCCCACCACCACCAATTGCGGTGTATAAACAGGGTTATTATCTTCATCTGTAGGGTAGCCATGTCTTTGTGTTAAATAATGCCATGCTTGCTGTAAAACTTGCTCTAACAGTATTTCAGCCAACCAAGTTAAGTGATCACTCACTTTCATCAAAGGCATTACGTCAGTGATATCACAAGCCGCGATGCGTAAAATAAGAGAATGTCGAAAGCGTCTCATCGCATCCATTTTCGCTTCTTCGTCTTCTTCCGGTAAACGAAGCAGTATTTGCCTTAGCTCAGTTTCCATTGACTCTTTATTTGGTGGAGAGAATAAAGTTTGGGCATCCAATAACTCATCTAACAACATTGGCGTTGTTGAAATGGCTTCGGAGAACCACACACTTTCTCGGCATAAACGGATCAAATGAGTTATGGCTGTTGGGTTCTCACATAATAAAACCAAATATGCGGTGCGACGTAATACGGCTTCCAAAATAACCAATACGCGCTCTAGCACTAAATCCGGCTGTTTTTCCGTAGACAACTTTAACGCAAAGCTAGCAAAGAAGGTCGCCAACCTTTCTTGCCCTATGGGTTGCATAAAAACTACCCCTCGAGAAGCAATAAACCTCTGTATTTGGTCTATGCTTTCCTCTGCTTTGAGCCATGGAATATTAGCTACTAATTCTTCAATGGTTTCCTTACAAGACTCCCCTCTAAACAGCACACGCCATGATTCCAAGTGAGGCAGAGCACTGTTTGTTTCTTGCTCTTCTTCAATTAAAGACTCAAACTCAACATGGACACGTTTACGTTGTTGCCAGAGTAAATCATCGAGAGATTGCCAACTATCAAAACCTAACATAGCAGCTAGCAATGCTCGTTCATCTTCTTCAGTAGGCAATAGCTGTGTCTGCTCGTCACGTATACTTTGTAAGCCATGCTCTACACGACGCAGCAAGGTATACGCCGTCCATAAATTATCCGTCTGAGATTTGTCTAAATACTGCTGTTGAGATAAATAAGGCAATACCTGATACAAGGATTGAGCCTGCAAACGAGTGTCTCGTCCGCCGTGTAATATTTGAATGGCTTGCACGATAAATTCAATTTCTCGAATGCCGCCCTCCCCTAGCTTGATATTGTGCTCAATGCCTTTCCTTTGAACTTCTTTCTCTATCATACTTTTTAAGTCACGCAGCGCTGAGATGGCTGAGAAATCTAAGTATTTACGAAAAACAAATGGCCGTCGTAGCTGTTCAAAAGCTCTTACATCTTCGGGGTTTCCAGCCATTACCCGAGCTTTAATCATGGCATAACGCTCCCAGTCGCGCCCCTGATCTTGATAATAGTTTTCTAAAGAATCTAAATTCAGTACTAGAGCGCCACTTTGACCAAATGGTCTTAAGCGCATATCTACTCGAAATACAAAACCGTCCGCATTCACCACATCTAGGTGCTGTATTAATTTCTGACCTACTTTAATGAAATACTCTTGGTTAGAAATGGATTTTTTACCGCCTTGAGTCTCTCCATGCTCACGGAAAGCAAAAATCAAATCGATATCAGAAGATAGGTTCAGCTCACCACCGCCTAATTTCCCCATACCGATAACAATCAATGATAGTTCTTGGCCATTTTCATCAATAGCACGACCATAAAGCCTAGAATAATACGACTCTATCCACTGAATGCTGGCATTCACACAGGCATCAGCCAATAGGGTCAAATAATGAGTTAGTTTTTTCAAACTGATGGCTTGACGAACATCTAAGAAGATCAGGCAAACCATACAGTACTGTCTCACTAGTCTGAGACGAGACATAAGGGCCTTCTCATCCATTTCTAATGGATTATCTAACGAGATCAGGATATCTGCGACAGAAGGAGGCGGTAAGGTCTCTGGTGTAATACTTATCAGATTAAGAATCCACTTAGGATGACGTAAGAGCTGCGTATAAACGTACTCACTGACACAAATAACAGCGTATATTTCTTCCCAAACTGCGGCCGATAGAGGAGGTAAATTATCCATCCTATAACGATCTTGCAGCTCATTTAAGCGGTTAACTTCCCCCTTAGCTTGTGCATAAGCCATTAGATGAGGGTTATTGTTTTTCGTCATGATTAATTGAAAATCATCAACTGATACTGGAGCCATTATTTTTGTCATATACACCTCAACCCATCGTCTTCAATTTAGTGCTGTGAATTAAGCCAATGGCCTACTTTCAACATACAAACACCCATTTGAGTTTGCATTGCTAACTCTTGATATTTAGGGGTATTATCATTCGGCGGTTGCTCGACCATAGTTAATAAAGTTTGAATTTCTTCAGCAAGCTCAGTACTCAGAAGACGTTTTAATGACTGTAATGCTTGATCCACTTTTTCAAATAAATCATCGTCTTGTCGATGGATCATGGCCTCCCAATAAGTCAGCCATATTTCATACCAATAAACACTTTGTTCAAATTGAGTAGCCGATACAGGTAAATTCTCAGGCAGTTCAATAACAGGATTTTTTAAACGCACTCCTCTTTGCGCTTTGCTTACTGTACAGACCTGAACAGGAACCTGATACGCCATCAATAATGCGGTTTCATAGAGATCCTTTTCCAGACCTTGCTTTAATTCAAACTCAATTTCACAAATGTCATCTTTACCATAAGGAGACACCACATCACCTTTATCACAAACCGCTTCAATAACAGCATTCGGGCTATTAATTAACCATATTTGACGTTCAAAATCCGTTCTATAAACAATATCTACTGCTGACTGCCATTGCTCTTGCTTCAGTTGGCTAGGAAGCATTTGATCGGTTATTAAAGCGAAATCAAGGACATCATTAGGCACTTCCCATTCCCACTCTCCACGAGCATGCATGCCAACTCGGCTCACCCCTCGTGTTTTCAGTGTCTGAATGTATTTTTGATTAACAGATCGGATTCTCAAGGCAATACCAGAAGACATGAGTAAGCCTTCTGGAGTATCGTAATATGCATTCATCAATTGCAAAGTGGGTTGGCGCTCACCTTGCTCAGAGTCCGAGCAAAGTGTATTTAAATAATTCACAGCTTGATCGAAGCAGGTAGGGTGAACCATGAGTTTTAACTCGAGTTCAGTTGCCATAAAAATTCCTCTAAAAGACCATATCAAAACAATCAAAAATAATTAGCAAAGTGTATCAGAATCGGTAGCTTTCGCTGTTAATTAAGGCAAAATAAACGCAACGAGGAGAAAATTATGCATAAATATCCATCTTTGATCAGTATGATGACTCAGCTAATTGCCTGTCCATCCATAAGTTGCAGCCAAGCGGAATGGGACCAATCTAACGAAGGAGTCATCACCTTATTGGCGTCTTGGCTATCTGAGCTAGGATTTCGCTGTGAGGTTCTGCCTTTGCCAAACCAACCAACTAAATTTAACTTAGTGGCCACCTTGGGAGAAGGTGATGGCGGATTAGTTTTATCTGGGCACACAGACACAGTGCCTTATGATCAAGGAAAGTGGCAGACAAACCCTTTTGCTTTAGAAGAAAGAGACAATAAGCTTTTTGGTTTGGGCTCCTGTGACATGAAAGGCTTTTTTGCCATCGTTATCGACACAGTTTCCAAGATGGAATTAACAGCACTCAAGCAACCTCTCATTATTTTAGCCACTGCGGATGAAGAAAGTTCCATGGCAGGTGCTCGGGCACTGGCCGAACAAAATCAAGTGAAAGCACGTTATGCATTAATTGGAGAACCAACAAAATTGACTCCAATTCACGCCCATAAAGGCATAATGATGGAACGAATCCAAGTAACAGGACAAAGTGGCCACTCATCCAACCCAGCATTAGGCAACAATGCTCTTGATGCCATGCATAGTGTGATGGGCGAATTAATGAGTTATCGAACAGAATTAAGAAAGCGCTTTAATGATGCAAACTTTGCGATTAATTACCCAACCATGAACTTGGGTTGCATTCATGGCGGCGACAGTCCAAACCGTATCTGTGGCAAATGTGAGATTGAATTTGACCTTAGAGCTCTGCCCGGTATGAGCAATCAAGCTTTAATGGAAGAAATTACTAAGCTATTGCCAGCGATTGAAGACAAAACAGGCACACAAATCCAAATGAATAGCTTATTTCCTGATGTCCCTTCATTTGCTACACCAATCAATTCTGACATCATTCAAGCATGTGAAAAACTCACTCGGAAAAAAGCGGAAACCGTCGCATTTGCAACTGAAGGCCCATTCTTAAACCAAATGGGAATGCAAACACTGATCTTAGGCCCCGGCTCTATTGATCAAGCACATCAACCAAACGAATTTTTGGCCCTCGATCAAATTCGCCCTATGGCACATATCATTGAATCTTTAATCGGTCATTATTGCTTACTAGAAAGCAAACCACTTACATTCATTCCTCAAGAAACAGGAGACCCACTCTAATGGGGGAAGACACACATAGCGATTTAAATTATGTCGATTGGTTTCGTCATTCATCGCCTTATATTAATTCTCATAGAAACAAAACATTTGTTATTTTTATTCCAGGTGAAGCGATAGAAAGCCCTTTATTCCCTAATATTATTAGCGACCTGGCCTTAATGGATTCTCTCGGGGTACGCTTAGTTTTGGTTCAAGGTGCACGCCCTCAAATAGAACGCGTATTACAAAACCGACACCTTTCTTCGGATATACATTGCGGTTTTCGAGTTACGCCTCAAGATCATCTATTGGACATTATGCAAGCCTCTGCTGCCGTTCGCGTTCAACTAGAAGCGCAACTCTCTATGGGGTTGGCTAACACACCTATGGCCGGAGCTCGATTAAAAGTATGCAGTGGTAATTATGTAATTGCTCGACCATTAGGCATAGTTGACGGCATTGATTTTGGTCACTCAGGAGAAGTAAGACGGATAGACAGTGATGCTATTTTCCGTTTGCTAAAAGACGACAACATGGTGCTGCTGCCACACCTTGGTTTTTCACCCACAGGTGAGGTTTTTAATTTAAAAGGCGAAGACGTAGCAACCCAAGCAGCGATTCAGTTAAAAGCCGATAAGCTCATTATGTTTAATGAGAAAGAAGGCATTTTAAACAGTGAAGAACAATTACTTTCAGAAATACTCGCTCACGATGCACAACAAATCGTGAATAAAATGGACGATCAAGATTCTACCAAAGGCACGTTAAAGGCCTGTGTTGATGCCGTAAAGAATGGCGTTCCTAGAGCACACCTTATTTCCTACAACGAAAATGGCGGCTTAATCAGAGAGCTTTTTACCCGTGAAGGCGCCGGCACCATGGTAGATGAAGACAGCTATGAGCAATTACGTTCGGCCAACATTGATGATGTTGGTGGCATGATGGCACTGTTGGAGCCTCTAGAAGAAAAAGGCGTTCTGGTACGTCGCTCTCGTGAATTATTAGAAAATGAAATCGAACGCTTTCTCATTATAGAAAGAGACGGAGCCATTGTTGCCTGCGCAGCATTATATCCCTTTGAAGAAGGCTCTGGCGAACTTGCCTGCCTAGCTGTATCCCCTGACTACAGAGGATCTAACCGAGGTGAACGCTTACTTAAAGGTATTGAGTCAGAAGCTCAGAAGCAAGGTTTATCAACTTTGTTTTTATTAACAACACGAACGGCTCATTGGTTTTTAGAGCGTGGATTTGTTGCCGGCAGCGTAAGTCATTTACCCGTTAAAAAGCAAGCTCTTTATAACTACCAACGTAATTCAAAAATATTTGTTCGAGACTTAACTAAAAATTAATTAAAAAGCTCACCCCTAATAATTGGCTTTCAGTTATTAGGGTGTTGCCTTAAATAGACTAGGTTATTATAAGACTGAAGATCGGCTGTTGATATCATATTGAGACCAGTACACGACCACTACGCTTACTAACACTTTGTTAAAAACAGACTCAAAATGCGCATTTATAACTCATAAACTCCGCTTTTTCGTCTGTTTTTACCCAGCCTTATCATCGCTCATGATTTCGTGCAAAAGTCTCATTCCGTAATTTTAAATGGAATAAACATTGGATAGCTGTCTCGAATAACTCTCATAGGAACAGAACGATTACTTGGTAAGTTCGCTATAATTTTTGAGAATGTATCTACATTATCAACATCCTTACTGTTTAACATGGTAATAACATCGCCTTGTTGCAATCCATTACGTGCCGCATTCCCACCTATAATTTGAGTAATAACCACACCATTATCTATTTTAAGCTTAATCGCTTCTTCCTTAGATAAATTGGCTACAGACATACCTAGCCGGTTCTGCTCTTGCTGAGTTTGAGTAAACAGCTGTGGATCATCAGGACGAGATTCTAGAATTAAAGTAAGCTCCTTCTTACGACCATCGCGATAAACCAAGGTTTTCACCTTATCACCCGCTTTCATTCCACCAACTCGATAAGGCAGCTCAGCAGAATGCTCAATCACTTCACTACCAAACTCAAGAATGATGTCCCCAGCTCTTAAACCTGACTTTTCGGCAGGTGAATCAGGCAACACTCGACTAACCAGAGCACCAGCAGGACGGTCTAAACCAAATGATTCAGCTAAGTCATTATTAATATCTTGAATAATGACACCTAACCATGCGCGAGAAACTTTACCATCAGACTTAAGTTGATCTACAACGGACATAACCAGATTCGATGGAATGGCAAAAGACACTCCCATAAAACCACCAGAACGCGTGTAGATTTGTGAGTTAATACCGATCACTTCACCTTCTAAGTTAAACAAAGGTCCACCAGAATTACCCGGATTGATAGCAACATCGGTTTGAATAAAAGGTACATAATTATCAGAAGGTAGGTTACGACCTAATGCACTGACAATACCCGCTGTGACCGTGTAATCAAAGCCAAACGGAGAACCAATAGCAAGCACCCACTGACCTGCTTTAAGCTCATCTGAATCCCCCATGTTTACTGTTGGAAGATCTGTTGCTTCTATTTTTAGTAAGGCTAAATCCGTTCTAGGGTCTGTGCCTACTAGGGTTGCAATGTATTCACGGCGATCATTAAGGCGAACATGAATAACATCCGCACCATCGATCACATGATTGTTTGTTAGGACATACCCATCTTCAGAGACAATAAACCCAGAACCAAGAGAGTTCCTTTGTCTTTGCTTTGGTGAAGGCTGTTGTTGCCCTCCAAAAGGTTTTTGCCCAAAAAAGTGACGAAAAAACTCATTTAGTTCTTCCGCTTCTGGACTCAGTTTACCGCCTCGTTTTTCATTTTTGTCAGAGGTTTGCTCTGTGCTTATATTAACGACAGCAGGAGAAGACATTTCTACAAGCTCGGTAAAGTCTGGTAGTTCAACCGCCGATGCTGTAATTGAAAAAAGCATGAAAAAGCTGGCTACCATAATACTGGTTTGTTTAAGTATTCGGGTCATTGATTGGTCTCCTTTTATACACCAAAATAGAACAGTGATGAGATAGTAAAAAAGAATATGCCGACAACATTACAACAAACTTATAATAGTGCACATGTTGCAATTCCATTGCTTTGTTCTCGACTCTGTACAATTTATAGTAGCAAAAACAATGGTATCAAGGGTGTTGGTAAATAGAAATTTGCGATCTTTCCACTGTCTTTACATGTAATACTCGTGGCATGAAGTCAGGGTTATTTGATTCATTTTCAGCTTTACTTCTAGCTACAAAGAAGCCTCCTGAGAACCCTAACAAGGCTCCCATAACAGATAACATAGTATCGTCGCTGACTAAACTAGGTAGAGTTGCACCTAATACAAGACCGATTAAAGGAACAAAGTACATCCATATAGAAGCCTTTAGTAGGGTGTCTTCTGGCACGCCTATAATAACTTCTTGGCCTACCTCAACCTCCAGATCGCACAAGGTATTCATCCTCATTCGATTAGATGACGACATTTGAGCAACAGCATGATGACCACAAGCATGACGCGCACGACATGCTGTACAACTGCTCGTTCGAATGGTCTCCACTTCAGCAAAACCATTACTGATAGATAACACCCGTCCGTTTTCTTCTATCATGATGCTGTCCTAGGTAAAAAAGACATTAACATTTTTTCTACTGTATCTTCTGGCACTTCACCAACAATGGTCAGTCTTAATATGTCAGTTTGTAACGCTCGCGATACTTCTCCTACAGTGGTTGACCCCATTTCCATAACGGAGTAATCCGTTTCCACCTGAGTTGGTTCAACAAATACTGAAATGGAGGTAATGCCATCAGAAAGAAGCAACATTGCCGTTTTACCATTTAACACACGAGCATCACGCCAAACTGGCGCAAAACCATCTGGCAACCAATCAAAGCGCCATTTGTTATCTGTCATTTCAGGCTTTACTTCAACGATATGTCGAGAATAAGTTCCTAATCTTGGTACAAAGTCGGCTTTTGTTAATTTTGGCGCAAAGGTTATATCCGTGAACTGTACCCGATCAATGACTTCACCTTTTAAGTTAAGAGTATCGTGCTTTAATAGGAAATCATTCTCAGAATCGAGCCAAAACTCATGCCCAAATCGATAGCTGTCTTTTGGAATTAATGACAACTTATGGGCATTTCTTCCAGCAATAACTTCGGCTTTTTCGGAAAGCTCAAACGTATAGCCTTCTAATAAACGCTCTCCATTTAACTCTTTAAACTGCCTAAGTGGCGCAGTGACGGGTTCAGCCGTATTCGCAAAAGAAATGTCTGGATAAACGCAAATCACACTGTCATCTATACGAATGACTTCTATTTTGTCGCCATCAAGATCCACTAAACTTTCGTATTCAGAACCATCAATTACATCATGTAAAATCTTCATACTGTTCATTTCAACGCCTTGTGAACGAACAAATATGCCTTGGTAACTAAGCACAGAAAACGACTGCACCATATTAGATAAGCGAATTAAACCAACACTGTTATCAGACGCTGCATAGGAAAGGTTTACCACAAGCACCATCAGCAAACTCAAAATGATTTTTTTCAATGTAACCACCTACTGCTCGTCTTGTTCTGTAGAAAAACTTACAACACGTGCCATTGATATCATTCCTTGATTAGTTGCCATCGCAGACTGTTCCGCATGCTGTCGTAAGTAACTCTGCAAACGATCATTATTTACATCCAAGCTCAAGGCTTGTATATCCTGAGGATCATCCAATATAGAATCTGTTTGGTCTAAGTTGGCTACCGCTATAACAGGTAAACCTTCTCCATTGAAATCATTACCTTGAGAAAGAAAAAGTTGTCCAGCCAATAAAGCGACAAAGGCAACACTCGCAGCCATAGCAAACATCTTCACAGAAATTACATTGCTTTTACGTGAGTTTTCACTGTCTGATAAAGCATCTAGATGCCTTGCATTGCTTTCAGTAAAGGCAGCTTTCCTCTCAGATAAATCCACGATATTAGAAGGCGATGTTTCTGTTTCATCTGGTAGCAGATCAGGTTCAATACCATCTATTCCCTCTCTCACACGGCTTAATAAGTCGAATTGAGAAAAGTCAGTCATAGGTTCAGCGCTATTAAGTGCTTGTTGAGTCGCTGCATATGACTTCAACGTGGTTTCCCACTTTTCATTTTCTTGTGACAAGAGAAAATCTAAATCTTCACTCGACAGGCGATCATCAACAAAATCTGATACACATTGCGCTACATTTTCATCATGCAACGTTTCTTTTGATTTATTCATATTACTCTCCTCCATCCAAATATGGACGAATATGCTGTTCGATCGTCTCTCTCGCTCTAAATATACGCGAGCGAACGGTACCGACAGGGCAATTCATTACTTGTGCAATTTCTTCATAGCTCATTCCATCAAACTCTCTTAAGGTAATGGCCAGCTTTAACTCTTCCGGTAGTGTTTTAATAACACTATAAATTGCTGTTTCTAATCTATTTCTATTTAAGTTTGCATCTGGCGTCGCAACATCTGACAACTGCTCATAAGTAGAAAAAGCGTCATCATTATCTAACTCAACATCACTGCCAGATGGCCTACGAGACCGATTCATCAGATAATTTTTTGATGTATTCACTGCTATACGGTACAGCCACGTATAAAAAGCACTATCACCTCGAAACGAGTGAATAGCACGATAGGCTTTAATAAAACTCTCTTGCGCGACATCCATTACTTCATGTTGATCGCTCACATAACGGCTGATAAGACCACAAACCTTGTATTGATACTTGAGTACCAATAGGTCAAAGGCTCGTTTATCGCCTTTTTGGACTTTCTCAACCAACTCTTGATCAGAAGGCGAACCTTGCGGCATAACAACCTCGGTCTAATAACAACGGTGTCAACCTTCTTCTTCCCATACCAAAGGTAGACACTGGAAAAACAAACTAGTTCAGACTTTCTTTAACTTGATTTGAACGAAAAGGGGAATTTAAATCACTTAAAGCGTATTTTTTATACCCATTTCCTTAACTTTGATGGTTATTCAGTCAGATAAAGTATTCACTAATCCCATACAACAATAGTACCATTAATCTTTTCACGATAAACAAGAACAAGAATATGAGCCAACAATATCACTACGATATTCTAATTATTGGAGCCGGTGCAGCTGGTTTAACCCTCGCGCTAGAGCTAGCCAAAACGCACAAAGTCGCCATGCTGACAAAAGGAGACATCCGAGAAGGTTCTACCTTGTACGCTCAGGGTGGTGTCGCAGCGGTTCTTGCTGAAAAAGACACTATTGATTCACACATTAGAGACACTGTCACTGCGGGTGTTTTTTTAGGTGACCCAGACGCGATTCGCTTTACCGTAGAAAATTCCAAAGAAAGCATTGATTGGCTCATAGATCAGGGAGTTCCTTTTACTCGCTCACATGAAGGTGATTCGTACCACTTAACAAAAGAAGGCGGCCACAGTCACAGACGCATTATTCACGCAGCCGATGCTACAGGTCAAGCTATCTCAGCTACACTCATCCACAATGCCACACAGCACCCAAATATTGATTTTTTCCCGGATCGTGTTGCCATTGATATCATCACCTCTGATAAATTGAGAGTATCAGGAGATAACCGAGCATTAGGCATTTACGCACTCAACTTAACAACCGATGAAGTGGATGTCTTTATCGCCGGGAGAATAGCTATTGCCGCAGGTGGTGCCAGTAAAGTTTATCTTTATACCAGCAACCCTGATACCGCATCAGGAGATGGGATAGCAATGGCATGGAGAGCAGGATGCCGAGTGGCTAACCTTGAGTTTAATCAATTCCATCCGACTTGTTTATATGATGCAAAAGCCAAAACGTTTTTAATCTCGGAAGCAGTTCGAGGGGAAGGAGGTAAGCTATTATTACCAGATGGTAGCCCTTTCATGTCCAAATTTGATGACAGAGAAGAACTTGCTCCTAGAGATATTGTCGCCAGAGCAATTGACCATGAAATGAAACGCTTAGGTGTTGATCATGTTTTATTAGACATCTCCCACAAAAGCACAGAGTTCATCACAACTCATTTCCCCACTATTTATGAACAATGCTTGAAATATGGCTATGACATGACCAAAGAGCCTATTCCTGTGGTGCCCGCTGCACATTACACCTGTGGCGGCGTGATGGTTAATCAATTTGGACATACCGACTTAAAACATTTATATGCTGTTGGAGAAACTTCCTATACGGGTCTACATGGGGCTAACCGTTTGGCGAGTAACTCACTATTAGAGTGCATTGTCTATGCCCGTTCTGCGGCACAACATATGCTATCGAATCCAGTGTTACCTAAACCCCTTGTTGAAATACCTGCATGGGATGATAGTCAAGTAACAGACTCAGATGAAGATGTAGTTATCGCTCATAACTGGCAAGAACTTCGCCAATTTATGTGGGATTATGTAGGTATTGTAAGAACGAATAATCGATTATTAAGAGCAAAGCATAGAGTGGATTTACTTTTGTCTGAAATCGATGAATTCTACAGTAACTACAAAATCAGCAGTGATTTAATCGAACTAAGAAACTTAGCCAATGTTGCGGATCTGATTATCCAATCAGCGATGAAACGTAAAGAAAGTCGTGGTCTCCACTTTACACTCGATTACCCTGATACAAATGAGAAACCAGAACCAACAATCCTCGCACCAAATAAAAAATGAACAGGGTTATTGCTTCAATGCAACATCTTCTTTAAGTCTTACTTGCTTTGCAGCAAATGATTGGAAAGTGCGATATTCAGTTGAAGGTAATGCATCTCTAGCGATTAAAAGGCGTTTACGTCCTGCAATAAAAAATGCTCGCTGCACCTTATGAGCGTACTTAGAGAGAATGTGCATGACATTACTGGATTCTACATACGCATTTTGCAGCAATATACTAGAAGGATTAGCTTCTTCAACTGTGTCATAGTATGCATGTAGACAAAGGTTACCGTACTGCACAAAGTGCAGCTGGTGCTTTTCAACATGGTTATACCCCTGTTTATTGCGTGTAATGTAAATATAAGCATTATCAGTATCCAAGCTAAGATCAAGCCTAGACGTAAACCAACTCAGCCTTACATACAATAAACTGACTACCAAAAAGACAATGACTATCAGCAGAAAAAAGTAATCAGGTAATAACCAAGTGCTGATATACAAAACCATTCCCCATGTAGGTAACAACATGGTTAATAAACATAGGAAGGAAGGCTTAAGCCTTATAGTTTTCAGGTTGGACACGATCAAGAATCAACTTAACAATCAAAGCAAGCTCTGGGTCGGTAGGCACTTCTTTTTGCATAAACCATACAAAAATGTCTTGGTCTTCACACTCAATCAGTTTATAAAAACACCGCTTTTCTTCGTCTGAGAGAGTTTCAAACTCATCCTCTAAAAAAGGCTCCAACAACAAGTCCAACTCTAACATGCCTCTTCGGCAATGCCACTTCAATCGCTTAAACTCCATTGACTCTGACACGTTACTCATTCCAGCACCTTAAAAAGACCATTGATAAAAACATCGTCATTATAGCCCTTGCTAACACATCAAGAAAACCATTTGTATAGGGAAGGTGCGAATACGTCTACTAAGCCTCAGTCTTTCAGAGAAACCGTCAAATAAAGCACGATTCTGCAGAAATGTTCATACCTTTCAAAGAGTCGTAACGCAATGTGACGTTTTCTCTGGAAGAGCCTCGGGGCATGGTCTTATTCGCATCTTCCCTAGGCTTTCCTTATACTCAAGCGCTTCATTTTTACAACATCATCCGATTAACGTATTTTATCCAGTGAAAATATTGAATTTCCAAATTATGTCACCAACATAATAAAATGTTTCTATCTTCTAGCCCCTACAAGGTAATATCAGTCAATATGAACAGTTTGTTTTCTTCTACTCAACAGTATTTCTCTTTCCCTGTATTCTCACAAGAAAACAATCTAGGCGTATTGGCATTTGAGGGTGCCGATTCAAATAAATTCCTGCAAGGACAAATTACGGCAGACTTAACAAAGCTCACGGATGAAAACGCATTATCTGGCGCGGTCTGTAATTTGAAAGGGCAAGTTATCTCTAATTTCTATCTTGTAAAGGCCGAAAATACTATTTTGATGCTGATGCAACACGACTTGCTTGAAAAAACACATCTACACTTAAAAAAGTTCGCTGTTTTTTTCAAGACCTCATTATCAGATGTTACTAGTCATTATCACATTGAAAATCAATTTTTCTCCCCTAGTTCAACACTGAATTTCACGCAACAAGAAAATAAAAGTGTTATTCGTGATGAAGAATCCTATTGCATTCAAGTGAGTCAATCTCCCATTGAACATGTGTTATGCATATCCCCTCTAAATACTTCACTCAAAAAGCAAAGTGATACAACACCTTTAGCAGAAGTACTCACACTACTTGCTGCAGAACCTTTACTATCTCTTTCACACAGTGAGCAGTTTTTACCACAGATGCTGAACATGCAATTCACCAATGCAGTGAGCTTTAAGAAAGGCTGTTACACAGGACAGGAAATTGTTGCTCGGGTTCAATACAGAGGAAAAGCGAAAAAGCGCTTGTATATCGGAGCAATATCTTCACTTTTAGATGAAGCTATTACTGCAGTAACAAATGCAGAGGGTAAAACCGTAGGTGAAACTATTCAGCAAGCAAGTTTAGACGGTTCAACGCTTATTCTTGCTGTACTTAATATAAGCGATGTTGAACAGGCTTTATTCATCAATAATGAAGCCCTAACATTGCACGATCTGCCTTATGACACCTAGGGAAGATGCGAATAAGTCTACTGAGGCAAGAGGACTTGTTCGCACCTTCCCTAAACATCCATTAGATAATATCATCTGTAAGCTGCCAATTAATCTCCATTCCATGATGTTGCTCTAAATAAGCATTTATTTGAGAGAAGTGTTTGCAACCCGAAAAACCTCGATAGACGGATAAAGGAGACGGGTGTGCGGACTCAAGAACAAGGTGCTTTTGACGGTCTATTTTTTTGCCTTTCTTTTGAGCGTAACCACCCCACAAAACAAAAACCACATGTTCATGGTGTTCATTAATCGACTCAATCACAGCATCGGTAAAAGTCTCCCATCCTTTACCTTTATGGGAGTTAGGAAGACCAGACTCTACCGTTAACACACTGTTTAATAACAATACCCCTTGCTTCGCCCAAGGAATCAAACACCCATGGTTCACTGTTTGAATACCTAAATCACTGTTTAATTCTTTATAAATATTCATTAACGAAGGCGGTACCTTCACTCCCGGCAAAACAGAAAAGGATAACCCGTGAGCCTGATTAGGCCCATGGTATGGGTCCTGCCCCAAGATCACCACCTTAACCTCTTTAAATGGAGTCATTTGAAAAGCCGAAAAACACGCATCAACTTGAGGGTAAACAACTGCTCCAGCTTTCTTCCTTTCTTGTAGGAAATCAAAAACAGCATCCAATAAGGTTAAATCTATTGATGACGTTAAAGCATTTTTCCAATCACTGGGTAAAGATATTAAACTCATCACTTATACTCATATCTAAAAATTTTAATTTCTTATATAACTTTTCAGAGAAAACATAATAATAACTCAGGTCTTCCGCTCCATCATTTTCAAACAAAAACTTTAATAACATCCAAACCATTTCACGAATCAAATACAACGCATGGTAATATTCTAAAGTTGCTAACGTTTTTTCTAAAGGCAAACTTTCATTGTATGTATGAATTAAAATAGCGACCTGATCAGAGGATAGGTTATGCGAAGATTTCACGACAGCCAAGTCAAATAAAGGGTCACCTAAGCCTGAGTACTCCCAATCAATCACCCAAAATTTTTCATTGTCTGCCAGACAATTTTGAGGGTTCAAATCATTATGGCAAGTGCATGGAATAAAGTCAGGTATATTTGAATATAAGCACTCGGTTGCCCGTTCTAGCAGGTCACACTGGTTCACAAAGGATTCATCTAAGCTAGAGTGACTCAGTATTTGATTAATATAATGTTTTATAACAACATCTAATTTATACAAATCTCCTGCAATATTAAGCTTATGAATCTCCTTCAGGCTTATCGCCAACCGCTTAATATCTTTTGTTGTGTGTTTTACTTCCCAAGGAAAGGCAAGCTGTGAGACAAATTCGCTCACCATAAATCCGGCGTCATTCAAAAGTAAAACCGGCGGTGAAAGCCCTAGTTCCGTAGCCATTGGTAAGATTTGTTTTTCGTACGCACGGTTAATTAAAAATCGGTCTTTATCTAAAACAGGACATCTAATAATAAAATATGGAACTTTGTCCCACTTTATAAGATAAGTTTTATTTGAAAAGCCGCCGTCAACTTTATCGATAATTAATTCAGAAATGGGTGGCAGTAAATAAGAAATTGACGTTAAATTGTTGAATATTTCCTTCATTTGTAATCCTGTTATTGCCAGATATCAATACGACTGTCAAAATGATAACAGCCACTCATTAGTCAAAACACAGACTCGAAGAACAAAAATGATTAAACATGACGACATAATTAGAAAAATCCAAGACAACTTAAATACATTAAGTAAATCTGAGAAAAAAGTAGCTGAAGCCATCTTAGCAGACCCAAAATCTGCGATACACTCCAGTATTGCCAAGCTTGCTGCAAAAGCAGAGGTAAGTGAACCTACTGTTAACCGTTTCTGCCGCAGCTTAATCGGAAGTGGATTTCCAGATTTCAAAGTAGCCTTAGCTCAGAGCCTAGCGACAGGCACTCCTTATGTTAACTTAAATGTGGAACCCGATGATGCCCCAGGTGCTGTCACACATAAAATATTTGAGGCGGCGAAAAATGATCTAACACGCGCCCAACTTATTCTTCCAGAAGCATTAGTTAGTCGAGCGGTTGATGTATTAGCACAAGCAAGACGAATCGAATTTTATGGGCTGGGAGCATCAGGCCCAGTCGCTCAAGACGCCCACCACAAATTCTTTAGACTGAATATGCCAGTTGTAGCCTATACGGACATATTAGTTCAAAGAATGGCGGCAGCGGGAACCCATCCTGGAGATGCGGTTGTTGTTATTTCATATACAGGCAGAACCTTACCTCTTATTGAAACAGCTCGCGTGGCACGTGAAGCTGGGGCAACGGTTATTGGCATAACCAATCCAAACTCACCTCTAACAGAGCATTGCTCCATCATTCTTCCAATAGAAGAAACCGAAGATACAGACATTTATACACCTATGAGCTCTCGTATTGTTTATTTAACTTTGATTGACGCTCTTGCTACTGGTGTTTTATTAAAACGAGGCCCGGAATTTAATGCCCACCTCAAAAAGTTAAAACGCAGCGTGCAAGATACTCGGCTTCCAAAAGAGTAATGCATCGTAAGATAATTAAAGCAACAAAAAGATTAACAATAGACGAAAAAAAGGGGAGCTAAAAAGCTCCCCAAACACCCGTACTGAATCTAAGCCTATTTAGCTTAAATCAGTCGTCAGAGGAAATCGTCTTGAAACAGGCTAGATGCGCCTTGTTCAGCGCCGCTTACTAATTTTCTTTGTGCTGCGAATAACTCTCTTCCCATTCCTTGATAAGAAACGCTCACGTCATGAACTGCCAACTCTCTTGCTGCCAACTCTGCAGCAGATACAAGCAACTCCAGCTCCCCAGTTGAAGAATCTACTCGTACCATATCGCCTTCTTTAATTTTGGCAATTAAGCCACCCTCAATCGCCTCTGGTGTTAAATGAATCGCCGCTGGAACTTTTCCTGATGCGCCAGACATTCGGCCATCAGTAACCAAAGCAACCTTGTAGCCTTGGTCTTGTAGATTGCCCAAATAAGGTGTCAATTTATGTAACTCAGGCATTCCAACCGCTTTAGGGCCTTGGAATCGAACCACTGCCACACAATCCCTCTTCAAAGAACCATTTGAGATAGCATCAGCTAAAGCGTTCTGATCATGAAATACAGCCGCAGGAGCTTCAATAACACGATGCTCAGCCTTAACAGCAGATACCTTAATCACTGCACGACCTAAATTACCCTTTAATAAAGACAATCCACCTTCAGAACTGAAAGGATCATTAATAGGGCGGACAACATCTAGATCTAGACTTTCATCTGTCCCATTTTCCCAAACCAACTTACCATTATCTAAGAAAGGCTCTTTGGTATAGTGCTGCAAGCCATGTCCAACTATCGTATTAACGTCTTCATGAACTAAACCACCTTTAAGCAGTTGTTTCACCAAGAACCCCATACCGCCAGCAGCATGGAAGTGATTAATATCAGCTTGTCCATTTGGATACATTTTGGTAAGTGAAGGAACAACCTTACTCAGTTCAGAAAAGTCATCCCATGTCACAACAATGCCCGCCGCTTTGGCAAACGCAATAATGTGCATAGTATGATTAGTAGAACCCCCTGTTGCTAGTAATCCAACGATTGCATTCACAATGCTTTTTTCATCAACAATTTTATATAAAGGTCGGAAATCAGATCCTATAGCAGTGATTTTTGTCGATAATTGCGCAGCGTATTCTGTTAGTGCCTCCCTTAGTGGAGAGTCAGGACTAACAAAAGAAGATCCCGGTAACTGTAATCCCATTAGCTCAACTAGCAATTGGTTGGAATTGGCCGTACCGTAAAAAGTACATGTACCTGCGCTATGATAAGAAGCAGACTCCGCTTCGAGCAACTCATCTCGTGAAGCTTGGCCCTGTGCAAATCTTTGACGTACAGCCGCTTTTTTAGCATTACTGATACCGGAACTCATGGGGCCAGATGGAATAAATAAACTAGGTAAATGCCCAAATCTTAGTGCAGCGATTAATAAGCCAGGAACAATTTTGTCACAAATACCTAAGAAGACAGCCGCATCAAACATATTATGAGATAACGCAATGGCAGCACCTTGTGCAATGTTATCGCGACTAAATAAACTTAACTCCATGCCGTCTTGACCTTGGGTCACACCATCGCACATAGCAGGAACACCACCCGCAAACTGAGCAATAGAGCCAACCGCATGCACCGCCTTACGCACTTTATCAGGATAAGCCTCATAAGGTTGGTGTGCAGACAACATATCATTATAGGAAGAAATAATACCGATATTTGCTTCAGTTAATAATGTCAGTTTTTGTTTATCTGTTGGGCTACAAGCAGCAAAACCATGAGCCAAATTACCACATGAAAGAGCGCCACGATGTGGTCCCAACTGCTGCGCTTTTTCCATGTCTTCTAAATACTGAGTTCGTAAAGCTTTACTACGCTCAATAATCTTTTCTGTAACACGTATAACCGTAGGGTTCATTGATCACTCCAAAGAAGCTCTTTTAAGACATAACAAGCTATTAATTTCTGTAATATTACAACATTTTAACTGATAAAAACCTTATAAACCAGAAAACAAACCAAAAAATACGTAATAAAACCACATAAATTGGATTTTCTTCTCTATTTTTCTTGCTTCCTCTCCTTATATTTCATTTTTCATGTATCATTGTTTTTAAAATTACATACACAAACAGAAAAAAGCGTTTTTTACTGACCAATAGCATTCTAAGAAAGGGAATACATATTGATTAGGGCACGCTTTATGTAGTATTTTTACATCATTATTGATGCAGTTTGTGAATGACATGTTAATCAAAAATTAATTTTAAAATTTCACTGAGTTTAAATGAGGTAGATATGACTATTAAAGTAGCGATAAATGGTTATGGTAGAATTGGTCGAAATGTTCTAAGAGCACTATACGAGTCTGGCAAAAGAGAACAGATTCAAGTTGTTGCCATTAACGATCTTGGCGATGCAAAAATTAATGCTCACCTAACAAAATACGATACAGTTCACGGCCGCTTTAATGCTGATGTAAACTTTGATACTGATGCCCTTTATATCAATGAAGACAAGATCAACATTCTTTCTGAACGAGACCCTTCAAAATTACCTTGGGCAGATCTAGGAATCGATGTTGTTTATGAGTGCACAGGCTTCTTTACAACAAAAGAAACAGCAAGTGCTCACATCACAGCTGGCGCGAAAAAAGTTATTATCTCAGCTCCTGGTAAGCAAGTTGATGCAACGGTTGTTTATGGTGTAAACCAAAATATTTTAACATCCGGCATGACAGTTATTTCAAATGCATCCTGTACTACAAACTGCTTAGCGCCTATTGCAAAGCCTCTTAATGATGCTTTAGGTATTGAAAGTGGTCTTATGACAACTATTCATGCTTATACTAACGACCAACGTTTATCAGACGTTTACCATTCTGATCTATATCGTGCTCGTGCTGCCGCAATGAACATGATTCCAACACAAACTGGTGCAGCAGCGGCTGTAGGTTTAGTGGTTCCAGAATTAGCGGGTAAATTCGATGGTATGGCAGTACGTGTCCCTACTATTAACGTATCTTTAGTTGATTTGTCTTTCCTTGCTCCACGTGAGACAACAGTTGAAGAAGTGAATCAAATTATTGAAGATGCAATTGCTAAAGATCCAGTATTAGCAGAAGTTTTATGCGTAAATAAAGAGCCGCTTGTATCAAGCGACTTTAATCACAGCACATTCACTTCTAACTTTGATGCGACCCAAACTCGTGTTCAAGGTAAATTAGTAAAAGTTATGTCTTGGTATGACAACGAATGGGGCTTCTCTAATCGCATGTTAGATAACACCATTGCATTAATGAATGCAAAATAACCATTCTGAACTAAGGCTGCTCTTGCAGCCTTAGTTATTTTTAACTTCTTGTATTTCATTACTCTCTAAAACGATCGGTATTTATCATGAATCGCAGAACAAAAATTGTTGCCACTCTTGGTCCAGCTTCTAGCTCCCCAGAAATGATTGAAAAACTTATTTTGGCAGGCGCTAATGTATTTCGCTTAAACTTTTCACATGGTCAACCAGAAGACCATATTAACCGTGCAAACGTTGTCCGCGAAATGGCAGCAAAAAATGGTAAACACGTTGCGATTTTAGGAGACCTTCAAGGCCCTAAAATTCGTATTGCTCGCTTTAAAGAAACAAAAGTCGAATTAAAAGACGGCGACACTTTCATCTTAGATGTGGATTTTGATAAAAACGCAGGTGATGCCACTCGCGTTGGTATCGATTACCCTCAGTTAGCTGCCGATTCAGAGTCAGGAAATATTTTATTACTTGACGATGGACGAGTAGTACTTGAAGTACTTGAAGTAAAAGGCATGGAAGTAATCACAAAAGTTATTGTTGGCGGCCCATTGTCGAACAATAAAGGCATCAACCGTCAAGGTGGTGGTCTATCTGCAGCGGCATTAACCGATAAAGATAAAGAAGACATTTTAACCGCGGCTGCACTAAATGCAGATTACCTTGCTGTCTCTTTCCCTCGTTCAGCGGCAGATATTGAAGAAGCTCGTACCCTTGCTCGCGCGGCAGGTTCCACAGCTGGTATCGTATCCAAAGTAGAAAGAGCTGAAGCGGTTGCTGATAACGAAACACTAGATGCCATTATCATTGCTTCTGATGCTGTAATGGTTGCTCGTGGAGACTTAGGGGTTGAAATCGGTGATGCGGAACTCATTGGCGTTCAAAAACATATGATTAAACGCTGCCGTCAGCTAAATCGCCCAGTTATCACTGCAACTCAAATGATGGAAACAATGATAACAAGCGCAATGCCAACACGTGCAGAAGTGTTTGATGTTGCCAACGCAGTGCTAGATGGTACAGATGCTGTCATGCTTTCTGCTGAAACAGCAGCTGGGGATTACCCAGAAGAAGTTATTCAAACAATGGTTCGAGTATGTAAAGGTGCAGAAAAACAACCAGCAATCAAACGTTCGAAGCACCGTATTGATGTTACTTTCACCAATATTGATGAAGCCATTGCCATGTCAGCAATGTACGCTGCAAACCATTTAGAAGGTGTAAAGGCTATCATCAGTTTGACTGAATCAGGTACAACACCTTTATTAATGTCTCGCATCAGTTCTGGCCTACCAATCTATGCATTGTCACCAAACAAAGAAGCATTAAATAGAACAGCTCTTTATCGAGGCGTAACACCTGTTACTTTTCCTTCGAAAGAATTTGATAAAGACAGTTTAAATCAAGGTTTAATTGATGCAGTTAAATCCTTAGGTGTTGTAAAAGATGGCGATTTAGTGATTTTGACTAAAGGTGACCATTTGGTAAGCTTAGGTTCAACAAATGCAATGAAAGTTATTCGCATTGGTGACGTTCACTAAGACCCTGAGACCTTTGAACGAAGTCATGAGCGATGATATGACAAGGCAAAAACAGACGAAAAAGCGGAGTTTATGAGTGATAAATGCGCATTTTGAGTCTGTTTTTAACAAAGTATTAGCAAGAGTAGTGGTCGTACAAAGATTTCACCCTACATTAGTCTGGAATTGTATATGCAAAAGAAACTGATTACTTCACCAGCTAGAAAACGCATCGCTTTGGTTGCTCATGACAATATGAAGTCGGAGCTGACCGAATGGGCCAAAATTAATAGAGATCAGCTAATTAAGCATGAACTTATGGCGACTGGCACAACCGGGAACCTTTTGCATAAACAACTCGAAGTACCAGTAAAAGCTTTAATGAGTGGCCCTTTAGGTGGAGATCAGCAACTTGGCGGGCTCATTGCCGAAGGTAAAATTGATGTATTAATTTTCTTTTGGGACCCATTTGAGCCGATGCCTCATGACCCTGATATTAAAGCATTACTGAGAGTCGCTGCCGTTTGGAATATTCCCATAGCGTGCAGTGTTTCTTCAGCGAATTTTTTGGTTTCATCGAGTTTATTTAATGAATCATATGAACGTTTAATTCCTGATTACGATTCTTATCTCAAAGAGCGACTTTAATTAGTCGCTTTTTTTTATGAAACACGCCCTCTCTTCCTCGTTTGACTCGCCCCAAGCGCCATAATCCGCTATATTTAGCCCGATTACTTTTTCGCTATTTGAATACTTCCCCCAAAGTAGCAAAAGTCAAAGACATTTAAGACCTTTGCGACATTTTTATATGAGCAAAGTACGAAACAATTTTATGACCACAGGAGTACGATTGTGCAAGCAAAAGTTGCCCTTATTATGGGTTCAAAAAGCGATTGGGCGACAATGGAATGTGCCGCTGAAATAATGGACCTACTGCAAGTTTCTTATCATGTGGAGGTTGTTTCCGCTCACCGTACTCCAGTCAAACTGGCTGAATTTTCTGAACAAGCTGTAGAACGCGGATTCAAAGTTATCATTGGTGGTGCCGGTGGTGCTGCGCATTTACCTGGCATGGTAGCCGCTCATACACGACTGCCTGTACTTGGCGTGCCGGTACAAAGTAAAGCGTTAAGCGGCATGGACAGTCTTTTGTCTATCGCCCAAATGCCTAAAGGTGTTGCTGTTGGTACTCTAGCAATTGGCACTGCCGGTGCATTCAACGCAGGTTTATTAGCCTGTCAAATTCTAGCCAATGAAGACCCTGAATTAGCGGCAAGAATTGAAGCATTCCGTCAGCAACAAACGGAAACTGTATTATCTCAGCCTGATCCAAGAGAGGTTTAAATGTCAACTATTTGGGTTCTTGGCGCAGGTCAATTGGGTGCCATGCTAAAACATGCAGCAACACCTTTAGGACTTGATGTACGCCCTGTAGACATTGAATCAAATGATACATTGCCGCTTGCGCCAAATGATATTGTAACGGCCGAACGAGAAGAGTGGCCTTTAACAAAAGCCACTGAGCAATTAGCCACACACTCCAACTTTGTAAACCTAGGAACTTTCCCTCAACTTGCAGATCGTCTAACTCAAAAGCAATGGTTAGATAAACTGGAGCTTGCAACTGCCCCTTGGTTCCCAATAGAGCAAGATTCTAGCAGTGAACATTGCTATAACACTCTTGGAGAAAGAGTATTACTAAAACGCCGACGTGGTGGTTACGATGGTAAAGGGCAATTTTGGTTAAAAGAAAGTGAAAACACCCAAATTCCTGAAGACTGGAAAGGCTTTGCCATTGCAGAACAAGCCATCAATTTTGATGAAGAAGTCTCTCTTGTTGGTGTACGTGGAAAAAATGGTGAAAGCTATTTTTACCCTCTTACATTGAATCTGCATATTAACGGCATTTTATACGCCTCTGTAGCGCCTTTAGAAAGATTAAGTCACCTACAATCAAAAGCAGAAGCCATGTTAAGTAAACTCATGGATGCCCTTGATTACGTGGGTGTCATGGCGATGGAATGTTTCCGTTTAGGGGATGATCTACTCATTAATGAGTTAGCACCTAGAGTACATAACAGCGGCCACTGGACCCAAGCAGGCGCAAGCGTTAGTCAGTTTGAAAATCACATTCGCGCCGTAGCTGGCTTACCATTAGCAAAAGCAGAAGTAAAAAACACCAGTATGATGGTGAACTTAATTGGTGTGCCTGTTGATTACAACTGGTTGTCTACTGAAGGCTTGGAGTTGTACTGGTACAACAAATCCGTAAGACCGGGCAGAAAAGTCGGCCATATTAATATGTGTTCAGGTAATGTTAATAAGCTTAATACGGCTCTCAGCGAGCTTGATTCACAATTACCAGAGCCTTATCAAGAAGCCATTGCGTGGTTAAAGAACAACCTTCCTAGTTAAGTTTTAACTACCTCTACCTCTGCTATAAAAACGGGAGCCAATCTAAAAAGATCGCTCCCGTTTTCTTTACTGATTAGGGAAGGTATAAATAGCAAGCTCTTACCCATATGCTGAGGCAGAGGACTTATTCGCACCTTCCTTAGATTAAAACCAGTGTTATTCGCTTAGTACGCCGCGTCGAACTTGATCCCTCTCCATACTTTCAAAAAGCGCTCTGAAATTACCCTCTCCAAACCCTTCGTCTCCTTTACGTTGAATCAATTCAAAGAAGATTGGGCCAATAACTGTTTCAGTAAAAATTTGCAGCAAACGGCCTCCATCTTCGGTTGGTGCCCCATCCATTAAAATGGCATTCTTTTTCATACGCTCAACATCTTCCCCATGCCCCGGTAAACGCTCTTCCAACATTTCATAATAAGTGTCAGGTGGTGGAGTCAGAAAAGAAACGCCAATTTTACGTAAGCTTTCAACTGTCTTAAAAATGTCATCACAGCCCATCGCAATATGCTGTATTCCCTCTCCTTTGTATTGAGTCAAATACTCTTCAATTTGACTTTTGTCGTCAGCAGATTCATTAATTGGAATACGCAATTTACCGCAAGGGCTTGTCATCGCTTTAGATTTTAACCCGGTTAATTTGCCTTCAATATCAAAATAACGAATTTCTTGGAAGTTAAATAATTTAGTATAGAAATCCGCCCAAACATCCATATTGCCACGCATTACATTGTGCGTCAGATGATCAATATAAGACATTCCTGCGCCAACTGGGTTCATATTCGTTGCATCACATGGCTCAAAGTCGATGTCATAAATAGAACCTTTATCACCATAGCGATCAACTAAGTAGATTAAACTGCCGCCAATTCCTTCAATTACAGGAATATTTAGCTCCATAGGGCCTATCTGATTGCTTGCAGGCGTTGCTCCTAACTCAATGGCTCTTTTATACGCATACGCCGCATCTTCTACTCGAAATGCCATAGCACAAACACTTGGGCCATGGGCTTGAGCAAAACGCTGTGCAAAACTGTCCGGTTCATGGTTAATAATAAAGTTCACTTCTCCCTGACGATATAGCGTCACCTGTTTCGACTTATGTTTAGCAACAGGGGTAAAACCTAACGAAAGAAACAACTCTTCTAATTGCTTCGCATTTTCAGCGGTGTATTCAACAAACTCAAAGCCGTCTGTTCCCATTGGGTTTAAATCAGTAATTAGTGATGACTTGCTCATATAACCTCTCCATTATTCTTATATTTATTGAGATCTTTGCACGACGGCTACGCTTGCTAATACTTTTTTGCCTAGCCTCGTCTCGTTGCTCATGACTTCGTACAAAGGTCTATTATTGTCTTGAAAAATAAAACGCTTATGGAAATATTGTAAAATTACCTACCCATTCAGCATGACTTTATTATAAGAAGGCAGCTCAAACATTACCGAGCAAAGTCACATAAGAAATCACAAAAATTCGCACGAAAATAACACTTTCATAGAAAAATCTGCATTTATATTGCACACAATTATATATAGGGTTATTTTTATCGCTTTAGTAGACATGAAACAAGAGGTTAATATGACATTGGATTTAGACAGTTACGATTTAAAATTACTGCAAGCATTACAAAATAATGCTCGGCTATCTAATGTCACTTTGTCTGAAATGATTAACCTATCTCCTTCCCAGTGTTCAAGAAGGTTGCAACGATTAGAGCAAAGTAACTTAATCAAAGGCTATTTTACTCAGTTGGACCTAGACCAACTTGGATTTAATGTCATGGCATTTGTCAGTGTTACATTAGAAAAACATGGTGAGAATCCGGCACATCATTTTCATCAAGAAATACAGAAAATACCCACTGTTCTTGATTGCTACACAGTGACAGGTGATGCGGATTATTTACTAAGAGTTATTAGCCCAAATCTAAAAGCCTTTTCAGATTTTCTAATGGATCATCTTATTTCAATCACCAGTGTCAGCCATGTAAAGTCAACAGTCGTATTAGATCAAATAAAATCCTCGCACGACTGCCCTTTACCAGAATAGCTTACTTCAGGCTTAGTAGATTTATTCGCACCTTACTTAACCTCATCTGTTTCTGGGATCACCCATTCTTCTTTTAATGAATCTTGATACCACTCTTCCATGGCAGGCAATGCTCTCATTGCTTTGCTCCAATCGGAGAACTCAGTCGACACAGACAAACCATAACCAGACACCCGCCACATTACAGGTGCATACATTGCATCCAGAATACTGAACTCACCACATAAAAAATCACCAGATCCTTTCTTTTGATTTGCAAAGAAAGACCAAATTTCTGCAAGTCGCTGCAAATCTTTTTTGGTGCTATCAGATGGCTCAACAACTTTTGAACTACGACAGTTCATAGGAAATTGCGTTCTAAGTGAAGCAAAGCCACTGTGCATTTCTGCCGCAGCAGAGCGTGCAATAGCCCTTAATTTTGCGTCTTCTGGCCACAAAGGTTTATCTGCATTAGATTCCGCTAAATACTCCATAATAGCGAGAGAATCCCAAATGACCATTCCTTCTGATTCAAGAATCGGAACCAATGCAGGAACAGAATGATCTGTTGAAAAAGCAGACAGAGCATCAGTATGGGCAAAGGGCAGCAAGGTTTCAGTAAATGGAATGTCGAACACTTTCATCAACAACCAAGGGCGTAAAGACCAAGACGAGTAGTTTTTATAAGTAATATTTAAATTCATCAGCTTTTCTCAATAACAGTGGGTAAAGAAATATGTTAATTTAATAAAACAAACATAAAAAGCGACAAATATTAACCAATTCCATCGAGAAAACCGAACAGTGAACCAAAAACAAATTCGCAGTCTGCTTTCTATTGTTGAGTTAGGAAGCATAGCCAAAACAGCAGAAAAGCTATTCCTTGCGCCATCTACTATTTCGCAGCAAATTAAAGAGCTTTCGTCTGAATTAGGAATAGAGCTATTTCAAGCAAAAGGCCGAGGCATCACACTAACCGACGCAGGAGAAAAGCTCTTACCTAGCTTTTATGCTTTTTACCAATTAGCTGAAGACATTAAGCTACAAGCGCAATCCAGCCATGAAGAAGCCTACGGCACATTAAAAATCTTCGCCCCCAGTTCTATGTGTATCTATCGATTGCCCTCTATTATCGACACAATGCAAACCACAGCGCCCAATGTAGAAGTGCTGTTGATTCATGAACCTTATGATTACCAAGCAGCACTTAAAAATAGAGAAATAGATGCGGCCATCACAGTCAGTGAAATCATTGATGATGAATGGGAAAATGTGGCACTTCATGATGAGCCCGTCCTGTACGTCACCCATCCAAATAGACACTCAAACACTCTACTAAGCTTGACTGAACTACAACAGCACCCATTAATAACGACGGAAGAAGCATGCAGTTACAGAATCGCAGCGGATAGACATTTCTCCCAAGCTAAAGCGTCATTACGCCCTAGACAGACATTTAGTAACGTGGAAGTCATAAAGCGCTGCTTACTCACTAATATGGGAATAGGACTGCTGCCACAATGCGTAATACAAGAAGAACTCAATCTTGGTTTACTCAGATACCAAGAAGTTGAAAATACGCCTTATAACTTTACCTCGTATATTACTTATCCAAAAAACAACGCCCTTTCACAAAAGCTAATGGCTTTTATACAGGCCGCTCAGAACAATTAGATAAAATTGAGCCCATCGCACCGGAAAACTGAATGAAAGTGATGACAAGCCCAGACGCAGAAGCAAGAGTGGTGGCGGTAGACGCATGACCTGCGGATGTTACCTTCATTGAAAAAGCGATATTCCATTGAGTTATCTACAGGGGAATATGGTGCACATTAAAATTAAAGCAGCGGGGAAGATTATTTAATCAACAACTGTTTATGGCTCTAAGCCATGCCTCCCTCTCAGTTGTTATTTACTCTCTACTATTTCAGGTAGTAGAGAGTTTTTTTCTTATAAAATGAGACCTTTACACGACTACTCTTAAGTAAAGCGCCTTACTTAGTGATTTGATGGATAGGCCTCACATTGATCACTTAGAAACTCATGTGTCAGCTTAGCTTCTATCTTATCCCATTGCTGTCGCGTAAAGGCATTATAGTTAATCGAATAACTGTTATCATCGACCGTATAAAAAACGAGATATTTCCCTTCCTTTCGGACAGATTTAATGTGTTTCTCTTTAAGCTTCCAATATAGAACAACACCATTACTAAAAAAAATCGTGTCATCTTTGATTTCAAGGACAACTGATAAATAACTCTTTTTAACAATAATGCTAATAATTACTGAAATAAAAAGTTGAACCCCTATCTCCATTAAACTTAATTCCAATAACACTGAAATTAAAACGCTAATGCAAAGTAGTCCCCAGATTAAAATTTGATTGTGTCTATCAAAAGAATCTGATTCCACTCTAAATACATCCATACAACTCATCCTTAATGTCACTCACCTGTCGTTACTTCAACTACATCCTTCGACTGTATCGATGACATTGTTTATCTACTCAATTAATTGTGATCCAGAATGACTTTCAGTTATTGCACTCTATGTAGCAAGAGCTCCAAACCGTCAACACCCTTAACCAAAGACTAATCATAACGTTTGTCTATTTAACAACCAAGTAATTTATCGTAACAAAATAGAAGCTAGATAAGTGTCAAACACTTTGGCGTATTCTAATTTTCAACCAGATAAATTTGTATTTGATTTTTCTTATTTTAGAGGCTATTCCCCCCAGAAATCGATATGCTTAAAGTTGTTTAACTCTTTTACTGGAAAATCAATTATGACTAAAGGCTTTTCACCGTCCTGTGAGAACAATAAACACCCCATTCTAGAGCAACTTTCTGTCTACTTTAAAGACCGTAAGCAGGTGTTTGAAATTGGTTCAGGTACGGGGCAGCATGCAGTCTTTTTTGCGAAGCATTTACCTCATCTCATCTGGAACACTAGCGATATGCTTGATAATCATAACAGCATTAACGCTTGGCTTGGAGACGAAGCTCTCTCAAATGTTGTGTCTCCTATAGAATTCCTTTTCGGTAAACACGATTGGCCAAACTTGCCTGTAGACGCTATTTTCACCGCTAACACCACTCATATAATGCAACCTGAACAAGCGAAATTGATGATGCAGCAGATCGGCACTAATCTGGATTCAGGCAGCGTATTTTGCCAATATGGGCCAATGAATGTAGACGGCGGCTACACCAGTTATGGCAATCGAGACTTTGACTATCATTTACAACAAAATGGCTATGGCGGTATTCGAGATATTGCAGAATTAACGGAATGGGCCATTAACATGAAACTAGTGCAACAAATCCCAATGCCTGCAAATAATTTTTTACTTGTATGGGAAGTGATTTAAATTTCCCTGAGACATAAAGTTTTTACACCTTCATAGCCATATGGCATTAGATATAAATGCATATAGAGACGCTTTAGCAATTCTCGATAGACGTTGAACTCATTCCAATAAGAGGTGTCTTATTAGCATAAAAAAATATCTGATTAACATAAAAAGAGACCTTTGCACCCAGTCATGATCAATGATAAGACGAGTCTGTTTTTAACACAGTATTAGCAAGCGTAATAGTCGTGCAAAGGTCTCAAAAAGTAAGTGGAAGAAAAAGGAGGTTATAACAGTGTTAGTTGCAGGTTCTCGCCGTAATGAGATAAAGAAAAACAAAACCATTGTAGCTCGTATCAAAGACGACACAACAATGACCTTACACCACACCATCCAACTCCCAGAACATGCACTTCATTATGTGTCTTCTCCTTCTTCAGCTGAACATCATAAATCGAAAAGCAGTGTCGTCTTTATTCATGGCACACCAGGAGGATGGGGAAGTTTTTCACGTTATTTTGAAGATAAAGACCTAGTAAACGACTTCTCTATCAATGTGATCGACCGACCGGGTTGGGGCGAATCAGGTTACGACAATGGTCAATTTCCAGATACATTGATACAGCAATCGAGACTGATAGAACCTATCTTAGAAGATATTTGGCAAAAAAATGGTCAAAAAAAAATAACTCTTGTAGGTCATTCATTAGGGGGGTCTTTAGCTCCCAAAATAGCGGCGGATCATCCTCAATATGTAAAAGGTGTAATTGTATTAGCCGGAGACCTTGACCCAGAATTATCAGAAGCTCGCTGGTTTAATAAATTAATGACTTGGCTACCCACTTTTTGCTTCCCCAAAAGGTGGGTACACTCTAACAATGAAGTGATGGCAATCCAACCAAGCTTAACTGAACTGCAATCAGAGTTTACCAAGATCTCCCTTCCTATGTAAGCGTTCATTCTACGCCGTTATTTAAGCTCGTTCACTCATACCTTAAACTGGACTCTGTTTTTATCTCATAACGGAGTCCATATCATGGCCAAATCTTATACCCGTCGTTCTTCCTCTGAA
>CANLRQ010000014.1 GCA_947493575.1 uncultured Marinomonas sp.
TTCCTGCAGAATCGTGCCTTATTTGACGGTTTCTCTGAAAGACTGAGGCTTAGTAGACTTATTCGCACCTTCCTTAAACCTTTCTTATCCGATAAAAAAAGCCCCTTATTCTAATGCACTATAAACATAAAATAAGGGGCCGCTATTTTAAAAGAATAATTACTTTCTATTACTGTTTGCTAAATCACTTAATAGCGTACGCTGAGCGCTTCTATATTCGTTTTTCCGTGGTTTATTTAATTGGTAGCTCCCATCACTTTGTAACACCCAGCTTTGAGTATTATCAGACAAATAGCTTTCCAATTCTTTTTTCACTCTTCTGGTTAGCTTTTGATCTTGTAACGGGAAAGCCACTTCAATACGGTTATTCAAGTTTCGATCCATACCATCTGCACTGGATAGATACACTAGAGGGTTACGATTATTAAAGAAATAATAAACACGAGTATGTTCTAAAAAACGTCCAATAATTGAACGAACTCGAATATTAGAAGACACACCTTTAACCCCTGGTCTTAATGTACAAATACCACGGACAATTAAGTCAATCTTTACACCGGCCTGAGACGCCTTATACAAGGCTTGTACCAATCGCTGTTCAGTCAATGAGTTCACTTTAATGATGATTCGAGAAGGCTCACCATTGCGTGCATTTTCTGCTTCTCGCTGAACCATACCTAACAAGCGATCCCTCAGAGTAAAAGGAGCATGTAGCAATTTTTTAACCTTTAACTCTTTGCTCATTCCAGTCAACTGCTGGAACACTTTATGTACATCTTCACCAATATCTGGATCACTTGTTAAAAAGCTGTAATCAGTATAAAGACGTGCATTGCCTGCATGATAATTACCTGTCCCTAAATGCACATAACGAGATAAAGTATTACCTTCCCGACGAACAATTAGAATCATTTTCGCATGGGTTTTATGTCGTACAACACCATAAACAACTACAGCACCAGCATCTTGTAATCGACTCGCTAAAGCAAGGTTTTCAGCCTCATCAAAACGCGCCCTTAACTCAATAACAACAGTTACTTCTTTCCCATTTCTGGCGGCATCTACAAGAGCATTCGCAATGGGCGAACGTGAACCTGTGCGATATAGAGTTTGGCGAATAGCAACAACCTTTGGATCTTTTGCCGCATTTGTTAAAAAGTCAACAACTGGCGCAAAGCTCTCAAAAGGATGCATTAATAAATAGTCACGAGAGCGAATTGCTTCGAAAATATCACTGCCCCCTGCAAGCTTTCTTGGTAATCCAGGGGAAAACGGCGAGTAAAGCAGCTCTGGCCTATCAACCATATCCAAAACAGCCATCAATCGACTTAAATTAACGGGGCCGTCGATTCGATACAAATCCTCTTCACTAAGGTCAAACTGCTCAAGCAGTGAATCAACCACTTCATCAGGGCAATTTTCCGCAACTTCTAAGCGAACAGAACTACCATAATGTCGACTTTGCAACTCTGTTCTAAGTGCACCAGCCAAATCCACACCAATATCGTCTGAGTCTACTTCCAAATCTGCATTACGCGTTAAGCGGAATTGATAACAACCTTTAACCGTCATACCGGGGAATAACTGATCTGCATGGGCATGAATAATAGAAGATAGGAAAACCAGATTATCCCCACAATCACATACTTCATCTGGTAGACGCACCAAACGAGGCAATGAACTTGGCGCAGGCACAATAGCAAGACCATTTTCACGACCAAAAGCATCACGCCCTTCTAATTCAACAACAAAGTTAAAGGTTTTATTCGCTAATCTTGGGAAAGGGTGAGCAGGGTCTAAACCAACAGGGCTGATAATAGGTAGTACATTATCTCTAAAATAACGTTTTACCCACAATGCTTGAGCATCTGACCATGCGCTACGACGAATAAACTTAACGCCACTTTCAGCCAGTTTAGGGAAGATAATATCATTTAAAATGCGATATTGGCGACGTACAAGCTTATGAGCTTGTTCACCAATTTGGCGCAATACTTCTTTTGGATGCAACCCATCAGGACCATTCTTTTCTCGGCTGTATTCAAGCTGACTTTTTAAACCAGCAACACGAATTTCAAAAAACTCATCCATGTTGCGACTAAAAATGCATAAGAACATTAAACGATTCAAAATAGGATGATTTTCATCCATCGCTTGCTCCAATACTCTCATATTGAACTGTAAGTGACTTAGCTCCCTGTTAAAATACAATTCAGGGTCATTCAAATTAATTTCTTCAGGGCTACGTTCCTCTAGTGAAACTTTACTGGAATCAGTTGGCTGCTCAGGTATAGTTTCCAATACCAGTTCATCCGTATCTTCAACAACAATCGTTGCTTTTACTTCTTTCTCTACAGGTTCAGACACTGGTAACTCCAACATGAGCTTTCTTTGCTCCCAATTAAATAATCTAAAAAACCGCAACTGAGCTACTTTCATAACTCAAAAAATCACTCTTAAAACATCTTTAACTTATCAACACCTATTTTGCACAAAGCTTTATCTACCTTTTTTCGTTAGCAATAAACGAGCCGCATCTTTTGCAAAATAGGTTAAAATACCATCCGCACCAGCTCGTTTAAATGCCAGCAGGGATTCAAGCATCACACTGTCTTTATCTAACCAACCTTGTTGGAAAGCCGCCATTTGCATCGCGTATTCACCACTTACCTGATAAGCAAAGGTTGGTACAGCTAACTCTGTTTTTACTCTTCGTACAATGTCTAAATATGGCATGCCTGGCTTCACCATCACCATATCAGCACCCTCTTCTATATCTAATAAAACTTCTCGAATGGCTTCATCAGAATTAGCAGGGTCCATTTGGTAATTGAATTTATTACCCTTGCCTAAGTTCGAGCTAGAGCCAACAGCATCTCTAAAAGGGCCATAATAAGCAGACGCATACTTTGCTGAATACGCCATAATTCGCGTATTAATATAACCTTCTGCTTCGAGCGCTTCTCGGATCGCCCCAATGCGTCCATCCATCATGTCTGAAGGAGCAACAACATCGGCACCTGCTTCAGCATGGGATAACGCCTGTTTTACTAATATTTCAGTGGTAATGTCATTTAATACATAACCTGTCGCATCGATGATTCCATCTTGCCCATGTGTAGTAAAAGGATCTAATGCTACATCGGTAATGACACCAAGTTCAGGAAAGGTGTCTTTTAATGCTCTTACTGCCCGTTGAGCTAAACCTTTTGAGTTATAAGATTCTTCAGCATCTAAGGTTTTTTTCTCCGTCGGAACAACCGGAAATAAAGCAATTGCCGGAATACCAAGCTCAACCAACTCAGCGGCTTCAATCAGCAACTGATCTAATGACACACGCTCCACACCCGGCATTGAAGGCACAGTTTCACGCTGGTTTACCCCTTCAATAACAAACATAGGATAAATAAAATCGTCCGCACATAAGCGGCTTTCACGCATTAAACGACGAGAAAAATCATCTTTGCGCATACGACGCATACGTACTAATGGAAAGGTCATATACCCACTCCTGTAATTGTAGATTAAAATAACGATTATTTATGACATTTAAGTGACAAAAGCGACTAACTCAGTAATGATTCCGCTTCTTCTAACGCTTCTTGCGCTTCAAACCAAGCCTCTTCACTTTCTTCTAACTTTTGCTTCCAGTTGGCTTCATCTGCTAATAGCTTTTGTAACTTATCCTTATTCTCTGATTCATACAGAGTTCCATCAGCCATTAGTTCTGTAATAGCGTCTAATTTAGTCTGTGCTGTTTGCACCGCCTTCTCATGCTTTTCTAACGCTTTCCTTAAAGGACGTAACTGCTCCCTTAACTCTGCGGCCTTGCGACGCTCTTCTTTCCTATCAACTTTATCCAGAGAAGATGCACGGTCTTTTTCAGACCGATTCATTTCCTGTTGGCGGCTCTGTAACCACGAGTGGTAAGCAGGCAAGTCCCCGTCAAATAAGGAAACCTGGTTATCCACTACTAAATAAAATTCATCAACTGTACTATTTAATAAATGACGATCATGGGAAACCACAAGAATAGCGCCGGGAAAGGCTTGTAAAGCTTCCGTTAAGGCTTGACGCATATCTAAATCTAAATGGTTGGTTGGCTCATCCAATATCAATAAATTAGGTTGAGTCCAAGCAATAAGAGACAAAGCCAACCTCGCTTTTTCGCCCCCAGAGAACCCTTTGACTGGACGCAGCGCATCGTCACCTATAAAACCAAAACCACCTAAATAACGACGAATTTCATTTTCTAATACTTTTGGTGTTAGCCTTTGAATATGCAGTAGAGGAGATGCATTTAGATCCAGAGCGCTTAATTGGTGTTGTGAAAAGTACCCTAGTTTCAAGTTTTCACCACATACCCTGTCACCGTTTAAATTCTCAATTTCTCCCACTAAGGATTTAATTAATGTGGACTTACCCGCACCATTTGGCCCGAGCAAACCAATTCTTTGCCCGTCTCGCATGCCGAAGTTAACATCTGAAAGCTGTACTTTTGCTTCATTTCCTTGAATACGATAACCCAAATCAGCATGAGTTAATTGAATTAATTGCTGTGATGTTTTGTCAGCAAACGGAATACTGAATGAAAAAGGAGAATCTATATGAGCTGGGCCAATGGACTCCATTTTTTCTAACATTTTCAAACGACTTTGTGCCTGTTTTGCCTTCGTTGCTTGATAGCGAAAACGATCAACATATTGCTGCAAATGCGCTCGCTTCACCTGTTGACGCTCAAATGTCGCTTGCTGCTGTGCAAGATGCTCTGCACGCTGTCGCTCGTAGTTTGTATAGTTTCCTTTATAAACTACTAACTTTTTCTGATATAAATGAACAATATGACTACAAATCGCATCTAAAAAATCTCTATCATGTGAGATTAAAATCAGAGTTCCTGGGTACTGACGCAACCAACCTTCTAGCCACATAACCGCATCTAAATCCAAATGGTTCGTTGGTTCGTCTAACAACAAAACATCGGAAGGGCACATTAAGGCTTTCGCCAAGTTTAAACGAATTCGCCAACCACCAGAAAAATCCGAAACGGCCCGTTGCATGTCTTCCATTTTAAAGCCCAAACCTTGGAGTAAAGTTTCGCCTCGAGAGCGAGCACTGTATCCATGGGCCGATTCATACTCTCCTAACCAATGAGCATGAGCATTTGCATCATTCTGAGCGTCCGCTCTTGCAATTTCAGTTTCAATTTTTCTTAACCAATCATCACCATCTAAACAATAATCTAATGCACTGCGCTGTGTTTCTTCTACTTCTTGAGCCATAAACGCAATTCGGCGCTGACCAGGGAGAGTGACGCTACCAGTATCTGCTGACAAATCCCCTCGAACCATTGCAAATAGAGAGGACTTACCTGCACCATTAGCCCCAATCAGACCCACTTTTTGACCTTCAAAAATCGTTAAATCAGCTTCATCTAAAAGAAACTGGGTGCCGCGTTGTAAACTTACTTGAGAGAATTGAATCATGGTGTGCGCTTATCTCGCTGTCACTGACAAATAAAATAGAAAATAAATATAAGCCATTTTAGAGTGCTGACTCCTTAAACAAAATAGCTAGTTGAAATAAAGACCGGTAATTTATCTTCTTTTATTTTTTCCCACTGCTTTTTAGCTGCTTTACAGACATAGAATCGCTCTTTCTGAAAAACTAATAACATAAAGAGCCGTGAGAATTAGAGAATAAGGAAACATAGTTGAACAGAGCGGGAGAAGAGTTCCAAAAAAAAAAGAAGCAGCGTAAAATACCAGCCAATTCATTTCTTATACGAAACTAATCGATATTCAGGCGCATACAAGCGCAAGGTGACTCAGTGAACGAAATCCAACGCTTTTCATTTGATAATACTAATGTTCGTGGTGAACGAGTAATTCTAACCGATGCTTATCAAGATATTATTAAACGTAAAAGCTACCCACTTGTGGTTGAAAAATTACTTGGCGAATTTGTTGCCGCAATTGCGCTGCTTCGAGACCTAGTCAAGATTGATGGCATTCTTTCTATCCAAGCGAAAGGGAACGGCTTTTTAGAAACCGTTATGGCAGAATGCGACGAGCAACAAAACTTACGTGGAATTGCTCAATGGAACCAAGAATTGCCAATACCAGATGAAATAAATCTAAAAGAAACATTACGCGATGGTTACCTAGTTATCACTATTACGCCAAAAAACGGTACTCGTTACCAAGGTATTGTGGAACTGGTTGGCCCTACTCTCAGTGAATGTATTGCTCAGTATTTTTATCAATCAGAACAATTGCCAAGCCAAGTATGGTTAGGTTGTGATGGCACCGCTTGCGGTGGATTATTCTTGCAGCGCCTACCTAAAGAGCAAGCACAAGAAGGTGATGAAGATGCATGGGATCGTTTTACCCATCTTGCTTCAACGGTAAAACAAGAAGAACTCTTAACACTACCAACAGAAGAGCTTTTGCATCGCCTTTATCATGAAGAAACCGTTCTTTTATACCCTGCAAAAAAAATGCAATTTGGCTGCTCTTGTTCTCGTCAACGAACCCTGGAAGCGATGTCCTCCATTTCTCCAGATGAGTTGCGTGAAATCCTTATTGAGCAAGGAATGATTAGCACAACCTGCCAATTCTGCGCTGAAACGTATGAATTTACGGAAAGTGACCTTGCCGGCATTTTAGGAGACCAAGCCCAAACGCATTAAGCCCCTCCTATTTGCTATAAGCAAAACTAAATATGAAACTTGGCGTGCTTGATCAAATCACGCCAAGTTACAATACCTTCAAGCTTGGACTCACTGTTTACAACCAATACACAAGAAATATCGACACGTAGTAACCAAGCTAATATCACTTCCACAGAATCCGTTGGTTTCACACAAATAGGTTGGCGTGTCATAATTTGATGAGCCACTTTATGTATGCAATCAATATCTCGTTGCATTTCCCCCGCCGTACCAAAAAAAGGGCTTAATACCCTTAGTAAATCACGATCAGAAATAATCCCCATAACCTTATCATCATCAAGTACAGGTAAATGATGGATATTATGTGTCTCCATTAGGTTTTGGATTGTTGAAAATGGGGTATCCATAGAGACTGTCTTTAATTTAGAAGTCATTAAGCTGTTTGCTTTCATCGTTATTCCCGCACTCATAATAGTTCTCCTTAGAAACCACTTTAATCACATTGTTTGATTTTAATCCTTTAATCACGCAATACCACTGTGCGTCTAGATCAAACATCCACTGTTCATAATTTATTACGATATCTGATATTTACGTGAATATAACGAACATGAATCACTCACATCATCGTAACCATCAAGACATTTTAAAAAAAATACGTATAATGATTGTCCGATCAGGTTCTTTATAAAATCTTCTTATTGTTATCATAAATGTGTCAAAAAACGAATGTTGAAACGACCCGTTCGCTTCATGTGTTTCGCACAAGTAACAATAAGAAACCTGAAAAGAGACATTTGTTACTTATAATTTAATTAAGTATAGCGGTCAAAAGCCCTACAACAAATGCCACTCGAACTACAATAGCTTTAACATGGCGAGCTCCTATGACCTCAAATTCAGTTGATATTTTGCTAGTCGGGGGGGGTGCAATGAGCACAACCCTAGGAATGATACTTACCCAACTTGACCCAACACTCTCTATTACTATAGTAGAACGTTTGGACCAAATAGCCCAAGAAAGTACAAATAGCTGGAATAATGCCGGCACTGGGCACGCAGCTTATTGCGAATTAAACTACACATCAACCAGAGAAGATGGCAGTGTTGATACAAGCAAAGCAGTTAACATTAATGCTGCCTTTGAAGTCAGTTTGCAATACTGGTCCTATTTAGTTGAAAACAACATCCTCCCAGAACCTTCTGAGTTTATTAACCAAGTGCCCCATCAAAGCTTTGTTTGGGGAGAAAAAAACGTTGCAGATCTAAAAGCTCGTTATCAAGCAATGAGTGCACTACCCGCTTTCCGCGAAATGGAATACACAGAAGATAGAGAAGTTCTAGCTCAATGGATGCCATTAATAATGCAAAACCGCGTTGATAATGAACCACTTGCAGCTACTCGTATCCAGCATGGTTCTGATGTTAACTTCGGCGCAATCGCGCGCAGCATGGCAAATTATTTAGTTAAGCAACCCAATGTTAATATTCAACTGAGCTCTTCTGTTACCGACATAACAAAAAACACCGATGGCTCTTGGGCCGTTGAGGTAGCAAATAAAAAAGGCAAAAAGCAAACTACAAACGCTAAATTTATTTTCTTAGGTGCTGGTGGTGGAGCTTTACCTCTATTACAAATGTCTGAAATTAAAGAAGGTAAAGGATACGGTGGTTTCCCAGTTAGTGGTCAATGGCTCGTTTGCGACAAACCTGAAGTAGTGAATCAACACTTTGCAAAAGTCTATGGCGCGGCTCCTATTGGTGCTCCGCCAATGTCTGTCCCTCACTTAGACACCCGTATTATTGATGGCAAAAAAGCCCTGTTATTTGGGCCCTTTGCAGGTTTTACCACCAAGTTCCTAAAAAATGGTTCTGCAATGGACTTACCTCTAAGTATTCGTCTTAGTAACTTAAAACCGATGCTGTCCGTTGGTAAAAACAATATGGATCTTACCCGATACCTTATCGGTGAAGTGATGCAGTCACATAAAGACAGAGTTGAATCATTACGTAACTTCTATCCAGATGCACAGGACAAAGACTGGGAATTAGCTTACGCGGGTCAACGAGTTCAGATTATAAAAGAAGGGGAAAAAGGTGGCGGTAAGTTGGAATTTGGTACCGAAGCCATCATTTCTGAAGACGGCTCTCTAGCCGCACTGTTAGGTGCCTCACCCGGCGCATCAACAACAGTGAATACCATGATTAACATATTGCAGAAAAGCTTCCCAGAGCGAATTGCGTCTGAGGAGTGGGACACAAAATTAAAAGAAATGGTACCTTCTTATGGACAGTCACTTGTGGAAAACACTGATTTACTATTAGAAGTCAGAAAACACACATTAAAAACACTTAAGTTAGCTGAGTAAATTTAGCTATTGCCTACCAACTTATAGTCGTGCTGCTATTCAGTTTAAATGGAGGAAGGGGTAGTCAAATACACCCTTCAATTTATATGTCTATTTCATTTGCAGAAAGATCCGATCAACTATGTGATCAATTACGTACTCTGGAGCATCAAACTGATGACCAAGATCAACTCTTCTATTGTGCGTACTTACTGGGTCTACTAGGAGTTCATGGAGGGCTTGATTCACAAGGCTCAGATGCTTTTGACCAGAGCTTTAAAGAAGAGCTACAAACAACCTTGGAACGAGAAGCGGTTTCAGAAACGGATCAGAAAAACATTTTATCTTTACTTAACACATTGATTTAGCATATTTTCGCATATTTATTATTGTAATGATTGCGTAAAACGTCTTGCTTCATTTAACGCACAATGAGACAAAACGAGCATTGGTTTTTGCATCTTGTCTGTGTTAAAAATGGAATACAAACACTTTTACTGCTTCTTATTAATTATTGGAATTGAATCATGAAAAAAACACTTATTGCCGCTTTAATGCTATCAACAACAACGTTGGCTTTCGCAGATAGCGATAGCGCTCCAGCACTTGAAAGCAAAGAGCAACGTTTAGGTTACAGTGTTGGCGCTATGTTCGGTGGCCGAATGGGTCAGGACTTTACAGATTTAGACATTGAGACCTTCATGAAGGGTTTTAAAGACGCTTATGCAGGAACAGAACTGTCTATGACAGAAGAAGAGATTACAGCATCTATTCAAGCATTCCAGCAAGAAAAAATTGCCGAAGCGCAACGTGAACAAGAAAAGTTAGCCGCAGAAGCGGAAGAGAAAAACGCAGCATGGTTTACTGAACTAGCCGCAACTGATGGTGTTATGACAACAGAATCTGGCCTAATGTATAAAGCCATTACAACAAGTGAAGGCGACACACCAAAAGAAACAGATACAGTGGAAGTTAACTATGAAGGCTCTTTAGTAGACGGTACTGTATTTGATAGCTCTTATGAGCGTGGCGAGTCAATCAGTTTCCCGCTAAATCAAGTTATCCCAGGTTGGACTGAAGGTCTACAACTTATGACAGTTGGCTCAAAATACGAGCTATATATTCCTGCAGATCTTGCTTATGGACCAGGTGGAACAGGCCCAATCCCACCAAATTCTCCTTTGAAGTTTGTTGTTGAATTGCTCGCTATTGAAGCCGTTGAAGAAGAAACTGTGGAAGTTGAAATCACAGAAGAAACTGCTAACTAATCGCGTTTTATCCTTTATACAATAGGATAAAAGAAAGCCGAATCATCCGTGATTCGGCTTTTTTATAACATCAATATATGGGAGCTATGTTGAGCGAATTTCCATCCAGCGCGTAGCAGCCCAAAAGAAAACGATGGTAAATGCATAAAACATAACACCAATATTATGACTGAACATAGATTGCGTTAAAGCAAAATCCATATAGCTCATTGGTATCAAAGCACCTGCAAGTGCGTAGGCTTTCACATTCCAATTATCTTGATGCCGTCGCATTTTATGTAGAAACAATTTTAACGGTATTAAATAAACAGCCATTAAAAACAATAATCCGACAATTCCTCTTAAACTCAAAGCCGTCAGATACTCATTGTGGGCATGGGAAAATTTTAAAATAGCAGGATCAATACGACCCTCACTCGCTAATTGCTTTTTCACATCCACACTATTGTATTCTCCAACCCCCAAAACGGGTGCCATTTGAAACATGTAAACCGCGCCTTTCCACATTTCAAATCGCAACCCGACAGAATTAAACATCAGATCGCCCGTTTGATATCGATATATATCCGTTACTGCTTCATGAAGACGTTTTGCAACCCCGAACTGAGGCACAGCAAGAACGACGATACCCACTACCAGTAATAAGCCACCACCCCATATGCGTATTTTCTTATTTAACAGATCCCTACTTTGCCAGAAAATAAAAAGACAGATTATCGGCAATGAAATCCACCCTCCTCTCGTACCTGAAAGCAATGAAGCAAACACACCACAAAATGTTGCAAAGATAGCGAAAACAGCTAATTTATTACTTTCACCCTTAGACCTGAAGTACAAAAAAGCACAGAAGGACAATCCCGCTAATAAAAGAGCCGTATTACCAAACATAATAGGATGCTCAAAACCACTGGCTCTGCCTAAACCTAAAACCCAACGATCGTATAAGGCGACAAAAAAAGCACCTATTGCCCCAAAAATAACGCCATACCAAAGGTAGTGATGCTTGTAAGGTAATTTTAACAAGACAAGTAAAGCGGGAAGAGCAAGAAGAAATCGAACTGGACGGTCAAGCTCTCGAGTATGCCAACCATCCAAATAAACAAAAAACATCATGCCTAAGAAGTAAGACAAAAAAGACAGAGCTAAAACATAATCCAAACGTTCAAAAGACCAACCGTCTTTTTTTATAGCAAAACAAAAAAAGGTACATAATAAAACCAAAGGCGCGATAGAAACACCTTCGTTTAACACTAAACTTAAGCTTAAAGAGAGCGCCACCACAGACCATATAAAAGTCGATAAAAAACTCTTTTTTGTTTCGCTCAACTTAGATTCCAGCATTTTATTATTTAGCATTTTTATGGAAAAAGCCGCTAAATACGGTAAAAATAATAATTTTTAAATCTAACCAAATAGACCAGTTTTCAATGTAATATAGATCAAAATCAATACGTTGCTGCAAGTCAGAGTCACCTCGCCAACCATTAATTTGCGCCCAACCAGTAATCCCTGCTTTTACCATATGCTTCTTCATATAAAGTGGAATTTCATGTTTGAACTGCTCAACAAAAACAGTTCGTTCTGGCCGAGGGCCAACAATAGACATATCCCCTCTCAAAACGTTAATAAACTGTGGTAGTTCATCTAAACTCGATCGGCGAATAAAACGTCCAAACCGAGTCACTTTCATATCCGATGCACCTCCCCACGTCACGCCATCTGCCTCACTATCAACAGCCATTGAGCGAAATTTCAACATATTAAAAGAACGCCCATTCCAGCTAACCCTCTCTTGGCGATAAAATACGGGCCCTTTAGATGACAACTTCACACCAATAGCCAAGGCGATCATAAGAGGACAAATAAGTACTAAGATCAGAGATGCCAGTAACTTGTCTTCCAATAGCTTTAATACTCTATTTTTGCCTTCTAACATAGGGGAAGTAGACAGGTTAATAAGAGGCAAACCAGCTACTTCAGTAATCGAATGGTTTAATAGTTGAAAACCAAAAATATCAGGTACAATTCTAATAGTAACCGTTGTAGTAACCAATAAGGATTGAACTTTTTCCATTTTCTGAACTTCACCAAGAGGTAAAGTAATCCAAACTTGATCAACCCCTCTTTCATGGACAATTCTTTCAATTTCTTCTATTGATCCTAGAATCGGATAATTAGGATCAACAGTGTCAGATTCTGAGACATCACCAACAAAGCCAACAACGGATAACCCAAGATTTGGATGCAGTTGCAATTTGTCGATAACTCTCTGTCCTAAATCGCCATTCCCAACCAACAAAATTCGCCGAATATTCCTACCTTTTGCACGTAAATAACCCAACATTCTTCGCACAGCAATGCGTAAAATAGCAATAAAACCTAGCGACCAGAGAAACCAAGAGAAAACCCACATCCTAGGTAAAGAATCACCATATTGGGTAACATAAGCAGAGAGAATAATAAGTAAAAAAGTAACAACATGGGACCAAAAAACCAAACTGGCTTCAGTTGTAGAGTTAGTACCACGCCATCCTTGGTAAGCGCCTAAGGAGCTATAAGCTATCTGCCCCATCAACACTCCAATTAAAATATTATTGTAAAAGTAACCACCAAAAAAATTGTGATCAAAAAATAGATAGAACGAGCAAAAACCTGCAGCAACAATGCTCATGGCATCCAAAATACGAAGAGTAATCCCAATGGATGCACTGTGCTCTTTTAAACCACGACCTGATTTCAATATATTCTTCTCAAATTTTTTAAACGATATAACAACTAAAACATACTAGCCAATTAGGTATAAATAGCAATTATCAAAAGAAAAAAGTCTACCCAACACCTATCATTGGACCATCTTTTCAGGACCATCTTTTCAGGACCATCTTTCAGGAAAATCAAAGACTCTTGAAAAAACCCATAATATAAACGATTAATTTACCCTATCAAAGTTCAGAATTAAGTGTTTCTGATCACATAAATAGGGAACGTCCATGATACACTACCTGCATTATTAAAAGTTGTATCGGAGAAAAATTATGACTCGCTATGTACCATTACAGCGATCTATTCATAATCAAGCAGGTTATACACCTGTTACTAATATGGAATTTGCGGCGACTATGACAACCGTCCCCCTATTAAGGGAAGAGTTGTCTCATGTAATGCAACACATGGGAATAGTAATACAAAAGCGTGTAAATAAATCCAATTCTATAGAGACATTTGAATTAGTTGGATTGCAATCACTCAAACCCAATAGCAACCTCTTTGTATTACCAAATGGAAGCTGGCTTGGGGGGTACAAACCCGCTTATTACAGAGCATACCCATTTATTTTAGAGCTTGATAATGCCAACTCTCAATTACAGCTTTGTATCAAAGAAGATTGTGTGAAATTCGAGCTAAATGAAACAGATTTACCTTTTTTTGAGAATGACTCAAATTTATCACCTTTTATGACACAAATGGTTGAGTTTCTAAGCAAAACAATTCAAAACAGACAACAGACCTTATCTTTGCTAATGGAACTTGCAAATGAAGAACTTATAGTGCCGTGGCAGATATCATATAAAGAAGACAATCAAGACAAGTCTTTGAGTGGCTTATATCACATTGATATGGCTGCATTAAAAAAACTGCCGCCTGAAACAGTCGCTAAATTAAATGCATCAGGAGCATTAGAAATTGCTTATGCTCAACACTTCTCAGAAGTTCGCATAGAAGGTTTAAGCACCTTGCAAAAAACTTACTCAGAGCTGTTAAAACAACAAGCACAAGTTGAGAAGGAACCTGATTTAGACGAAGTATTTGGAGAAAAGGATGAATTCTTCACTTTTTAAAAATAGCAACACATTGCATCCCTTGTTTTTGCGAAGACAACCCATATAAAAACGCCAATGCTTAACTTGACGTACCTAAGAAGTATTGATAACCGTTCTAACACATTCCATTTATCATTAAATACCCCATCTAGGCGTATTTAATGATAAATGATTATACCTAACAAATTAAACTGAGATAATCATGAGCAACACCGATGTAAAAGACGACTTAAGAGGCGCTCTCAAAGCAAGCAAACGGGGGTTTATTGCCACTGGCGTCTTTAGCTTGTTTATTAATATTTTAATGTTAACGTCCCCTTTTTATATGCTTCAGGTATACGACCGTGTTGTTGCATCACGTAGTCTAGAAACGCTTTTTTTCCTTACCGCATTAATGGTATTTCTATTTGGGGTTATGGGGACGTTACAATGGGTGCGTTCTCGTATTCTTGTTCGAGTAAGCAATCAAATGGACCAATACTTGAGCCAACGAGTTTATAGTGCAATGTTTGAATTAGGAGTTCGATCACCGAATCAACGAACTTCTCAACCATTAAGCGATTTAACTAGCCTACGTCAATTTATGACAGGCAATGGCCTTTTTGCTTTCTTTGACGCCCCTTGGTTACCAATTTATATCGGCATTTTATTTTTATTTCACCCAGCTTTTGGTTGGTTTGCTTTAGGCGCCGCAATTATTTTAACAATTGTTGCCATTTTCAATGAGAAGATGACAAAAAAGTCACTTACTGAAGCAAATGGTGAAAACGTCAAAGCACAAAGCCTTGCCACTAGTAATTTACGCAACTCCGAAGTGCTTCATGCTATGGGCATGCTCCCGAATATTATGGGGCGTTGGTACAAGCAACATCAAACCTTCTTAGAAAAACAAACCACCGCAAGTGACAAAGCTGGAATTTTTTCCAATTTAAGTAAAGTTTTACGCATGATTTTCCAGTCGCTCGTTCTAGGTGTAGGCGCGTATTATGTCGTAATCAATGAAATGTCTCCTGGCATGATGATCGCAGGTTCCATTTTAATGGGGCGCGCATTAGCACCATTAGATCTAATCATTGGTAGTTGGACAAGTTTTAATAATGCTCGCACATCTTACGATAGACTTTCTAAAGTGCTTAACGCAATTCCTGCAAACGAACAAAAAATGCCACTTCCAACACCTACAGGACAAGTAAGTGTAGAAGCTCTATTGGTTGTACCACCAGGCTCAAAAACACCGGCACTTAGAAATGTTACGCTTAATGTACCAACAGGTGATTTAGTCGGTGTAGTAGGCCCGAGCGCAGCAGGTAAATCAACATTAGCAAGAGCGCTTCTCGGGATTTGGCCAGCTTCTAATGGTTCTGTACGAATAGACGGTGCTGAAATACAACACTATAATCGCGATCAATTAGGCCCTCATATTGGTTACTTACCACAAGATATCGAACTTTTTAATGGTACAGTAAGTGAGAATATTGCCCGTTTTAGCGAAGTCGATGCGAATCAGGTTGTAATAGCCGCCAAAAAAGCCGGAGTTCATGAACTTATTCTACGCCTTCCTCAAGCATATGACACTGTCATTGGCAGCGATTCTGGCGCACTTTCTGGAGGGCAGAGGCAACGAATAGGGCTAGCAAGAGCATTATACGGTACGCCGAAAGTAATCATTTTAGATGAACCAAACTCAAATCTTGATGATCAAGGTGAGCAAGCTCTTGCACAAACTCTACAAATTTTAAAAGCGCAAAAAACAACAACTTTTGTCATCAGTCACAGAACCTCAATTCTTCGTCATATCGACAAGCTACTGGTAATGAAAGAGGGACAGGTTCAATTCTTTGGCCCAAGAGACGAAGTAATGAAAAAACTTGCCGTACAAAAAGCAGAGCAGGATAAATTATCTCAAGCACCCGCTTAGTTTGCTTAATATAGAAGTAAATACATAAATTTATTTTCCCAACTAGGTGAGACACCTTTGGGAAAGAGTAAGAGAGATAGTATGAACAAACCAACAGATACAGAAAAAGATCGCTACCAAGGCCAAGACGTCGAAGATGCCATCATTTCAGAAGTACCTAATGAAGACATCAAAAGCAAAGAGCACACAAAAACCACATCAGAAAAGTCTGAAGACGAAAGAGTTGAAGCGGCAAAAACAATTGTTCCATTTAATCAAAGCCAACAAGCACCAAATCAGGCAAATTCTACGGTTCCAACAGATGATAAAAAATACGTCCGTTTTGGTCTTATTTTCCTTCTATTAACTCTTGGGTTATTCTCTACTTGGGCGGCTTTAGCCCCTTTGAGTAGCGCATTAGTTTCACAAGGAGAAGTTGTAGTTGATAGTTATCGAAAATCCATACAACACTTCCAAGGAGGAGTCATTGAAGGCATTTTCGTGCGTAATGGTGATGAAGTTGTTGCAGGTCAACCGCTCATTCAGCTCGAAACAACACAAACAGAAGCGCAACGAAACAGTAACGAAAAACGTCTATACAGTGCAAAAGCAGAACTAGAACGCCTGTACGCAGAACAAAACTTCCAATCCACTTTAACTTTCTCTCAAGATTTACAAGAGAAAGCCGCTCATGATTCAGATATTGCCAATGAGCTCATTCAACAACAACAACAACTTGATGCCCGCTTAAGTGCATTTAATCAAGAAAAAGAAGCCTTTGAGACACAAATCAGCCAGACAAAACAACAAATTAAAGGGTTAAATGAGCAGATTCAGATACAAGAACAACAAGTCACTCTACTAACAGAAGAAGAAAAAGCCTTCAGCACTTTATTTGAAGAAGGTTTAGGTGATGGCCAAAGAGCACGAGAATTAAAACGAACCATCCTATCGACAAAAAATGAGATTGGTCGTTTAAACTCAGAAACAGCACGTTTTAGCATTTTAATTACAGAAACAGAACTGCAAATAGCCAAGCGAAAACAAGAGCATTTAAAGGAAGTTGGCGAACGTATTCGAACAGCGCAAAACAGTTACTATGATTTTCAAGAGCGCTTAGAGATTACCAATGATCTAATAGAGAAATCAACTATCCGCGCGCCAGAAAGTGGCATTATCGTGGATCTACAAATTCATACTATTGGTAGTGTTGCTCCTCCAGGTGGAACACTTTTAGACATAGTTCCCTTAAAAGACTCCTTTATTGTTGAAGCCAAGTTAATGCCTCAAGATATCAATGATGTTTATAATGGACAAATTGCTGATATTCGCTTCTCAGCATTTAACTCCCGTGTAACAAAAATCATTGAAGGTGAAGTAATTAATGTTTCTGCTGACCGCCTACTTAATGAGCGCGACCAGACACCTTACTATCTAGCTCGTATTAAAGTAACAGAGCAAGGCACAAAAGACATGGAAAACAGCCTTACTGATGGGATGGAACTAAAACCAGGCATGCCAGCAGAAGTTATGATTCGTCGAGGTGAGCGAACCATGTTTAGCTACCTCCTAAAACCTATTTCTGACAGCTTTGCACGTAGCCTAAAGGAAAAGTAAATGCTTACACTAACTAGATTAAAACAAAGCTTAGCCATATCCATGCCTCTATCAAAGTCACTATTATGTGCAATTAGTGTCGTCATTTTTAGTTCACAAGCAAATGCATCAGGCGCTCCTGGCGGCTTTGAGGAGTCCTTAAAGTTAGCAATTAAAAACGATTTAGGGCTAAAGAAAGCTTTGTATCAATATCAAGCAACTCAGCAAGAAGATGATATAAGCTTTTCAAATTTATTACCTAGCATCACTTTCAACGCTCTCTACCAATATGAAAATTCAGATAATATCTATACAGATGAGGGATCCACATCCTTTAATCCTGATTTAGAAAGATCAGGTGGTGAACTAGATGATTATTATTGGAGAGTAAATTTAAGACAACCTTTGTTTGATTACTCTTCATACAAAGGCTATCAACGCGATAAAGCCTTTGTCGAAGCGGCAAAGTTTCGCTACGAAAGAGCTGAACAGGAATTAGTTTACCGTGTTGCACAACAATACCTTTCGGTTTTATTCGCCTCTCAGAGTGTCTACCTAAATCAAGATAAATTGCAGGCCTTAGAACTCAAATTAAAGCAAGAGACTCGAACTCAAGAATTGGGAGTAGGTAATCGATTAAATGTCTTGCGAGCAACATCCAGTAGAGACTTAGCTCGCAGTGAATTACTTGCTTCACAGAGTGAGTTAAAAGACGCTAAAACATTGCTAAGAAACATTACTGGGGATGACATTAAAATCCAACCATCTTGGATTGAAAATGGCCATAAATTGAACCCAATACTGCTTGCTGGTAACGAAAGTGAATGGATAACAACCATTCATAATAATGCCAACATCAAAGAAGCAAAAAGTAATATTCAAAAACAAGAATATGGAGTATCTGCAAGAGAGGCTCAACACCTCCCTACTCTATCCTTCAACTTAAGCTACTTAGATAGAACTTCTGAAGATGACTTTAGAACACGCGAAGACTTTATTGCTTCTGTTGAATTCAGCATGCCACTCTACTCCGGAGGCCGCATTAGCGCCAACGTCAAAAAAGCAGAGTCTGAACTCCTAGCAAGTCAAGTAGATTTAGATTATCTCTTATCCGAAAAAACACAATTGGTTCAACTCTCTTATAATCGCCTTATTTCGTTTAAAGATAGATTAAACGCATTGATTGAATCAGAGGTATCCAGTAGAACCTTACTAGAAGCCGCAGAACGCCAACAAGCACTAAACCTTGGCAGTCAAATTGAAGTTTTAGAGGCAAGAACTCAACTAGTAGACATTCAAATCCAATTTGCAAAAACTCTGAATGATTACCTACTAGCCGATTTAAATCTTCGACTTGAAACCGGGCAATTAAATCAAAGCCGCCTAGAGACATACGATCGTTTATTTACAGAAGCAGCTACTGAAGATTAACTGAAGATTAACTGAAGATTAACTGAAGATTAACTGAAGATTAACTGAAGATTAACTGAAGATTGTTACTCTATCTTAGGACGGGGCAGTGTGCGTTTACGCTTGATATTACTTGATCTCCCCATAATAGGTCTCCTAGGTATAAACCTATTTCAGGACGGGGCAGTGTGCGTTTACGCTTGATATTACTTGATGTCCCCATAATAGGTCTCCTAGGTATAAACCTATTTCAGGACGGGACAACTTAAATAAAAAAGGCACTTTCAGAAATGAACGTGCCTTTTTTATTTATCCATATCAATGGAGACTTTCATTTGGTGCATCTTGCTCAGGCATTAACCAAGTAGGCCAATCCATAGGCCAGTCACTTCGAGTCGTTAACTGTTGTAATGCACACAGCCACTGACGAAGCGCTGCAACAGGAAGAGGTAATACAACTGCATTAACCTCATTCGCCTCACTAATTTTCAACACTAGCTCATTAGGTCGCTTACTAATGGTAATACTTGTAACTAACCACTCATGACTACGGCCAGATAAAATAACAGGAGTTTGATGATTCTGAGCCTCATCATCAGTACTTAAGGAAGGTGACGGTGCAACAACAGGGGAGTTTTCTTTCATTGCCACTTGAGCTCTAGTCTGAGCCAAGCTATGAAATGCTTCTGCCTGAGCCTTATCCTCTACATCTAATTGCGCTTGCAACCAATCCAATAAAAGCGGAACAAAACGTTTTAGCAACCTTTGCGTCATCCAAATACTTATCACAGACCCATCATTCATTGCACAAATAAAGTGTAGCCTATCCTGCACTTCATCATACTTTGAAGTAACTCGATCAATTACAGGTAAACGTATTTTATTAGATTCTGGTAACGTGCTTTTTTCAGTCATGATAGTGTATTTGCTCTCAGGCGAGTTATAGCTAATAACGCATTGTCTTCATTTTATTACGATTTTTACAATACGAGAATTAAAAACAGACTAAAGAGTAAGCAACCGAATTATTCGGTTACTTCTTCTTTGACAGCAGCTTTTCTAACTGGAGTTTTACGTGTTGTCGTTTTTTTCGCGGTTGTTTTCTTTGCAGTAGACGCTTTTTTAACTGGGGCCTTTTTAGCTACTGTTTTTACTTCTTTAGCAGGCTCCTCTTCTGTAACCAATGCGCCATCTGATACCAACTCAGACAGAGCCTGTAAGTATGCTGAACGAGCCGTACGAATAATAGAAAGCTCAGCTTCCAATGACTCAATTTTTTGCTCACAGAAACGAACAGAGTTAAGTTTAGCTTGCGCTTCTGGGCTCAGTTTCTCAATATCATATTGTTTATCATTAAGTGTCAAAATTGCCATATATACTCCAAATAAAAAATAGCGTATGTATAATAACTTAAAGGAAACAAACTGTCTGCCACAGGATGATTCCACATAAAAAAATGCACCCTAATAAGAGCGCATTCACCAGAGCCAGTAAAAGCCGTCGTTTAACCAAGCCTTTCCATCACAAACATCAACTAACCAATTAGTGTTGCTGGATCAAACTCTGGCACGCCAACTAATGTCGACAAATCTCCATCAAATACAGTGTCGACATTATCTAACACGCCTTCTAGAGCCTGATTCAAATCAATATTATTAAACACACCTTCTAGAGCCTGATTCAAATTAATATTATTAAACAGATCGCCGATACTATTAAAATCGATTAAACTACCGGCATCACCTAGAGATAACTCACTAAAATCAAGCTCTGATAAAAAAGAGCGAATGTATTCAATCCATGAAGAAAGATTAAAATCACCCAAAAAGCTGGATTCTTCCTGATTAAAGCCTGTGATTATTTCACCAATTGATTCTTCCAATCCAGAAGTCAGGTTTGTAAAATCGAAGCCTTCTAATTGATTTTGTAGAGAAGCTAACCAACTTCCATCCAGACCAAAGTCACTTAAATCAAAACTATTTTCTGAATCATTTTCATTCTTAGAGCCGCCTGACTGCTGCTCGTCTTCTTTTTTAACACTGTCTTCAGGCAAATCCTCTTTCGAATCATCTTCTTCAACTTCACTGCCATTGTTAGGCTCAGAAATACCCGAAAACACATCTGGAGTGTAGTCTGGAGTATCATTTTCAACCGACATTCCGTTTAATTTAAAGAAGCCTTTTACATCGTCTCCTGTTACCCCGTCACCGTAAAGATCAGCAATCATATCAAATGTGATATTGAAGCGGCCTGCCGTTTGGTAAATATAATCGGGTTGGCTAACATTATCATGAATAAAATTTCGGGCTTCTTCAAAACTGACCCCCAATTGAGATAACAAATTTAAAGTAGATTGCAACATAAGTTTTCACTCCAACTAATCAAATACTGTATATCAAAATAATAAAGGATTTACAAAAAACTGAACAGGGAAAATACGATTTATCATAGCTTTAATAAAAATGACATGAATTCATTTCTTATCAAAGCTATATTAAAGACCATTCCTAACCTTTAATATAGCAGGTCAAATTACTTAAACACGTCTAATCAGGCAAAATTGGCATCTGTAAATGACAAATCACTGCCCAAATCAATCACGCCTATCAAAGCAGCACTTGAGAAATGATCATTAGATGCATTGAGTTGATCTTGCTTATTAGAAGTCAAATGAAACGCTTTGTATTCACCTTTGTTAGCTTCATTATGAATCATCACAACATAATGACTTTCATCTCCAACGAGAGTTGATGAGTGCTCTACTGCATCCAAAGAATGTAAGGTTAGATTTCCATAGCCTGAAAAACCTATAATATTCAGAGCTGACAATAAATCATCCGATGTTAAGGCATCAAAAGTATTAGCATTTCCAACGTTTGAAGATTCAATAAAATCTAAAACAGTTACAGAGTTCACATCCGCCTTATTTGATGAGTTTACCGTCACTTTAACCGTCTTTTCATTATTTACCACATCGGCAGAGAATTGCTTCGTTACTAAATATTCAGAAAAATCCAATATATCCCCTCCTGAACCTGATACAGCAAAGTTTACAATACTTACTTTGCCTAAATCATTACCAGAAAAATGGACTGTTTCTTTACTACTATCATTTGTTGACAGAACCACCACATCATCACCAGCACCAGAGTCAATGACACTACCAACGCTGTGCTCATTTGATACAAAGCCTGTTTTTTTAATCGAGTTTATTTCCCCAAGGACAGATGATCCATCATAACCAGCTCCTGAAGATTTTGCTTGAGTTAAGTTCGCACTATGAATTTCATCACTGTATTGAACCGTTTCACTACCGACAAAATTGCGATAATCATTCAAAACATTCTCTTCAATAAACCCAGTATATTCATCTTGAGTAATCGAAATAGTTAAGTCGTTTTCAGAGAAAGCGCCATCAACAAGAGACTCAATAATTAAAGCGCCATTACTCGCATCTTTTACAACAAGTAATTTACTTAAAACAGAACCATCACTGATCGCTTTCTTGATTGCTGAATTAATATCAGACTGGTTACCTACAGAGTGATTTAAATCCAAATTGATAACCGACTCAAAGCCATTCTCAAATGCTTTGGAATCAATCGTTCCAGAACCAGAAAACGTAACTTTTAGCTTTCCATTTATTAGGAAAAATTTATTATTCGCTCCTCCCCCCTGTAAAGCACTGACATCTGCATTTAAACTATTAAATAACCAAGTCGCTGGCTCATTATCTCTTTCATTTGTGAGACCCGAATTATCCGAATAAACCGTATCATTGCCTTTCCCAGTTTGAATAAGGACAGAACCGTCTCCAATTGACTTAACCGTATCATTCCCCTCTCCGGTATTCACCGACAAATTTTTTAACTTGGCTTGATCTTCATTCCAATCGGAATTTAACTCTGCCGTATTATTCTTTATTGTCAATTCAACTAGATCATCCCCTCCGCCTGTCACCACTGATAGCTCAAAGTCATCATAACTTGAAGCCAGCTCTGACACACTTAACGCCACGGAGTCATTTCCAGAACCCGTTTTATATTCAAAAGCTTGGTCAATCTCTGTTTTTATTCCGCCTAAACCATTGTATTTTTGAGTCAATGAAAGTTCATCCAAACCTAAAGAAGCCTGTAAAACCACGTCTCCAAGCATTGCATTAGCGTCAACAGACCTAACATCATTAAGCCCATCGCTTCCATCACTACTTCCAATACGCAATGAACCTGAATATCCATCCCCATTTGAAACAACAATCTGTTGCAATCTATTGCCTGTTGTAGCAACAGAGTTCAGCCAGCTTGACTCTTCAACACGTATGTTTAATTTTTGAATAGCCGATGCCAGTACTGTCTCGGTAGGTTCTGCCGCTATAAAAAAGTCCCCACCTTGGGCGCCCTTTCCAACATTATCAAACACAATTTGAGTTTGAGTATAGCCATCATCAAAGAGCACTTTTTTATTCGATGCATAAATCGCATTTCCTATGGACTCTTCTTCTGATACAAGATAATTCACAAACGCTAACGTTTCTTCTCCTTCGTAATTTAGGAGAATTTCTGTTCCCGTATACACAACATTGTCATTGGGGTTAAGCTTTTTAAATCCCCCTCCTAAAGTAGCACTTAAACTTTCGATACCTTGCTTCTGCAAAGAGTAGTTTAATGCACTGACAAAATCTGCGTATGTTTTAGGAGCAACACCTTCGTCTTCGATCTTTATAATGTTATCGCCCAATTGAAGAGCAACTCCAGTATAGCTATTATTCTGTAATTCTGTGCCCATGTTGGCGACACTTTCTAAGTCAAGTATTTCAATGCTGATTGCCTGGAAACCCGAAAAATCTTTAGGAGAGCTTACACCATCAAAATAGGCAGAGAAATTCACATTTTCATTACTGTCATGAAATGCAATTGTCGCTAAATGAGAAGGCGTTTGAATGTTACGTATATCAAAATGCGTACTGGACCCTATTGATGCAAACTGTTTAACACCTAACATATTGCTAGCATCAACACGCTCTAAAGCAAGCGACGACACTGCGGCATTTGTTTGCTCTGCTTCCGCTTGAAACTGCACATTTTCAATATTTTTGGCTGTTATTTTTATCGCTTCACTTTGTGTACCAAACACTTGCACTGACAATGTATCATCACCAAACTTTCCATCCAACGTGTCGGATGCCTGCATACTCATAACATCATTAAAAACGGTGGCTAAAAAGCCATCGTCTACGTTTGACCCTACTAAATGATCATCACCAACAGTGAGTTTATAAAATGAGGACGTGACATTCTCATCAAGGCGCGTTTTTTGGTTGTATACAGATTCGAGAGTGGCATCAACGTTAGTAGTGACCGCTCTAAGTTCCGTAAAAGATTCCTGACCAGAAGAATTATTCATAGCATAGTGGGTTGCAATATCCACTTTATTATCAAGGCGTTGTTTCGCTTTACCAAAAGTAGAATCGCTTACAGCAACAGATGACAGTGCTTGAATGCCTTCTAAAGCAGCAGCCCCTCTTGAACTTCCCGCATTTATCTTTTCTAAAATAAAAGACTCACCCAGAGCTAAAGTAGCAATATCGACACTATCACCCAGTAGGTTACGCACAAAGCTCGATGCATAATCAACATCACTTAATATTAGAGGGTAAAGTGATGTGTATTCAGGTGAAGCGACCCAATTTTCCACCATGCTCTCAAGAGACTCGCCCCTTGCCAAATTGCCTTTAAACCCATCAAGCAATACTGAAGAAGGGGCGGCATCAAACAAACCAACAATCGCTTGCATTAATGTTTTTTCAGTAACTGATAAAGAATCCATAATTCGTCCTTAATAAAACCAGATTAGATTATGTTTATGTTTATTAAAAGCTTATAAAACGTCTCATATAAGCTTTTAATAAATATAAAAAAACCCCTGCCTCAAAAGAAGCAGGGGCTTTTTAGTTCAGAATACATTTTCCTATAAGGAAAAGTAATCTTAATGATTAAGCAAAGTTACCAACAACGAATGCTGCATCTTCACCTAGATCAATTGTTCCGATAAGTTCCGCAGTTGCGAAGTCATCTTCAGTTGAACCAGTTTGAGCTGCATCACTTGACGTTAGGTAGAATGCTTTGTATTCACCGTCGTTCGCTTCGTTGTGAACAAGCACAACGTAGTCACGTGAATCACCAACTTCAGCAGTATTAACCGCATCAAGGCTAGCTTCAGTAATACTACCGTAGTTAGACGCTGTCGCAGTGTCATTCAACGCTGTTAAAAGATTCGCTGCAGTCAATGCAGAGAATGTTTGAGCAGACGTTGCACCCGTACCCGCAGTGAAGTCAAGAACTGTTACAGAGTTAGACTCAGCTTCATTGTTTGTATTTAACGTTGTTGCTACACGAGTTTGAGAAACAGTACTTGTACTACCAGTAGCGAACGCTTTAGTAGTCAAATATGCAGTGAAGTCAAGAACGTCTGCACCAGTACCAGTAACAGCGAAGTTAAAGATATCAACAGAGCCTTGATTCAGACCAGTAAATACAACTTTTTCATTACTTTCTGCATGCGTAGACAATACAAGAACGTCATCACCAGAACCAACATTAATTGTGTTGTCATTTGCATTCTGGTTAGAGTTAGTACCAGTATTTACCGTAGATTTAACTGCTGTAATCAAATCGATATTTTTACCGTTTGTTGCAGTTTGTGTAATAGTTAAATCATTAACAGCACCAGCGTTAGCAACTGTGTAGTTAGCAACCGATAAGTTTGCAGCTACATCTGCTTCCAACGCATCACCAGTCAAAGCACCAGCAGTATTATTTGTGTAAAGGTATGTATTACCATCAACTGTAAACGTTACTGCTTCACCAACTGCAACAGTTAAACCACTAATAGATAGAGTTTGAACTTCTGCTACTTCAGTTACAGCAGCTACAGTTTCTGCTATTACAGGTGTATCTGCACCACCACCAATAGTCGCAGTACCAGCAGCAACAGTAATATCAGCAACAGCACCAGTAGCTACTGGGAATGTTACAGTTACTACACCAGCAGCTACAGTTGCAGTTACAGCTGTAGTAGAAGCCGGAGCTGTTAATATTTGAGAATTGATAGCCGCTTGAACTTTGGCTGCTGTTTGAGCTGCAGTATCTGCCGCAAGAACGTTAATATTAGCAATACCACCAACAGTGATAGTACCGTCAGCAGTAATAGAGCCATCAGTAAAAGTAATTGTCTGAACTTCTGCTACACCAACAACACCAGCAGTAGTTTCAGCCGCACCAGTAGCAAAAGCAGCAATAGTTGCAGGAGCAAAAACAGAAGTGCCATTAAAGCCTACACCTTGACCAGTGATAGCAGACAATTCAGTCGCAAGATCAGGCGCTGCCACATTTGCAGAGTTAGAGTTAGACTTGAACGCTTCCCAAGAATCTTGTACAGCAGCGAAAGTAGACGCCGTTGTAGCAGGTAAAGTACCTTGAGTAATAGAAACATTTAAATCATTAGCTTGATATAGACCATCAACTAAAGACTTAACCAATACAGAATGGTTAGGGCCGTCTTCAACCGTGATCAATTTGCTCAAAGTTGCATCGTTTTCGATTGCCAATTTGATTGCTTGAACGATGTCAGAGCTATCACCAACGTTGTTACTTACAGCAATATCAACAGTAGACTCAAAACCGTTATCGTTTTTAGCCGCTGCTGCATTTGTAACACCTGCATTTGTTACAGCAGAACCAGCAGAGAAAGTAACTGTTAGTTTTGCGTTGTACAAGAAATGTTTAGCGCCAGCGCCTTGACCAAGAATATCGTTTTGAGTGCTAGTACCGTTGAATAACCAAGTTGCTTTATCACCAGAGTTATCTGTGTAAACAGTATCGTTACCAGTACCAGTAGTGATAGTTACTTCACCGTCACCTAGTTTCTTAACAGTATCGTTACCTTCACCAGTAGAGATAGTGATGTTGTTAAGAGCCGCTTGGTCTTCGTCCCAGTTAGTTGTTAAATTCGCAGTACCGTTCTTAACTTCGAACTCAACAGTGTCGTTACCAGCACCCGTTTCAACAGTTAATACTAGATCTTCGTAAGCAACAGCTTCTTCAGAGATGTCTAATTCTAGAACATCGTCAGCAGCGCCTGTTTTGTAAGAGAAAGTAACGTTGTCGTTAGCTGCACCTGTTTGAGTGTCATCTAGATCATCGTACTTAGCAATTAGAGTTTCAGAACCTAGACCTAAAGACGCTTGAAGAGTCAATTTGCCAGACATTGCAGAAGCGTCAACTGTCTGTACGTCAACTAAACCAGCAGTACCACCGTTAGCGCCAATACGTAGATCACCAGCAGCAGCAGTAGAAGCAGAGTTTACGATAACAACTTTTTCTAGATCGTTGTTAGTAGTAGTAACTGTTTTCAACCAGCTAGTGTCTTCAACTGTTACGTTGAACTGTTGGATGCCTTTAGAACCAGAGGCAGTTCCTTGAGACATGTTACCAGCGATGAAGTCACCACCTTGTGATGATTGACCAACGTTATCAAAGATAACATTAGTTTGAGTCAATGCAGTGGTAGTAGATGGAGCAACATCATTGATTGCAGTGTGAACGTTAGTGTCTTTTGGTACGGTACCTGCTGCGATCCAACCAATACCAGACAATGCTTCAGCACCAGTGTTCGTTAGAACAATTTGAGAACCTGCATATTGTTGACCGTTATCAGCGTTGAATTTTTTGAATTCTTCACCAACAGTTGCTGTAATAGTTGTAAAACCTTGCGCTGCAAGAGAAGCGTTTAAGCCAGCAACTAGATCAGCGTAGGTAGTAGTTACAGGTGCATCACCTTTGATTTCTACTGTTTGGCCAGCAATTGTTAACTGAACACCAACATATGGGTTGTTTGTCAGTTTGTTACCTGTTGCAGCAGCTGCTTCAAGATCTAAGATCTCTAGGAACAATTTAGAACCCGCAGTTGTGCCATCTGGAGCAGTAATGTTGTCGAAGTACACTTCATAATCAACATCACCTTGGTCGCCATCACGGAAACCAATAGTTGTTTCGTGAGACTTAGTTTGAACGTCTTCAATAATCAAGTCAGCACGAGAGCTGTTAGACCAGAAAGCAGTAGTGCCATTCATGAACTCAGCATCAATTTGCGCATCAGCAACTTCGTTACCGTTTCCGTTATCATCATTCGCATTAGCTTGAGCTTGGAAGAAAGCATTTTCAACACTTTCAGTTTTCAGCGTGATCGCATTTGTATTCGAGTTACCGATTTCAGCGATAAGCGTGTCATTACCACCTTTACCATCGATAGAATCACCAGACTGAGCTTTGTTTTTGTTATCAAAGATTTCAGCCATGAAAATATCACTACCAGCAGAACCAGTTAGAGTATCTTCATTTACTGTCAACTCTTGAGTTACAGATTTTAGACCTGCATCGATAAGAATTTTCTTATTAGATAGAGATTCAGCTGTTGCGTCGATACCAGTCACTACTGCTTGTAGGTCTGCGAAAGAAGCACCAGTGATGTCTTTGCTTGTTGCATAATAAGTTGCAGCTTCAACTTTGTTTGCAAATGTTTGTTTAGCTGTGCCAAAAGTAGCATCAGCCGCGTCAACTGCAGACAAGGCACGGATTGCAACAAGCGCTGCTTCACCTTGAGATGCACCGCCATTAATTTGAGCAGCAACGAAATCTTTACCAGCAGTTAATGTTGCTGCAGCAGTATCAGAACCTAAAAGGTTTTTTACAAACTTATCAGCAAACTCATCTGTAGTAAGGAAAGTTGGGTAGATGCTTTGGAACGGTGCAGAAGCAGTCCAGTTGCTAACCATAGAATCTACAGTTGCACCTGAATCCATACCAGCTACAAAGCCAGTTAGTAATTCAGAAGACGGCGCTGCGTCAAAAAGACCTACTAAAGATGTGATTAGGTCCGTACGTTGTTCTAGCGTAATAGCCATTTATAAAACTCCTCGATCAAGGTTGGTTATCAATTTTTGTCATCATCCTCATGATAAAGACAAAGAATTAATGGTTTTACTCAGTTACTGTATTGCAACTGCCGTATTAATACTTCATGTCAAAAAGAATATCACCACTCGGTGGTAATCTATGTGATTCTAATCACTTGTTATGCTTTATGAAGAAATTCACTCTACATTCTAGTAAATTAGTATCCCGTTTTCTTATGACGCTTTGGTGACATAACTAAATATCACCCTAGGCTTCGCAAAGGATAGTTTAGTAAAGCATTTTGTTATGTGATGAGCATCACACAAAACGACTTAACTCAACTTTCCATTGCTTTTGCTCATTTACCTAGTTGCATTGCTGTAATACGTAGTAACACAAACAGAATACAAGCGGGTGTAAGATTGTCATAAAATCCTTAAGCAATGCAATAATTAGCTTAAGATACGGTAAAAAAAGCATAAATAAATGAATCTATTCGCTCTTTTTACTTACAGAACAACCAGAAATTTATAATCAGTCGCTTCATTAACGACAAAATCGACTGAATCTTTAATAGAAATATTGCATTCGACATACTCTCTCAACCCTGAGTTAAATATATCGACGAATCCAACGTAATGGCGCTGTCAAACGCCAACTAAGGGTATTTCTCAGGAGCGCTAATTGATGCTCAGTCTCAGCTAATTCATTCTGCGTCTTTTGCAGCAATTCGTTGTCAGCAAAATGTTGCTCTTCTTGCTCTGCATTAAGCTGTATTAGGGCATCTTTTTCCGCCACTAATGAAATATTCTTCTCCCTAAGAGGAGTAATCTCTTGATTTTGTTGATTAAGCTGAGACTTTAACTCATTTAAGTGTTTTTCCGCCTGCAATAAAGCATGGTTATTAATATCAACTTGATGTTTCTCTACAAAGTCAGCCAGCTCTGAGCGACATACTAGGTGATAGGCTTCTGCTGCTTTCACTTGTAATCCAAGGGTGTAACTGCGATAACGATTAAGCCCTTGAATTTGCTCAGCATAGGATTGCTGAATATTTTGAGATTCAAAACAGCGCATGGCTCTGGCTTTTTTGGTAACACTGTCACTGATGTCGATAAAGCAATTGGGGATAAGTGGCACACCCACCTCATACATTGCGACGGCATCAACACACTCTAATTGAGCCATCAATGACAAGCCTACCTGAGACGCTGCACGGTGATCACGATGCATTTCCCAAATAGATGGAATGATCAACAGATCAGGTTGATAGTCACCCAGTTCTGTAAGAATAACATTTAGCAGCGCCTCATCTTGCATCAACCCACCGTCTTCACGAGCTAAGAAAGTAGGCTTAGGATAGCCTAAAGAGTGAGACGCTTGAACAGATTCTCGTTTTCGTACATTTGCCGCTGCTGATTCAGGCAATCCACCTAAACCATCCGTCAAGACGAAAATTCTTACATTAACTTGAGCCGCAACCAACTGAGATACGGCTGCGCCACAACCAAACACTTCATCATCGGGATGAGGTGCCAATACAAGGACACGAGAAACATCAAGCGCCCCCTTTACACGTTCTTCTTTTGTAGAGTTTTCTATTAGGCTAATTTGCGCATCGCCGTCGTTAACCGATTTACTTATTGCGTCTTTATGGGCAATAATTGCAGTAGTTAACAAGGTATAACTATTATAAGGTGTAAAAAACTTTTCTAAATTCATCTAAAATCACTGTCCCCGCCCATCAGCCACCACTTCCCTTGCACTTGCATTGCATGATCCATACGGTCAATGCCACAGCCGGGGATGGTAACGGGAGTTGGTTGTATAATAGGGTTGGTTTCGGATAACCATTCAAGCACGCTGGGGGTCATCCATGAAAACACATCAAACTCTGAAGTTAGACTTTCTGCTAAACGCCCAGCCAATAATTGCGCAGCATAAACCATGTAGCCGGCATTAGCCTGTTCACAGAGAAAATCTAATAACTCTACACCTTGATTGAGGTGATGCTTTATAACAATCAACCCCAAAGTAATACATTCGCTTTCATTAGAAGGCTTTTTCTCTGAGCTTATTTTTTGCTTTACCCAGTAAACCTTATAATTCCCGTTTGGTTTGTCATGGTAACGATATTGTAACCATTTACTGTCACGATGCCCTACAGCAACATGACTTAAGGATTCAGACATAGCTTGCCAGAGCTGATCAATTTTATGGTGGGTGTTAGCATTTTCTCTTGGGTCATTCCCCCACACAACTGGCTCAAGCTCAAGCTTTGTTGCCTCACCCAACCAGCCACAGTCGTCAACTAAACCACTATCAGTCGGTTGATATCGCATGGGCCAATGAGGTTCAAGAATGGAATCCACTGAACAATAAAGCCCTTGTTTTTCCCCAACTAAAAAAGCACGTTTATTTGGAAAGCCAAAACCATGGGAGTAACGTTTGCCTTCACCTATGTAATTTTGCAAATAGGATTGTACAGATAAGTAAAATGGACCCCGTTTAGTCAAAATACCTCTACTTTCTGGCTCTACCATGATGTCACCCATTTGAACAAACTCACGGCTTTCACCAAATAACAATCCTTGCCTTGGCATCCCCCCATTGAAAGCCACGACACGATCTTGCTCTAAAACAGCAACTCCCGGCGATTCCGTATAACGGTATTTCCAAGACCACTGCTCCAAAGTCAGCTCATGACCAAAGCAACGCTGAAACAACGCAAAGAACTCCCCTTGAGGAATATTAGCCGCATCGTCCACACGCCAACGAGAAACAGGGGAACTCATTGATATCTCAATGTTGGAGGAGGACTCGGCTACATCACCTTTTACTAAAACAGGATTCACACCCTTACTATTAGCGTCCCATTGATGGGGGATATATACGACGCCTCTTTCTTGATTAGGCTGAGTAACATATAAGGTGACAGCAGGGTCTGCTTCATCATGTAAAAATAAGCCTCGCTCACAAAATAACAAAACACCTATATAGTAGGTACCTTTAAATAAAGGCATATTTTCATAATGTATGCGGATGATGCCTTTCCCGCTTTCGTCCATTTTCGGGGTTACACCATCAACCCAGCAACCACAGCTAGTAATTAGCTGACCACCAGCACTGTGGATCGCTAATGCCACTTGGGGAGTCTCATCCACTAAGTAAGATTGAAACTCAACTTCAATTGTCACCTTTGATTTACGACTAATAAGGTTAAGCGCTTTACCTGTTTCTGACTTTATCTTACCGCTTTCTTCTTTTAGTTCGCTAAAACCGGTGACTTTTGTAATTCTCGCTCCAGAGCCCGATTTATTATGCTTTGGTTCTTCGCTTTGCTTTAGTGCCTCTTTATTCGGCGAATTCTCACTCTCATTGAGAGATACTTTATCAAGGGGAACTGTATCAAGAGACACTTTATCTAAAGGAGCATTGTCTAAAGGTGAACTGTCTAAAGGTGAATTGTCTAAAGACACGCCATCTAAAAAACCTTTTGTTGCAGGTGGTTTTTCTATTTCTTCTTGATTTGATAAGGCTTCCGCTTTGTTAGATCTCTCTATTGCTTTAGATTGCTCTTCTGAGTCCCCCAAACGATCTAAGAAGCCTTGATATTCAGGCACAACAACACTCGGTAAGCCTCTTGCCTGAACTTGGCCTTTTTCAATCCAAATTGCCTGTGAGCAAAGCACCTCAATCTGATAAAGAGAATGGGAACAAAACAAAATCGTCTTACCCGCTTCTTTCATTGCCATAATTCGCTCGAAAGAACGCCTAGCAAAATCACCATCACCCACAGATAAAGCTTCATCAATCACCAAAATATCTGGATCTACACTGGTAGCAACAGAAAAAGCTAAGCGAACGAACATTCCACTTGAGTAGGTGCTCACAGGTTGTTCGATAAAAGGCCTTATTCCTGAGAAATCAATAATGTCTTCTATCTTTTGATCAATTTCTTGGCGGCTAATCCCCATCACAGTCGCTGAAAGATAAATATTTTCTCTTCCTGTAAACTGAGGGTTAAATCCTGCTCCTAATTCTAATAGAGCAGCAATACGCCCATTGACCTGAAGTTCACCATGTGAAGCCGTAAGTGTGCCGCAAATGAGTTGAAGTAAGGTTGATTTACCCGCACCATTTCGCCCAATCAAACCAAGTACTTCGCCTTTTGGCAGATCAAAACTCACTTCTTTTAGAGCAGTAAACTCTTTAAAGTACTGCTTCTTTTTACCAAACAATATTTGTTTTAATCTATCAGATGGAGTGCTGTATAAATGATAGGTTTTACCTAGATTAACAGCCTTTAAAGCCAACTGATTTACATCATGTTGACTGGGTTCTTTTTGAGGCAATTCACTGTTGACGGGGAAGCCATGATTAGTCACTGTCATAATCGTGTGTCTTCTTGCGTAGTAATCGTTATATTAAGCATGTCAAAGTACATCTGCAAAACCTTTTCGAGTTTTATGGAAACAGGCTGCACCAGTTAGAGCAATGAAACAACTAAACATAAAATACATAAGTAAGGCCATGAAATCAGGCCACTGCTCTTGTAAAATAACATTTCTCACAGACTCAATAATTAAAGCTAAAGGATTAAACACCATCAAGCCTTGAACAAATTCCGGTAATGCAGTGATAGGGTAAAAGATCGGCGACAAAAACATCAGCGGGGTAAGAATTAATCCAACCACATGACCCAAATCTCGCAAGTAGACACCCAATGAAGAAAGCAGCCACCCTAAACCAAGCAATATGGGAATGAAACAAATGGCAATTACCGGCAAAGCAAGAACGTGCTCTGTGACATAACCTTTTGCGATAAAAGACGCGATAACAAGAACCAACAAACTAATTAATGCAAAAAAAGCAGATGCACCAATACTAACCCAAGGCAAAATAGATAAAGGAAAGATCACCTTCTTAACCATATTTGGTTGCTCAGAAACCAGAGTAGGCGCCCGGCCAACAACTTCAGCAAATAAGGTAAACACCAATAAACCTGAAAAGAGTTGCAGCGCAAATTCTGCATTTGTAGCGGCCTCATTTCCAGGCCATTTCGCTTTTAGAACCGTCCGGAATACAAAAGTATACACAACTAACATAGCAATAGGCGTCAATAAAGCCCAACCTAAGCCTAACCAAGAGCCTTGAAACTTTTGCTGAATTTCACGTTTAACCAACTGAAAGAGCAACTCCTTGTGCTGAATAGGAAACAGATATTCTTTCGTCCATCTCACTCTTAGCATACTTTCCTCAAACGTCAAAAACTTATAAAAATAAAGTCGGCTACCTTAACACCATGACATAACTCAAGCAATACAAGTGATGGCAACATAAAATCAATAGTAAGTTTATATACATTTATGTGACTGCATTCACACCTCATAAAGATCAGAACATTTATAATCCAATAAACAAGTTGATTAAATCGTTCATTCAATATGCTCCATCGTGCTATAGTCGATTAATTAAAATACCTTCTACTTATGACTTTTATCACGCTTACTTCACATGAGAATTACTCTTTTGAACATCCTACACATATATTATGCGGGTTAGCTTAGGTTATTTTACATGCTTCTATATTTCATTTTTTTCACTAAGGAAAGTTAAATGACATCTACTATATCGACACCATTGGTCAGTGTTATTGTGAGGACCAAGGATCGATTGAACAACCTTAAACAATGCTTACAGTCCATCGTTGAGCAAACTTATAGACCCATTGAAATTGTAGTAATTAATGACGGAGGCTGCGATGTATCCCCTATAACAAATACTATACCGGCAGACATTACACCTCTCATTCTACAACTAAAAAAGAATGTCGGCAGAACACAGGCAGCTAATCAAGGGCTTGAAGCTGCCTCAGGAGACTATCTTTGTTTTCTTGATGATGATGACCTATGGTACCCCAACCACTTACAGATATTGGTACCTTATTTAACCGAACACTTTTTAAACACACAGAATTTAAACCATCATCCAAGAACAAAACCCCTTGGTTTGGTTTACGGCTCGACACAAGCATTAGAAGTAGACTCAAACGGCGAAACACACGACATATCTACCTTTGAAACACCCTTCAATGCTTTAGATTTAATGTCTGAAAATTTCATCCCCATTATGAGCGCCTTATTTCTACGACAATGGATAGACGAAGGGGTTCGTTTCGATACTCAGTTTGATTTATACGAGGACTGGGACTTTTGGCTGCAAATCAATCAAAAGTGCGATTTTAAACACATTCCACAAATAACATCGCTTTATCATTTACATGAAAACGCTTCCGGGGTTCACAACCAAACCCAAGCACAACAAGCCGCATTACAAATACATAAAAAATGGCTGCCATCACTAACAACACAAAATATTGCTCAACTCATCCAACAAACACATAAAAATCATGAAGACAAAGTTTCTTTATTACAAAGTAATAACCAAAAGCAGTTAAATACTATTGGGGAGCAACATTCTCACGCCCTTAAGGTTATTCAAGATAAGGACCAAAATATAAAAGCTTTAGAAATAGCTTACGATGAAGCAATTAGAACAATTGAACAAAAAGACGAAGATATAGCACATTTAACACGTCTATATGAAAATGCAATTGATACAATAGAACAAAAAGACGAAGATATAGCACACTTAACACGTCTTTATGAAAATGCAATTGATACAATAACAACGAAAGACGATAATATTGAACACCTAAATTCATCATATAGACAGACAATCAATACAAAAGACCTTGCTATTGATCGCCTTAAAGAGGCAAATATTACAGTACAAAAAGAAAATCAGAAGAAGAGTGAGCTTATAGATAACTTACAAGATCAATTAGACAAATCAAAAAAAGAACTTTCTAGATTTGAAGCATCACTTGTATGGCGATTGCATAAAAAAATAACACGCTTAAAAAATTGAGTAACTACATGACCCCAGTAAATATTATTATCCCCGTCTACAGAGGATTAAAGGATGTACAAGACTGCTTAGAAAGCGTTTATAAGTCAACTTACAAAACACCATATGAGATCATTGTGTTAGATGATTGCTCTCCAGAACCAGCAGTCAGCACATATTTAAAAGAAGAAGCAGAAAAAAATAAGTTTACACTTCTTATTAATGAAGAAAACCTAGGATTCGTTGCTACAGTCAATAGAGGGATGCAGCTAAATCCAGAGCGGGATGTTCTCTTGCTTAATAGTGACACAGTGGTTGCTAATAACTGGCTCGATAGGCTAATTGATTGTGCTTACTCAGAAAACAATGTCGGAACAGTTACCCCTTTTTCAAATAATGCAACTATCTGCAGTTATCCCAATTTCTGTCAAGATAATGAGTTTCCTAAAAATTACACTGTTGCAGAGTTAGATAAACTGTTTTCCAGCTGCAACTCAGGCGAAAGCGTTGACATTCCTACTGGTATTGGGTTTTGCATGTACATTAGACGCGCATGTTTAGACACAGTTGGTTATTTTGATGTGGAGACTTTTGGCAAGGGATATGGCGAAGAAAATGATTTTTGCCAGCGTACTATCCAAGCTGGCTGGACGAATAAGTTTGCCCTAGACACCTTTGTGCTTCACACTGGCAATGTAAGTTTTGGCGATGAACACAACGAATTAAAGCATTCAGCTTTAGGGAAGATTATCGCACGACATCCAACCTACGAACAACAAGTCCATCAACATATAGCCAATGATCCGGCAAAGCCTTTTAGAGAAAGAGTATGGCTTGCGAGTCTACGCTATAGCCAAAAGCCTATCATATTACATGTTTCCCATAATAGAGGCGGCGGAACCCTTAGATTCTTAGAAGAACTCAGTGACGAATTGAGCTCTCAAGCTGTATCTTTAACACTTACTCCAAGCAGTAGCAGACCTAACCACCTCGTATTATCACAAGTAAAAACTCATGCGGCAGCACTAACTCCCGAAGAAAAAGACTATTGCTTATTTTTTCATATAGAAGAAGATAAGCAAGCTTTAATAGATATGTTAAACACGTTACCTCTGTGCAACTTACACTTCCATCATTTAATCGGTTTTCCTGATTGGATTAAGGTTTTAGGAGAATATCTATCTTTACCTTGGAACGTATCTATTCATGACTATTATATGGTTTGCCCACAAATATCCCTAACAAACCAAACTGATGCCTATTGTGGAGAGAAAGGCATTGAATCATGCAATGAATGCCTGAAACACAACCCGACGGAAAACAATGTAGACATAACAACTTGGCGCAATTCTTTTAGCTCTTTCTTGAATGGAGCTAATATATGCTTCGCACCAAGCGAAGACTGTCGCACTCGCTTTGCAACTTACTTCCCTAAAGCAAATTGCATAACCGTGTATCATCAACAAGGAAACTATACAGGCAACGCATTTAAGCAAGCTTCCAATCACACAAAACACACTCAAGAAGACAAAACCCTTAATGTTTTAGTTATTGGCGCATTAAGTAAAATTAAAGGTGCTGATTTATTAGAGTCGCTGGCTATACACTGCAAGAAACAAAGTCTAGATATTCAATTCACTTTGACCGGTTATGCCTATCGTAGTTTAGTCACTCTACCAGATAGCAATTTACACGTTGAAGGTACTTATAAAGAAAGTGAATTAGTAGATTCTATAAAAGCAAAAATACAAACAGAAAAAATCGATGTAATTTGGTTTACCGCACTGTGGCCGGAGACATTTAGCTACACCCTCAGCTCCGCAATTGAGTCAGGAGTGCCTATTATTGCACCAGACATTGGGGCCTTCCCAGAACGACTCTTCAAAAGAGAACAAGCATGGATTCTTCCTTGGAATAGCAGCATAGATGCTTTTGCTAATGCCTTTTCAAGCATAAAACAACATATTCACGGAGAGATCGATAACAACAATTTAACACACTATGAAAGCACTATCCCATGCGTTGATACATCCTATCAATACAAATCCGATTACCTGAAAAAAACTCAAGATATTAAGTTCACCTCAATTGACCAAAATTCGCAGAAAGAAATTCGCGAATGGACAGACGGAATTCTACTTACATTACAACCAAAACAATCACTAGAAAGTAAAGTACGTGTAGAGTTATTGAGCTTTCTATACAAGTTACGTGGAAGCAAGCTGTTGAGACCACTAATGAAGCTAATTCCACATACTTTTCAAAGAAAGATCAAAGAAAAACTCGTTCGATAAAACTAAGAGGGTTAAGAGTCAACAAACATAAAATGACTCTTAACTCAAAAATATGCCTTGTATGCACTCTAAAAGTCAAACAGATACAACTTTACTCTTTCGACTCAGCCAAATCTTGTAACATCTGTTGATCCAATATTATTAACCTAGAAGTACCATCTCTCTTAACTATTGACTTGGATTGTAACGTTTGAAAAACTCGAGTGACTGTTTCACGACTCAAATTCAACATAATACCCAACTCTTGATGAGTCGGTGGGTTCAGAATAACTCCCTCTTCTTTATTTATTTTCTCCTGCTTCAATAACATCATCCATAACTGACCACATACACGTCCAGTTGTGCTTGGTAAACCCAACAAAGCTCTTTGCGCTGAAAGTTGCCTCACCCTTCCAGCCATTCGAATAAACATTTTCTCCACAAGAGCATAGTGCTCTTGCAATATCGATCTCATAGAGGAGGAAGGAACAATGACAATTTGTGACTTGGTTAAAGCTATAACGCTCTCTGGCTGCCCCTCTGCATCAAATAAACCTAACTCCCCACAAAAATCACCTGGTTCCACAAAATACAAACCAACTTCTCTTCCATCTAATGTAAAATCAACCCCTTGTAACCGACCTTCAAACAAAAAACACACACTGTCACTCTGTTGTCCACCATTAATGACAACGCCTCGGCGCCCCACACTTTTTAGCACAGAGTATGAAGCCAAAGAGTCTAAAGCAGTTTCTGACAAGCTGTTTAATATTTCAAAACGCTTTAACAGTTCTTTTGAAACCGCCATTCACTCTCCCTGAAAATCACATATTTTTTCAACGAACTTCTCATGACCTACCTATAAAATAACAATCGAAAAACAACCAAAAACACTCATCACCAATACGAGCCGAAGAAACAAAACACAACAGACTTAAGAGATACTACTTTACTGCTATTCATTAATACGTTAAATCAAAATTAAGTCGTGAATTTATTAAATATCGTATAATACGCTAATTTTCTAAATGCTCTAAATATGAATCTTAATATCGTGCAAATGATTCATCATTCTTTCATCTACAGGTGTGATTACAATCACTTCTTTTTACTTTAGAGAGGGTATTATTCACGCTATAAATTTTTTTAGTGTCTAAACTAAGTTGTTCATTTGTACAACGAAGTAATTTGGTGCAATCTCATAATGTTAATATGCACTATTCAACAATGCTCTTGAGGCCTTAAAGCAATGAAAACCACGCGGGAAATATACAATTTTTGCACAAAGGTGCTTAAGCAGCAAAAATCGTTTCTTATTGTGGCTTTCACTGTATTTTATTCTTTAACCGCAACTGCAGTAACAAATGAAAACACTCCAGCAGGAAGTGTTTCTTTTGTAATAGGAAAGTCTTACCTTACGAATGCATCTTTAAACCGAAATAACATACGAATTACTAGTAATACACCTATATTTGAAGGTGATCAAATTACAACATCGTCTAGTGGCCATGTTCATATCCGTTTTATTGACAATGCTATGGTAAGCATTAGACCAAATAGTTCGATGAGCATTGAGCATTATCAATATGACTCCAGCTCACCAAAAGACTCTGTTATTAGATTTGAGCTATCTAAAGGTGTTGCGCGCTCTATTTCAGGTAAAGGAGCAAAAGCTGCTCGCGATAAATTTCGCCTCAATACCCCCATAGCAGCGATCGGAGTACGTGGAACAGACTTTGTTATTAGCGCTAAAGAAAATCTAATTCAAGCGGTAGTTAATGAAGGGGCTATTGTTGTTGCTCCTTTTTCAACCCATTGCTCAAGTAATGGTTTTGGTCCTTGTGAAACTAATTCGGTAGAACTGGACAGCATATCGAAACACTTAATTGAGTTTAACACCCAATCTAACAAACCAATTTTAATACCTCTAAGAAATAAGTTCATCCCTGAATTAATGCTCGAGCAAAAAGCTCAAAATACTAACAACATCCAAGATGCAGAATCCAAATCAAGCCTTTCAACAGAAAGCGATAAATCATCGTCTGACTCAAATGAAAACACAGATGATAAAGAACCCTCTCTAGATACGCCTCTTTCATCTAAAGAGGTATCAGATGAAGAAACAACCGATTCAAATATAGATAATGAATCAGAACATGAGGCGGTTTCAAATAAATCTACTACAGATGAAGTCTCTACAGATGAAGTCTCTACAAATGAAGTCTCTACAAATGAAGTCTCTACAAGAAAAGAGCAAGCAGATAAACTAGATAACCAGAAGAACGATGAAGATAAACTCTCAAACATTCCTCAGTTTGAAAAAAACGATGGTATTAATAGCAAACTATCAGATCAAACAGAAAACGAAATAGAAGAATTACTTGAAGAAGCATCTTCTGTTGAACCAAAACCTGTTGAACCAAAACCTGATAATTTTGTACCTACTGAACCTATCGCCTTAGATGAACTACAAACACGTCAATTAGTCTGGGGAAGATGGAATAATACAATAACTGAAGAAGATAGAATTATTACCTATAGAACCGATGCTGCCAATGGCCGAAGCGCTACTGTTGGTACAGACAAATATGTTCTTTACAGATCAGATAGCAATTCAATTACACAGACAACGGACTCAACACTTGGAGACGTAAAGTTTGATTTAGTTGATGCCCAAGCAACTATTAACACCGCTAATGGAACAGAATTGGTTGAAGTAAAAGACGGCTGGCTTAATATTAACTTTTCAAAAAGCACATTTGACACTGGCTTATTATTAAACCATGACTCTACCTCAAACACATCACTTGAAGCGTCTGGCTCAATAAGTGATAAAGGCTTTTTTAACAGCAGAGAAACAGATACAAAGATAATAGGCGCAAGTGCATTAGATGGATCTGAAGCCAGTTATTTATTCTTTAAAGAAACGCAATCAGGAGAAATTGAAGGCGTAACATTTTGGGATAATAAACCCTAATGATGTTTACTAATTCTTCTTCACCCAAAGCCAATAAAAACAATGGCAATTACAGCAAAACATCATTGTTTGACATACACCCGTTCGCAGTTAAGCTTGCTGCACTCGCTGTTGCAGCTATAACGACTATATTACTTGGCTCATTCTTCAGTGAATGGCGTTATTCTACCGAAGAGAAATTTGGTGCTTTAGGATGGTCTTTATTCCCTTCTAACGATATAGAAGAGAGAATAACTATTATCGCGATTGATGAACAAAGCCTATCCGAAATAGGGCCTTGGCCATGGCCAAGAGAAGTGCTTTCAGAGTTATCTAATAAACTAGAATCTGCTGGTGCCGCATTACAGTTGTACGATATTGTTTTACCTGAGGATCGCGAAGGAGACTCTAACCTTATAACATCACTCTCCAAACACAACTCAGTGCTTGCACAAATCCCCATTCTAGATCAAAGCTCTGGAGTTAGAACTGGCGTTATGTCTGGAGAAATATTAGGGATGCGCTGCCAGCCACCAATACCAAGTACATCTAACTTTCTAGCGAATCACGCCGGTTATGCGAACATCCCAAAAGGTCATATAACACCTATAGTTGATTCTGATGGAATGATTCGTAAGCAACCTCCTTTAATATGTGTTCAAGGAGAGGTTTACCCTTCTTTATCTATACAAGCTTTGTTACAAAATTTGCCTATTAATCAAACAGATAAACCAATTCAAATATTAAAAGGAGAAGGGTTTCTCTCTGCCGAATGGAATATCCACTTCCCCTCTTATTTTGGCGCTAAAATACCTCTAGACAAAGATGGTAATGTTCGTATCTCTTACTCTCTTAGACCAGATGCCTTCCAAGTTGTTTCTGCTGCAGATGTGTTACTGGAGCGGGCACCTCTCACATTACTCGATGGCACTTGGGCTCTAATTGGAGCAACTGCCTTTGGTCTAGGTGATATTGTGCCTACGCCTCATTCTGGAGCAACGCCAGGTGTTGAAATTCAAGCAAGATTGTTAAGTAGCCTTCTCGATGGAAATACGCCATACACACCATCAAATAGTATGTTTTTATGGCTTATTGAATGCCTTACTGCTTCAATGCTTTTAATATTTATTGCTTCTCGACGTAACCAGATATCAGCCATAGGACTTCCTGTTGCAGCTCTCTCTTTACCCGTACTATCTCTTGTTGTTCACATACAGTTTCTTCAATCGAATATTTGGGTTGGGTGGCTAATTCCTGCAATTTTCACCTTATTGTCATCTAGCTTTCTAGCTTTAATCGAACACGCTCGAGTTCGTACGGAGAAACAAAGAGTTTTTGATAATTTAAACAGCTATCTTCCTGGAAAGGCGGCCCATAATATTGCGTTCAATCTGCCTAGTGGCGCCATTGAGGCCCATCGTTCAGAGCTTGTCTTAATGTGTGCAGATTTACGTAATTTTTCGTCTTATGAAGAGTCTAGACCCCCCGAAGAAGCTGCCGCTCTTCTACACTGTTTTTTCGTACAAGCATCAGAAATTATAGAGAAACACGGGGGGCAAGTTGAAGAATTTAAAGGTGACTCTGTACTATCAAGCTGGTCTTGTGATACAAACGAATCAGCCCTATTCGCCCTTAATGCCGCGAATGAATTACAAGAAATGATTTCCAGTGTCATCCCTCAAAGGCCTCCGGCAGGGCTAGAACCTATGGCATTAGGTATATCAATAGAGAAAGGACCAACTTTAGTTGGCTCTATTGGTCCATCACACCGAAGAAGCCATACAATTTTAGGTGACACGGTTACCATTACTCTTCGCATACAAGAAATGACACAAGAGTTGGCACAGCCTATTTTAATTGGTGAATGTGCAGCTAGAGCTCTCAGTAGCAAAGAACTTGAATCACAAGGTTCTTACCTACTAGATGGTTTAAAAACGCCACACATATTATTTGCCCCTAAACACATAAAAGAAGCAGAGGTTTACGAAACCCCTGAAATGAATTTAGACTCAAATTCTTTCCGCGTTATCACTGGAGGGAAATATTAATTTCCTTTCATGCTAACTCATTCATTAGTCTATAAATAATTTCACTATTTACACTTATTAGCTCATTTTTTTGTTTACCTAAGCCCCCTGGTTACGGGATAATTCATCCCTATGCAGCAAACAAAATCATTCAAAGCAAAGTGTATTTTTAAGTATTTCAGACTGTTACGTCCGATAGAAGCAGCTATTGCTACAATTCTATTTTCTACATACTCATTTGCAGAAACAGTAGAAAGCTGCCCACCTTTACCTATCTTACAAACAGAACCCTCTCCCGATGAATGGATAGTTTTACGCCAAGAGCTTGGCTCTAAAGTTACATTTTGCTTACAAGACTCGGCCTTTTTTGCACTTTATGGAGCGTCTTTACTCCATTCAGGCTTAATATCTCAAGCAATTGAAAATCTAGAAAGAGCTCTACTTCTCGATCCTATGAACGGAAGTGCAATGATTGATTATTCCTCTGCATTACACTCTTCTGGCGATTTAATTATAGCCATCCAATTAAACAACCAACTTCTTATGAGAGAGGACCTACCTAAGAATATTCATAATTATTTATCTGAAAGAGGAGAAGAGTGGAAAAAATCAACGGTAAATTGGAGCAATAAACTGTCGATTTTAAGAGGCTATAATAACAATCTTAATAGCACCGCAGACTTAAAAGAGCTTACACTAACTCTAAGTAACCAGGACATCGTCATAGAGTTAGATGAAGACTCTCAACCCATAAAAGGTCACTATGATAGCTTCGCAGTATCCACTAAACGCATATCATTACTTGAAGATGGATTCAGCCGTTTATCCTTTAATGTTGCCAGTCGCTCAAGCGACCTTTCTCGTGTTGACACTGACTCCCTAGGATTTTCATACGAAAGAGAGCACACATTAGAAGATGGGTCTTATATTTGGGATCTAGGGTCACTATATGTTTTTTATGGTGGCAAGGGACTCTACTCGTCCATTAGTGGAAGCATAACTCGCTATTGGAGAAACGATCTATGCTCACCTTATTTCTCTGGCGAAGAAAAGTTAATGTACTTTCCAAATCAAGTACAATATAACGAAATGTCTACTAGTTTATCTTGGGGAACTCTCTGTGGACTCAATCACGGCCTTATTGATGCATCATTTTCATTTAATCGAAACACCTCATTAAACAACCGACCAGGAGAAAATCGCTTCACCAAGGAACTCTCTTTAAAATGGCAAAAAGAGGTAGGAAAAGCAACATTATCATCGGAAATTTCATACTCATCAACAAAAGATGAAGAAGGGTATAACACATTATTAAACAATAATGCTAAGCGCTACACCAAGACAACAAACGCAACGCTGCGTTTTCTTTACCCAATAAATAAGCACACCTCTTTACAATCTGGTTTATATTACCAATCACAAAAAAGCAATTTAGCACTCTTTAACACCAATGGGATGAGTGCAGACTTAGGAATTCAGCTAAAGTTTTAGAGACTACTCTTTTCTATCTTGATGAATAGATTTTTTTACCCAGTAATCTCTATGCATTGAAAAACGTACACACAACCAATAAGGTAGGGCCTTCCAAACTCTTCCTAAACGATAGCCTAAATATTTTAAAGTTAACGATAAAATAGAGTAAGGTATAAGGTAGCTTTGTTTTCTTTTAATAAGAAAAGATGTTTGGCCAATCGCAAACTCTATTCCCGCCTTTTCTGGGGCACCAAAAGTTTCCAACAACCATTGCTGTTTATTATGAAAAACACCAATGTCAAAATACCGCTTAAACTCTTCCTTAAGAGAGTAGTTATGAGAATGTTGAACACAAGCGTCCCCGGTATAAGCAAGATGAAAATTTGCCAATAACAACTTACCTGCCACATAAACATCTTCACCCAAAATGAGCTTTTCAGGAAAGCCGCCAATCTTCCTTAATGCTGAGCAACGATACGCAGCAAATGAGTTTGACATAGATGCCTTCCTAATACCCTTTGGAAATTCGGATGATAATTCAGTTCGATAGCTGTCATCAGGATAGTTTTCCAACCTTGCAAAAGAAGACAATGCGGTTGCGTTATTATGAGGTAGCTGCCTACCGTAAACAGCTGCAACTTGAGGCTCTGTAGCTAAGGGTTCTAATAACTTATTTAATACATCTCTTCCCTGTAAAATAGCATCCTGCGTCATAAAGATAACTATATCACTCTCTACACAAGATAAAGCGAAATTACGAGTCCCTCCATGATCAAAATTTGATTTTGGAATGGTTATTAATTGAAAGCCTGAGCTAGCGGCTAAGTCTTCTGTACCATCAGAAGAACTTGAATCAATAACAAGCACTTTATCTAATGGATAAGATAAATTTTGTATACTTTGTATAACAAGCTTAAATAATGGACCTGCATTATAAGTTGGGATAACCAAGGTTACACTCAAACTTGGCGCTATTTCTAGATCCATCATACTCTCTACTAACTGATATGGTTAACTTGGATTATAAAATAGGAATAACGCATAAATACATTATCCAGTTATATTTTTGGAATGATATCAAGTAGAGCCGCTCGCCAATTTGAAGGGGAAACCCCATACTTATTCAAACTAGAACAATCTAACGAAGAAAACCTTGGCCTAGTTGCTGGAACTGGATACTCTTCTGTATTAATAACTTTAACCATTGGGCTATGCTGAATACAGCCCTGATGAGTAGCTATAGAGAAAATTGTTCTTGCAAACCCATGCCAACTTGTTTCACTATCACCGCAAAAATGATAGGTTCCCCATTCCATGTTTTTTTCTGAAATGGCGTTACATAAAGTTAATATACACCTTGCTAAGTCACCAGCATAAGTCGGGCACCCATACTGATCAGCTACAATATTTAAGTTCTCTTTATCTGACAGTCGTAGCATAGTTTTCACAAAATTATTGCCAAACTCACTAAACACCCAAGCAGTACGGATAATAACATGCTGTTTGTGTGCTTTTTTAAGCCCTAGCTCTCCTGCCAACTTTGTTTTTCCATACACACTCTGAGGGTTTGTTTCATCGCCTTCTTTGTACGGGAAAACAGCGTCACCATCAAACACATAATCAGTAGAGACATGAATAATAGGAATATTATATTCAGATGCAATTTCACCTAATGCAACAACTCCCAGATGGTTTACTCTATCAGCTTCTTGAAAATCAGATTCTGCTTGGTCTACTTTAGTATAGGCTGAGGCATTAACAATTACATCTGGCATATCTCTTACAATACAAGTTCTAATATCTGATGCACTTGTAATATTTAGTTCAGATGAATCATATGCCGTTAATAACGATTCAGGATTATCTAATAAAAAAGAATGGAACTGCTCTTGAATACAGCACCCTAGTTGCCCATTTTTACCTATTAATAAAATTTTCATTCAAACACTATTCCTGAATTATATTTTTATCGCTTTCTCAAAAACACCAGTAAACCAGTCAAATTCACTTGCAATTTTTAAAGGTCAGCAAAGTTTAAACCCACGCGATCTTTTTCAGAGAGTATTGGAGCAATACCTGATGGCCATTCAATTGCAACCGTCGGGTCATTCCAAATTAAACACCCTTCATCAGTTGGATCATAATAATCCGTACACTTGTATTCAAAATCTGCAACATCCGATAAAACAACAAAGCCATGAGCCAAGCCAGGTGGTACCCAGAACTGTTTTTTATTTTCTTCTGACAATAAAACACCAGCCCATTGACCGTATGTAGGAGAATCTTTTCTGATATCTACTGCAACATCAAACACTTCCCCTCGCACAACTCTGACCAATTTACCTTGAGGCTTAGATTTTTGAAAGTGCAAACCTCTTAAAACATTTTTACTGGAGCGAGAATGGTTATCTTGTACAAAATGATCCGTTATTCCACATAGCTCTTGATAACGTTTCTCTTGAAAGCTTTCTAAAAAGAATCCTCTCTCATCACCAAACACTTTCGGCTCGATGATCAGAGCACCTTCAACTTTGGTTTTTATTACTTGCATTATTTACCTACTCTTTACTATCTATAACCGTTGGCTATTTTTAAGAGATATTGACCATAGCCCGTTTTCTTTAATAGCGTTCCCGCATCAATGAGTTGCTCTTTAGTAATCCATTCTTTTTGATAAGCAATTTCTTCCAAACAGGCGACTTTAAGCCCTTGACGATGCTCAACGGTTTGCACGAATTGCCCCGCCTCTAACAAGGCGTCATGTGTGCCCGTATCCAACCAAGCAAAGCCACGCCCAAGTAAAGACACCTTCAAATCACCACGCTCTAAATAGGCTAGATTGATGTCTGTTATTTCCAACTCACCTCGTGGGGATGGTTTGATTGTTTTAGCGATATCAACCACATCATTATCGTAAAAATACATGCCTGTTACAGCATAGTTAGACCTTGGATTGCTTGGCTTCTCTTCGATACTTAGGACGTTACCTGCATCATCAAATTCTACTACACCAAAACGTTCAGGATCAGTGACATGATAACCAAAAACGGTTGCGCCTGCTTGTTGACTGGTTGCTTCTTGCAGTATTTCAGAAAAATGCTGCCCAAAGAAAATGTTGTCGCCTAATAACAGTGCCACATTATCATCGCCGATGAACTCTTCACCTATAATAAAGGCTTGTGCTAATCCATCAGGTGCCGGTTGGACAGCATACTCCAATGACATGCCAAATTGTTTACCATCCCCCAATACTTTTTTAAAATTTTCTTGATCTTCCGGTGTGGTTATAATCAATACTTCTCTAATGCCTGCTAGCATTAAAACCGACAGCGGATAGTAGATCATAGGTTTATCATAAATCGGCATCAGTTGCTTTGAACAACCTAATGTAAGCGGGTGCAGTCTCGTGCCACTGCCACCAGCAAGAATAATACCCTTGCGATTTTTCATCATAGTCACCCGTTGTTATTCTTTTCCAAGACGATCTAATTGATATTCACCACTTAATACTTGTTGCCACCAACTTTCGTTATTCAAGTACCATTGAACTGTTTTTTTGATCCCGGACTCAAAGGATTCTAAAGGCTCCCAACCAAGTTCGGCAGACATTTTTGTGGAGTCAATTGCATATCGGGCATCATGACCTGGCCTGTCGGCAACAAACTTAATAAGATCACGATAATTTTCAACGCCTTCAGGCTTGTTTGGAACAAGCTCTTCTAAAAGGTTACATATCGTTTGCACAACATCAATATTGCGTTTTTCATTATGACCGCCAATGTTGTATGTCTCGCCAATTTCGCCTTTTGTTACAACCGCAAATAATGCTCTTGCGTGATCCTCTACGTACAACCAATCTCGAATTTGAGCGCCATTCCCGTATACTGGTAATGGTTTTCCCGCTAACGCATTTAAAATAATATGTGGCACTAATTTTTCAGGAAAATGATAAGGACCATAATTATTAGAGCAGTTGGTAATAACAGTAGGCATACCATAGGTTCGCTGCCATGCTCTTACCAAATGGTCGGAACTCGCTTTGCTCGCTGAATAAGGAGAGCTTGGTGCATAAGGTGTGGATTCAGTAAAGAGAGGCAATTCCCCTTCTACTTCATCTGGATGAGGAAGATCACCATATACTTCATCGGTTGAGATATGATGAAAACGGAAATTAATCTTTGCTTCTTTTCCTAATGAAGACCAATAATGTCTGGCTTCTTCCAGCAAGGTAAAAGTCCCAATAATATTGGTTTGCATAAAGTCACCAGGGCCATCTATTGATCGATCAACATGGCTTTCTGCTGCTAAATGCATGATCGCATCGGGTTGGTGAGCTAGAAGAATACGACGAACAGAGACAGAGTCACAGATATCTGCTTGTTCAAAAGAGTAACGTTCATTATTTTGCAACGGCTCAGGTATTGAATTGAGATTACCTGCATAGGTTAATTTATCGAGGTTAATAACACTGTGTGTTGTTTCGCTGAGAATGTATCGAACCAACGCACTCCCAATAAAACCAGCGCCGCCAGTTATCAGTATTTTCACAATCCATCCTTCAAAAATAAAAGCTTGATTATACCTGAAACGACATAGGAACACCTTTATTAATTCTTACGTAGAACAAAGAGTTTGCTTTCATGATAGTAACAAGGTATATCAGAGCAATATTAGAAGAGACCTTTGCACGACTATTACGCTCATGACTTCAAGCAAAGGTCTCTAGAAATTATTTATAAACAACAAACTTCTGCAACGAAAAACTCATAACTACGAGTAAAGCTTCCACGACCAACTTAATAAAGACAATAAGGTACCAATTATCAGCACTAAAAAAGGCAATGCTAGACTGTATCATTACCGTACTAATAGCCGTCATCAAACACCATAACAAAATGAATTTGAATAGCATTTTTGGTGCGATTTTTTGTGTTTTATCTAATTTCTTGAAGGTAAACAAGCCGTTTAAAAAATACCCAGAGATTGCTCCTATCAGCCTAGCAGCAACATTTGCAGCCTCTGCAGGCAGGGCAAACGCATGAACGTTATTTGATCAACCCCATGACCTTAAATAAGTATTTTTCATCCCAACCGCAGGCTTTGCGCTTATTCTTGATGCCCAGCTTAATACTGGTCTCTTGTTTCAGAAGATTTAATGCAATCTGACGTGTTGTCGCTAGATTTTCGGCCGCATAACCGTTCCTTGCGCGGCACTGATCCTCACCAAACGAGACGTCCAATACCCAATGTAGCTGATTTTCAACATACCAATGCTGTCGGGTGGCTTTAAGGACGTCTTCAGCGGTCATTATTTTGCTGGAGATAAAATAACGAATATGAGTGCGACCTTTCCCGTTCGACAGTCGATCGGATTGTATGGCGGCGACCGTTTTAGCATGCCAATCCGCTGCAATAGATAGGCTCTCTAAATCTGTTGTGGCCCAGCATCTTCGATGCTCTTCACGTCCATGTTTCTGATCGTGCTGCTCAAAAAATCCGTCATTTACGGTATCTTCTGATGTATTTTTCCAATAACAGTCAAAGTGTTCAGAGACTGTCTTATGGAGTGTTTTTTGATTACTTTTCACCGTGACTAAATAATCAGATTCTTGTTTGACGATCGTCGAAACAATCTTTTTTTGACAACCCATAGCGTCCATCGTGACAAGACAACCTTTGATCGTCAGCTGTTCTAGGAGTTTAGGTATTGCTTTGATTTCATTAGATTTATTATCAACTTTATACTGACCAAGAGACACACCAATATCAGACGCCCAAGCGTTCACCATGTGGATGGCTTGCTGATGTTTTGATCGAGAAGCGCGAACCGTTTTGCCATCAATAGCAACCACACCTGATAACGGTGTATCCACTAAGACATCTTGCACCCAACTGCAAAACATCTCCCGGTAACACGCAGGGTCTAGCAGAGAAAAAAGCCGATTGAACGTATCGTGAGATGGAATACCACCAGAGAGTTTGAGGTATCATTTAAACCATACTTTGCGTGTTTCAGCAAAGAGCGTTATGGCTTCCCAATCATCAGCACCGCAAAGTATGGCACAGGTTGTCATGAAGGTGACTTCCCCTAGATCATGGGAACATTTGGCTGATTGGCGAGGGTCTTCAAGTTGCATCATACGTTCTAATAGGGTCATCGGCTTAAAAGGGTGTGATGATTCCGGAAAATGGTCAATAATGCAACAAAAACAACCGCTTAGTTGCTCATGAAATGTTCATGCGTTTGCCCTAGGTAAAAGAGTAAGTTACCCTTGATTTAAAACACATCAATGTCATTTATTTCAGGGGATTATCTTTTTATTTTCAGTGATTTGAAATTGATATCTTTAAAATAATTGTAAACTTTTATCTCAACAATTTTATAGTATAAATGACTCAAAACTACAGAAATCACTAAGAAAAGATAAAAGCCTATTTCTGATACTATTTGACCACTATCAAATAAATAATCTCTTAAACCTGAAAAGTAAAAAAACTGTATGAATATCAAATGACTTAAATACAAACTATATGAAGACGCACCTAAATCGACAATAAAACCTTTTGATTTGAATATATTAAAATGCTCAAGATTTAATACAACCAACACAAGAAAAAATGATCCACCACCTAAAGTCAATACCCTTAACGGCCCATTTTTAACATCTATATAAAAACCAACCCCATAAAAAACAAACGTAAAAATAATACTAATATACATAATAACTTTACTCTTTATTCTGTCGAAAATAATATAGAGCAAAGCCCCTAAAAAAAACTCAATAATAAAAGGTGACAACAAAAAATTCATTATTGAGTTTGAAGGAGTATAAAAAAATGTCACATAGATTATCAATAAAAAGAAAATGACTGGAATTAAATTTCGTACCAAGTTCGAGTTCAATGCAAAAAAAGCAAAAAATATCAAATAAAAATACAACTCATATGTTAACGACCATGTCACAGGCAGTAATAGAGCATACATATTAGATTCTATTAGGAAGAAAGACCCTAGCAAGTTTATGTTTTCAAGACTATTAGGCACAAAAAGACTAGCGGCAAAAAAAGACATTAGGAAAAAAGGGAAATATCCAAGATAAACACGAAAAAAACGAAGTTTTAGAAAAGTCAGAGCATTCTTCATATTACGTTCTTTGTTAATCGTAGTGTGAAATATAACAAAACCACTGATAACAAAAAATACATCGACACCCAAAAAACCACGCTGAGCAATAGCATTAAAAGTTCCAAACTGCCCATTAAGCGCACCATATTGTCCTTCAGCATGATGGAAAAAGACAATTATTGCGGCGATTGCTCGCAGTGCTTGTATATTGGAAAACATATTAGCTTATTCCTTCTAGCTAGAAAAGTTGTGATAAAAGCATTATCTAGAGTCGCTATGCTGATACCTAAGTCGTTGCAGAAGTCTATAGCAATAACTTAACACTGAAGTGACGATGATCACTTCAGTGTTAAGTTATTGTTATTTTAATATATTTTGGTCGTTATGAATCCGTAACATAGAATCCAATCTACTCAACCGTTACCGACTTAGCCAAATTTCGAGGTTGGTCAACATCCGTACCTTTAACAACAGCTACATAGTAGGCCAATAGCTGTAAGGGAATGGTATGAACGATTGGTGATAAAATCTCAGGCACTTTTGGTACTTCAGTAAAAGTAACACCCTCTTCTTCTTGAAATTTTGTATCCAGATCTGCAAAGACATACAGCTCTCCACCACGGGCGCTAACTTCTTGTAGATTGGATTTTAATTTATCCAATAAGCTGTTGTTTGGGACAACCGTAATAATAGGCATTTCTTCATCAACTAATGCTAAAGGTCCGTGTTTCAGTTCTCCGGCAGGGTAGGCTTCAGCATGAATATAAGAAATTTCTTTCAATTTTAAAGCGCCTTCCAATGCAATAGGAAACATAGCTCCGCGTCCTAAAAATATAGCATTATGCTTATTAGCAAATCGATCAGCTAACATTTTAATTGAACTGTCCTGTTTAATTGCCATATCTATATATGCGGGTAAATCACGCATACATCGTACAAGCTCAGACTCTTTCGATTCACTTAAACCATTCTGTACCGCAATAGCGACACTGGTTAATAATAAAGCGGTTAATTGTGTAGTGAAGGCTTTTGTTGAAGCAACACCAATTTCAGTACCGGCATTAGTTAATAGAGTTAAATCCGACTCTCTAACCAAGGTACTTGAAGGCACATTACAAATCGCCAATGTCGTTAAATAACCTAACTGCTTTGCCATTTTTAATGCGGCTAGCGTGTCTGCTGTTTCACCAGATTGAGATATAGTGAGAAATAAACTATTTTTTGGTACCGCAACTTTTCGATAGCGATATTCACTGGCTACTTCTACTGAGCAAGGCAAACCGGCTAGTTCCTCTATCCAGTATTTTGCAACCATCCCCGCATGATAACTGGTACCACAAGCAACAATATGAATATTTTCAACCTGCTTTAAAAAATCCGAATCAGCGCCAAAACAACTAGTAAGTACTGAATCTTCACTAATGCGCCCTTCTAAACAAGCTGAAACGACTTTTGGCTGCTCGTAAATCTCTTTCAACATATAATGACGAAATTCACCCTTATCGGTGGAATCTAAATGGTGATTAAAAACGTTTATAGGACGATCTTGCACCTCCCCTTGGGCGTCGTAAATAATGACTTGATCTAGGCTCACATCAACCACATCACCTTCTTCTAGAAAAATAAATTGGTCCGTTACATGTAACAAAGCAAGCTGATCCGACGCGACAAAGTTTTCTTCAATACCAACACCAACAACCAAAGGACTGCCTTTCCTTGCAGCAATAAAGCGCTCTTTTTCACCTTTATAAGTTACAGAAAGCGCAAATGCCCCTTCTAGTTTTAGTAAAGCGGCTTGCACTGATGCAAGTAAACCCTTTTCTCCTTTTAATTCATCAAATATTAAATGAACAATGACTTCCGTATCTGTTTCAGATTTAAAAACATAACCCTTATTTTGTAACTCTTTACGCAATACTGAGTGATTTTCAATAATACCGTTATGCACAATGGCCAAATCATCACCAGAAAAGTGAGGGTGGGCATTTGCTTCAGTGGGTTTGCCATGGGTAGCCCATCGAGTATGAGCAATACCAATATGGCCATCTAGAGGCGATTCTTCACATTTGTTTTTTAGGGACTGTACCTTACCAACTGCTTTATGTGCATAAACCCCATCTTCATTATTAATCGCCATGCCAGAGGAATCATAACCACGGTATTCTAAACGGCTGAGCCCTTCCAATAAGATTTTAGCCACATTACGACGTGCTATAGCACCAACAATTCCACACATATTCTGATCCTTTTCAATCATTCATAAAGAGTAAACCTATGCGATGCAGCATGCGTTTCATTATGAATTTTATATAACTATTTAATAGAGTAAGCAGTAACTAACAAAACAAAAATACAAGTTGAGACTTGAGTATAGAAAAAGGGGTTTTAAGATTTTTTAACAGGGCGAGGCCAATCATTTTTATTGGTTTGTCTGGCTCTGGCAAAAGCCAGTTGATTTTCTTCAACGCTTTTTGTAATGGTTGAGCCAGCAGCGATAGTCGCACCACTTTGAATAGAAACAGGAGCCACTAGACTGGTATTAGAACCAACAAATACATCATCGCCAATTTGCGTTTGAGATTTATTCACACCATCATAGTTACAAGTAATAGTGCCCGCTCCAACATTAACACCATCTCCCATTAAAGTATCACCTACGTAGCTTAAGTGATTCACTTTACTGCCAGCACCAATTATTGCTTTTTTGGTTTCGACAAAGTTTCCAATTTTTGCATTCGCTCCCAATTGAGAACCAGGTCTTAGACGTGCGAATGGCCCAATAACACATTGACTATCCAATGTGCTTTCTTCAATAAGGCTATTATCGTATACATGAGTACCCTCACCAATTGTGCAGTTTTTTAAATGGCAATTGGGGCCAATTTGTACATTATCACCAAGAGTAACATCACCTTCAATAATACAGTTAATGTCGATACTGCAATCCAAACCAACCGTTAAGTTGCCTCTCAAGTCAAATCGAGCGGGGTCTAATAAAGTCAAACCTTGAGACATTAATAATTGTGCCTGCTCCTGCTGGTACTGCCTTTCCAACCAACTTAATTGAACCCTATCATTTACCCCAGTGACTTCAGCAATGTTTTCAGGATGCACTGTGACTATGTTCACCCCATCTTTAGATGCCATTGAAATAATGTCTGTTAGATAATATTCCCCTTGGGCATTATTATTGTCCAAACGATCTAGCCAACCTAATAAAAACTTATTGGGTGCTAATAAAATCCCTGTATTCACTTCTTTAATCTGATGTTGCTCTGAGGTTGCATCTTTATGTTCAACAATCGCTTTCACTAGGTCTTGAGCATCGCGAACAATTCGCCCATAACCTGTAGGGTCATCTAGAAATGTGGTAAGTAGTACTAAGGAATTGTCATGTCCAGCAGACTGCATCTTTTCCAAAGTGCTGCGTTTTATTAAAGGCACATCACCATATAAAGTTAGAGTGCTACCAACTGGGTCTAAATCACTTGCGACACGACGTAATGCGTCACCTGTTCCTTGTGGGTTATCCTGCCACACCTCATTGGTTGAAAAATCCTGACAACTGGCGACAACTTGTTCTCCCTGATGACCAACAATCAAATGCAAAGATACATTTTCTAGATTGCTCGCTGTCATTAATACTCGGCGAACCATAGGGATGCCACCAATAGGATGTAAAACTTTAGACATCGCAGATTTCATTCTACTGCCTTTCCCTGCTGCTAAAATTACGACGTCTTGTTTCATGTTCTCACCTATCTAAAGATATTTTTTAAATTATTAGAGACCTTTACACGACTATTACACTTGCTAATACATTGTTAAAAACAGACTCAAATATGCGCATTTATAACTCATAAACTCCGCTTTTTCGTCCGTTTTTGCCTCGTCTTATCATCGCTCATGACTTCGTTCAAAGGTCTCTATTAGAGTAAGAGGCATTAGACAGTAAGAAGAAAAACCGAACAAGTCATTTTGTCATTTTTAAATTGACAAATAGTAAGATGTACTCATAACTCTGTACTTTTAACAGAAATAAAAGATTATCAACTATACCCTTCAGGGTTTTTTCTTTGCCAATTCCAAGCATCTTCACACATTTCATCCAAAGATCGGGATACTTGCCATCCAAGCTCATTATTCGCTTTTGTCACATCAGCAAAAAACTCTGCAAGATCACCTTCTCTTCTAGAAGTAATGGAATACTTTATTTCTTTTCCAGACGCTTTTTCAAAGGCGCTTACAACGTTTAAAACACTGTAGCCTTTGCCAGCACCCAAATTATAGGCGCTAATGCTTTTAACAGATGATGCCATCAGTTTTTCTAACGCTTTCAGGTGCCCTAAAGCTAGGTCAACTACGTGGATGTAATCTCGCACCCCTGTTCCATCAGGTGTTGGATAATCACCTCCAAATATACTCAGCCTGTCCCTTTGACCTACAGCAACTTGGGTTATAAAAGGCATTAAGTTGTTTGGAATACCCTTTGGATCTTCTCCAATCAATCCACTCGGATGAGCACCTATTGGGTTAAAGTAACGTAACAAAGAGATATTCCAACGAGAGTCAGCATGAAAGATATCTTGCAGAATGTCTTCGATCATCACTTTCGTACGGCCATAAGGGTTGGTTGCACTCAATGGAAAATGCTCAACATAAGGAATGGGGTTTTTTGCTCCATAGACAGTTGCAGATGAACTAAATACCAAGTTAAACACTTCGTATTTTTCCATTACTTTAAGTAAGACAAGAGAGCCACTAACATTATTATGATAATAAGATAATGGAATTTGAGACGACTTCCCAACAGCTTTTAGAGCGGCAAGATGAATAACCGCATCCATATTATGTCGCTTAAAAACTGCGCTTAGAGCTTCTTCATTCAACAAATCCACTGAATAAAAAATGGGGGCTTTTCCAGTAATTTGATTGATTCTATTAAGCACCTCTTTATTCGAATTACATAAATTATCTACTATAATTACCTGATGGCCTTGTTCTAAAAGGGATACGCAAATATGACTCCCTATAAAACCCATTCCACCCGTCACTAAAATGGTTTTCACAATTCATGCGCCTGTATTGATACAAAAGAAAAGAGGTGATGTTATCACCCCTTGCATCTTCAAACCTTACAAACTCAATAAACTTTGTGCAATATAATCAATTTGGCTTTCTTGTATACCAGCAATGTTAATTCGGCCTCCACCTACTAAGTAAATGGCATACTTGTCTCTTAATATTTTTTCTTCTTCAGGAGTAATGCCAAGCACTGAAAACATCCCTTTATGCTGGGCTATAAAATCATAATGTGAAGAGCTGCTCTTCTCTCTTAACCTTGCTGCCAACTTGTGCCTTAGACCTGTCACACGAAGGCGCATAGTTTCTACTTCTGCTAACCAATTTTCTTTAAGCTTTGCATCATTTAAGATCATCTCAACCAGAGCAGCACCATGGTCAGGCGGCATAGTATAAGAACTGCGAGCCGCTTCTAATATTCGAGTTTTGATTTTATTACTTTGCTCTAATGTGGTTGCTGCTACCACAGCAAGCCCGGTACGTTCACGATATAAACCAAAATGCTTGGAGCAGGACCCTGTTAACACATAGGATGGCACACGCTCAGCCAGATAACGAAAACCTTGAACATCCTCTTCCATACCATCACCAAATCCTTGGTAAGCAATATCAATAAAAGGTAAGAAGCCTTGCAGTATTGCCATTTCAGTCACTTCCTGCCACCCAGAAAAAGGCAAATCAGCGCCAGTTGGGTTATGACAGCAACCGTGCAACAAGACGACATCTTTTTCACCTGCACCTTTTAAACACTCCATCATAGCGTCGGTTTGAACAAGCTTAGTTTCTGGATCAAAATATGGGAAGTAACGCACATTTAGCCCTGCTGTTTTCATAATCGGAGCGTGGTTCGCATAACTCAAATCACTTAGCCAGACAGTTGCATCCGGAGTAGATGCCTTAATAACATCCGCTAACATTCTCAAAGCGCCGCTGGCTCCGGGAGTTTGAATGCCTACGGCTCTATCCTTACTCGAACTATCTCCAAGCATTAAATCGATCATGGATTGGTTAAAGGCTTCATTACCAGCAAGACCCACATAGGCTTTAGTCGATTGCTGCACTAACAACTTCTCTTCTGCTATTTTAATTGCCTCCATAATAGGAGTGACGCCTTGATCATCGCGGTAAACCCCAATCCCTAAATCCACTTTATTTGGGTTCATATCTGCTCTACACGCAGTAGAAAGAGACAAAATAGGGTCCTTAACTGCTTCTTTTAAATTTTCTAAAATCATCATTTTCCCCAATTGTGACTCCCTTGTATTCAAGTAATAAGAGTCGATAATTGTTTATTTATAGAGATCTCTATACGACTACAGCGTTTGCTAATACTTTGTTAAAAACAGACTCAAAATGCGCATTTATAACTCATAAACTCCGCTTTTTCGTCTATTTTTACCTCGTGTGTTTTTGCCTCGTTTTGTCATCGCTCATGACTTCGTACAAAGATTTCTTATAATTTGATCGTTTTTATTTTTTCAATCTAATTTTGATTCCACTAGCACACAACACACCGAAACAAATAAACATAATGCCAAACGAAGATTCTACGGTCAGAGGTTCTGATAACAAGGGAATGGCTGCTAATGTCGCAATAACAGGTGTCAAAGACCCTATTGCCGCAGTGCTTTCAGCACCTATCCGATTAATAGCAAAACCATAAGTAAACCCGGTCAACAGCCCTACTAAAACAGCCTGAACTATAAATTGGCCAAGTAGCACATTTGCTGATACTAGGCTCATACCAGATTCCACAATACCCAAAGCATATAGACATAAAAGCAAGGCAGTAGACACAAGCCCTAATATGGATGTTGCCGCCAATGCAGGTAAACCCGCTACGCGCAAACAAATCGTAAACACTGCCCAGCAAAAACAAGCGGCTAAAAAGAACAAATCGCCTTTCCAAACACCATCATCGCCATTAAAAAATGACAACAAAATTAAGGTTAACACCCCAACTCCGATAGAGGTTAAACCAAGCAATCTTTGTCTGCTCAATGACTCTTTATAAACCATAACAGCAATCGCCGTCACAAAAAGAGGAAAGGAACCTGCTATTAATAATCCGGCATGCGACACTGGCGCATAATGCATTCCCGCAGAGCTAAGGAAGAAAAACGGCAAGCCCGCACCAATAACAATGCCTACTAATAATATCTTTGGCACATTAAGCACTTTAGCCCATGACTTATAAAGGAATGGTAAAAATACTAATCCTGGAACAGCGTATCTCATTAATGCTAGATCAAAGGTTGTTAAATTAGAGGTGACTCCCATTTTCACTGAAATCAACCAACTCGCCCAAATCATGGTAGTAATAAGTGCTGCTGCAACCCCCATTTGAAGATCCAGACCTGACGCCATCATACGATAGGCAGGTTGATCACCCGTAATTGTTTTCGTTCCTTGCTCTGACATAATATTTTTCTCATATTCAACATCTGTATCAAAAGTTTGCAACTAGTGACTTTTATAAAGCCCATTATGATGTGAAAGAGTCGAGCATGTCCTTGCTAACTTAGGTTGAATTTTTAACTTTTTTAGCACAAAATCATCTTTTAAAAATAAAAAATTACACTTTATGCCAAATATTGAAATAGATAAGACAGATCTAAACATTTTAGAAATACTGCAGAAGGAAGGGCGACTAACCAATGTTGAACTTTCTGAAAAAGTAAATCTATCACCCTCTCCTTGCTTAAGGCGAGTTAAGAAGCTAGAAGAGCAAGGTGTCATTACTCGATATAAAGCCAGTGTTTCAAGAACAAAAGTCGGCTTTACCATGACTATTTTTGTTGATGTCAGTTTAAATAATCACAGCGATCATGCTAGCAAGGAATTTGAAGAGGCTATTTTGAATATGCCAAATGTAATTAGTTGTTTTGTTATTTCAGGAATGGCTGATTATCATTTAGAAGTGGTTGTAAAAAACCTCCCTCATTACGAATCCATTCTAAAAAAAATACAAACACTGCCTTTTGTTAAAGATATTCACAGTAACTTTGCAATCAGAACCATTAAAACCGATGCGCCACTGCCTCTTTAGCTGAAACAATACAAAGCAAATTACAACTTCTGTATGGAATTAAATACAATACAAGATAAAAAAACAGGTAATATTCACTCTTAAAACCCGTTTATTCGTACTGAGCAATTCCATTTTTAACCTAGGGTGATTATAGTCATTACTAGGGAAGGTGCGAATAAGCCCTCTTGCCTCAGCATGTGGATAAAAGCCTGCTATTCGAGGCGAGTATCGAATGGGAATAGCTGGCCTATTTTCGAGATGCTCAACAAAGAATACAGGTTTTTAGACCATGCCCTGCGGGTCTTCCAGAGAAAACGTCACATTGCGTTACGACTCTTTGAAAGGTATTAACATTCCTACAGAATCGTGCCTTATTTGACGGTTTCTCTGAAAGACTGAGACTTAGTAGACTTATTCGCACCTTCCCTAGAATAAATCTTTTGCTCTTTGATCATTTTAAAGACAACTTTTAGTTGGCTATTCGATAGCGCACCTACTTAAAGATTTTAATAAATAACATTAATAGAATAGAGGATAAAAACATGGCGGCAGCATTTGGTACCGTTTTCATGCCTGAAATGGCAATATCTTGGTTTGATGGTACTCGTTGGAGTCCTTCAGAAATGGTCCCAAGTAATTCAATTAGCTTACACCCTGGCGCGCATGTCTTACATTACTCCAGTACATGTTTTGAAGGGCTAAAAGCATTTCGTCATAAAGATGGCTCTGTACATCTTTTCCGAATGGATAAAAATATTGCTCGATTGGCTCAGAGCAGCCGTTTACTGTATTTACCAGAACTCAATGAAGCAACAGTCTCTGATATGATAAAAGAGACAGTGGCACGCTTTGCTGACGAGGTTCCTGCACCTCCAGGCTCTTTATACATTCGTCCAACGCATTTCGGAACAGAAGCCGCGATTGGTAAAGCAGCGGTAGCATCAAGTGAATCATGCTTCTTTGTTTTGACCTCTCCTGTTGGAGATTACTTCTCAGGTGGAGATAAAATGTTACGCCTGCTATTAGAAGACGAAGGCATGCGTTGTGCTCCACATATGGGAATGATTAAAAGCGGTGGAAATTATGCCAGTGCTTTAGGTCCGATTAGTCGCGCACGTGACGAAGTGAATGCAGACCAAATTCTTTTCTGCCCTGATGGCGATGTACAAGAAACTGGTGCAGCCAACTTCTTGCTTATTGATGGTAATGAAATTATTACCAAAGCATTAGACGAAAGCTTCTTACACGGCGTTACTCGTGATTCCATACTAACTCTTGCTAAAGATATGGGAATGACGGTTTCAGAACGTAATATCAGTGTAGATGAGCTACTTGAACGTGCCGCAAAACCAGGCTGTGAAGCGGCACTATCTGGCACGGCAGCCGTACTAGCACCTGTTGGCACCTTTATTTACAAAGGAAAAGAGCACACTGTAGGAGAAGGAAACATAGGTAAAACAACCCTGAAGCTTCGTACCGCCTTAAACGACATTCAATGGGGTAATGCGGAAGATACACACGGTTGGCTAACACAAGTTAGTTAAGATATTTTCATATCTTCAAGCAAAAAACCTCAATTGATAGCCTATCATGAGTATTTGATAGGCAGGAGATTGAGGTTTTTTATATTATTCATCGCTTAGCTCAAGCAATTTATCCTCCATTAATTTATGACACCTTTCCATTAACAAGGGCACATCTTCCGCAGTCATATTTTTGGTTGAAATAGGCGGTAACATTTCAACTTTCACTGTGCCATTAAACAAACGATTAAGTTTTATTTTATTATGTGTATAACTGCTCACTACAGGTACTACTGGTAATCCAGCTTGTACTGCTGCATGAAAGGCGCCAGCTTTAAAAGGTAATAACCCTCTTCCTCTACTACGAGTCCCTTCTGGAAACATCCAAACAGATAAACGACTAGAGTTCATTTGATCTACTATTTGATCAATGGTTGCAATGGCTTTTTGTCGATTGTGTCTATTAATTAGAAAATTGCCACTGGCCCAATACAAAAGGCCAAAAAGAGGAATCCAGATAATATCTTTTTTACCGATTGTTACGGTTTTTTTCGGAAAAATAGAGGGAAAAATAAACAAATCAAAATTGTTTTGATGATTTGCAACGTACACAGCTTGACCAACAGACTTCGCTTCTAGTGAAAATACTGGCTGAACTTTCATCCCTAGAAAGCGACTAGCAAAAGTAAAAGCATGGGCAACGTAATAGACTTTGTTTAAAGAAGAGTAGAAAGCAAGGAAAAAAATCAAACCAAAACAGGTAATAAAAAACAACAAAAAGAGTAAAAACAAAGAACGGCTTATTAGTAAAAATACACCAAAAACAAATCGCATACAGAGCCCTTTTTAAAACAAATCATCTGAGAGATAGGATCAATCAAAAATTAAAAAACGAAATCATTCGTTTATATTATAGAGAGAGACCTTTACACGAAGTTATGAGCGATGATAAGACGAAGTAAAAAAGACGAAAAGCATAGTTTAGGAGTTATAAATACACATTTTGAATCTTTTTTTAACAAAGTATTAGCAAGCGCAGTAGTCGTGCAAAGGTCTCAGAGAGCAATAAGGCTCTAATTTTTTAAGCAATTCCTTCCCAGTTGTTTTTGTCAAAGCTTACTCATCCCACCACTTCGAATTGTCAGTATTAAACTCAGTAACCCATTCACCAAAATCCGCTGCCCCTAATGGCTTGGAAAAGTAGTACCCTTGTATTGTATCGCACTCGTAAGACTCTAAGATGTTCAGACCAACTTGATTCTCCATCCCTTCAGCCGTTACGGTAAAACCAAAGCCATGAGATAACTGAACCGTTGCGCTAACAATTAACGCATCATTTTTATTGGTATCAATATCTTTCACAAAAGTACGATCAATCTTCACTTCATCAACGGGCAAATCACGTAAATACGCAAGTGAAGACTGCCCTGTACCAAAGTCATCTATTGACAATTTACAGCCCAGTTTCTTTAATTCTCCTAGAACACGAATCACTGTTTCAGTATCAGCCATAACCGCACTCTCAGTTACTTCAAGCGCTAAAACACTGGCATCTAAGCCAAATTTATCTAATAAAGCTTGAATCTGCTTCGGCAAGCTCTCTTCTTGCAAGTCATGAGCTGACAAGTTAATTGCCACTTGCATCTTAATGTTATTTTCTTGCCAAATAACCTGTTGTTCTAATACTTTTTGAATTACCCATTGAGTTAGTACTTTAATATTACCAGACTGTTCCACCAGACGAATAAACTCATCAGGAGGAATGAAACCTAACGTTGGATGAACCCATCGAATAAGTGCTTCTGATGCAATACATTGGCGTTGAGATACATTGACTTTTGGCTGATACACCATAAACAATTGACCCGTTTCAAGCGCTTCTGGTAGATCACGAATAATGGTCAGTTCTCTTTGATGGCTTTCATCTTGGCCCATTTCATAAATAGCAATGCCATTAGAATTCTCTTTCGCCAAGTTGGTTGCTATGTCAATTCGACGCATAACCTTATTAACATCGTTTGATGTATAAACAAAAGGTAAAACACCAACACTTAATTGCAAGTTAATACTAGAGCCAGATAAGTGGAACTGATCACTGCATGCATCAATTAAGGTTTTGATTTCTTCTTCAGAAAAGCGCTCAGAGTGAATAATTAAAAACTCATCACCTCCTAAACGTGCTAGTCGATCACACTCTCCTGAAACATCACTCAACCTTTGGGCAAACATTTTCAATAACAAATCACCATTTTCAAAGCCCATCATATTATTGATGTCTTTAAAATGACGAATATTAATCAAAATCAAACTGCCTTTATCACGAGGTAAATATTCCGCCAAGTATTTCTCTACTGCCGAACGATTATAAAGGCCAGTTAATAAATCATGAGAAGCACGGTAAGTTAACTCTTCTTCACGCTTCATAATGTCATCTTGCATGGCTGTCATTGTCCCTGACAACACGCCAAATTCTCCATTTACATCAGGGGGCGTATTTTTTTCGCCTCGACCTATTTGTTTCGCAAAATTAACCAAGGATTGGATCGGTTTCACCATAGATCTAGCAGCAAACCAAGCGGATAAGATAGCAAGACTCAATGTAATTGCAAAAATACTGATCAACTGGTTACGAGCATTTCTGTAGTTTTCTAGCCAGGGGTGAAAAGGCAAGTGCAAAACAGCCCATTGGTTTTCAGCATTCAACTTCACTGAATTAGACAAATAAGCTTCATCATTAGTAAATAAAGGTGCTGTAACCAGAGACTCAAAGTCAGATAAGGATGAAAATAACGTATTTTGATCCTCTACAGGTAATGTAGAAACTACATTTTCACTGGTTATTTTATCTGTATCTAAAAAACTAATGTCTAGATTGGTAACACTTTTAACTTGATTTGCTAGCGCCTCATTTAACAAAAAGCCCATACCAACCCATGCAACAACATTAGGTGCACGAACTGGAACAAATACCATTTGGTAGGTTTGTGACTCAATGCCGACAATATTTACAATACTGCGGCGGCCACTACGGCGGGCGAGCAAAATAAGGTCTTGAAATTGTTTTTCTTCAATAACGTCTTTTGTAGATGTTAACAACTCCCCTCTGGGAGATAACAGTAGAGAGACATCAGCATTAATTCTGCCACCATGATTATTTAAAACCGATTGAATCGTATCATTTTCACGTGTAGCAACAGCCTGTTTGAAGCCAAAATCTGAAGCAAGAATTCGGACACTGGTAATGAGCTGAGAAGCTCTATCATCTAACGTTAACTTAAAAACATTACTCGCGACTTTTAGTGTTTGGATCCCTTGCTCTAAATTACCTTGCTTCATAGAATCTAATACAGCAACCGCCGACCCTAATTGCACAAGAGTCAGTAATCCAATAAATAAAGCAATTAATTTTGAGCGGAAACTAACAAACATATACGCTCCTAGATAATGAATCCTTCATATTAATAAGCGTACTCGTCTTCTGAATCATACTCATTAAATTCCTCAATGATAGACAAACTAACTTGAACAGACATATCGCCCTTTGAGGTAACCACAGTTTGTGGGGCAACAGCTTCTTCTTGAAGAGGATGCCAAACCTTCAGATTAAAAGAAGTTTCGGGTAATTCAGGAAAATGTGCTTTTCCAGCCTCATCTGTTACCAAAAAATAACGACTGTCAGTTACATAAATATGTGACTGCATCGCATCATGAATATTACACCCTAATGCCACTACACCAGCCTCATCAAAAGTTACAGGCTCATGGGATTGACCAGAAAAGAGCTTAAGTTCAAATGTTTTGATCGGTGAAAAAGAATAAACATGGTGACGGGTTTTATCATAGTTAGGAAAAGTGATACTGGATCCAACAGGCACAGCCAGCACAAATGGATCGAACTGTCTCATTCTCTGAGCCACCTCAAAATCCTTAGAGCCATCATAGGAAGACGCATTAATTACATAGTCTGGATTATAAAGCTCTACCACCGTGTTTTTTACCGGTTGATTATCCAAATCTAAAATCGTTACTGAAAGTGTTGAAGCAACACTAAGGCTAGCACCAAAAGAGCTCATAGCCATAAAAATACATGCTTTCGCTTTAGTAGATAACACTTGATTGAGCTCCTAATACGTTAATAGTTTATTAATAGCACTGTTCAACATAACTTATTTCAACTTTAACTTAGCCCTATTCTATCTTCAACGAGTTCATCGAACTTAACTTGATTTATACAGTTTACGTCAATCATATTAGATTACACAAAAAACATAGGCAAAAGCGAATAAATTAATCCACTCGGACATTTTAATACACGAGCCAATTAATGTAACTCTCACTCAGAGTTTTTTCCAATACGCTTCCTTATTTTATCCATAATTTACACTTTCTTGTATAACACTCTAACCATTAAGGAAGGTGCGAATAAGTCTATCAACTTGACTTTTATTTCTTTCAACCCCATCATAACAAAAGTTTCACAAATAAACTTAAGTTATTTTTGGCTTTAATTATGACAGAACAAGAAGAACGCGTTTTCATTGCAGTCAAACATTCTCCTTTGGCAACACAGCAAGAATTAGCTGATCGTTTAAATATGAGCAGAGAATCCATTGCAGGCCACATAATGAGACTCATTCGATCAGGTCACATTTTGGGAAAAGGCTATATTATTCCTCAACAAGATACTTTATTAGTCATTGGCGGTTGCAACCTTGATATCAATGGTTCCCCACTAAATCCAATGAAACCACACGATTCTAACCCAGGAATTATCCAACAAAGTGCGGGGGGAGTAGGTAGAAATATTGCTGAAAACATTGTACGCCTAGGCAATCAAATTCATTTTCTTTCTATTGTTGGTCAAGACAGCTCTGGAGACTGGTTATTAGAAAAAAGCCGTCAATGTGGTATCACTACACAGGATATTATTCGTCACCCAGACTTTAATACCAGTACTTATTTGTCCATCAATGATGAAAATGGTGAGCTGGTCTCAGCCATTGCAGATATGAAAATTATCGATGCATTAGACAGCCGTATGCTAGAAAATAAAATGCCATTATTACAATCAACACAAAGGATCTTAATAGAAGCGAACCTCGCACAAAGCACTATAGAGTGGTTAGCAGATCTGCCTTTGCAAGCAGACTTTTATGCAGATGCTGTGTCGGCAATAAAAGCCCCTAGATTGCGGCCTCTTTTACCCAAATTGAGTTTGCTGAAAGTCAATCGTGATGAGGCAAGAATGTTATTAGATATTTCTCCTTCTAGCTCAATTACCGATGATCAACTTGCTCAAAATTGCCTAGATAAAGGAGTTCAAGCTGTTTTATTAAGTCTTGGTAGTGAAGGTGTTCTATTTAAAAACCAAGATAGCTCATTAGTCGTCCCTGTTTTTCCAACAACACCCATAAGTGATACAGGCGCGGGGGACGCACTTTTTGCGGGCTTTATTCATGTACAAAACAAGGAATGGAGCCTCGAAGAAAAATTGTCCTTTGCTGTTGCATGCGCAGGCATAACACTTGAATCAGAATACGCCAATGACCCTAAAATCTCCGAAACAAACGTTTTAGACTGGATAAAAAGCAAGCAGAACATCTAACTTTTAAAACACACTTTACCCATTTTTCTACTTGAGACTTTTTCACGAAGTCATGAGCGATGATAAAACGAAGTAAAAGCAGGCAAAAGTAGCGGTCTTTATAAGCTATAAATACGCATTTTGAGTCTGTTTTTAACAAAGTATTAGCAAGCTTAATAGTCGTGCAAAGGTCTCTACTTATTCTAACTGGATTATACAATGAACAAATTTCTAGATATTAGCCCTGAAGTTGCCAAAGCATTAGCGAATAACCAACCTGTTGTAGCATTAGAAAGCACCATTATTTCACATGGTATGCCTTGGCCTCAAAATGCTGAAACCGCTAAAAAGGTAGAACAAGTTATTAGAGATAATGGCGCGATTCCTGCGACCATTGCCATTATTGATGGTCGTCTAAAAGCAGGTCTAAGCCACGAAGAAATCGACACATTAGGTCAAGCAGGTTTATCGGTTATTAAGTGCTCACGTCGTGACTTGCCCTTTGTAATAGCAAAAAAGCAGCACGGTGCAACGACTGTTGCGGCCACCATGATTATTGCAGAAATGGCAGGTATTAAGATATTTGCGACCGGTGGCATTGGTGGCGTTCACCGAGGAGCTCAAACTACTTTTGACATTTCAGCAGACCTACAAGAATTAGCTAAAACAAATGTTGCGGTGATTTGCGCAGGAGCAAAATCGATTCTGGATTTAGCACTAACTAGAGAATACCTAGAAACTCAAGGCGTCCCAGTTATTGGCTACAACACAGACTCTTTACCAGCATTTTATACCCGAGATAGTGACCATACTGTAGATTATAACTTAACCGACGCCCTTCAAATTTCGGACTTTCTTCAAGCAAAGTGGTCTATGTCATTGGATGGGGGAGTCGTTATAGCTAATCCAATACCAGAAGAGTACGCTATGGATAAAGACAGTATTGGAAACGCAATAAACCAAGCGCTAAAAGAGCTTGATGAGCAAGGTGTAGGCGGAAAAGAGTCGACCCCATTCTTGTTAGCCAGAGTTGCAGAATTAACTGGGGGAGACAGCCTAGCAAGCAACATTCAGCTAGTCTTTAATAATGCTCGCCTTGCGTCCGCTATCGCTGTAGAAATGAGCAAATAAGTTCTAAATCAATACCGTGAGACCTTTGTACGAAGTCATGATCGATGATCAGTCAGTTTTAACAAAGTATTAACAAGCGGAAGAGTCATGCAAAGGTCTCACAGTGTAATAGGATAGGGCCTCTCTCCTATTACACTGCCCAGTAAGTATCCTGCCAATAGTCCTGTTGATCGGACTCTAAAAAGCTCCAAGCAACAAAACGACTCACTTTCTTTCCTTGAGCCATATTAATGGTTTTTACTTGTACCGCCCCTACTTGTTTTAAAGTTCGATAAATAGCAGGCAAACTGGCTTGTTTTGCTATCAAAGAGGTAAACCAATAACAGCGATCACTATAAGTCTTGCTTTCTTTCACCATACGGCACACAAACGCCTCTTCACCGCCTTCGCACCATAGTTCATTGGATTGACCACCAAAATTAAGCGTCGATGACTTTTTACCTTTAATGCCTTTCCATTTTCGCTCTGACTCTGCTTTCATTGAAGACTCTGAGGTATGAAAAGGAGGGTTACACAAGGTCACATCAAACTGTTCTTTTTCGTTCCAAATCCCTTCAAACAATGCATTGCTTTTATGTTGTAATCGAATTTGAATCTGATTCGCTAAGCTCGAATTTGACTTAATAATGGCATCAGCTGATTGCACTGCAATTGGGTTGATCTCTGACCCAACAAACTTCCAGCCATACTCTCGTGTGCCTATGATGGGATACACGCAATTAGCCCCTACTCCCACATCAAGTACTCGCACCATGGAGCCACGAGGGATAACCCCATCATTTGATGATGCTAATAAATCGGCAATATAGTGTATGTAATCGGCTCTTCCAGGAATAGGAGGACATAAAAAGCCAGAAGGAATATCCCAATAAGTCACACCATAGAAGTGATTGAGTAATGCTTTATTTAATGTTTTAACTGCTTTTGGGTTAGCAAAGTCAATCGATTTATTTCCATAAGCATTTATTATAATAAATTTAGACAACTCTCCGCAGGAGTCAGCAAGCAATGAAAAGTCATAACGCATTTTATGTGGATTTCTAGGGTGCAGCTCTAGCTTATTACTTCTTAGTGACCCTTTGCCTGTAGACTTCTTAGAATGCTTAAGGGGCTTATTTTTTGCATTAAATGATCGGCTAACTTTATTCATCGACGGTTTCATCATCCAATATGAGAAGTAATCTAGGTAAGGTGCGAATAAGTCTACTAAGCCTGTATTCTTAGCTGAGCATCTAGAAAATAGACCGGCTATTCACATTCGATACTCGCCTCGAATAGCGGACTTTTATCCACATGCTAAGGCAAGAGAACTGATTCACACTTTCCCTAGATAGAAATAAAAAAAGGGAGAACAGATAAACCTGCAACAAACGTAATGGCAAATATTGTAAAGGCAAACTCTAATGGGTTCTCTTTAAGGTGCATGACTGTCGAGGACCAAAAAGGCATTCTTTGCTCTTGAAAATGCTGCTGTCTTGCGAGTTGGTCTTCTAAAATCAAGGCTCTCGCAGCCTCATAATCTGAGTTATTTCGAACCCATAATGCAGCAAGAGATATTTGCCATCGCCCAGCTGTCGTTTCATAAAAATCAATCTGATTATCGGTTAATATTTGCCGTATTGTCGCAGCTTCTTCCTCTGGAACGTATTTCAAAGCAAATACTAACTTAGCCATAACCTTAACAAACTCGCCACCTAATGAATTTACACGCCATTATGACGACCCCTTACAACAATGCAACCTTTCCTTTATACTGATTATGTTTTTTAAACCACTCTAAAAAAAGCGCTTCATTTAAAGGCTTACTAAAATAATATCCTTGTATTAAATGAATCCCCATATCAGTGACAGTGTTCAATTGAGTTTCAGTTTCTACACCTTCGGCAATCAGGTCCATCTTCAACTCATTAGCAATCTTTACTACATAATCCAGAATCAAATTGGTAACCCTCTCATGCCCTAAATCAGTAATAAACACCTTATCAATTTTTAATGCTTCGTAGGGAAATTGACGTAAAAAGTCCAGTCCTGAGTATCCTGTTCCAAAATCATCAACAGACAAATTAATACCGCATTCCTTCAGGCGATGAAATTGCGTTAATGCTAGCAACATAGCATTTTCATCAAACTTATTATTTTCTGTTATTTCGAACCCAATACACCCCTTCAATGAAGGCATTTCCTTCATAGTAAGAACTACCTTATCGACAAAATGGGAGTTAAGAAAACTGCCTCTATCAATATTAATGCTCACAATGGTTTTACCAAGTTTTTCACGGTTTCTATGCAAAAAGTCTACGGCTTTTAAAAACACCATTTCAGTAAGTTCTTGAACTAAAAAGAGTTCAGTTGCTTTATCGACAATAGTTACTGGTGTCATTGCACCATAACGTGCAGAATTCCAACGTAACAAAGCCTCTACCTTAGGAACGGATGAATCGCGTATATCAACAATAGGCTGGTAATACAATTCCATTTCATTGTCATCTATCGCAGCTTTTAAATAACGTTTAAACGAATGGACATCTTCTCTGTACCAAAACACCCCCAAATGAGTCATAGAAGCACTGGCAATCCAAATGATGAAAAAGAGAACCGCATTATCCATTAGGTGCTTAAAAATATGATCAGATGTTATTGCAACTTCAAGAGTTAAATCATGGTTTAAAAAGGCTGTATTTGAACTCCTCCAAAACCCTTCAAACAATTTAATATCATCCTCTCTTGAACCACTTAACATGGGAGAATAATGTAATGCGCGATTAACAACGAACAACCGAAATACGGCGCTTTCGTCCAGCTCCTTTCTAAGTTCTTCCACTAACAAATCAGCAGGTATGACACTGTTTGCGCCAATTCCATGGTCACCTAATACAAAACTAAATAACGATTTTTGCCCTGTCAATTTCGCTTTGGTGTATGCAATAGTAAAATGACTGTCATTAGTTTCTAAACGTTTCTGTATCGTTCTCCAAATAGGAATAGTAATAGGCCCCAAATTTGTACAATAAACAGCTAACCGACTATGTTCATTGTATTTAAATAGGCTTAACTCTTTGGCGTATTTTGACAAAAAGGTCTGAGACCTTAAATAAGACATTTGCTCATCATCACACTGTAATGATGGGCGATTCACCAAAGTAAGCAGTTCTTTTTGATGGGCTTCTATAAAAAGATCAATAATCGTTTTTGCACTGCGTGTTTTTTCATCCAGTAATTTATGAGCCTCCCAAACGGAAAAAGCTCCCCAGCAGCCAAGAACAAGGAAAAAATAGAAACAAAACGACACCCGTGCCGTTCTATAGAAGCGATTTAAATTTAGGGAGGTTATTAATAATGGAGAGTACTTCAAAAAAAACCTCAGTATAATCAATAGTAGTAATACGAATAACTTATGATGAATATATTAAGGTATAACACAGTTTTAATTTTATTTTACTTTTTTTTTCTAAAAACGTAAAAAACACAAAGTTGAAAAGCAAGCTAACTTTTTGTTTCGGCTAAGAAAGGTTCTTATAAAGGCTGATAAACCGCATTCTTAGCGATTACCTTTTAAGAATAACAAGTGAGACCGCTCCCACATTAAAACCAAATTTGGTTAATAGAGATTCATTCAACAAGACATTATCGTCTACTAGATACATTCGATCGTCAACATTCACTTCAATAACACTGTCGTCATAAGGTATTTGCAACACATACTTCATAAACAGAGCATTTCCAGATGTCATCAAGTGCCCTGATCCAACGACATCCCCAGCAGTGGCCATGTAACCTTTTTCAGCATGAGGAGTAAGAGTCCAAATTCTTTTCTGCTTTTCCCCATCGTCAAAAACAAACGACTCATCGAGAGTGCCTATGCCATTTTCCCACGACCCATTTAGATCAGCTGTAAAATAGCGTGTGACTTCTCCACCTCGGTTTTTCACCATTCCGTAAGCGACAAGGTCACCTTTAAAAAACTCCTCTACTACAAGTTTCGGCTCATTATTTGAATAGGTCTCCACAGACACAGAAGAACATGAGATTAAAAGTAAAGAAAACACACATACAAGAGTAAATGAACCGAACCTTCGAATAACATTCATAGCATTCCTCATTATTTTTTATTTAATCGAGACCTTTGCACGGAGTCATGACGATGATAAGGCATCGTATCTACTCTTATTCGCACCTTCCTTAGTAGCAGACTCATATCGATAACGTATGTCTACCGAAAGGTAATCCCCATTTTTCTCTGAAATATTACCTCTTCCCAAATAGCGTTGAAGCTTTTGAGATTGGGCATGATAGACTAGGTAAATTGGGTCAAGGATTGCACTTAACAGCCATGAATTGGGCGATAATAATAAACATACAGCCTCCACTTCATTCTCTTTGCAATCTGTTTTTTTAATACGAAAAGTAACGGTCATTTGACGTGTAGGTTCTAAGAAGTCCACTTTCATAGTGTTTCCACTTGTCAAACTTTGCCAGTTTAAACGAACAAAATGGTCGAAACCCGCATCAAGGATTAAACGATCTTTTACTTCAATATTTTTCGTTTTAGGCTGACGATTTTCTGCGGCTTTGTAGGTCACATTTAAATCGCCTTTGTCACTCACAACAACTGAAATAACCTCTCCATTTCGTTGATTTTTTTGCTCGAAACTAGGCATTAGAAATGAGTTAGCATAGTTAAGGCTTTTCTCTGCAAATACGTCGCCTGTTACTTCTCTGTAGGTCACAAGGTGAACATATTTAGAAGGTTTTTGATGGGTTTCCGTATAAAGTAAATCCCCTGTTTTTATGTCATAGGCTTCTCCAATTGCCCGTTCAGAGGTCAACTCATTTGCAGCATATAAACCACTAGCAAAGTAAATTAAAACAATAAGAGTGAAACGTCGAAGTAACCACATATAACCTCTTGATAAATCCTATTAAAAAACGGTTCATTTTTAACTATGTAATGTCAAACACTTTCATCTGAACTCAATAGATTGAGACCTTTGCACTAAGTCATGAGCGCTGATTAAACGAGTCTGTTTTTAACAAAGCATTAGCAAGCGCAATAGTCATTCAAAGGTCTCAGATTGCATTTTTCTGCTATAAAAAATGTCACAGGTAAGAGCACACTCCAAACGATCCCAATAGTTAGAAGTAATAACCATACAGGTTCAATTGATGCGGATTCAGACAAAGTCAAGCCTGCATAATAACTCACAGGAACCACACACAAGCCGACTAAAAAAGCCAATTTTAAACGTCCGTGCAACCAGAATAGCCCATGCATTAAAGTGGTTGAAAAAGCCAACCATAAGCACATCATCCAAATAGGGATAACTAGAATAGATTCACTGTAGAAAATCGCTTTAGAAAACCAAATAAAGCCAAATGACTGTAATAGGCTGTCTATCACCACACCCACCAAAGTAAATCCAATAATGAGCAACCATTCTCGATTGTCTCTAACAATAAAGAATGCATGACCCAACAAAAGCAATACAACCGCAACAATAGAAGTAGCGTCTGTTGTTGTTACACAAATAAACCAAACGATTTGAAAAGCGATGGCATTAATAATATTGAGTTGCATTAGGCTAGGTTTCATAGTCATTCCTGTTAGCCAATAAAAGCGTTAGCGATTAGCAGGAAAACGAAAATCAGGTTTAGCAAAGACAAACTGACCGGTACTGATCGCCCTCTCACGAAACCCACCTTCGCAATAACATAAATAAAATTCCCACATGCGACAAAATACATCATCAAAGCCCATGTCTCTTACTTGATGCTTCTTTTGCATAAAGGCTAATCGCCAATCGGCTAACGTGTCTGCATAATGTTCGGTTATGTCTTCAACGGCAACGATTTGCATATTAGTGTTCTTAGAAACATGACTCGCGATCACTTCATTTGACGGTAAACAGCCACCTGGAAAAATGTATCTTTGAATGAAATCAACCGATCTCTTGGCATAATGGTAACGCTGATCTGCTATCGTAATCGCTTGGATTAACATCAACCCATCATCTTTTAATAATTTACTGCACATTTGAAAGTAACTTTCATAGAACTTATGGCCAACCGCTTCAATCATTTCTATTGAAACCAACTTATCGTATTGGCCTGTTAAATCACGATAATCTTCTAGCAATAAAGTCACTTTGTCTGTTAATCCTTCAGACTCAACTTTGCGTTTTGCAAAGTCATACTGCTCTTTTGAAATGGTTGTTGTTGTCACTTTACAGCCATAATGTTTCGCCGCATGAATCGCCAAGCCACCCCATCCAGTACCAATTTCCAGTAAGTGATCCTCTTCATTTAATTGCAACTTCTGACAAATGCGGTCAAGCTTATATTTTGATGCCTCTTCCAGTGAGGCCGTTTTGCTGGGGTAGATTGCAGAGGAATACATCATGGTTGGGTCAAGAAACAGCGAGAAGAAATCGTTGCCTAAGTCGTAATGAGCGGCAATGTTTTTCTTCGACCCTTTTTGCGTATTGGCATTAACAAGATGAACAATTTTACTACCAATTCTATTTAATAAAGGTTTGTCTCCATCCATTTGATTAATCAAATCTAGGTTCTTTACCATCAATTGAATCACTGCGACTAAATCAGGCGTTGACCATCTATTAAGCATAAACGCTTCACCAGCACCAATACTGGCATTAACAAATAAATCCCAATAAACCGCTCTGTCATGAATATGAATGTGTGCAATGCAATGGGTTTTATCTTTGTCTTCTCCAAAGTGAAACACCCTTTCATTTGCTTCCCCTGCTTCATAAAAATCTTCTTCAATAATTAAGTGTCCAATTTGAAGCTTCTTAAGAGAGTTCAATACAAACTTCTTTGCCATTTTATCAAAGGCACTTGCAGGTCTTCTTATATTCACTTTTTGACTGGCTATGCTTACGGAATCCATTGTTACTGTCCTCTCTACTTCTTTTTAGTCGTTGACTGCAGTTCTGATGAATTTTTTGGATGGTCTTGCACCGGCACTCCTTTAAAAAATAGCTTTAATGCCTGCCAATAAATGCGCCATATCACCTGTAATGTCATAACTGGGTAATTGAGTAATACCCTTCTCAAGCTTTTCGTAGAAATTTCTTCACGCTCTAAAGATAAGGTTGCATCAAATACCACCCCCCCTATCTCTAATGCATTTGTTTTAACTTGAGTTTTATTCTCCATATGAACTGCAATTTTCTTTTCTGGATAATTGCTCCTCCAATCATAAAAATGTGTCATAGGATGAAATGGAGAAACATGCATTTCTTTATTAAATTTAATACGTTGCCTAACGGCGGTTGGATCACAATGAAGCACATATTGTACTTTTTCTCCCCATGGAGTATTCGTCACCTCTAAAACCATGGCGTGCAAAATTTCTGATTTATCAAAACAGTAATACACAGTAATAGGGTTAATAATGAAGCCAAAATAGCGCATATTAGTAAGCACTCTGATAGGCCCAGCAGGTTCAAATCCTAAGCAATCCGTTACTTTTTTTCGGATTTCTTGCGCTAAATCTTTTTTGGGATCACCTAAATAATCAGAACGTTTAAAGCATGCCAAATTCCATCTATTTTTCGACCATAACTTTGATAGAGAAAAAACCTTATCCAATTCATCGAGATCTAAATACATCATGAAAACACGATATTGGAAATCATGCACTTTAGGTGAAAAGCGTCTGTGTCGAACCAAACCATGATAAATACCACTTTTCATGATCGATGGTTTTAAAGCGTTCATCTAGAGCATTTCCTGTATTGCATTTGCAACTCTAATACCACTCATACAACCATCTTCATGAAACCCATTTCGCCAATATGCACCACAAAACCATGAACGTTTAACGCCATTAATATCAGCCCAACGCTGCTGAGCCTGTATACCTTCTAAAGTAAATACTGGGTGTGCATATTGATAACGCCCCAAAATGCAGTCTTCACTCACCTTGGCGGTATCGTTTAAAGTCACGACAAAGGTTGTTTCGCTTTCAATACCTTGCAATATGTTCATGTTGTAACTCAAGGTCGCAGGGCGAGTATTGTCTCCAGCTAGATGATAGTTCCAGCTTGACCAAGCTTTCTTTGACTTAGGTAAAATCGAGTCGTCAGTATGCAATATCACTTCATTATTGCGATAAGGCATGGCCCCTAATACCTCTTGCTCTTCAGGCGTTGCATCTTTAAGTAAAGACAAAGCTTGATCGCTATGACAAGCGAAAATAACCTGTTCAAAACGTTCACTCGGCTGATCATTAAAATGGATGTCTACGCCATTAGCATGACGTTCAACACTCTGAATCTGACTGTTCAACTTAATTTTGTCACTAAAACCAGAGGTGAGCGGTGTTAAGTAGGCACTTGAACCGCCCTTGATAACTCGCCACTGAGGGCGATTATTTACACTAAGTAAGCCATGATTTTTAAAGAAACGAACAAAGAAGATAAGGGGAAATGCCAACATTTCATCCAATGTTGAAGACCAAATAGCACTTCCCATCGGAATTAAATAGTGACTTGCAAAAAGTTTTCCATATCTTTGTCTTTCTAGATATTCACCTAGTGTCGTTGCTTCATCTAATAGTCCGCTTTCTAAATCCTGAATAGCGTTTTTATTAAAACTGACAATGTCTTTCAACATCATGATATAAGGTAAATTAAGCAAATTTTTTCTTTGTGCAAACAGCGTATCGAGATTATTTCCGCCGTACTCTAAACCAGTTTGTTCACAGCTAACACTAAAGCTCATTTCAGTGGGTTGAGATTCAACCCTTAACTTATCCATAAGTTCAATAAAGTGGGGATAAGTCCAGTCGTTATACACAATAAAACCCGTATCGATCGAGTAATCTCTACCATCATGTACCACATTCATAGTTGCTGTATGACCGCCTATTCTGTCTGATGATTCAAATAGGGTAATATCATGCTGTTCATGTAAATAATAAGCGGACGATAAACCTGATATTCCAGATCCTATAATGGCTATTTTCATCGAATTCTCCTTCTAGCAACCCATTGATGTATTTATTAAGCGATTTACTTTTTAAGTGAGTTACTTTTTAAGTGAGTTACTTTGTAACTTAAGCCAAGCTTTAGGAAAGATATTCGCTACCCATAGCATGGCGACTAACCGCTTAGGAAAAGCATACCTTATGTGACGCTTAGCAATTGCCAATAACATACGTTGAGCCGCTTGTTCCGAACTCATTAAAAATGGCATAAAAAAAGTGTTTTTTTGAGTAAGAGGAGTATCTACAAACCCGGGCAATAAACTGGTCACAGCAATATTAAATTGAGAGAGGTCGATTCTCATTGAATCAAGCCAATACTGTGCCGCAGCTTTGGAAGCACCATAACCTTCTGCTTGAGTAAAAGGTGCTGCAATGGCGAGAGAGCTGACACCTATAAGATGAGGTGACTTGGCTTTTTTCAATAAAGGTAGAGAGGCTTGCAGTGAGTGAACCATGCCTAAAAAGTTCACTTGCATCATTCTATCCATAATTAACCAATCGGGTTCATTTATATGCAAATATTCACAGCTGCCCGCATTCAGTATAACTCTATCAAGATAATCGGTTATCTGAGACAACTCATCAGCCACACGATTAATTTGAGTTTTATCAGAGACATCAAACGCAATAGTATGAATATTTGGAAAAGTATCCTTAAGAGCAGCCAATGTATCTGCACTTCTTGCGCTGACAATAACTTTATTCTCTTGAGTAAGCCTTTCAGTTAAAGCGTAACCTATGCCTGAACTGCCGCCAGTAATCCAAATTGTTTCGTTTTTAATCGCAATAGATTGAGGTGTCATAATGCAAACTTCCTTGTTAATTAGCCAATCGTTGCTTTAATTTTTTAACAAGAAAACTCACGACTGGAACGTGTTCATAAAGCATTTCACCAAGATCATAAATGTCCTCGTGATAATAAATACGATCACTAAATTGGATATGAGACATGCCTCGAACAACGATAGTCTCAGTAGAAAGTTTTGGGTGCTTAAAATACATATTCCATTTGATATAAGCACACCCGCCGCCAACTAATTCATCTAAGTATTCAAACCGCCCACTATCCACACTGTGACAAACCTCTTCCATATAGGCATGTAGAGCATCGATTCCATGCACCTCATGTACAGGGTCTTTAAAATACACTGAATCAGTATAGACTTGACCTATTTCGTCAAGAGGTGGGTTTTTAACATCTTTATAAAAAAGTTTAAAACGTTCAATTAATAAACGACTATCAGTCGAGTCAAACTCATTAAAGTGGTTAGAATGGCCATTTTTTTTACCATCCAAGTGAGGAGTGTCCATAAATTTACCTATGTAATTCGACCGACGTTTGATAATAAGCCTGTTTAAGAGTAAGGCGTTTTTATTAATACGCAGTAGGTAAAGCTTTTGGATCACTACACAAGGTTTATTTGCTCATCAATTAAATTAGCGATTTCACGCTATATCGAAATTATTCTCCTTTTTATCGACTTTAAAATTTAAATAATAATCCACGTCTACTTCGTCTTTTTGTTCCTCATGGAGAAACTTATCAGCGTACTGCAAGTAAACGCCAGAAGATAAAAACAACTTAAAAACATCCATATCAATGTGTAAATCAAGTGCCATTTTATGCAAAATTTTAATAGAAACACTTAGGGGTTTGGCTTTTTTGTATGGCCTATCTGAAGCCGTTAATGCTTCAAAAATGTCAGCGAGTACTAACACTCTCTCAGGAATAGAAAGGCTGTCACCGGTTAATTGTCGTGGATAACCTGTTCCTATTAATGTTTCATGATGTGTTGATGCATATCGAGGCACTCTTGATAACTCCTCATGAAAAGGTAGACGATCCAACATCTTTATCGTGCTTATAATATGTTCATTGATTCTAAATCTATCTTCTTTGGTTAATGTGCCTCGACTAATACTAAGATTGTAAAGCTCTCCTAGGTTTGCTTGATATTCAGGGGGCACCATTTTGATTCCAAGCTTCTCATCAAACTGAACTGGCTTATGATGAGGAATAATATGTTCAGGTTTATCGCATAATAGCGTTTCAGTTACAGGTAATGCCTCCGCTTTCCCAGTCAATTTTCTTTCTTCATGGGGAGACAATCCTAATCTATCATCGAAATTTCTTTGCCAAGTTTTTTTAGATAACTGAGTCAAACGCTGCTGGATTTCCTCCGACATAAATTCACTACCAACATTCGCCTTAGCAATAAATGCAAAGTCTTCATTTAATGCCTCAAAAACACGCTCTTTTTCCTTTCTAAATTGAGCCTCTAATTTCGGCTCTAATAACGTTTTTTGGTAGTATTCAATTTCTGTATCTCTTCGAAGGACTTCAAATCTCATTCGAATTTCATGAATCCGATTATAAATGGTTTCTAACTTAGAGCCTTTATCAACAATATGTTCTGGAGTCGTGATTTTTCCACAGTCATGCAGCCAAGCCGCTATTTTGAACTCTCTTATCTCTTCATCATTTTCAAAGCGAAATTCTCTAAATGCCGCAGAGGTATCATTAGAGGCCGCCTTTGCAAGTGACATCCCTAACTCAGGAACTCTCTCACAATGACCCGCTGTGTAAGGCGATTTTTCATCAATAGCTTGCCCTATTAACTCAATAAAAGAATCCATCAGCTCTTTTTGTTTTTGCTGATAGGACTGTATTGAGCCAACCATATCCAGCATAGAATTATTTAGATCCTGAATTTCAATAATAGGGGAATCTTCAAGCTTCACATCCTTATATTGGCGACGTTTAATTTTAGCGCTCTCTTTTGCCAAACGCTTAATAGGCTCCACTATAGGAGAAGCAAAAAACCAACACAATGGCAGTAATATAATAATCAAAATCGCCGTAGCTAATATAGAAATTTGCAATTTCTCGTATGTTTTCTTAAATAATGATTCTTGAGAAATTAATAACGCAAAATATTCCTCATGCCTATTTAGTTGACTGATAAAAAGATACGATGTTTCCCCATCAATATTTACTTTCAATAGTTGATTATAATTTTTAGGGTCATCAACAAATTCTAAAAGTTCTTTATAAGGCAATACACCCACATAGTTTTTCGCTTCAGAGAGTAACCATTTATTTGATAAAGCGGCTCTTTGTTCTTCTGTTATGTTATCTATTGCTAAATTCAAAAGATCGAGTAGGTCACTTTTCTCGTGTGATACTAAAAAATGTAAATCAGCAGATAAAGACGCATTTCCACTTTCAATATTTGTATGATACTTAAGGTCATCAATAAAAAACTGTCTTGCGGTATATTGCAAAACATAATTATTATCGATTCCTGAAAAATACTCTCCATTATGAACTTTTTTTAAGACATCGACTGTTGATGAAACTTCTCTAATATCAATCTTTGGGTAATGCTCTTTTATGACTTCTATAATTGACCATCCAGAGTGAATAGCGACTGTTTTTCCATTTAACTGGTCTAAAGATTTAAGTTCTTGAACACCAGATTGAGTCACCATAGAAAAAGGCGCTTTTAAAAAAGGCTTACTAATCAAGCCTAAGTTCTGATTTTTTTCATTATTATAAGCAGCTCTGAGTATATTTAGTTTATCTTTAGTGAATAAATCAACCAGCTCCACCCAACTAAAACCATTGATAAAGTTGACTTTCAGCCCTGTTGACTCGCCTATCAACTTCATAATATCAACACTGTAGCCAGATGGTTTTCCCGATGCGGAAAAATCAAGTGGAGCCCAATCCAATAGATTAGAAACAGAGACAGAGTTCAACCTCTCCACCAGCTCCTTTTGAGACTGTGACAAATTTAAAGGCGGGGATTTAGGAATAGTCATAGCTGCCGCTTGCTGTTTTAAATTCGACGCAATCAATTGCCCTTCTTTCTGAAAAACAAACATTTCAGTTTTAAGCTCAGGATCATTAAAATCTTCATGGGATAAATATTCTGAAATAGAATCTAATGCAATATCAATTGCTACAACAGTATTAGTAGATGGAATTTGTAAAGAATAAGTTTGACCAGGAGCTTGTAAGTGTTGAAATAAATAAGGAGGGCTTTTATAAATATTGGTTGTGCTAGCATTAGAAAACCAGAAACGATTTACAGGATTATATTCCGTTGGCTCTGTAAGTGAGTGGCTAATTTCTAGTTTTTCATCATAATATGTCGTCTTTTTAATTTTTTTATTACCTTCATCATACACTTCAATCGTTGCCCAACGATCGCTTGTAAAGGCTTCCATTTGACTACGAACAACTTGGCTAGAGTTTAAGTTAATAACTTCAAAAAAATGTCCGCTTTCATTAGCAATGTATATTCCATAAAGCTTATTATTTGCTTCAAATGTTTTAATGACTTCAGAGAAATTATTAGAATGTAAAAAGTGTTGCTTTACATCAGGATCTCTCACTAATTTTTCGAGAGCATTTTCAACATTTTTATTTTCTATTGATAAGTTTTCAGACGTGTTTTTCGTCGTCATGCTAAAAATACGAGAAGTGTATTCCAGCGCCATGGAAGAACTAAAATGGTTTTGTAATAGAATAGCAACCGTGGCCGTAATGACTATAGAAAAAACAAAGATGCCTACAACGACCACTTTAACTTTAAGATTCAGCTTTTCTTTAATTTTGCTAATCCTTAACATAACAACCCCACTTTTTAGTAAGTGCACTCTTCCCTATGATTTTAAAGCCATTTCTAAACCGTCTCTATTACAGATAGATACACATGAGCCATCAATTGAAACAAAAGATAACATAAATCCATAGTTAAGGAAGGTATTAATAGCAGGCTTACCCACATGCTGAGGCAAGAGAATTTATTCGCACCTTCCCTAATCTGTCTTATCGAGTGATTGTTTTGTTTACATAGTCGATGCCACTAAAACGAATGAAATCCGTTAAACTTCTCACCTGACCTAACCCATAAGCACTCCCTACCATTCCGTCACCATAAAGCAGGCGATTTACCCTATTCTGAGAGCGTTGCTTTAAGTGGGCATGATTTAAACTTCTCTTATTACGAACACTCTCGTGCCAATGTTGATTAGCATAAGACACTCCGCTCTCCTTGTAGTAGTGATACAGAGGAATCCAAACTGGATGATAAATATCCCACCCTCTTGTATATGCCCTGACGCTTAAACTTTGTTCCTCTCCATGAAAATACAAATAAGGATCGTATGGAACTTCCTCAATGAAATCGGCAGAAGTAAAAAGGAAACCAGCGGCTATATGACAACCATTAACAGCCTCAGATGTTTTTATATGCCCAGCGCGAAACCTTAATACCGCATTATCATCGGTAAGTGATGTGTCTGGATGTGGCCGCAACTCCATTACATACTCGCCAGAGGGTTTGGTAAATACAGGCTGCTTGTTATCATCAAAGCGAAACGCATAGGGATAAATGGACAAAATAGGTTTGGCTGACTTTTCCCGTAACTGAGAATATTGCTTTAATAAACTCTCATCCCATCCCTGCTCAAAGTAGGTATGGGAGTCAATTTGCAATAAATACGCTTCACCATCGTATAAAGAGAATGCGATATTTCTTGCCCAAGATACGCCAAATGTTTCCATTTTATTAATAAAAACATAGCGAACTTGATCCGAGAAGCTAAGAGCATCAATGGCGTCTTTTTGTGAAGCCTCATTCTGATCAACAACAGCAAACACTAAGTTGCTAGGGTTAGCTGCTTTTTGATAACAATCATTCAAAGTAAAAAAAAGCAGTTCATCACAATAGGATGCAATACTCACAAATATTTTCATTATTATTAATTCCAAAATAACGTGTTAGGACTCTTCTGAAGAATATCAGAAAACTATATGGACACTGCTTGTAGGCTTTGGCTGACCATCTTCAATCTGTTCAATTACATCGAATCAATGCTTTCAATGACGTAATGGATACCCTGTATTGCCTGTATTAATTAGTTTTAGTTTACTCTTTTAAAGCTTCTAAAATGCTTTCAACATGAGCATCAGTAGTATCGAAGATATCAATTCCTGAAGCCTTTCTAACAAGGTAGATTTTGTTTCATACAACACTTCGCTCTTAACAAGCTCATATATTATCAGGGAAGTAAAGTTAGTAATGATAACAACATGAAATTATCGTAATTGTCTGATTATCAACGGCATAAACCAACCTATTTTTGTCATCAATTCGACGTGACCAAAAACCTGATAAGTTTTCTTTTAACGGTTCGGGTTTACCAATACAGATAATCACCACAAGCATCATCAGTCCAAGATAATAAATACTGACTACTCATCTATCAGATCTCGTGCTGTTGTCTGACCTGCTCGATATTGTTCGATTGAACGATTCAAGTGCTCCGCATTTTTCGGGGAACGAAGTAAATAGACAGTTTCCATTAGGCTATTGTAATAATCCAAGGACATCACAACGGCGTCTTCTGAGTCTCTACGTGTAATTACCGTTGTATCAGCATCATAACCACACCGTCTAATACTGCCTTTAAACCATTTCTAGCTTCTGTAAAAGATACGATTTTCATACAACCTCCACATGTACGTATTATTAAACAAGTATAACCCTTACATTTTTTTGCACAGTAAGTTGTACATATTCAGAGCTATTTTCAACCGTTAGTTTTGCAGTTATTAATTAAGGAAGGTGCCTATGAGAGCAGCTTGTAATGCTTTTTTTACACTGAAGCAAATTATTTAAAACCAAAACACATTAGATAACGTGAGACCTTTACACGAAGTCATGAGCGATGATAAGACGAGGAAAAAACAGACGAAAAAGCGGAGTTTATAGTTATAAATGAGCATTTTGAGTCTGTTTTTAACAAAGTATCAACAAGCGTAGTCCTGCAAAAGTCTCAGCGTATAAATTTAGATCTTAATTTAAAAGCCATATAAGAGCACTAAACTAGCAAGAACCTCCGTAGATCTTGCTCTTGGCGCATAACATGCAAAATAAAAACCTTCTCGCCATCAAACTTATAAAATACTCGACAGGGTTGAACGACTAATTCCCTGTAATTAAGCTTTGATATTTCCAAAGGAGCTTTACCTGATTCTGGATGTTCTGCTAACCTTTCAACTTTACTAAACACAGACTGAACGAGCTTTTTTGCAGCAACTAAGTTAACCACTGCAATATATTCGGCAATTTCGTTAAGATCACTCAGAGCGACTTGTGTCCAGATTATTTCAACCATTTCTTCATTTGCTCTTTAGCTGATTCATTTGAATGAATTTCACCCTCTTTAATTGCTTGTTCACCACGAGTAATGCCTTCTAGTATAGACATACGTTTCTGCATCATTTCATAGTCATCGACATCAACTAAATACGCGGACGGCTGACCATGCTCAGTAATAAGAACTGGCTCTTTAGAAGAGTGGAGATCTGCTAATATTTTAGTAGCCTGCCTTTTTAATGTTGTAACTAATTCAACTTTCATAATAGGACTCTAAATTGAAGTGAGTATCACTATAGTATCACCCAACGCTAGACTTTCAACCGTATAGCTCATAACTCAATTTGGGTACTTTCAAAGATAATAGAGCGTATTAGATAAGCTGCTGCCTTCCTAGAGAAGGCATATTTCATAATATAGATAGTTTCTTGCTAAGCGCTTAAGCAAACAAGAAATTAAAAGTAAAACCTGCAAAAACCGCCATGCTAAAAATCACCAATAAAAAGGCCAATGGAATAGCCGTTTTAGCAGAATCAATTCAGGCAAACTTGCGCCACCACTGCCGATAACCAAAGCCATCACCGCCCCTATGCTGACAGTTTTTGACTAATCACAGAAACCAGATAACTAATATCAAGAAACAGTAAGGTTAACTCAACAAACAAATTGAGAAACATTTGCAGAGAATCCATAAGCATTATCTGCATTTCACCTGTTAAGCCCAAACTAGATAGATAGCTCACAATCATCCCCCCATTAATTTTTTTGTTTAGATTACTTTTCTAAAATAATTTTACATTTCTGAAAATATCGAAATATAATTCCGAAAAAATGACCTCCCGAATAGTAGGTCATCTTTAACACACTACTTTTTCACCCTTTACCCACTATCTGTATTTAAAGTCGACTTAGGCTTGAGCCTAATAAAGAGCAGTGTCGCACTTGTTATCTGAACTTAGGCCTTTATAAGGTACAACACTCTTCTTCCAGAAAACTCATTACTTCACGAAAAGCATCCAATTGAGCCACACAATATAAACTGCGCCCCTCTCTGTTTTGCTTAACCAAACCCACAGAAGTAAGCCTTCGAATATGGTGTGATAGAGTTGAACCTGAAATATCCAAATGCTGTTGGATATCCCCTACTACCAACCCCTTACCCCCTGCTTTTATTAACAAACGAAAAACAGAAAAGCGAGTTGAGTGGCCTAGTTCACATAAAATATTAGTTGCATCGTCTTGATTCATTTTGTCATGCATGAATTAAGCTAAAAAATATTTCAATACTTTTAGAAATATTAAAATATACGCTTCACTCGCCCCACTTAACCTTGCCGGCTATGATTAGTAAACATAAAACAGCTTGGTGGGGGAATCGGCTGATGCAATGGTAATATGGAGTGCCAGACAAACTGACTTGTTGGCTTCTGGCCCTTGGCATAACTTCTTCCTCATCCTTGAGTTTGGTTTTTTAGTTTTAGCAGTGATTAACGGAATGTCATCAATCACACCTGCCCTATATTATCCCCCCGTAACAGCACCTTGTTAAGCTCTTCATAATTTTGCTGTATTAGCTGTGGTCGCAGCTGCTTCAAATCGAGCTAATCGATCGAGGTAATAATCCCATTCACGTAAAACTATACCATGAGGTTTCATGAACTCTCGTAACAAGTTCCATGACCTTCTATCAAAATCAGGCTGTTTATCACTTCCCACAACAAGTAAATAGTTGTAGATCCAATCATCAGGTTTTTCTAGATACTCATTAATTTGGCTACCAAACGGTCCGGAGCATATATGCTTATAGTGTTGTATTTGAAATTGAGCTGCTACTTCTTGCGCTGAGGGAAGCTGGTAATGTGTTTCTTTTGTTTTTACTAAAAGCCTCTTACTAGCTGCTTCAATTTCTACAACCAGAGACGATTGGTCATATTTTTCGTAGATAAAATCCGGACGAACTTTTCTAACTTTTTCTGAAACGACTCCATCATCTCCGGTAGTTCTCTCTTTATACTGCAAAGTCTTTTCTGGCTCCACAGCTAAATAATCTACTTCATCAAGTAAAATCCAGGGGTAATCCTCGATAACTTTTTGGATTTTTTTTTCGTTTTCAGAATTAATTGCAGCAATACTTTTTTCTAAAGAGTTTCTAGCATTACGATAAATAATAGCTGGATCTTCGTCAATTATACCAGCAGTGTTTAAAATAATATCGGCTATTCCTTTTGCAGCTATATATGGATCCTCATCTAGACCAGCGAGAACATTGAGGCCTGTTGAAGAAGAGACAATACTGACTAACCAAGGGGGAGTTGGTGGAGGGCTTTCAAAATTTTTATAGCCGGGATTCTCATGTGTCTGTTTTACCTGAGTAGTTGATAGCCCTTTTAAAAGAAGAGGAGCCAAGGCAATAAAGGAGCTATCTTTTTCTATAGGAATAACTCTTAAAGAATTTCCATTGTTTTCTACACTAAGGCCCATTCCAGAATTCCCAGCTAGATGCTTCGCAATAGCTGATGCAGTAGTCTGGTTTCCTGACTTAAAATCGTGATTATTCCATTTTGCTATTGTTGCTTGAGCGAAACTTACATCCCTTTTAATTGAAACCTGAGCACCAATCCACTTTGGAATAATCCTTACAACCATACCGTCACGTGTGAGATATATGATTGTGCTGAATTTATTTTTATCAATCCCACCCCAATAATCAGAGAGCTTTCCTTTATGGATTCTTAAATGCACCTCTAATGTAAGCGTTCATTCTACGCCGTTATTCACCCTAATCCGTACACACTCTAAACTGGACTCTGTTTTTATCTCATA
>CANLRQ010000015.1 GCA_947493575.1 uncultured Marinomonas sp.
AGACGCACAAGACTTAAAATCTTGCGATAGAAATATCGTACCGGTTCGATTCCGGTCCCGGGCACCATTTATGGTGCCTTTTTATTACAGATAAAAAGACATACATCATAATTTAACATCGATAAATCCGCCCGGGTGGCGAAATTGGTAGACGCACAAGACTTAAAATCTTGCGATAGAAATATCGTACCGGTTCGATTCCGGTCCCGGGCACCATTTATGGTGCTTTTTTTTGCTTAAAATTCCTTCCTTTTTTATTCTTCTTGACTGTTAATTCAGTTGTAATTTGTCTTTACTCTTTCCTTGAATCTTCTTACTTTGTTTTGATTGTGCGAATAATATCAGTTTCCTATTGTGGATGTTTAGAAAGGGGGAACTAATTGGCTTTTATGAGGTGTTGGTAAAAAATCGTTTTAGAATGCGGGAGGGGGAGAGGAGTTTTTAGTTGCCTTAATGAATAAGCCTCAACACTGAAACATCAGTTATTGAGGCCTGCACTATACAATCAAAAGGTGATTGCTTAGTTAAGATTTTTATTCAAAATTGGAAGTAAGCTCTTGAATAAACGAGGGTTTGCACAAAGTACGTTGCCTGTTTCTTCAGTATTTGGAGATCCATTGAAGTCAGAGAAGATGCAGCCTGCTTCTTTAGATATGAATAATGCTGCTTGCATTTCCCATTCATAAAGTTTAATTCCCCAAACTGCATCAAGGCGTCCGGCCGCTACATTGGCGATTTGAAGTGCAGGCGAATCTTGCGATACGATACGTGCGCCTTTTTCTGCTAATTGCGCAAAAGTGGAAAACTGTCCAGCAGCGCTTGGAAGGGTTTTATCAGTAGATGGGAATTGTGCTGCAATGAGTGTGTTATCGATATCTCTTGCACTAGATGTACGAATTCGAGAGTTATTTAAATAAGCGCCACGGCCCTTACTTGCAAAATACTCATCTTTCGTCATTGGGTTGATAATAACTGCGTGCTCCACTTTTCCTGAAACTAGGTAACTCATCGTAATACAGTGGCCACTGAGTCCTCGAGTGAATAAATATTGACCTTGTATTGTGTCAATAATCCATTCGCCTTCTTCACCGTTTTGAACGCTTCCAGCAAGTCGTGAGGTAATCGTATCGTTTGGATACGCTTTTTCAAGATGGTGGATAATGGTCTTCTCTGCGCCTTGGCAAACAGTTTGATAAACTTGATTAGATTGTTGGCCTTGCTCTTTATCAAAAAGCAATTTTTCTTGTGAATGGACAATATAGTCCGCTGCCGCACGAGCCGCTTTGATAGCGACATTAATTCTTGGTTGCATAAGATACCATTTAAGTTTCTAAAAGATGTCAAATTATCGAAGAACGATAAGTTACTGGAAAAGTGTTAAAGAGCGATGAATTCGATTTATTAGGGAGGTATTAAAACCCCTATAATACTAACGAATTATTTGAGCGGAATTTTAATAGAAAACGCCCCATTAAACCAGTTAAAACTGGTTGAAAATTGTTCTATTTGTCTTTAAGTTCCAAATCTTTTAGGAAAGTCTGGTACTATGGTCGAAATTTAAATTGTCTTGTGGAATTGGTTTTATATTAATGAATAATAAGGTTCGAATCGTACTCGTTAACACGTCTCACCCTGGTAACATCGGAGGCGCTGCGCGAGCAATGAAAAACATGGGGTTGGATCGTTTGTATCTCGTTTCTCCAAAAGTATTTCCAAGTGATGAAGCGAATAGCCGGGCATCAGGTGCAACAGATTTACTAGATAATGCGGTAGTAGTTGATACTCTTGAAGAAGCAATTTCTGATTGTCAATTAGTTATAGGGACTAGCGCTCGTGAACGTCATATCCCTTGGCCTCTTGTGGATCCAAGACAAGCTGCAGAGCTTGTATATAATGAAGGTTTGGAAACTGCTCTTGTATTTGGGAGAGAGGATAGGGGGTTAACCAATGAAGAATTGCAGCGCTGCCATTATCACGTTCATATCCCTTCGGTCGAATCATTTAGCTCATTGAACCTTTCTGCTGCTGTGCAGGTTTTGGCTTATGAGTTGAGGATGAAGTCTTTGTTAACAGTGAGTGATACTCCTGTGCAAAGTAAGTGGGATGTGCCGGCTGCAACGGCTGAGCAAGTTGATTATATGTTAGAACATTTAGAAAAAGTGATGTTATTAACGGAATTTCTAGATCCTAATACGCCCCGCCAAGTTATGACGCGTTTTAGACGACTTTTCCAACGAGCTCAATTGGACCAGCATGAAGTTGGGATGCTTAGAGGTGTTTTAACATCAATTGAAAAATTGAAATAAATGCTTAGGGCTTATTCGTACCTTCCTTAGTTAATCATAAAAAGGCGCCTTTGATATGAAAAAATTCCTTTAATTTGGATGTGTTTCATTTTGGCGCCTTTTAAAATTGAGACCTTTACACGACAACTACGCTTGCTAATACTTTGTTAAAACAGACTCGAAATGCGCATTTATAATTCATAAACTCCGCTTTTTTGTCTGTTTTTGCCTTGTCATATCATCGCTTACGACTTCGTGCAAAGGTCTCTATAAATAAAACCTAAACGGATTTTTCTGGACGACCTTCTTCTTGCCAAAGCGTATGGAATTTCTGACCGGCTTCAGAATCAACTCTTTCATATGTATGCGCACCAAAATAGTCTCGTTGAGCTTGTAGTAAATTGGCGGGCAGAACCTCAGAGCGGTATCCATCAAAATAAGCTAAAGCCGAGAAAAATGATGGTGTTGGTATGCCAGATTGAGCGGCTAAAACAACAGCCTGACGCAAGCCTTTTTGCTTATCGTTAAGAGTGTCGGCAAAATAGTCTGCTAATAATAAATTTTCTAAATTAGGTTTATCATTGAATGCAGTTGCTATCTTTTGTAGGAATGATGCTCTAATTATGCAGCCACCACGCCAAATTTTGGCAATATCACTGAAATTAAACTTCCAATTGTATTCCGCTTGTGAAGCGCGCATTAACTGGAAGCCTTGAGCATAAGCACAAATTTTTGCGCAATAAAGGGCATCTTTAATGGATTCTATAACGGCTTCTGGGTCAATATCGCCAAGCTCAATGTCTCCAGTTAAACGCGAAGCTGCTATTTCTCTTTCTTGAGTTAAAGTACTTAGAGCCCGAGCATAAACTGATTCACTAATGATTCCAGCGGGGACTCCCATTTGTGTTGCACTTACTGATGTCCAGCGTCCAGTGCCTTTCTGTCCTGCACTGTCAAGAATGATGTCAACCAGTGGTGCGCCTGTTTTATGATCGTACTGCTGTAAAACGTCTGCGGTAATTTCGACTAAATAGCTATTTAGTTCACCTTTATTCCATTCCTCAAATATTTTACCGATTTCTTCAGGCTCATAACCTAGTAAAGAGCGGATCAAGTGATAGGCTTCACAGATTAGTTGCATGTCAGCGTATTCAATGCCGTTATGTACCATTTTTACATAGTGACCTGCACCGTTAGGGCCTAAATAGGTAGTGCAAGGCTCACCTTCATTTACAGGTTGGCCGGGAATATTTCTAATTATTTGAACGCCATTTTCATCTACTTTTGCAGACACTGCTTCCCACATAGGTTGTAGATATTTCCATGAGTCTGCGTCTCCGCCTGGCATTAATGAAGGGCCGAAGCGTGCTCCAACTTCTCCACCAGAGACAGCGGTGCCAAAGAACTTTAATTTGCCACGATACTTAGATTCTCGGCGAATGGTATCAGTCCATTGGCTATTTCCACAGTCAACAACAATGTCGTTAGGCTCAAGACCTGACCCTATAAGTTGTTGGCAAATTGCATCAACTGGGTCTCCAGCAGGAACAAGTAAAACAATAACTCGTGGGGTAGTGAGTTTGGGAAGCATTTCTTCAAGCGTATTACATCCAATAATTCTTGCCTCAGAACTACTGGTGCCACGCTCTTTAATTTCTGTTTCTAAAACATCTTTAATCTTGTTTGAATCAAGATCAAAGCCTGCAACCTTGTATCCGTGATCGGCTAAATTAAGAGCAAGACTTTTACCCATAACGCCAAGACCTACAAAACCAATATTGCAGCTCTGATGTGAATTTAACATAGTGATTGGTCAACCTAATTGAAAGAGAGGGGTTCTTTAGAATTTTATCATGAAGACTTGTTGTAAAGGGGGGAGATAAGTCAGAAATTATAAAAAAATACAGAAATATTGAGGAATTATTTTAGCTTCTGGTTTTTGCATGTGAGTCATTCAAGGAGCGTTTTTTTTAATTGGTTTTTTTGACGTAAAAAAACAACAAATGTCGAGCATCTAAGGCAAAACCTGTTGATTGGATGGGAAGAAAATTACATATTAGAAAAAATTAAATTTTTTTGTATGTAAAATGGTCAAAAAGCCAAAAAATATGACTGTAAAGGCATTTTTATTTATTTAAAATAGTTAAAAATCAATGACTTGTTTGTTTTTATATTCTGTTTGTGATTTTGTAGTAAAATAACATTTTGTTATATTAATACTTTTTTTTAGATTCTTTTGTTACTATTTTTATAGAGAGTGATGTCATAACTCAGTGACTAATACGAATGTATGTTCAGAGGAAAGCTAAAAATGAATGCGCTAAATAAACGATCAGTGATACATACCAATTTGACAACAGCTCTACTAGTAGAGAAAGCACTAGAGAATAACGAAGGCCGATTAGCAGATAATGGTTCCTTGGTTGTAGAAACTGGAAGTCGTACAGGTCGTTCACCTTTAGATCGTTTTATTGTAAAAGAAGAGGCAAATCAAGATAATATTCAATGGGGAGGGGTGAATCGTCCTTTTCCTGAAGAGATGTTTGAGCCATTATGGAGTAAGGTTCAAAGTTATCTAAATGAGAAAGAGTCTTATCTGTCGAATGTTCATGTAGGTGCGGGTGAAGAGCATTATTTACCAGTAATAATGCGAACTGAAACAGCTTGGCATCACCTTTTTGGCCGTAATTTGTTTATTCGTCCTGATGTTTATAACCCTACTAGTAAAGATGAATGGCAAGTTTTAAATGTTCCTACATTTGTGTGCGATCCTGAACTTGATGGCACAAATTCTGAAAGCTGCGTTATTTTAAACTTTGCTTCTAAAAAAGTTCTGATTGCCGGTATGCGTTATGCTGGTGAAATGAAAAAAGCGATGTTTTCTGTACAAAATTACTTATTGCCAGAAAAAGATGTTCTTCCAATGCATTGTGCCGCTAATGTTGGCCCAGAGAATGACGTTACTTTGTTTTTTGGCTTGTCTGGAACAGGTAAAACTACCTTGTCTGCAGATGAAGAACGTTTTTTAATTGGTGATGATGAACATGGATGGGGTAAAGATACGGTTTTTAATCTTGAGGGCGGTTGCTATGCGAAATGTATTGATCTATCTGAGAAGAATGAACCGCTTATTTGGAAGGCAATAAAATTTGGTACGATTGTAGAGAACGTTGTTATTGATGATAGTACCCGCAAAGCAGATTATGCAGATACATCATTAACTCAAAATAGTCGTGCAGGTTACCCGAGAGAACATATAGATAAATGTGCTGATGGAAATCGCGCCGGTGAGCCAAATGCCATTATTTTTTTAACTTGTGATTTGACTGGAGTTCTACCACCAGTATCTATCTTGTCCAAAGAAGCGGCGGCATATCACTTTCTGAGTGGCTATACTGCGCTCGTAGGTTCAACAGAAATGGGAGCTGGAAGTGGTATCAAGTCAACTTTCTCTACCTGTTTTGGAGCACCGTTTTTCCCAAGACCAGCCCATGTTTATGCAGATCTTCTGATCAAACGTATTGAAGAGTTTGGTAGTCAGGTGTATCTAGTGAATACTGGATGGACCGGTGGTGCTCATGGTAAAGGAGGGAAGCGTTTTAGTATCCCAACAACACGAGCCGTTATTAGTGCTATTCAGTCGGGCGCTTTGGTTGATACAGAGGTAGAGCATTTGGAAGACCTCAACTTAATGGTTCCAAAATCTGTTGAAGGTGTTGATTCTGTGTTATTAAACCCTCGTAAAACATGGTCTGATGATGAGGCTTATAAAGAGCAAGCCAAAGACTTAATCCGTCAATTTGTAATAAACTTCGAAAAATTTGAAGGTGTTTCATCCGATATTATTAAATCAGGTCCTGCTATTTAGTTTCTGATATTGATTAAAAACCGCCTAATGCTATTTTAATGCATCAGGCGGTTTTTTTTGTTTTGATGTTTGTGGATGATATTTGTATGTATGTTGATAGTCATTGTCATTTGGATTTTGCTGATTTTGATGAAGATAGGGGGCAGGTTATAGATGAATGTCATAAAGTTGGTGTGAGCGACTTTATTGTTCCAGGAACTCAATATAATCGATGGAGTCAACAGGCATCTTTAAAAGTGCGTTTTCCTATGCTCTCCATGGCCTATGGAATACACCCTTATTTTTTAGCTCAGGAATGTTTGTCATCAGTGGAAAGTTTAGGTGAGTTTTGCGAAATAAATGGGGCAATTGCAGTTGGAGAAATTGGTTTAGATATTTGGCCTACGTCATTACCACTGGAAAGACAATTAGCATTTTTACGTCCTCAAATATCTACTGCATCTTCATTAAAGTTACCTATAATACTGCATGCTCGTCGTAGTTATGATTTTTTGTATAAAGAGTTAAAGTGCCATCGTTTTAGTTATGGTGGAGTCGTTCATGGGTTTAGCGGTAGTTTGGTTCAAGCTAAGCGTTTTATTGATCTTGGATTTGTTCTAGGGATTGGGGGTAATATTACTTATACAAGAGCATCAAAATCGATTAAAGTTGTTAAGGAATTGATGGATGAGGATTTTGTTTTAGAAACAGACTCTCCTGATATGCCTGTTTTTGGTTTTCAAGGTGAAAGAAATACACCTCTTAAAATACCTTTAATTGCACAATCTATTGCTGAAATTAGGCAGCAACCTTTAGAGTGCATTGCGAAGAACACATCGTTAAATGTTAGTCGAGTATTTCCAAAATTTGTTAGAGGCTTAAAAGTTGAATGTTGAAAGAGGAATAAATGCACCTATACGCATTATGTTGTTGGGGTGTGATACAGTTGTGGGAGAGGAACTTTTACTTTTTTCTAGTGACTTACCTGAAATTGAGTGGCGTGCATTATCCTGTAATGAATTATTAAAATATGATTATAGTGCTGGTTTTTTAAAGGACATTGATTGCGATGTTATCATTGATGCATTAAGTATTGATAGGTCACTAGATTCTCGTTACCCAAAATTTAGAGATGAACTAGCGCATTATTCTGGTGAGACAAACATTCAGATTGTGATGATCAGTAGTGCATTGGTGTTTTCTGGCAATAAAGAAACGGCATATGATGAAACTGATTTACCAGACGCTCAAGATCCATATTCTTTATCTTTAAGTGTATCTGAGAAATGCTTTTTAGCTCATTCACAAAATATTGTCTTGAGAACTGGCTGGTTATTTAGTGGTAAAAATGATGATTTTGTATGCCGTACTATCGACTTAATTAAAAAAGGAGTAAATTTAGCACACAATGATAATTTTGTAGGGAGTCCTTCTCCTGTTTCAGATTTGGCTCGTGTTACATTAACAATGATAAAGCAGAATTATTATGGTTCTGTTAATACAGGAATTTATCATTACTGTTGTTCTGAAGAAATTAGTTGGTATGGTTTTGTTGAGGCCATTCTAGTCACCGCAGGACAATTTGATGCTAAAGCATTGGTGAGCGTTGAAGCAATTAGAAATTGCTTTCCTGACTCAGAAGATATTGTATTAGTTAAAAGACAATCCTTGTCTTGCCGGAGAATTTTCAATCATTTCGGTGTTAAACAAAGACCATGGCGAGCGAGTCTCCGGCAGCAGGTGAAAGACCTTTACCAACTTGCTTAGTCAGAATGAAGGTTACTCTCAATAAAAGAGGTAGTTCATTTTGCAAAAAATCAATCATAAAGCGGCATTTTTAACAATAATTTTACTTTTTGTGTTGGGAGGCTTTTGGAGTCTTGCTGCGCCAAATGTATTGACGGCGGATAAAAGCGACGATCCAGTTTTTATTGCTTTATTTTCAGTCGGTGTTATTTGCTATGTTTACTTTAATGCTTGGTTGTTGGTGAAAACACGCTTTACATCTTTTATTGATGGTGTGCTTTTGATTATGGGTATTTGGTTGTTTTCGGTGATGCCTAACCTATTTTTTATTCAGGCTATTTTAGCATTACCGTTTGGCAATTTTTTCTATTTATTGGCTTTTGGCGCTTGCTCGGGGCTAATTACATCGCTAGTGCTTTCAGCATGGCGTTCTTCACGAACTATTTTTAAAGGATAGTTTTCTCAGTTTTTCTTCAGAGTTTAAAGCCTTTAATAGGTTTCTAGAGACTTTAATAGAGCTGTAGTCATTTAGGCGTGTGTATTGTGAAATGGAGAAGCTTATTTATCCTTTTTCATTAAACAGGCGCTTATAGAGATTTATCTTCAAGCGCCTGTTTGTTGAACTTGGCATAAAGTTGAGAGCGTTGTAGGACTTCGATTACCAATATTTTGTTTAAAATATACTCGTCTTATCGTCGCTTATGGCATTGTGCTAAGATTTCGATCCCTTGTGAAAGTTTTACTCGTGATTTCACGCAAAACCCTAAAATTATAAGTACTCACTTAAGTCGTTTGGTATGTTGAGATCAACATTAATTGAGTAACCCGGTAAGTGAATGCTATCTTGTGAAATGGTCAGCTCTTCTCCGGACAAGACATTTTTTCCGAAGTGATAAATAGGTTTAGATTCTCCAAGAATCGCCTGTTTATTATAAGCATCACTTTTGGCTTTAGTTGCATGATTTAAGTCAATGTATCGATTGAAGACTTCTTTTGAGTGTTTTTTCCTGAGCATCTGAAGAACTTTATGTGGTGCTAAAAGTACGGCAGTGCCGTTATTACCACCAAAACCTTTCGAGTTTAATAGAGCTCCATCAAAATACTCTTTACCGTAGTGTTGGTGCTTCAGTTGAAATGACAGTCCTTCAGTATGGACGTCTTCTGCAAGCTTACGCGTGGTTATAATGCCTGGTAGAATGCCATGCTCCCATACGCCGAGGGAGATATGAAGTTGGTCACCACCTGCTGTTCCTTGTGAGTGTCCTAAAAAGGCTTTCACTGCGGTAACTGGGATATTCTTAGCTCCGAAGCTTTTTGCTACTTGGCTTAATACATGTGACTCAGTGATTCTGTTTTGAGGTGTACTGGTACCATGAGCTTGAATAAAGGTTCTATTGTGTAATCCCTCTTCACCAATAATATTTTTTAAATAAGACATGGCTTTGCCCATTGTTAGGTAATTACCAACACCTGGAGCTGAAATGGACTTTTTATGGCCATCTGCAAAGGAGTAAACGGCGGGGATTGCACCGTGGATATTTGCCCCTAACTCAAGAGCGAGTTCGTCATCCATAAGTAGGGTCCATTGGCTAGACTCACCAATAGTGAAACCACAATTGTTTGCAAATGGACGACAGCTTCTGGTGTGATCAGGCTCTGCTTGGTCCGTTAATGCATCTAAAGCCAATAACGCGGTATCTTCAGCAAGAGCGCCCATTGTGCGGAAGCCTTCGATAATTTCTGGTGTGATTGGAGCGTCACTGCCTCCAACCATTGCAACCCGTATCTCTCCAGACTTTATACCAGAAATAGCTTTTTCTAAATTGAAAAAGTAGGTTGCGCAGGCACCAATGGATGTACCAACGGCTCCAGCGCTACCAAGTACGTAGGCATTTACAAAATCTGCTGGCATTTGAGCGTAGCCCAAAGGTAGATGCTTTGATGTGGTTCTTTTGCCTTGAAGGGCTGACTTTAGCATGCCTCCAAATCCCAGATCATCCATTTGTCCAATAGAGTTGGCTGCAAATACAGCAACTTTGTCAGGGGAAACGCGTTCTTTTATGTTTTCCCATGGAATGCCACTGCTGTTTATTGCATCAGAAGCACCATAAACGGTCATTTGAAGTCCACGAGGGTGATTTCTGCTCTGGTACATAGTAGAAGGATCAAAACCAGTTGGTAATTGCCCTGCTGCTTTTACGCTAAGCTCTTTACTGTCTTTGATGAGTGTCTCTAAATTGCCTTCTACAGATACTTCAGAAAGAGAGTTTGATAGAGCAGATACCCTCCAGTTTTCTGGGATTTTATCCGGTAGGGAGCGCGTTTTTATAGTGAAAACGATGCTTTCATCATTTGTGCCAGGAGAAAGAACAGAGGATTTATGTAAAGTTACATTGTCTACATTGAATAAAGACGGATGAATTCGTCTAATTAAGGTTTTTGCAAGAATGGATTCACTGAAAGAGTCTATTAATGACTCTTTATCTAATTGCTCACCTGAATCTGTGTACCAGATTCCATTTCTATGTTCAGCTGTATTCGTCAGAGTTGCTAAATCAAGCAGCACCTCTTGCTGAACCGAGCTTGGCAACATATCAAAAATAATTCTTCTATAAGCTTGGTGTGATGAAGAACGACCAGCTGAATTGATTCCGCCAAAGCCAACAATAACAGGTAAACGGGCCAAATGAATTTCCTCGTTTGAAAAGTGGATGATAAAGGCTAGCTATTGTAAAGAAGGTTGGTAACCTTAGCTAGCCTGAAATGGTCAATGGCACCAATGAGGCTGCCTTGATATAACGTAGATTAATTTCCTCTCTTCTTTTTTTGTTTTAAGATTATTTCTCTGTTGAAGTGCTTCTATTTTGAGTGTATTTCCAAAGTTTGTTGTAACTAATAAGCCCTTCAATTTCGTCAATATAGTCTTGACCACGCTGAGAGTAATGAATAAGTCCTGAGGCTAATTCCACCCCTGTAATTGCTTTGTTTTGATTTCTTAGATCTGCGCGCTTTTGGCGTAGCTCTTTATATGCTGCGTTGATATTCAAATTATCGACATAAGCAAATACAGACTGTTTGGCATTTTTGAATTTTCTTACTTCATGATCTGCATCGTCATCTCTATTTACTGGCACAAGCCCACAGCCTTTTCTAAAGCACCATTGGCCAAAATAGTTGTTACCTTTCAATGCAAAACGGGACGTTCCCCATGCGGACTCATTTGCTGCTTGAGCCAATACTAAGGACTCTGGAATGATGTCTACATGTAGCAATAATTCTCTTATATTTTCTTGGGTGTATACATTGACTTTATCCAGTCTGAATATTTCACGTAATGCTTTTAACCATCTTTTTTCTTCACGTGAAGGGGGCTCTTCATTATCAAGAATTGCGTAAATTTTCTCTCTATCCCTAATTAATAGGTCATTTTTTTCTATAACATAAGGCAATAAATAATTAAAAAAGGTGTCCTTTTTCTCTTGAATGTCTGTTATTGCGGCAAAGTTTGGAGGTGAGTCTTCAGCTTTAGGTGCTGGTGACTCTATTTCTGAGATGCTTTTTTCTTTGACCTCAACTTTTTTAACTACCTGTTTTGTTTCTGGTTCTGTTTTTATTACAGGTGATGTCTTCTCATCGCCAGCTTGAGGTCTATTATTGATATCAGTAACGGCCTTATCATTTAACTGAGATTGTTTTACTGGCTCTAGTTTTAGCCATAAAATGAATATGACTAGAAAGGATAGTACCCATAATATTTTTCGTTCCATAACAAGTAGAAAACCTATGCGTATTAAAAGATGATCAATTGACCAAGGCACCTATAAACTAACATATTAAGGCAAAGCCTGAAAATAGGGCATTTAATTCTCCTATTATTACGCAAAAAGCGATGAAATACAGCTTTGGATCGTTTTTCTCTTTCTAGGCGGGCGTTTTAGGTGGGATTAATGTGGCCATCTTAAGATAAATGATTTTGATAGATGTAATGAAAACAATGGATTACTAATGAAAAAAAAGTTTTTTATAGGCAAAATGATCACCAAACTCATGTTCGAATGATTCGACGGGAACGTAAAATACTGTTATGCCAAAAAAGTTAAATGTCTTATTGATGCCCTTTACTTTAATCACTTTGTGTATTTACGTGGGAGCTTACATACATCTGATTCCACCAGTTTGGTTGAATATTGTAACTTACTTGCCGTTTGTTTTTGCTGGTGTGCTGGTTTTATTAGCGTGGCATTTTAATAAAGGTCGGTTGCTGCTTATCGCTTTTTTATTGTGTGTGCCGCTTTATCAGTCATTATTGCATGAAAATGGTTTCGGCCCTCTCAGTTATATCGCAGTCACCATTGTTAATTTGTCTCTTGTTGTATTTATGAGAGAAAGAGGTTTTTTTAATCGTTTCGCTATCAATCGAATTGCATTTATCGGAATGCAATTTGCCTGGTGTTTGGCCTTTGAAAAAGGCTGGGTGTCTTTTCCTGCATTAAGTGAGTTGGTATTAACTGATGAGCTGCCTGTTTTATCAACCCTGATTTTATGGGGAACTATTTTTGTATTCGTAGTAATAAGTGGCGTTCAATGGTGGAAAACTGACAGTGACATGTGGGCTGGTGTACTTATTACGCAAATTGCCCTAATGATATTGTTCTACCTAGTTCATGCTGAGAATCATATTTCATTGCTGTTATCAGGATGTTTTCTAGTTTGGATTTTTTATATATTAATTGAAAGTCATCGTATGGCATATGTAGATGATCTAACTCAACTTAATAGTCGTCGAGCGTTAAATGAGAAACTCCTAGCTTTGCCTAAGAACTATGTAATCGCCATGGTAGATGTAGATCATTTTAAAAAATTTAATGACACTTATGGACATGACATGGGGGACTTGGTGCTTTATCAAGTAGCCAATGAACTGTCTAATGTTTCGGGTGGTGGTAAAGCGTTTCGTTATGGAGGAGAAGAATTTACGATTTTATTCTTCAACAAAAAGTGGGCTGATGTAGAAGACAGCTTAGAAAGCTTAAGAGAGTCCATCGAAAATATGGCCGTCAGCGTTATTGACGCAAAAAAAGGTGTGGCCAAAGATGTAAAGGTAACCGTTAGTCTGGGGGTGAGTGAATCACGTGCAAGCTTATCGCCGGAACAAATAATTAAAATGTCTGATGACGCGTTATATCAAGCAAAGCGTAAAGGCAGAAATCGAGTAGAACTGAATAAAAAGAAAGTCTGAACAAATGGTCAAGAATTTTGCGTTGGCTATTGTTTAAGAAAAAAGTTGTGTTTATAATCGATGGAATGAAATTTATGTTTCAAATATAAATTCAACATGACATCCGTAACATAAGATTCTATTAGCATGAATCTAGGTGGATAACAGAGCCAACGTGGTGCAGCAGATTAATCAATGACGAATGCCTATAGTTATTGTATTGCTCTGTTGTGAGGGGAAATGGGGAGCTTTATGCTCCCTTTTTTTTAAAAATTCTTATCTAAAGAAATATTTTTTCTTTAATGTTTTAAAAATGCCTTCCTTAGTTTTATCGGATGCTTTTTCCTTTAGAAAAAGGGTGTTATTGTATCCGGTGTGATATCCCTTCTGTGTTCTATACTTATTAAGTTCTAATTTTATCTAAATTCTTACTGAGAGGTGTCCTTTTGATAGATACAAAGCGTGCTAAGGATCAGTTGAAGATCCATATACGTGAACAAAATCAAGCGCATATATTAGAATGTGCTGAAAAAGTTTTTGCAAGGCAGGGATTGGCGAAAACAACAACTCAAATGATTGCCGATGAAGCTGCGCTTCCTAAAGCAAATATTCATTATTACTTCCGTTCTAAGAAAGATTTATTGGAAGCTGTTTTAGAAAATATTTTGGAATTATGGTTAGATTCTGTCAGTGCTTTTGAAGAAGATGACGGCCCAAAATTGTCTCTAAGTCGTTATATCAATGAAAAAATAGATCATTCAAGAGAGAATACAAACGCTTCTAAAGTGTTTGCTATGGCTCTAATTGGTGAAGAGCCTTTCGTTTTAGATTTTCTAAGAAATCACTTTGTAAAAGAGTTAGCTAGAGAAAAACAAATTATTGAGAGCTGGGTTGAGGCAGGATTGATGAAATCCGTATCTACTGAGCATTTGTTTATTAGCTTATGGGCACTAACTCAAACGTATGCCGATTTCGATGCTCAAATTAAAATTGTCCTCAATAAAACGCATTTAACAGAAGATGACTATGATGATGCAAAAGAATTTATTATCAAAATGATTCTTTCTGCGTGCGACATTAAATAACTGTAGAGCATTTTTTCCATGACCATTGAAAGCAGTATCACGTTTTTCTTTGCCATTTTTATCTTTGGTATTACGCCTGGCCCCGGGGTATTCGCAATTCTAGCCAGAAGTATGCTGAATGGTGCTCGATCATGTTTTTGGTTAAGTATTGGAATGGTGATTAGTGATATTGTTTACTTGGTTATGGCATGTTTGGGGTTAGCTACAATTGCCGCAACATGGGAAGAGCTTTTTTTAGGGATTCGTATTGTGGGTGCAATGTACCTTATTTACCTTGGTTGGAAGATGTGGGTGGCTAAAGCAACTGACAATGATGCCTCTGTAGATAAAGGGCTTCATAGTGTAAGTGGTCGCATTGGAAGTTTTGCCCAAGGCTTCTTGATCTCTGCGTCTAATCCGAAGGTTATTATCTTTTACATAGCATTTCTACCTACTTTTATGGATTTAACACTGTTGAATTCTCAAGATGTGGTGATTGCTTCTATACTGACTTTTTTTGCGCTTTTGTCCGGATTAATCCTAGTTGCTTTAGGTGCTTCTCAAGCAAGACGTCACTTAAAATCTGAGAAATCAGTAAAAAGAATGAATAGGCTGGCTGGCTCTATTATGGGGAGTGCAGGCGTTTATATTGCTTTAAGAAGCTAAGCTTCTTTATGGTGTTTTTGCCTTATCTTATCTTATATAGTAACTCATGACTTCGTGTAGTAGTTCATGACTTAGTGCAAAAGTCTCTTCTCATATTTAGGGCAACAAATTCTTTATTGGAAGAACTTGTTGCCACAAAAGAGCACTCTTTGCTAAATATGCCTTCCTTAGGCGAATGTTTATAGAGCGATGTTAACGCGTACCGTAGATTCGATCTCCAGCATCGCCAACGCCTGGTCGTATATAAGCATTATCATCCAGTTCACGATCAATTGTCCCAATGTACATAGGGACATCACTGTGTTCTTCTTTGAACGCTTTTATTCCTTCTGGTGCTGCAAAAAGACAGATGAATCGAATGTCTTTTGCGCCTAATTTCTTCATTTTAGAGATTGCCGCAGCGGCTGAGTTACCTGTCGCTAACATTGGATCAACAACTATAATGGTACGTTGATCTATGGAATGAGGCATTTTCAGATAATAGTCAACGGGTTGTTTTGTTTCTGGGTCTCGATACATCCCAATATGACCAACGCGAGCGGATGGAGAGAGTTTTAAAACACCTTCAGCTAAACCGTTCCCTGCTCGCATTATGGTTACAATACATAGTTTTTTCCCTTTCAGTACAGGGCACATTGCCGTCTCTAGTGGTGTCTCTACTTCAACATTAATTGTTTTAAGATCTTTGGTTGCTTCATAGCCAATCAATGTACCTAATTCTTCAACTAGCATACGAAACTCACGAGTGCTGGTGTGTTTATCCCGTAGGCTGGTTAGTTTATGTTGTACAAAGGGGTGATCTACGACAGTAATGTCTGGGTACTTTATTAAAAGTTCGGCAGCGTTCATTAATTCCATTCCTTTTACTTTGCATATGGATGTTATGTTTAGTGACTGGCTTATAAAAAATAATAGCATACAGTCACCGACTTTATGTGTTTGTTTTCATTTACTAATAGTTGTAATTGGTACTTTTGTCATTACATAGTTAACAAGCAATTCGTGAGTCCCACTATTTGATTCATTGAGAAAAAATATGAATAACGATGAAGAATACCTAGATAATATTACAGAAACTGATTTTGATGACACTGAACTAGATGATGAAAGTGTCGTAATTGATGATCCAAGAGCGTTAGCGTTACCAGAAGATGTTTTACCAGAGACATTGTATTTATTACCCGTTTCTAGTCGACCCTTTTTTCCTGCTCAGGTTCAACCTGTTATGGTTGATGCTGACCCATGGGAAGGCACATTAGAAAGAATTTCTGATGCTCAACAAAGTGTTGTTGGTTTGGTTTACACAGAAAAATCTCAATCTGATGTACCTTCAATTGATTCGGTTAGAAATATAGGTTGTGTTGCAAAAGTACATAAAGCTGCATTAGAAAAAGGCAAAATTACTTTTTTAGCTCAAGGTGTTAAACGTTTTGAGGTCGTTGAATGGTTGAGTGATACCGTGCCTTATTTAGCTCGTGTACGCTATATTAGCGACAGTAAAGTAAAAGATGATGAATCAAAAGCGTATTCTATTGCGCTCTTAGATGCCATCAAAGAGCTGATAAAACTAAACCCTCTATTTAGTGAAGATCTGCGTCAATATTTGGGGAGGTTCTCGTTTAATGAGCCTGGCTTGTTGGCGGATTTTGCTGCATCCATTACTTCTGCTGAGCCAGAAGAGTTATATGAGGTATTGGCTACTTACGCAATTCAAGATCGACTTAATTTATCGTTAATGCTTATTCGCAAAGAATTGGAAATAGCGAGATTGCAAAACGAAATCAGTTCTGAAGTGAATGAGAAACTAAGTAAGCACCAACGAGAATTCTTTTTAAAGGAACAACTAAAAATTATTCAAAAAGAGCTGGGGCTGACTAAAGACGACAAAACATCCGACATTGAAACCTTTAAAGCACGTCTATTGGATAAAATTGTACGTGAGCCTGTGCAAATTAAAATAGATGAAGAACTGAATAAACTGAGTGTGCTTGAACCTGGGTCGCCTGAATATGGGGTTACTCGTAACTATTTGGACTGGGCAACGGCATTACCTTGGGGTGTTTTTTCAGAGGATAATTTAGACATTAAATCGGCAAGAGACGTTTTAGAAAAGCAGCATGCTGGTTTAGAAGATGTCAAAGATCGAATTGTAGAATTTCTTGCGCTAGGTGCTCATCGTGAAGAGATGGGGGGCTCTATTATGTTGCTGGTTGGCCCTCCTGGAGTGGGTAAAACATCGATCGGAAAATCGGTTGCTGATGCTTTAAACCGTAAATTCTATCGTTTTAGTTTGGGTGGAATGCGTGATGAGTCTGAAATTAAAGGTCATCGACGTACTTATATTGGAGCTTTGCCAGGTAAATTTGTACAGGCGCTAAAAGAAGTTCAAGTTGAAAACCCCATCATAATGTTGGATGAAATTGATAAGATGGGCTCTTCTTTCCAAGGTGACCCTGCCTCTGCGCTATTAGAAGCTCTTGATCCGGAGCAAAACTCAGAGTTTTTAGATCACTATCTTGACATGAGAATTGATCTCTCTAAAACCTTGTTTATCTGTACGGCAAATCAATTAGATACGATTCCAGCCCCATTGCTAGATCGAATGGATGTTATTCGTCTTTCTGGATACACATCTGAGGAAAAATTAGCCATAGCTAAACAACATTTATGGCCTAAGTTATTAAAGAAAAATAAGTTGTTGAAGAAGCAATTAAACATTACAGATGCTGCATTAAAGCATGTCATTGAAGATTATGCTCGAGAAGCGGGTGTTCGTGGTCTTGATAAATTGCTGCAAAAAATCTTAAGAAAGTCCGTTGTGCAATTCATGTTGAACGAAGCGGAAAGTATTAATGTTGGGGTGAAAGACGTTGAAGCTTTGCTTGGCATGCCGTATTTCAGAGCAGAAAAAACAATTCGTGGTGTTGGTGTCGTTACTGGACTGGCGTGGACTTCTATGGGGGGGGCGACTTTGCCCATTGAAGCAAATAAAATTCATGAATTAAGTCGAGGGCTGAAACTGACCGGTAAGCTTGGAGACGTTATGAAAGAGTCGGCAGAAATAGCTTACTCTTATGTTTGTTCACATACCAAATCGTACCAATTAAACCCTGAATTTTTTGATAAGTGCTTGATTCATTTACATGTACCTGAAGGTGCCACACCAAAAGATGGTCCGAGTGCTGGAGTGACTATGGCGACAGCCTTAATGTCCCTTGCTAGAAGTGAGCCGATAAGTCGGCCATTGGCAATGACCGGAGAGCTCACTTTAACGGGGCAGGTTTTGGCAGTTGGAGGAATAAAAGAGAAAATTATTGCGGCGAAACGTATCAAAATACAGGAGGTCATTTTACCAGAAGCGAACCGTCGTGATTACGAAGAGTTACCGGACTCAATTAAAGAAGGTATGACGGTGCATTTTGCAAGTCGGTATTCAGATGTGGAGAAAATAGTCTTTGATAAAAAAATGACAGAAGTTCATTAATCTTAATACTAAGAGAAAAGTATTCTTGCTTTAGGGTTTGTTAGAGCGAGGATACATGAGAAAATACAAAGAGCCGAACACGTTATACCTTTCGTGTTCGGTTTTTTGTTGTCTATTTAATACGCATATTCGGAGAATAACATGCCTGTACAGGCAAAGTTTACCCAAGGTTCGACATTGAAACATGTGGTGATTATGTCAGCTACGGGGGCTTTTGGCCTAATGTTTATGTTTCTTGTCGATTTGGTGGACATGTGGTTTCTCTCTATGCTGGGGAAAAAAGAAGCGGTTGCCGCCGTAGGTTTTGCCAGCACTATTCTGCTTTTTACCATTTCAATTAGTATTGCGGTATCTATTGCCTCAACGGCATTAATTTCACGAGCTGTAGGTGCTGGAGATATGGCCTTAGCTCGGCGAAGATCAGTCAATTGCCTAGTTTATGGTATTGTGCTGTCGTCAACTTTGGTTTGGTTAATTCACCCTAAAATCCCCCATCTACTCTTGTACATAGGTGCCAGTAGTAGAGCGTTAGACCTTTCAATCGAATACTTACAAATTTTAATTCTAGGTATGCCTGCTGTCATGGTGGCGATGATTGGCTCAGGTATTATGAGGGCTATTGGAGATGCCAAGCGTGCCATGTATGCAACCTTAATTGGCGGAGGTGTAAATGCATTCCTTGATCCTATTTTGATTTTTGGTTTTGGGTTGGAGGTTCAAGGTGCTGCAATTGCTTCCTTAATTGCTCGAATTTCAATGGTGGGTGTTACTTATTATTGTGTTATTCACTTATATAAAATGCTTGCTCAGTTTGATTTACTGGACTTCTATCATGACGTAAAAGCCATTTCATTGATTACAATTCCTGCTGTACTCACCAACTTATTCTCTCCTCTAGCTAGCTTTATTGTAATGGAGCATGCTGCGGATTTTGGTGACGATGTAGTGGCAGCAATTGCAATAATAGGAAGAATTGTTCCTGTTGTTTTCGGTGGTGTGTTTGCTTTAACGGGGGCTGTTGGCCCTATATTAGGTCAGAACTATGGTGCTCAATCTTTTGATCGCATGCAAGCTACACTAACCAGTGCTGTTCAATACAGTTTTGTTTATTGCTTGTTTATGTGTTCTGTTTTATACGTTGGGCAAGGGTGGTTAACAGACACGTTTAACACAACGAAGGAAACGGCTGAATTAATCCATTTCTTTTCAACCTTTACTTCTTTTAGCTTTTTCTTTCAAAGTTTGCTTTTTATTGCCTTGGCTACCTTTAATAATTTAGGCAAGCCTTATGTTGGTACCTTGCTAAACTTTGGGCGGGCCACCTTAGGTACTTGGCCATTAATTGCGCTTTTTTCATGGTTTTTTGGCGCAGAAGGGATTTTATTTGGACAGGCTTTGGGGGCCGTTATTTTTGGATGTTTTGGTTTCTATATGGCGCGTAAATATATTTCACAATTAGAAAAAACTGAAACCTCGATACAACCCTCTTTGAAAAAATAATCTTTTATCGTTTATCACCTAAAAATTTTGCAAACAGGTATGACATGCTTGCAGTTCAATATCCATTAAAATGTAAAATTGGTTAAAGAATCCTATCAAAAAAACACATGAGGTCTTTAAAAATATCTGATTAAATACAAGAGACTGAAATAAAAAATACCGAATAGGTGGGGGTGGTTGTGAAGGTCTTGATTTCTAGTGATGAGCTTAAGTCTCAATTGATGGATCCTGAGGTTGTTGTTTTAGATAGTCGATTTTATTTGACGGATCCTAGTAAAGGTAGACAAGTTTTTCTGGAAGAGCGTATTCCATACGCACGTTTTGTTGATCTTCATACGGAATTAGCTGCAAAAGAAACGGAAGATACAGGTAGGCATCCTTTACCTTCGATAAATGAATTTATTGCAACAATACAGAAATTAGGTATAACCCAAGACAGTCTGGTTGTTGTCTACGATGATATGGGCGGAGCAATAGCCTCTAGATGCTGGTGGATGTTGACTCAACTCGGCATTGCTACCTGTGTTCTCGATGGTGGAATAAATGCTTGGGTTGAGAAAGGTCTGCCGACAGAGACTGGAAGTCCTACTTTTATTCCTCAAGTTGAAAAAATTCAAACTGAGTTAAGTTGTTTTCCATTGTCTGTAGATGAGAAAGACGTACTTCAAAATTACGAGCTCAACCAGTTTTGTTTACTGGATGCTAGAGCAGAAGAGCGCTTTAGTGGAGAAGTGGAAACTATGGACCCTGTTGCAGGCCATATACCGGGAGCAAAAAACCGACCTTTTTCAGATAATTTAGATTTAAACGGATGTTTAAAATCACCGGCTCAGTTAAAACAAGAGTTTGCACCTTTAATTGATGATGATCTAAATTTTGTTCATTATTGTGGTTCTGGGGTTACTGCTTGTCATAATGTTTTAGCACTACAAGTAGCTGGTTTTGATCAAAGCAAGGTCTTTATTGGGTCTTGGAGTTTGTGGTCAAAGCGAATGATGCGTTTGGTTAAACAGTCCCAAGAAGATTTAGTCGATTAATAGAGACCTTTCTTTGCTAATACTTTGTGAAAAACAGACTTATCGCTGTTCATGACGTCGTGCAAAGGTTTCTAATAGTAAGAAAATTAACAATAGGAAGATGAATGGGTAATTCAGAATTATTAATATTGAAAAATGCCTCTTTTGAAGTGGGGGTTTCTCCTAATAAGGGTGGGGTGATTACCCACTTTTTTTCAGCGCTTGACGATCGAAAGATTCATTGGTTTAGACCTATTGATATCTCTGAATTAAATGAACCTATTGATGCTTTAAATTCGGCTTCATTTCCTTTATTTCCTTTTTCTAATCGTATTGCTAATAACCTTCTTACCGTAGGAGAGAGAAATTATACGTTGTCTTCCAATGTTGTAAGGTGGCCTCAAATAATCCATGGACATAGTTGGCTAGGAAAGTGGGATGTAACTCATAACAGTGATACTAAAATCACAATTTTTTTTCAATTCCCTAACTCTTCTGTTGATAGTTGTGGATGGCCTTATTCCTATGAAGCAGAGCAAACCTTTGAATTGAATGACGAGGGCTTGAAAATACAGCTAAAGTTGTTGAATACGAGTAACATGAATATGCCTGCAGGAATGGGTATTCACCCTTATTTTTTTGTAGAACCAAATATGCAAGTGTTGTTCAATACTTCAGGCCAATGGTTCGCAGATGAATTAAATATTCCTCATACTCATACTCATAGAGAAGAGACAGAATCTGTAATTGCGTTTCGAGAAGGGTATTTACCCATCGGTCTGGATCATAATTTTACTGGGTGGGATGGGGAGGCCTATATTAATTGGCCATCTCATGGTGGAAGCATGAAAATAAAGGCATCGGAGGCGTTTAACAATGCAGTTGTCTATTCACCTTATAATGAATCATATTTCTGTTTAGAGCCTGTTACTCATGTAACAAATGCATTTAATCATATTGATTTACCTAAATCGCTTGGAGGCGCTCAAATGTTGGCTCCAACAGAAAGTATGCAGGGTGATATTCTGTTTATTCCGACATTTTCTGAATAGTATAGAAGATTGTAGCTAAAAGGACTTAGCTAAAGTGCCATAACCTAAGGCACTCTAGGGAAGGTGTGCATAAGTCTACTAAGACTCCTCTTATTCACATGCTGAGGCAAGAGAACTTATTACACCGTCCCTAATTTTATGTCTAATAGATAATGATGCAAGCTCGGAGTAAGTTTACTGCTGTTGCTCTTATTTTGGGGTAGTACCTGCAATAAACATTTGTACCTGCTGGTTTTGTTCTCCCCAAATTTTAATTTTTACAGCGGATAAAAATGTTTGTGCTTCTTTAAGGGTCACAATACCGTCAATAAGTTTTACGCCTATCCCTTCTTGAGCGAAGAAAAACCGCCATGTATGTCCATCAATAAGAACGTCCCCTTCGCCATTTAAATAGGCGATTTGCTCCCATTTGTAATCATCTGGAACAAAGCAAGACAGCTCTTGACCCGCTTCTCCATATACTAGATCGGGAATGTATCCTTGACGATCAACAAGTTCAAACTTCATATATTGACTCCTTATTATTGTTTTTCTCTAGAGTAGCCTGATTATGAGTTTTTTGCTGTTATTATTTTTATCTTTTTCATAGAGGAACCACTTTTGATTGAATACATTCATAAAGCTCCATAAAATGTCCTACAGATTTGTTAGCAAAATATGGAGCAGCTATGAAAATAACCGTTGTTGGAACGGGTTACGTTGGCATTTCAAATGCGTTATTACTCGCGCAGCATAATGAGGTGGTTGCTCTTGATGTTATAGAGGAAAAAGTAAACTTATTAAATCAAGGCTTATCACCTATTGCTGATAAGGATATTGAGTACTACCTAGCTCACAAAAAATTAAACTTTAAAGCCACACTAGACAAACATGACGCATATGAAAATGCGGACTTTATTATCATAGCAACACCGACGGACTATGACCCTAAAACGAATTATTTCAATACGTCATTGGTTGAGTCGGTTATAAAAGATGTGCTCGATATAAACCCATTGGCAACAATGGTGATTAAATCAACCGTACCTGTTGGGTTCACCGAAAGAACTTCTCAAGAGTACAATACATCTAACCTTATATTTTCCCCAGAATTTTTGCGAGAAGGTAAGGCGCTTTATGATAATTTACACCCATCTCGTATTGTTGTGGGTGAGGAATCAGGTAGAGCAAAACTCTTTTCGTCTTTATTAGCGCAAGGTGCTGAAAAAGAAAATGTTGATATCTTACTAACAGGGTCAACGGAAGCGGAGGCAATTAAACTTTTTGCTAATACCTACTTAGCCATGCGAGTTGCTTTTTTTAACGAGCTAGATAGCTTCGCCGAGCAAAAAAACCTCAACTCAAAGCAAATTATTGAAGGTGTTAGTTTGGATTCCCGTATTGGAGGTCATTATAACAACCCTTCATTCGGGTATGGTGGCTATTGTCTGCCTAAGGACACGAAGCAATTATTAGCAAACTACGATAAAGTTCCTAATAACTTGGTACGTGCTATCGTTGAAGCTAATGCAACACGTAAAGATTTTATTGCTGACTCTATTATCAATAAACAACCTAAAATTGTTGGGATCTATCGATTGGTTATGAAAGTGGGTTCTGATAACTTTCGCTCTTCCGCTATTCAAGGTGTCATGAAGCGAATTAAAGCTAAAGGGATTGAGGTCGTAGTCTATGAGCCTGTTCTAGATGAAGACGATTTTTATAATTCTAGAGTTATTCGAGATATCCAAGAGTTTAAAAAAATCAGTGATGTGATTGTGGCTAATCGAATTACAGATGAAATATTAGATGTAGAAGATAAAATTTATACACGGGATTTATTTGGTCTTGATTCATAACGGTACAGTTTTTAAAAAATGAAAGATTTAGAGTATATAAAAAAAAGAGCTAAGAAAATTTGGTACTATTTTTCTGAAACGTTAGTGATTAATAAGCCAGAGTTTAAAAACTTTAGCAGTAAGTTGTCTGGCTATATAATAGATGATGAAATCGAAAAAAGAGTTTCTTATTATTGTAAAAATCAACCAAATTTTTCTCTTGAAAATGCTGTTTCGATTGGGGATTTCAAAAAAGAAAAAAGTTTTGCGTACTACGCTGATACCAAAAAAATAGTGAAATTCTTCCCCAAAAAACTACGCTTTAATTATATCTTTGGTGACGTCATTCACATACCTAAAGACCCTTCTTTTGTTAAGAGTAGGCCAATATCAGAAGAAAATCAGTCATCAGTTCTACTTAAATTGAATGCTATCAGACATTATAATTTTGTGGATGATATAAGAAAATTTGAAGAGAAAAAAAATCAAGCTGTTTGGCGTGGAATGATTTATCAAGAACACAGAAAAATTTTGTCGGATAAATTTTCAAATCATCCATTATGCGATATAGGTCACTGTGATGAGAAACTCATTGATGATGCTGGTTATAAGGGGTATCTAACGATTGAGGATCAACTTTCTTATAAATACATAGTGAGTGTTGAGGGTAAAGATGTTGCAACGAATCTAAAGTGGATTATGTCCTCGAATTCTTTGTGCTTTATGAGGCGTCCACGTTTTGAAACTTGGTATATGGAAGGGTTATTGGTTCCAGGTATTCATTATGTTTTATTAAAAGATGACTTTAGTGATCTTGAAGAAAAAATTCAGTATTACAACGACAATCCTTCAGCCGCATTAAACATTATTAAAAATGCTCAAGGTTACACTCAACAATTTAAAGATGCCGATAGAGAGCATAAAATTAACCTTTTAGTCGCGAAAAAATATTTCGAATTATCTGGTCAACTATAAAAATAGGTAATTATGAGCAATATTAATACTCTGGGTGTTTTGATGATTGTGAAAAACGAAGAGAAACACCTAGAAAAATGTCTGCAGTCTGTCTCTGGTTGGGTGGATGAAATTGTTATTCTTGATTCAGGAAGCACGGACTCAACCCTAGACATTGCCAACCAATATCAATCTAAGGTCTATCAAAATCTAGAATGGCCAGGATTTGGCAAACAAAGACAACAAGCCCAATCTTATATGACATCGGACTGGGTGCTTGTGCTTGATGCTGATGAATGTGTTTCTCCTGAATTGAAGGTTTTGATACAGGAAACCGTTCGCACTTCTTCTTTAGATACTTGTTATCAAGTGAATCGATTAACCAAGGCTTTTGGTAAATACATACATTACTCTGGTTGGAGTCCTGACTGGATTGTGCGCTTGTATCCAAGAGAGAAGGCTGCATATAACGATGCACTAGTGCATGAAAAAGTTGTATTTGGGAACGACATACAAGTGAAAAAAATCAAGGGTGGATTTCTGTACCATGATACATATGAAAACTTACATCATTATATTAAAAAGACCACAGGTTATTTAAAAGCGTGGACAGATCAAAGAGAAGGTAAGAAAAAATCTGGTTTAGGAACCGCGTTGCTACATGCCTTTGCTTGTTTTATAAAAATGTATTTTATAAAACGTGGATTTTTAGATGGAAAACATGGTTTCATTCTTGCTTGGTTAGGAATGCATTCAACCTTTGTTAAATATATTGATTTATGGATGCGAGAGCAGGCGGAGTCAAAGAAATGAAAGTGTCGTTAATTGTCACGACTTATAATTGGAAAGAGGCACTTGAAGTAGTATTACAAAGTGTTATTACTCAAAAAGTTTTTCCAAATGAAGTTATTATTGCCGATGACGGATCTAGAGACGATACGAAAGAGTTGATTGATTCTTATGCAAAAATATTTCCTGTACCTCTTATTCATAGTTGGCAAGAGGATGATGGATTTAGGGCTGCTAAAAGCCGTAATAAGGCCATTGCTAAAGCGAGTTACGAATACATAGTGATGATTGATGGGGATATTATGCTCCATCCGAATTTTATTAAAGATCATATTAAAGCCTCACGAGAAGGTTTTTTTGTGCAAGGCTGCCGTGCGTTGTTAAATGAAGAGCTATGTAAAGACGTTATTAATGGAGATACGCGCCTTTCTATTTTTACTAAGGGGATAAAAAATAGAAAAAATGTTATTTCAAACTCTGTCTTGAGTTCAATGTTTTCAAGAGTATGGAATTCTGATAAATCCACTCGTACTTGTAACTTTGCTGCATGGAAGCAAGACTTGATCAATGTGAATGGGTTTAATGAGAAATTTGAGGGGTGGGGGCGTGAAGACAGTGAACTTGTGATTAGAATGCTAAACCATGGTTTAAATCGAATTTATTTAAAGTTTGCTGGTGTTGGATTCCATTTATACCATCCAGAAAATGAAAGAAAAAGCTTAGAATATAATGATTTTTTGCTTAAGAACACTATTGATGAAAAATTGAGTCAATGTGAGTTAGGTTTGAATCAGCAGATAGATTAAGGAAGGTGCGAATAAGTTCTACTAAGCCTGTATTCTTGGCGGAGCATCTTGAAAATAGATCGGCTATTCACATTCGATACTTGCCTTGAGTAACAGGCTTTTAGACTATGCCCTACGGGTCTTCCAGTGCCTTTCAGAGAGAGTGTCACATTGCGTTACAATTCTTTGAAAGGCATTAACATTCCTGCAAAATCGTGCCTTATTTGACGGTTTCTCTGAAAGACTGAGGCTTAGTAGACTTATTCGTACTTTCCTCAATAACTTTTATTGGCTTTAAATCATTTTGACAATTTGTGTGTCCTAGAGGACAGTTTCTTTTAAAGCAAGGTGAGCATTCTAAATGTAAATTATGAATGGTTTTCTTGTCTGTGAGTGGTGGTGTGAATAGTTCACTGGTGGATCCGTAAATACCATGTACGTGAGTACCTACAGCCGCAGCAACATGCATCAAACCAGAATCGTTACTGATTGCTTGGTCCGCATAGGCCAATAAATCAATGGCATCCACCAATTTGGTTTTGCCGCATAAATTAAAGGCAAATTCCCCTAAGCCACTGATAATCTTGTCTCCATCCTCCTGATCTTTCGGGCCACCTAAAACCCATATTTGATAACCTTCATTAATAAAGTGATTTGCGACTTCATGAAAGTGATGCAGTGGCCATTGTTTAGATGGGCCAAATTCAGCGCCAGCCATTAATGCGATGGCTGGTTTATCTTTCGATAGGTTCAGAGAAGATAGTAAATTTTGTTGGTTGTTTTTATCCACCGATAATTGCGGGTTAATAATGGGTTCTGGTGGATAGGCTTTGGATTGCTCTACTCCTAATGAAGTAAAGCGTTTAACAGTTTGATTTAAAATGTTTTTATCTAGGACGCGACGTTCTGTTAGTAGTACAAAACGTTGCTCGCCATGGAACCCGACCCGTTCGGGTATATTGGCAAAAAAAGGCACAAGGGCCGATTTCCAAGATCTTGGTAGTACAATAGCTTTATCGTAGCTCTCTGATTTTAATGACTTTCCTAGCTGCCTACGAGTGTTAATGCCCCATTCGCCATGGCCTGTTTCTAATGTTATGGCGTTTCTAACCTCGCTCATTCTCGCTAAGATAGGTGCAGACCAAGCTGGGCCCACAACGTCAATGATTGCACTTGGATCGTCAATTTTAATGCGGCTGAATAAAGTTTGAGCCATGACCATATCGCCAACCCATGATGGGCCTACGATGAGATATTTAGCCATGTTGTTCCATCCAAGTTAAGTAATCTGTTACGCCTTGAGAAAGGCCTCGAAAGTTACCTTCGTAACCAACGCTGCGTAAATGGCTAATATCTGCTTCAGTAAAACTTTGGTAGACACCTTTTAAATGCTCAGGGAAATCAATATATTCAACTTCTCCTTTGCCATAGTATTGAATTACTGTTTCAGCAATGGTTCTGAAAGGTTCAGCTTGACCCGTTCCTAGGTTGAAAATGCCAGATTGTTTTGGATTATCTAAAAACCAAAGTTTAGTGTTTACTAGATCTTCAACATAGATGAAATCACGGCTTTGACCTCCCGCTTCATAGCCATCGTATGCACCAAACAATTTTGGATTTTCTCCTGCAATAATTTGATTACGTAAATGAAACGCAACACTTGCCATGGTTCCTTTATGTTGCTCACGTGGGCCATAAACATTGAAATATCGGAAGCCACATACTTGGCTTTCTATAGTTGGCAATAAACGACGTACATATTGGTCAAATTGAAACTTTGAAAAAGCGTACATGTTTAATGGGTTTTCTTGAGACCTGTCTTCTTTGAATACGGGGCCAGCGCCATAGACAGACGCTGAAGATGCGTAAGAGAAAGGAATATTTCTGTCTAAACAATAATGCAACACGGCTTTAGAATATTGGTAATTCACCTCCATGACGAACTTACCATTCCACTCTGTTGTGGCAGAGCACGCGCCCTCATGAAAAATAGCGGTAACTTCGATATCAAGCGTATTATTTTTGATAGCAGCTAAAAAGTCGTGCATATCCATGTAATCGGCAATATTCAGATCACTTAGGTTACGGCACTTTTTGCCATCGGTAAGGTCATCGACAACCAAAATGTCATCAATGCCTCTTTTGTTTAATGCGTGGATAATATTGCTACCAATAAAGCCAGCACCACCGGTAACTACGTACATATGGTTGTCCTATAATTCTAAACTTGTTACTTCAAATGCGTTTGAGGAGCTTGAGACATGGTCTGTTCTGACCAATGTATCACTTCCCATAAACCTAAAAAAATATGGTAACTGCTTGTCCCAGGTAAAGGGTGAGTTTTTGCTTTATTATTTTCATCTAAAAACTCATTCCAGTGACCGTCAGGGTAAAAGTAATGAGTAAAAATAAAACTGAGAGCTTTTTTTACATGATCTTCTTGCCCTGTGTGGCCTTCAATATGGACGCAAAGTGCTTTCAGGTATTCTGTAAGTGGCCATATGCGTTTTTCTTTGTCTAAAGGTTGATTCGTTTCAGCATGAATCTGATTGTAAATGCCACCGTTAGGGTCAAGACCGTGCTTGATTCCTTTCTGCCATAAGGTTTCAGCAAGTGTTAAGTAGTCAGGATTCTGTTCAATTTTATAAGCTTGGTGTAATAGCCAAACCCACTCAAAATGGTGTCCTGGCTCTATAATATGGCCTGTGGCCTCATCATGTTCCCAGTTGGAGCTGAAAAATTCTCTTAAACTGTTTGTATTGGCGTCAAAAAATTGAGTTTGAGCAAGCGTTAATAACTCTATTAGTGCTGTCTTATAATGGTTTTTTTGAGTTGCATTATAAGCAGCAATATATCCCTCGAGTAAGTGCATGTGCGGATTCTGACGACGAACAGACATGAGGTTTAAAGGGATGGACTCGTAATACCCCCCATTAGATGAACGCATTTCTGTTTGTAAAAATTGATGCGTTGATTCCATTAGTTCAAGCGCTCTAGGGTCTTTAGTCGCTTTATAATAAAAACTAAAGGAAAGCATGACAAAGGCCAAAGCATAGGCATCGCTTTTCTCATCAAGGGTATTTAAATTATCATCTAAAGAAAAAATCCAGCGGTTTTTTTGATAATAATGTTGAATGATAAATTCAAACAAGGGTTGTAGACGAGCTTCCCAATCTGGGTTGTCGTCAACGGTAGCGGCATGAGAAAAAGTATAGAGTTGTCGACATTGGGTTAATAATCTAACCCTACCAACTGGGTTAATCTTCCAGTCTGTTGTTAAGCTTTCATAGCTATAACCTAATGTCGGATGAAAACCATGGATATTCCATTGTTTGAGTAACTGTCCAAAAACAAAGCTTTGGCAATTCTTTTTTATCAATCCCAATATCATTACTATCGTGCCTTATTTTTTAGTCTATCCAACTTAGCTATTGAATATGATAAGATGCTCGACCTCAAAAATCGAATACTATTATTGCTATGAACTCTTCTTATCTTAATTTTAAAGAAAAACATGTCTTGGTTGTTGGTGATGTCATGCTAGATCGTTACTGGCATGGTGGCACCTCCCGTATTTCTCCTGAAGCGCCAGTGCAAGTGGTAAAGGTTTCTGGTGTTGAAGACCGTGCAGGGGGCGCTGCTAATGTTGCTTTAGGGTTGGCTAAATTGGGTGTAAAAGTCACTCTTATTGGTATTGTAGGTAAAGACGAAAATGCCACAGCGCTTGAGACATGTTTAGTTAATGAAAATGTTCAGTGCCACTTTTTTCAAAGTAATGATTTGCCAACAATTACTAAATTAAGGGTAATCAGTCGGCACCAACAATTAATTCGTGTTGATTTTGAAGAAGACTTTGCAAGTTTTGACCATAGAGCTGAAGTTGAATCTTTGGTAGATCAAGTTATTCATGACTGTGATGCCGTAATTTTTTCTGACTATGCGAAAGGAACCTTATCAGGTATTAAAGGTTTGATTGAATTAGCCAATCGAGCTGCTGTTCCTTCTTTTGTTGACCCTAAAGGGAATGACTTTTCTATTTACCAAGGAGCTACCTTGGTTAAACCTAATTTTAGTGAGTTTGAAGCGATTGTTGGCGCTTGTAAAAACACCGATGACTTAATAACACGAGGCGAATCTTTACTGAAACAGTATGGATGGAAAGCATTGCTGGTGACTCGTGGTGAAGATGGTCTGATGTTATTTGAAGAGAATAAAGCACCGTTTTCCCTTGCTACTGCCGCGCGTGAAGTGTTTGACGTCACTGGTGCGGGTGATACTGTTATAGCCGTTCTTGCATCGATTTTTGTCACCAGTAAACGATTAACTGACGCAGTTGAGTATGCCAATCAGGCCGCTGGTTATGTCATTGGAAAATTAGGTACAGCAACAATTTCTTCTGAACAGCTTGAAGCCATTATGTTTGCTCGTACGAGGACAACCAATTTTGGTGTGTTATCTCCTGAAGAGCTGTTGGAACAAATTCAGTTGGCTCAGCTAAATGATGAAAAAGTTGTTTTCACTAATGGATGTTTTGATATTTTGCATCCAGGTCATGTAACTTACATGAAGCAAGCAAAAGCATTGGGTGATCGTTTGATTGTTGCCGTGAATACAGATGCTTCTGTGAAGCGTTTAAAAGGAGATAAACGTCCAATCAATAACCTAGAACATAGAATGGCAGTATTAGAGGGCGTGGGAGCAATCGATTGGGTAACTTGGTTTGATGAAGACACCCCAAAAGAATTAATAGAAGCACTTTCTCCTGATGTCCTTGTAAAAGGTGGGGATTACTCCATTGATACTATTGTCGGAGCAGATCATGTGTTGAGTTTAGGAGGGGAGGTTAAAGTACTGACTTTTGTTGATGGATACTCTACGACTAAAATTATTGAAAAGGCTAATTTGTAAATGAGTCAAATGGACAAGTCGACATCTGAGCAACAAATAAAACCTACTGGGCGTCAGCTGTACTTTCGATTACTGACGTATTTAAAAGGTTCTTGGCATTACCTTTTATTAAGTATTGTTGGTTTTATAATGTATGCCTCAATGGAGCCTGCACTTGCGGCTTTGTTAAAACATATTGTTGATGTTGTATCAAATGGGCAATCTTCAGAAAATCGATTGCTTATTCCTCTGGCAATCTTAGGAATCTTTCTTATCCGAGGGCTTGGGACCTTTACTAGCTCCTATTTTATGGCTCAAATTGCAACCAAGATTGTATTTGATCTGCGAACCGACATGTTTGATAAGTTGGTGACCTTACCTTCGAGCTACTTTCACTCAATGCCTACTGGGCGCTTATTAGCAAAGCTGACTTATGATACTGAACAAGTAATTGGTTCTGTAACCAATGCGATTAAAACATTACTTAGAGAAGGTTTTACCGTAATTGGCTTGATGGGTTACATGCTGTATACCAACTGGCGCTTGTCTCTACTTTTCTTACTTATTATTCCCATTATTGGTGTGATTGTTTCCTATGCCTCAAAGCGTTTTCGCAAATTAAGTACGCGCATCCAAAATTCAATGGGTGGCGTCACAGATGTGGCTTCAGAGTCAATAAAAGGGCAAGAAGTCATTAAAATTTTTGGTGGTACTGACTTTGAAACAAAACGTTTTTATCAGGCTGCAAATGAAAATCGTCGCTCACAATTAAAATTGGAATTAACCAAAGCACTTAATGTTCCCATTGTTCAGTTTATTGTTGCGGTTGCATTGGCGGCTCTTATTTTTATGGCGCTTGATCCAACAATCAGTGCATCCATGTCGGCAGGTGACTTTGTGGCTTTTATTGGTGCTGCTGGCATGTTGAGTAAGCCAATGCGTCAATTGACAGAAGTAAACAGCATTTTGCAAAAGGGGATTTCGGCAGCAGAAAGTATTTTTGAATTTTTGGATTTAGACATAGAGAAGAATACAGGCTCGAAGCAAGTGAAAAAAGTAAATGGTGATATTCAGTTTAAACAGCTTAATTTCACTTATCCGAATACAGATAAACAGGTTTTAAATAATGTTTCTATCTCATTGCCTGCGGGTAAAACCCTTGCTCTAGTTGGAAAGTCTGGTGGAGGGAAGTCAACTTTCGCAAACCTTATTCCACGCTTTTATGATGTGGAAGAAGGTAGTTTGCTATTAGATAATGAGCCAATTAATCAGCTTTCTCTTGAAAATCTTCGAAAACATATTGCTTTAGTTAATCAAAATGTCGTTCTTTTTAATGGGTCTATTCGTTCGAATATTGCCTATGGAGATTTAAATAGTGCCTCTGATAAAGACATTATTGCAGCGGCTGAGGCGGCAAATGCATGGGGCTTTATTCAAGAGCTTGAGTTGGGTTTAGATACCATGGTCGGTGAAAATGGTGTGTTATTATCTGGTGGGCAAAGGCAGCGTATTGCTATCGCAAGAGCCATATTGAAAAATGCACCTATCTTGATTTTAGATGAGGCAACATCGGCGTTGGACTCAGAGTCTGAGAGAGCGATTCAGCAAGCCTTAGATACCTTAATGAAGGACAGAACGACCATTGCGATTGCCCATCGATTATCTACCATTGAAAATGCCGACATTATTGCGGTAGTTGACCATGGGAATGTCGTAGAAATGGGAGCTCATTTGGAGTTGTTGGAGAAAAAAGGCGCCTATGCTCGGCTTCATAAACAGCAGTTTAACGATCCTGAGGACGCATGATGTGGGTTTATCAGCTGCTTTTGAAAGTATTAACGCCTTGGATTTTGCGTAAACTGAAACGGTTCGGTAAAGAATATGATAACTATTTTATAAATCAGGCGTTTGGCGAAGTTGAAAAAGACATTCATGCCGACCTTTGGATTCACTGTGCTTCTGTTGGAGAAGTTTTAGCTGTTAGACCTTTAGTTAATCAATGGCAGGCGCTTTATCCAAATAAACATTTATTGATCACTACAGTAACGCCGACAGGTGCTGCCCAGGTGTCTTCTCTATTCAACGAAAACGTCCAGCATCATTACTTGCCAGTTGATTGGGTAAAGTCAGTAGAGGGTTTTTTGTCTAAGCTGACTTGTCCTAAGTTATTAATTGTTGAAACTGAGTTATGGCCAAATTTATTAACCGGATGTAAAAAACATAATATTCAAGTCCATATTATTAATGCGCGCTTAAGTGAGCGATCATTCCGAAAATACGCAAAATTTTCCTCCCTGTCTAAAAAGTTAATGCAGTTGCCTGTTCAATTTTGCGCCCATGATGATGAAGATGCTAAGCGTTTTCGACAATTAGGTGCTAACTCTGTATGTGTAACGGGCAATATTAAATTCGATTTGGCCGTTCCTGATAATGTGAAAGGAAGTGACTGGAAAAGGAATGTGGGTCCCTTATTACCTATTTGGGTGGGAGCCAGTACGCACGATGGTGAAGAAAAGCTGCTGTTAGAAGCCCACAGTAGGGTTAAAAAGACCTTTGAAGCGGCTTTGTTGTTATTAGTTCCTCGTCATCCTGAGCGTTTTGATGCTGTATATGAATTGGCACAGTCTCAGTTTGATCGTGTAGCGAAACGCAGTGAGGTCTCTCAGAAAGACTGGTCTCAATACGATGTTGTTGTAGGGGATTCAATGGGAGAGCTTCTTTATTACTACCAGTGCGCTGATATTGCCTTTGTTGGCGGTAGTTTAATTGAGCGAGGTGGGCATAACCCTATTGAGCCTGCCTTGTTGTCGAAACCCATTCTTGTGGGTGAGCATACGTTTAATTTTAAAGAGATGACTCAAGGATTGCTTCAGGATGAAGCGGCATGGAAGTGCTCGACTGTTGTTGAGATTGAAAATTCGGTTAAACAACTGTTTGAAAATGAGCAATCCCGTCTTTATATGGGGGGTAAAGCCTTACTCTTTGCAAAAAAGAATCAAGGAGCGGTTGAGCGGGTACTAAAAAAAGTAGGGGAAGTTGAAAAGTAAGAGTTGAAAGGCTCTACATAATAAGTTTCTAGCGATTTTTTAGATTATCATTATAATCGTTTACGAATATATCTCATGGGGTGCCTTTTTAAGGCTGAGAAGCAATAAGTACTACTTTGCTAACCCGTTGAACCTGATCCAGATTATGCTGGCGTAGGGATTGAGATCTTGCTTTTTGGCAGCCTCACACCGCGCCGCTCATTGATTTTTTTAATTGGAGCGACTAAATGCGTTTTACTTCTTTTTTTTCTTTTTCTGCAACCATTCTTGCAACATCTCTTTTAGCAACGACAGCCATTGCAGACAAAAGTAATACTCTTACTGTATATACCTATGACTCTTTTTCTTCTGATTGGGGTCCTGGCCCAAAAATAAAAGAAGACTTCGAAAAAGTGTGTGCTTGTGAGTTGAAATACGTTGGCCTAGATTCTTCTGTTGGTATTTTATCGCGTATACAACTTGAAGGCGCTTCATCAAAAGCGGATGTTTTGCTTGGATTGGACGTTAATTTAATGGCTTCGGCTGAAAAAACGGGCCTATTAGCTACACACACGGTAAATACAGAAAAAGTTACGGTACCTAATGGATGGAATAACCCATACTTTGTACCTTTTGATCAAGGTTATTTTGCTTTTATTTACGATACTGAAAAATTGCAAACTGTTCCAACTTCATTGAACGATATTGTTGAGAGCCAAGATTTAAGAGTAATTTATCAAGACCCGCGTACGAGCACACCGGGGTTAGGTTTATTGTTATGGATGAAATCAGTTTATGGTGATAAGGCTGACGAAGCTTGGGAAAAATTAAGTTCCCATACTGTTACTGTAACGAAGGGCTGGTATGACGGTTACAGCTTATTTTTGAAAGGTGAAGCTGATGTGGTACTCAGTTATACGACTTCTCCTGCCTATCATATGGTTGCTGAAGGCGTAAATAAATACCAAGCTGCACCTGCTTCAGAGGGATTTTATCCACAAGTAGAAGTCGCTGCACAACTAAAAAATGCACCTAATCCTGAATTAGCAGGTCAGTTTATGTCATTTATCTTAGAGGATGGGTTTCAGTCCCATGTTGCGACGGGTAATTGGATGTTTCCTGTAGTAGAGACTACAACACCTTTACCAGAAGCGTTTTCTTCTTTGGAACAGCCTACAAAAGTGCTTTCACTTCCTGTTGAAGACGTATCCATGAATCGCAGTGTTTGGGTAGATGAGTGGCTAGAAGCAACAACTCGATAATGCGAATCGAATTAAGCGCCTTGTCATTATCATTGTCTCAATGGCGCTTACTGCCCGCTTTTTGCCTTATTCTTGTCTTTACTTTAATAGGAGCTGCCAGTTTGGCAGCTCTTTTGTTTTATGGTGAAGCGGACAGGTGGGGCTCTTATTTGTCTAGTACCTATTTGTGGCGAGTAGTTCGTTTCTCTCTTTGGCAGGCTCTATTAAGCAGTGTATTAAGCATAGGGTTTGCTATTCCCATTGCCTCGGCTTTAATGCGCCGTCAATTTTTTGGGCGTGATACCTTATTCCAGTTGTTTGCCGTTTCTATGGTTGTTCCGAGCATTGTTGCTATTTTAGGTATTGTTATTGTTTATGGCCGAAGTGGATGGATAAATTCATGGATAGGAGTGGAAGTGCCCTTATATGGCCTTTTAGGCATATTACTGGCTCACCTGTTCTTCAATTTACCTTTAGCAGTACGTTTATTGGTGCAGGCTCATGGTTTGATTCCTCAAGCACAATGGCGCCTCGCTCTTCAATTAGGGTTCTCTCGTTGGCAAGCGTTTAAAACTATCGAGTGGCATTACATCAGAAAGGCGTTACCTGGCGCATTTGTATTAATATTTATGCTTTGCTTTTCGAGTTTTGCAGTGGTGCTCAGTCTTGGCGGTGGTCCTAAATCCAGCACACTCGAGGTTGCTATCTATCAGGCATTACGTTTTGATTTTGATGTGTCTAAGGCAAGTGTGCTTTCTCTTTTGCAAGTCTTGATATGCAGCTCTGTAGCCTTATTAATTTACCGTTTCTCTTTGCCTTTAAAACAAGATAATAGTGTACTCACATTAACAAGTTATCGTTTAAAGGACAGCTTTTGGAGTCGACTTTTTGATTATGGAGCAATTGCATTTGCTTTGTTGCTCATTATTCCTCCATTTATCGCCATATTAGAACCTGTTTATTCAAAGGTATTTTGGCAAACCTTACAAGATAAAAAAATGTGGATGGCTGTAGGTGTGTCTCTAAAAATTGCGATACCCGCAGCGATACTAAGCGTGACCTTGGGGATTGGTTTTGTATTTGTTGCTCGATATGCGTACTTTCGCCCTCAATTAGTTTGGCTTGCTAAGCTGGTTGAGCATTTAGGGAGCAGTATTTTAATGATTCCTGGCTTGGTTATCGCCACAGGGCTGTTTTTGATTTTTCGTCAAATTGGTTGGGGGTTTGATCAAGGGTACTGGATCGTTGTTTGGGTTAATGGAATGATGGCGTTACCTTTTGTCTTGAGGGCCTTAGTCCCCGTATTTTATCAGCAAGAAAAACGTTATCGCATGTTGTATGCGAGTTTGGGGATATGGGGGTGGCCTCGCTTTTTATTAGAATGGCCAGTGGTTAGAGGCAGTATTTCTCAAGCGTTTGGTTATGCGCTTTTGCTTTGTTTGGGTGATATGGGTGTTATAGCTCTATTTGGTTCGTCTGGTTTGATGTCTTTACCCTTGTACTTGTTTCAATTAATTGGTTCTTATCGATTGGAGCAGGGCTCAAGTGTGGCTGTTGTGCTGGTGATTCTGTGTGTGCTGCTGTTTGTTCTTTCTACCCGTATTATAGGAGGCGTTTCTCGTGTTAAACATTGATTTAACCTATTCTTGGGCCTCATTTAGTGCTCATTATCAGGTGAATATTACTAAAGGTTTGACTACCTTGCTTGGTGGCAGTGGAGAAGGGAAAAGTACTCTCTTACAGTTGGTGGGCGGTTTTATAGAAGGGGATGGAAAACTAACGTTTGAGGATGATAATTTACAAGGGATGCCGCCTTATAACAGACCTATTACAACTTTATTTCAAAGTGACAATTTATTCCCTCAATTAACTGTTTGGCAGAATATTGCAATTGGTTTGCACCCAAGTGGTAAGTTGACAGATAAGGAAAGGAGTACGGTTGAATGGGCTTTGAGTAAAACTCAGTTAAAAGAACAATTAGATAAATTTCCCGATATGCTCTCTGGAGGTCAAGCTCAACGAGTTGCTTTGGCGCGAGCACTGGTAAGGAAAAGACCGATTCTTTTACTAGATGAACCTTTTAGCGCGCTTGACCCTAATTTGAGAGAAGAGATGCTGTTGTTAGTAGCTGATTTAACACATGATTTAGGCTTAACAACATTGCTTATTTCCCATCACCCCCATGAAGCAAAATTAGCTGGTGGAAATATAATGTTAATTAAATCGGGAAAGGTCCAGGTTCACGGAGATGTGTCTTTGTTAGAGGAATACGATTCAATTCCAGCTCTAGCTGGGTATTTAGGTCCAAACAAACTCAGTGTTGAATTGGGATAAATATGCTTTCTAGTATGACCTCAAACCTTCTAATGAAGGGGATTTACGCCACTATTGCTTATGCTTTTATTATGTCGATTACAGCACTGGCAGCAAAAGTGGTTCAGCAAGAAATTGCAGTGATTACTTTGGTATTTTGGCAAAGTGTTTTCTGCTTGTTACTGTTATTACCTCAACAAAAAGGTCATTGGGTTCCTCGTTCGGCTTTTGTGTGGAAAATACATTTCCTAAGGAGTGTTGGTGGTTTCACTGGTTTTGTTTTTTATTATTACGCACTGAATCATATTCCTTTAGTTGAAGCTTCTTTGTTGCGCTCTTGTGCCCCATTGTGCGTACCTTTTGTGGTGCTAATTATGCATAATATTCGTATACCTACTCGTCGATGGTTACCGATTGTAATTGGTTTTGTCGGGGTGATTTTTATTATTCAGCCAACTCCAACACATGTTGATATTTGGCATTTGATTGGTTTTACATCCGCCATCGGGTTGGCCTTTTCTATGGTAACAACGCGGATGCTTTCAAAAGAAGTAAGGAGCGAAGAAACGATGACTGTATATTTCGCCGTTTCTGCATTATTGTCGTTATTTGTCGCTTTGATTCAAAATGAAAGTTTGTATGTTCCTTTGTCTTTGTATGTCTGGATCTTTGTAGTTGCAGCAACACTTTATGCAGGAATGTTTTTATACACAAAAGCTTATACATATGCTCCCGCTAGTGTGGTATCACCAATAAGTTATATTGGTGTTGTATTTAGTGGTGTTTGGGGATGGCTGATTTGGGGGCATATTCCAGATATATATGCTGTTTTAGGGATGGGGTGCATCTTTATCAGTATTCTATACAGTGCAAGGTTGTCTAGAGGAGGCTAGATCAAGGGCTCCCTCTTCTCCCTCGAGTGATAATAGAAGGAATTAAGAGGTTACTGTCTGTTTTCTTTTTATCTTGTTTAAGATTGTCGCAATAAATATGCCGCCGAATATAAAAATGATGCCGCTAATATGGTAACCATAAAGACTTTCTTTTAAGAAAAAATAAGAAAGAAAGATGCTAAAGACTGGCATTAAATGAATAAAGTGACCTGCAGTGGCTGCGCCTAATTTTTGAATACCCGCATTCCAGCATAAAAAAGCGCCAATTGAGGCAAATATGGACATATAGGCAATAGTTAGCCAATCTAAATGGGTTAGGCTACTTACGTCTTGATTGCTAAAGAAGAAGACTAGAGGGATCTGGATGCTTGTTCCTATTAGCGCTGTACTGGAAAAAAAACCAAGCATAGACAAGTTTTTTGGCTTTTTAGCAATCAGCACCGAATAGACTGCCCAACAAAGAGCGGCTGCAATAATCCATAAATCACCAGTAGAAACAGTTAAGTTTAATAAGGTTTCTAATGTTCCTTGGCTAACAATGTTGATAACACCGAGTGTTGAGATAAGTATGCCTGTATTTTGTAGCCAAGTCGTTTTTTGTCCTAGCAATAGTCTTGCTGTAATTAAAATGATAACGGGCATGACGGAATTAAGTAGTACTGCGTTGGTAACGCTGGTAGTCGTCAGCCCTATGTATAGGAATAGGTTGTAATTACATACGCCAAACCAAGCAAAAAAAGTTAATATTTTCCAATTTTGTGCAATGATTTTTCTTTCAAGTATTAAGGCTTTATATGCGAATGGTACAACAAACAGACAAGCGAGAGACCAGCGAGCAAAAGAAAGGAAGAAAGGGTCTAAACCTGTTTCCAGAGTTATTCTGCCTAAAACGTAATTTCCCGACCAAAAAAGAATAGGTAACAGTAGATAGATAAATGCTGGCATGGGTTTCCTTACTTTAACTATTGGCCGCTTTTTTTGACTTTGCTATGTTCTGTATTAGCAACCCTGCGAGTATGCAGATAAGTCCAACTAGAGTCGAGAGTTTTACTTTTTCATCAGTAAATTGTGACAACCAAAAAATAGACAATATGGGGGAAATAAAAATCAGGTTAGCGATTTTTGTGGCTTTATTTGTGAGCTTAAGTGCGCTATTCCACAGAACAAAGGTCAATCCCATCTCAAATAGGCCAATATAAACGGCACTTAATATCCCTTTAAGCTGCCACTCATTATGACTTTCAGTAAAAAACCAATAGGCTACAATCAATGGCAATGCAAAGCTGAAGTTTAAAGTAAGACCTATTAAAGATGGCCGTTTATCTTTCGTATTTAAGAGCCAGTACATGGCCCATATAACCGTGCTTGCCAAGGCGAGAAATACGCCGGTAGGATTACTAAACGTCAAGCCCGTAGGGTTGCCGTTGGTCGCAATGATTAACACGCCAAAGTAACAAAATATGGCCGCGAGAATGTCAAATACGAGTAACTTCTGTTTTAGAATTGGAACGGCCATAAAACTTAGCATAATAGCCCAAGTGTAATTGATTGCTTGTGCTTCTTGAGCTGGAAGTAAGTCATAAGCTTCTAGCAGAACTAAGTAATAGATAAAGGGATTAACCGCGCCAAAAAACAAAGAGGTTTTCCATGTTGTAGAAGCGTAATGCTTTAGTTCTTTCCATTGTTTTTTATAGATAACTAAAGTAAATAAAAAAAGCAACGAAGCAAGTGCGGCGATTAATAACAGTTGAATAGGGCTTTGTTGTGATAACGAAATACTAAAGGCGGTAGCGACGGTTGACCATAATAATACAGCAATGAAACCAAATAACATCGCTTTAGATTGATCCTGCATAATTTGAAATCCTAGGTTCCATTATTTTTAGGGCTGTTATATAATACCGCACCCCGTAAATCAATACTCCTTGTCTCACAGCTTATCTAACGGGGGAAGCGTGGAGACTAAGAACCCATAAGGAGCTTCAATGCGTCATTATGAAATCGTGTTTCTGGTTCATCCAGATCAAAGTGAACAAGTCCCAGCAATGATCGAGCGTTATACTAACTTGATTACTGAAGATGGTGGCCAAGTTCATCGTCTAGAAGATTGGGGTCGTCGTCAATTAGCTTACCCAATCAACAAAATTCACAAGGCTCATTATGTTCTTATGAACATTGAGACTTCTGAAAGTGTTTTATCGGAACTAAACGAAACTTTCCGTTACAACGATGCAATTATCCGTAATTTGGTAATTCGTCGTAAAGCGGCAGTGACTGAAGTTTCTCCAATTAAAGCATCTGAAGGTCGTGATGATCGTCGTCCAGCTCCTCAACGTGAAGAGCGTGCTGTAGAAAATTCTGTTGAAGAAGATAACTCTTCTGACGCAGCTGAATAATTAATTGGATTAGGAGATACTCATGGCTCGTTTTTTCCGTCGTCGTAAATTCTGCCGCTTCACTGCAGAAGGCACAATCGAGATCGATTATAAAGATCTAGAGACACTTAAAGGTTATGTTACTGAAACTGGTAAAATTGTTCCTAGCCGTATTACTGGCACTAAGGCTCGTTACCAGCGTCAATTAGCGACAGCTATCAAGCGCGCTCGCTATATTGCTCTTTTGCCATACACTGATAGCCACTTTAATTAATAAGTGATTCGGGGTACTTCATGAGTACACTAGCGAACTGGGTGATGAAGCGTCGGTTGCATGCCGTTATTGGTGTTGCAGCTTTTAGCGCTATTCCACTTATGTTCTGGTTAGCGGCTGCCATTTTAGGTTTGGTTGTACTTCGAAAAGGTGTTGCAGAAGCAATTCCTGTATTGGCATGGGGTGGATTGCCATCGATAATGTTGTGGTTTTATCAAGGTGATGCAACAGCGTTTATCGTGTTAGTTCAAGTCATGTTATTGGGTTATTTGTTACGTACAAAAATATCTTGGGCATTTGTTTTGACAGTGGCCAGTTTTCTGGCTTTGGCAGGAGTCTTTCTCTTACCATTGTTAATGCCCAGTTTGTTGAACTTATTAATTGAAATGGTTCAGCTGTTTTTGAATGAGCAACAGGTAGAAATACCTGATAAAGGTACGATTTTTAATCAAGTTGTAGTTGCTCTATCAACTGTTCAGGTGTTTGTTTCGGTGGTCTCACTTTTTCTAGCTAGAAAATGGCAGGCCGCTCTTTACAACCCGGGCGGTTTACGAAATGAATTTCATCAACTCCGTTTACCTATGGTGTCGGTGTTGTTGTTAGGCAGTATGGTTCTTTTGGGTGAAAGCCTTGGTGAAGCGTTTTATGTCTTAACTCAAGTTGCGGTTCCTGTCTTTGTCTTGGTAGGCGTTGCTATAGTGCACGGAATTGTCGCAAAAAAAAGAATTGGGATAATTGGATTGGTTGTTTTCTACCTTATCGGCTTATTTGTTCTGAACGTTTATTTTACAAAACTGCTGATAATATTAGCTATAGCAGATGCGTTTATAGACTTTCGAGGTAGGATTCAAGAAAAGCCAACTGATTTAAGTAATAGCTAATTATTAATTAGAGGTGATCGAGATGGAAGTTATTCTACTCGACAAAGTAAACAAGCTAGGCGGTATCGGTGACGTAGTTACTGTTAAACCAGGCTTCGCTCGTAACTTTTTAGTTCCAAATAAAAAAGCTGTAATGGCTACTAAAGCAAACCTAGCTACTTTTGAAGAGCGTCGTGCTGAGCTAGAAGCTGAAGCGGCTGTTCGTAAAGAAGCGGCTGTTGCTCGTGGTGAGACATTGGCTGGTAAAACTTTCACAATCGAAGCAAATGCTGGTGATGAAGGTAAGTTATTCGGTTCAATCGGTGCACGTGACATCGCTGAATTAATTTCTACTGAAGTAGAAGTATCAAAATCTGAAGTTCGTCTTCCAGAAGGTGTGATTCGTCATACAGGTTCTTTTGAAATTGACGTACAAGTTCACTCTGAAGTAGTTGTAGCGATTACATTAGAAGTGGTTGGTCAGAAAGCGTAATATTCTGACTTTTGATTCTAAAGGGCATCTGATGGTTTCATCAGGTGCCCTTTTTTTTTGATCATGATAACCTTCATTTTTATTATTTTGTTGTAACTTTGGATCTATATTGTGGAAAGACAAGAGCAAGCCCCCTTACCTTTAAAATTGCCTCCTTATTCGATTGAAGCTGAGCGCTCGGTCGTTGGTGGGTTAATGTTAGACCCTCAAGCATGGGATAAGGTTTCCGAAGTGGTTGTTTCAGATGATTTTTATCGTCCTGAGCACAAGCAAATCTTTTCGGTTATTGCTCGTCTAGTCGATGACTCTGAACCAGTTGATGTGGTTACTATAGGGGAGAGGCTAGATAAGCGCGGAGAACTTGATGTTATTGGTGGTATGGCTTATTTAATGGAGATGGTCGAATCCACTCCAAGTGCTGCCAATATCTCTTCCTATGCTGAAATTGTAAGGGAGCGTTCTGTTTTAAGGTCGCTGATTACGACAACGACCGATATCACCACAAGGGCTTTTAATCCTGAGGGAATGACCGCTGCTGAAGTATTAGATGAAGCGGAAAGAAAGATATTTCAGATTGCTGAAGGAGGTAATAAAAAAGGGGGGCCGAGGATTGTTGCCGATATCTTGAACTCTACTGTAAATAAGATTGATGAGCTATATCACCAAGAAGGTTCTATTACCGGATTAAGTACAGGGTTTACCGATCTAGATGCGATGACTTCTGGATTGCAAAAATCTGATTTGGTCATTGTGGCTGGTCGTCCTTCCATGGGTAAGACGACATTTGCAATGAATTTGGTGGAGAATGCCACCATGATAACGGACCTACCTGTTATTGTATTTAGTTTAGAAATGCCTTCAGATCAGTTGATGATGAGGATGTTATCGTCCTTGGGTAAAATTGATCAAACAAGGATGCGTTCAGGGCAGTTAGAACAAGAAGATTGGGATAAATTAATGTCGGCAGTAAAAATGCTGAAAGATAGAAAGCTATTTATTGATGATACCGCAGGCATTAGTCCAACTGAATTGCGTTCTAGGGTAAGGCGTATTGCCCGTGACCATGGTGGTGTTGCTTTAATTATGATTGATTACCTTCAATTAATGCAGATCCCAGGGTTTACTGAAGGAAGAACCAATGAGATTTCTGAAATATCTCGATCCTTAAAAGCGGTTGCAAAAGAGCTTGAATGCCCTGTAATTGCCTTATCCCAGCTAAACCGAAGTTTGGAAAATCGACCAAACAAGAGACCAGTTAACTCAGATTTGCGTGAGTCAGGAGCGATAGAGCAGGATGCCGACATTATTTCGTTTGTTTACAGGGATGAAGTGTATAACGAAGATACTCCTTATAAAGGCATTGCTGAAATTATTATAGGTAAACAGCGTAATGGGCCAATTGGAACCTGTCGTTTGGCGTTTGTTGGTAAGTTCACACGTTTTGAGGATTTGGCACCGGATGCATATCATGACTTCCAAGATGAATAAGAGTTATTCATGAGTTAAGTCAGTGCTTTGAGTGTTGTTTATTGTGTTAGATTGTAACTTTCTGTGTATTTTATTAATTTACACAGTGGTATGATTTTTGGATTGAAAATTAAATTAAGAGATTTATTATGCGTAAAATGCCAGTTACAGATAAGGAAGCGCGTTTTCCAAATGATTATGTGTTGGTATCAAGTACAAACGTAAAAGGGCAAATTACCTTCGTTAATGACGCTTTTTGTGAAGTGGCTGGATACGAGCGCGAAGAGTTGATGGGAGCGCCGCATAATCTTATTCGTCATGTAGATGTTCCTGCTGCGGCTTTTGCAGATATGTGGTCAAATCTAAAGCAAGGGAATAGCTGGATGGGGATTGTGAAAAACCGTTGTAAAAATGGTGATCATTATTGGGTTAGTGCCCATGTTAGCCCTTTAATGGATCGTGGAAAAGTGATTGGTTATGAGTCCGTTCGTAGAAAGGCGACTCAAGCAGAGATTAAGCATGCTCAAGCTTTATATGATCGAGTAAATAAAGGTGGTGCCGTAGTTCCTACTGCGACCAAAGTAAACTCATTTTTACAGAATAGCGGCTTGCCTTTATATGGAGTCTTTTTGTTAATGCTGCTTATTTCTTTGATGAGTGGCAATGTTTTGATTCAATCCATTGGTGTTGTTGCTTCATTAATTGGTGGGTTGTTGATAGGTCGCCAATCTGCCATGAGAAAAGAAGCGATTAAGTTACTTTCTCCAGAATCTCATAACTTATTAGGGCAATATATGTATTGTAATGCCGTAGGTGATCAGGCTGCCATTGCATTTTCACAACTGCATCGTGAAGCCGCTAGTAATACTTTTCGTCATCGTTTGGTTGAAAGTTCAAAACAGCTTAAAAATCATGCCTCTCTAGTGAAAGACAATGTAAGTAGTAACCTTGTTGGGTTTAGCAAACAGAGAAAAAGTTTTGAGTCTGTTGTTTCGGACGCTTCCCAAATGCTATCTAGCATTAATGATGTGGCTGAAAGTGTAAAGGCGGCGGCTGATTCTACCGCTTCTGTGTGTTCTGAGGCGAGAACAAGTCAAGAGTTGGCTGAAGAAACGGGAAACACAATTCGACAGGTTTACAGTGAGATTAGTGAAGCAAAGGTTGTTGTCGATGTGCTTTCAAAAGAGAGTGACACTATCAATGAGGTGGTTAATTCAATCAGCGACATTGCGGAGCAAACTAATCTTCTTGCACTAAATGCGGCAATAGAGGCTGCCCGTGCAGGTGAAGCTGGGAGGGGGTTTGCGGTGGTTGCTGATGAGGTGCGTGCTTTAGCAACAAGAACTCAACAGGCAACTCAGAATATCAATCAGATGACTGAAGAGTTGAAGAAAAACACCAATGCTGTGTTATTGACTATCGATAAAGGTTCTGAAGTTGCTCATCAGGGCGTTGAGAGAGTTAACCAAGTAGCGCAAAATATGAACTCAATTGAAAATGCTATCATGCAAATTGTTGATATGACCGCTCAAATTAATTTAACAACTCAAGGCCAGTCTAAGATGGCAGAAAACTTAAATGATAAAATGGTGGAAGTTGACGGCCTAAATCAAGAGAGTATTGCTAAGGCTGAAAATACAGTAATTAATATTACTCGTATTGAAGAAGAGGCTTATGAGCAAATGAATTTGTCTGAGCGCTTTAAAAAATAAGGTCTCCCTTAGAATTATCTAATTTTAGAATGAATAGGAAGTTAATAAGCCCCTTTTAAGTTATGTCTTAAAAGGGGCTTTTGTATGGGGTTACTTAAGGATGGTGTGAATAAGCCCTCTTGCCTCGGTATGTGGGTAAAGGCCTGTTATTCGTACTTTCCTTAATTTTAAGATTGTTCAAGAGAGCTAATAACATTATATATCGCCTTACCAAGAACCTCTATTTCTTGGTCATTGATAATAAATGGAGGCATTAAGTAGATGAGCTTTCCGAAAGGGCGAATCCATACGCCTTGCTCAACAAGTAAGGGTTGTATCTGATGGTGGTCAATAGGATTAGTTAGTTCAACAACGCCAATAGCGCCAAAGCAACGAACGTCGGCAACATTTGGGAGCGTTTTGCATTTGTTTAAGTGTTTTTTTAGTGTGGTTTCTATGTTTGAGATTAGGTTCTCTAGATCATAAGATGCTAAAAGGGACAGGCTAGCGTTGGCAGCTGAGCAAGCTAGTGGATTCCCCATAAAGGTAGGGCCATGCATAAATACCCCTCCTTTATCGCTTATACCAAGAGCAACTTTATCGTTGGTGATAGTTGCGGCTAGAGTAATATAACCCCCAGTTAATGCCTTGCCAACACACATTATATCTGGTGTGATACTAGAGTGATTAGTGGCGAACATTTTTCCTGTACGACCAAACCCAGTGGCAATTTCATCAAAAATTAATAAGATATTAAAATTATCACACAGTTCTCTTATTCGGTCTAAATACATTGGGTTGTAAAAACGCATACCGCCTGCATTTTGTACAACGGGCTCTAGAATGAACCCTGCAATTTCCTCATGATGATTTTCCATTAATTGCTTTATATCGTCTATGTAGTTTTCATCAACTGGCAAGTCTATTCCAGTAGGTGGAGATGGGATGAAAAACTGTTCGGTAAGAGTGCCTTTGAAAAGGCCATGCATGCCATTAATAGGGTCACATACTGACATGGCGGCAAATGTGTCGCCGTGATAGCCGTTTCGTGGAGTGATGAACTTCTTTTTATTGGGTGTTCCTGCCGTGTGCCAATATTGAATGGCCATTTTTAAGGCAACTTCAACGGAAACAGAGCCAGAGTCAGAAAAAAACACTCGTTTTAGCTCTGTTGGAGTGATTTTTATTAATTTATCAGCCAGTTCAACTGCTGGCTCATGAGTTAAGCCGCCAAACATAACATGTGAAAAGTTGTCAATTTGTGACTTCATTGCGGCGTTGATTGATGGGTGATTGTATCCATGAATGACACTCCACCATGAGGACATACCATCGATGAGTGTTTTATTGTTGGACAAGGTAATGCGAGTCCCTTCGGCTTTCTTTACTAAAAAGTGCGGTGTAGGGTGGCTCATAGAGGTATATGGGTGCCAAAGAAGTTCTTTGTCTAATTGAATTAGTTCTTCATCTGTTTTTTGTAATAGCATAGCAATTTGATCTGCGTAGTAAAGTTAATCTGTATACTAAAGAAAGACATGAAATAGAGCTAGAGTCTTTGGTTCTCTTATTGATTAAGGGGTTCTTGCAAGAGTCCATACGTCAATTCGTTCTACGCCATTTTTAAATAGTTCGAGGGCACATTCCTCAATGGTGCTTCCTGTAGTAATGACATCATCAATCAGAGCGATATGTTTGCCTAGTTTTTTTGTTACTTGGTATGCATTTTTCTGAGATTTAAGGCGCATTGTTTTGTTTAAGGTGTGCTGGGCTGGTGTATTACGTATTTTTTTAACAGCAAAAGTATTTATCTTTATGTCTTCTGTCAAATTACGCTGAACGAATTTCGCAATAAGTCTAGTCTGGCAAAAACCTCTTTGTTTTATTCTTTTTGGATGGCTTGGGAGTGGGATTATTTCATCTGGCCAAGGGGTATTTTGGTAATGCTCTTCAATTGCATGGCATAAGTATGAGGTTAGTATATGAAGAAAGTGAGTTTGTTGTTGAAACTTAATGGACTTTATTAGGTGTGCAACCATGCCTTCGTATTTAAGAGGGGCTATGATTTTCGCGATTTGCTTCTTTTTGTGATTCTTTTGGCAAAAGCCGCAAAGTTTTAATGTGGCTTTGGTTGGCCGTGAGCAGCGTTGGCAATGTGTTTCATTAAGAGATATGTAGGGCGTGCAATATGGGCAAATTTTGTTTTTTGAGGGAGCATTGCATAAATAGCAATGCTTGTTAGTGATTAAGTAGTAAACCTGAGTTGTTATATTGGTTGACAGGGCGTTCCATATCATTAGTATTGCTTTCCTTGCTTATACTATATATTGAGGTAAATATGTCTGCTAACTCATCTCTTGAACTAAAGCACAATTGGGCTGAATCTGAAGTTAAAGCCTTATTCAATCTTCCTTTTATGGATCTGTTATTTCAAGCGCAGACAATTCATCGAGAACATTTTAAACCAAACGAAGTCCAAGTTAGTACCCTTATGTCGATTAAAACGGGTGCTTGTCCTGAAGATTGTAAATATTGCCCTCAAAGTGGTCACTATAATACGGAATTGGAAAAAGAAAAATTAGCCGAAGTTGAAAAAGTTCTGTCTGAAGCTGTACGTGCTAAAGAAAAAGGAGCAACACGTTTTTGTATGGGAGCGGCTTGGAAGCATCCATCTGAAAAAGATTTTCCATACGTTTTGGAAATGATAAAAGGAGTTAAGTCTTTAGGTCTTGAGTCCTGCGTTACTCTTGGCACTTTAAACGATAAGCAAGCTGCAATGCTATCTGATGTAGGGTTGGATTATTATAACCACAACCTTGATACCTCACCTGAGTTTTACGACAGTATAATTACTACCCGTTCTTACCAAGAGCGTTTAGATACTTTATCAAGAGTACGCGATTCTGGAATTAAATTATGTTGTGGCGGCATAATGGGAATGGGTGAAGATCAAAAAGATAGGATAGGATTGTTACGTCAACTTTCTCAAATGGTTCCACACCCTGAAAGTGTTCCTATTAATATGCTTGTAAAAGTAGAGGGAACGCCAATGGCTAATGTTGATGATTTAGAGCCATTTGAGTTTATTCGAACCATTGCTGTCGCTCGTATATTAATGCCAACATCTCATGTTCGTTTGTCTGCCGGTCGAGAGGGGATGAATGAACAGATGCAAGCCTTGTGCTTTATGGCTGGCGCCAACTCTATTTTCTATGGTGAAAAGCTGCTTACAACACCAAATCCAGAAGCTCATAAAGATATGCAATTGTTTGATAAGCTTGGAATTAACACAGAAAAAACAGAAGCGCTTTCTGATGATGCCGAGCAAGAAGCCATTTTAGCTCAAGTTAAAAAGCAGCAAGAAGACAAATTCTTTTACGATGCAAGCGTGCATGCCTAATTTGCCTGACTGGATTGATCGTGCATTATTAGAACGACAGCATTCAAACTTAATGAGAAAAACTGTTGTATTAGATGGCGTTCAAACTCCGCATAGCCTAATCGATGGAAAGCCTTATACGGTATTTTCATCGAATGACTATTTGGGGCTCGCTAGCCATCCTCGTTTAATCAAAGCACTCAAGCAATCAGTTAATAAATGTGGTGTTGGAAGTGGTGCTTCCCATCTTGTTACTGGGCATACGTCGTCCCATAAAATGTTAGAAGATGAAATTGCTCAGTGGCTTGGTTATGAGCGGGTAATGCTGTTTAGTGCTGGGTATATGGCTAATTTAGGTGTGGTTACCGCTTTAGGGCATTCAACAAGAGATGTGATAGGAGATAAGCTCAATCACGCCTCGCTGATTGATGGGGCCAAGTTATCTGACAGTACATTGCGTCGATATGTGCATAATGATGTCACCTCATGTGAAAGGCTTCTGAAAAAAACATCCAGTGGCTCTTTATTGGTTACTGATGGTGTTTTTAGTATGGATGGTGATATTGCTCCTCTTGCAGAGCTATCATTACTTTCTCAGCAGTACCATGCTTTAATGATGGTTGACGATGCCCATGGATTGGGTTGCATTGGGCATTCTGGTAAGGGCAGTATGGAAGTTGAAGGGCTTTCTTCTGAAGATGTCCCTTTATTAATGGGGACTTTTGGAAAGGCTATAGGAACTGCTGGTGCTTTTGTAGCTACAAGTAACACGATGGCGGATTACTTAACTCAGTTTGCTCGCCCTTATATTTATACGACTGCCATGTCTCCAGTTATGGCCAGAGTGACTTGTGAAAGTTTACGATTATTGCAATCTAGCGAAGGGGATGAATTACGAGGCAGATTAATGGAAAACATTGAGTATTTTCAGGGCAAAATGCAGATGTTTCCTTTCGATTTGATGCCTTCTTCTACTGCAATACAGCCGATTTTAGTAGGGGAAAGTGCAATTGCATTAGCAATGAGTGAAAAACTTAAACAGAAGGGGGTTTGGTGTACCGCAATTAGGCCACCAACTGTTCCCGCTGGTTTGTCTCGTTTGCGTATTACATTGTCCGCATCGCACAGTTTTAATGATATTGATCTGCTAGTTGATGCATTAGAGTATTCTTTGCCAAGTTAGCACAAGGTGATTGTTTAAAAGGGTGGCGTAATGAGGTTTCAATTAGAATATAAATGTTTTGGCGATAGTGATAAGCAGGCTATTTTTATGATTCCTGGTTGGGCTATGCCAAAAGAAAGTATGCAGCCGCTTGCAGAAGCATTAAGTGAGAACTTTTACGTGGTGTTAGCTGGGTTACCAGGTATAACCAGTGACAGTAATAGTATGCAATTAACTCGGTTAGGTATGAATTATGACATTGATGCCTTAACCGAGCAGCTTTTAGAAATTGCACCTGAATCCAGTTGGTGGCTTGGGTGGTCACTTGGAGGCATTATTGCTACCTATGTTGCTGCGAGAAGGTCCAGCCGTGTAAAAGGTTTGATAACCATTGCCTCTTCTCCTTGTTTTGTGCAAAAGGCTGATTGGTTTTTAGGGATGGATACGTCAGCTTTTGATGATTTTTCACAAACGGTGAATGTTTCTCCTGAATTGGCTTTAAGACGTTTTATTTCATTACAGTCCAAAGGCGCCGCTGATTCGCGCAGATTGCAGAAGCAACTTATTAAATGCGTAAACCCTGAAGCATTTAACAGGTTGGCTTTGACTGGGGCTTTAAGGTTGCTAAAAAGCCTAGATGTGCGAAGAGAATATGAGTTATTAGATTGTCCGAATTTACATCTTTATGGGCGAAATGACGTTCTTGTACCTGCTTCTGTATTGTCTGATTTAAATCAAGTAAGCGCTATGCAAAAGGTTGAAATTTTAGATGATTGTGCACACCAGCCTTTTTTAGAGCATTTACAGCAGAGCAATGGTCTCATTAAACGGTTTATTCATGACGCTTAATGTTGATGTGATGTACAAAAAGCAATTGGCTAAGAGTTTTGGAAGAGCGGCTTCGACTTATGATTTTCATGCTGACTTTCAACAACAGGTGTTAAGCTACTTATTATCAATGTTACCTAGTTCCGACTTTAAACATGTTATGGATCTAGGTTGTGGTACGGGTAACGCTTTGAAGGAATTGGCTAATAACTCTGATAGATTAATTGGCGTTGATTTATCTGAAAATATGCTTGATATGGCTCGCCAGAAAATGCCTGATGTTAATTTTATTTGCGCTGATGCCGAGGCGTTACCATTTAGTAATAATGCTTTTGATTTGATCTTTTCTAGCTTGGCTATTCAATGGTGCCAATCCCACTTGTCTTTATTTAAAGAAATAAAGCGTATTATTGATTTCAATGGCTGGTGGTGTTTTTCAACACTATGTGAGGGATCGATGTATGAAATGGGAGAGGCTTGGAAGCAGGTAGATGGGAGGCTTCATAGCAATCAATATCCATCTAGCGATAAAATCTTGTCTGACTTGGCTGAAAGTGGTTTGGAGATTTATCAGCAAGAAGTAAAAACGATTACAATGCGGTTTCGTACAGTGCAAGATGCTGTCTATTCTGTGAAGAAAGTCGGTGCGAGTGTTATTACTGAGAATAATCACCGCTCTAGTGTGACTCCTTCTACGTGGAAGGAGTTTGTTGAGCAATACAGTGCTTTCCATGATGGTATTGGTATTCCTTTAAGCTATCGAGTTGCATTCATTATTGCGCGTAAAAAGGTTGAGTAAATATGCGGCATTTAAAAAAACGCTTTTTTGTAACAGGAACGGATACGGATGCTGGCAAAACTTATGTCACAGTCGGACTTTTAAAGGCAGCGAGCCGAAAAGGGCTTAGTTGTTTTGGCTTAAAGCCGGTTGCTGCGGGTGCTATAAGAGATGATGGTGAACTGGTTAATGAAGATGCTCTAAAAATACAGCAGGCATCTTCTGTTAATCTCGCGTATTCACAAATAAACCCTATTGTATTTGAACCTGCAATTGCACCTCATATTGCTGCATTGAAAGAGAATAGAGTGGTTTCTGTCAGTCGTGTTGAAGGTTTTGTTAAAGGTGCTATGTTAACCCCTGGGGAGTTCGTTCTAGTCGAAGGTGCTGGTGGGTGGAGAGTGCCTTTGAATGACCGTGAGTTAATTTCAGACCTTGCTAAAGAATTAAGTTACCCTGTAATACTTGTCGTAAATATGAAGTTAGGTTGTATTAATCATGCCCTATTAAGTATTGAAGCTATAAAAAATGATGGATTACCTATTGGTGGGTGGATTGCTAATACGGGTCAAACATCGATGGAATCTTATGAAGATAATCTGAAATCATTGCAATCCAGAATATTTGCGCCATTTTTAGGTGCTTTAGAGTATTATGAAAAAGAAAGTGACTCGGAAGATGCGTTTGATTTGATTTTTGAACAGGTATTATTGCAGTAAAATTCATTTTTATGACTGTTTGTAAGGTGATTTGTAGGCCATTTTTAGTGATTTACATTGGCAGGAGTTCATATGAGAGCATTAGTTTATGGTTTAACAGCTTTAGAAGAGAGGGATGTTTCTTTATTATTGAACTTTATGGGAGTTGAAGTATCGACTTTGTTGGCAGAGGTAACAGATTTTGACTTTGTTGTAATAGGGTCTTTGTCATCTTCAGAAGTACATTCAACCATACCTGTAATATGTTTGTCTGCAACCGATGAAATTGAAGTATCTGCACCTAATTATTGGGAAATGCCGCTTCCTTGGAAGCATGAAGAATTAAAACCTTTACTGCAAAAACTAGCTCAATGGTCTCGTTTGCCTGCTATTAATGTTGTTGATCTGAACTTGCATGTAAAGCGCTTTGAGTCTCTTTTAATTCGTCAAGCTTTAATAGTAGCTAATGGTGTTGTTTCTAGAGCCGCTCAGAATTTACAAATTCAACGTACTACACTTATTGAGAAAATGCGCCGTTATAATATTGATAAGTCGGAGTTTTAGTGACAAAAGATGAAGAGATAGCCGCTCTAAAAGCCGCTTTTGATGAGTTCTCTCTTTCTTCAGCTGTTTTGGTAGATTCTTATGACGAATTGCAAAAACAAGCGAAAGTACTATCAGAAAAACTTGCTATAGTTGAGCAAGAGAAAATAAGAGAAGAGCAAAAAAATCAATTATTATTAAGTCAATTTAAACAGTTGTTCGAATCTATGCCTGTTGGTGTATTACTGTTAAATGACGAAGGAATGATTGTAATGGCAAACACGGCTGCAAATACCCTTTTTTCTTTCCATCTTACTGGTGAGTCATGGTCTAAAGTAGTAGCTAAAAGCTTTTCTCCTCAACAGGATGATGGCCATGAGATTACTATGGTCAGTGGTCGTCGTGTTCGTGTAGAGACATCATCTCTTGGGCATGTTCCGGGGCAATTAGTGATTTTTGTCGACCTGACTGAAACGCATAAATTACAAAAACAATTGTCTCACCATGAAAGACTCTCGACTATGGGGACAATGGTGGCTGCACTTGCTCATCAAATTAGAACTCCTCTTTCAACAGCTACTTTGTATGCGGATCATTTACAGAAAGAAAACTTAAGCTTAGAAAATAGGTTGAAGTTTTCTTCAAAAATAATGGGGCGACTGCAGCATATGGAAAGGCAGATTCGGGATATGTTAGTGTTTTCTAAGAGTGATGTTCATTTAGATGCAAAATTAGATCTAGAATCATTTTTAACTGATTTTAAATTGAGTGCTTACGAAGTTTGTGAGCAAAAGCAAACAAAGTTAGAGTTTTCTACAGAATCGTTTCCTTCGACTTACCTTCTGCAATGTAATAAAGACACTTTAATTGGTGCTTTGGTTAATCTTGTCAATAATGGTATTGAAGCACAGGGGGAAGGTGGAGTCATTCAGATAAAAATCGGTCTACAGGATGGGTATCTAATGATTGCCTGTATTGATTTTGGAGAGGGTATGTCGCCTGAATTATTAGATAAAATACAGCAAGGTTTTGTAACTACTAAACAAAATGGAACGGGTTTAGGTATTATGGTTGTGAAGGCTATTTCAAGAGCGCATCACGGTTATTTTGAACTTCAGAGTGAGCAAGGTCAGGGAACCACTGCATTGGTTCGTTTACCACTAATAAAGGTATAACATGTCAGAAGTACAATTATTAATAGTTGAAGATGATAAATCGTTAGCAGAAGCATTAGAAGATACTTTGATGCTAGAAAATTATGCCTGTAAGGTGGCGTACAGTGCTGAAGATGCCATTATTATGTTGAAAAATAAATCATTTGATATGGTTGTGTCAGACATTAATTTGCCAGGTGTTGATGGGTATCAATTACTAAAACATGTTGTTGATCATTATCCTGATCTACCTATCATGTTGATGACTGCATATGGTGATATCTCTAAGGCTGTTGAAGCTATGAGGGATGGTGCAGTTGATTATCTGCTAAAACCTTTTCAAGCAAATGAACTTTTATCTGTGGTTGGAAAACATGCAAAGAAAAAGCCTTCTGAAGAAGGTTTGCAACCAATTGCTATAGACAAAGCGAGTATTAATTTACTTAATTTAGCTAAACGTGTTGCGGTGACGGATTCAACAGTATTAATCAGTGGTGAAAGTGGTACCGGTAAAGAGGTTCTTGCTACCTATATTCATCAAAGTTCTTCGAGAGCATCTGAGCCTTTTGTTGCATTAAATTGTGCTGCAATTCCTGAGAATATGTTAGAAGCTTTGTTATTTGGATATGAAAAAGGTGCATATACTGGTGCCGTATCCTCTCAGGCTGGAAAGTTTGAGCAAGCAAATGGCGGCACTATTTTGCTAGATGAAATTACAGAAATGGACATTGGCTTGCAGGCAAAATTATTGCGTGTTATTCAAGAGCAAGAAGTCGAGCGTCTTGGCGGAAAGAAGCCAATACCCTTAAATATTCGTATCCTTGCGACAACAAACAGAGACTTAGCTGAGTATGTAAAAGAGGGTGGTTTTAGGGAAGATTTGTATTATCGATTGAATGTTTTTCCTTTAAAGTGGCCCCCAATAAGAGAAAGAAAGGCTGACATTATTCCAATCGCTAAAAAAATGCTTGAAAAATATTCTGGGAAAATGCGTATGTCTATGCCACAACTTACTTTAGAAGCACAAAGTAAACTGGAGTCGCATCCGTGGCCAGGGAATGTTCGAGAATTAGAAAATGTTATTCAACGAGCGCTAATTTTGTCTATGGATCGAGGGATTGATGCACAACATATTGTTTTCGATAGTATTTCCTCTGATGACTTGTCTGATGATAATGAAATAGATGATAATGCAGCCTCTATTTTAGGTCAGGGTGTTCAGCAGCATGAATTTAGAATTATTGCTCAATCTTTGATCGATTGTAATGGTAAAAGAAAAGATGTTGCTGAGAAACTTGGTATTAGTCCAAGAACTTTGAGGTATAAGATTGCAAAAATGAGAGAGTGTGGTTTAGATGTTGATTGATTTTATATCATATTTTTATCATCTTTGTGCTAAGCTGTTACTATAAATATTTTTTAGGGTGGGTGCTATGGTCACAAATAGGCCAGACATAAATCAAGTTTTGTCTCAAATGAGAGATATGCGCTCGCAAGTACAACAACCTCAACACTCCAACACGATCAATAACCCTATAGAAAGAGTTGGTGATGTATCTGGGGTTGAAGGTAGTATTGAGCGTGCTGATTTTTCTGCAATGTTGAAGAATGCTGTTGATAATGTAAATACTCTACAAGCTGAATCTAAACATCTTGCTCAGTCTTATGAACGTGGTGTGGAAGGCGTTGATTTACCTCAGGTTATGATAGGCCTTCAAAAGTCCAGTGTTTCATTTGAAGCAATGACCCAAGTCAGGAATAAGCTTGTTGATGCGTATGAAAAAATTATGAACATGCCTATTTAAGTAATAATAAATCATTGGCTTTCTTAAATGGATAATGTTCCAGCACAATCAGATCAAAAGCTTTATGTAGAATTATTAACCGGCTTTAATAAACTAACTGTTATTAGGCAGTTGGCATTAATGGTCGGTCTTGCTGCGTCTATAGCAATCGGTCTTGCTGCGGTTTTATGGAGCAATGGAACCGAATATAAACCTGTATTGAGTAGTATTACCGACTATAATGCGGATCAAATAGTTGAAATTTTAACGATTAATAATATTCCTTTTAAATTAGATGAGAGTACTGGTGCGTTATTAGTAGAATCTGATTTTTATCATTTGGCTCGGCTAAAGCTAGCAGGGTCTGGTATTGTTAATGACAATATTGTTGGTATGGAAATTATGGATCAAGAACAAACACTTGGTTCTTCCCAGTTCGCGGAAAATGCGCGGTATCGGCGAGGCTTAGAAGGAGAATTAAGTCGCACGATAACAAGCTTGCAAAGTATAAAATCTGCCCGAGTTCATCTGGCTATTCCGAAAGAGTCCGTATTTGTACGAGACACCCGAAAACCTTCTGCTTCTGTTTTTCTTGAGTTATACCCCGGAAGAAGATTAGATACTAGCCAAGTTGATGCCATTGTTAATTTAGTTTCTTCTAGTATTTCTCAGTTGAGCCATAAAGATGTAACTGTTGTTGATCAAAGAGGTACCTTGTTAAGTCAGAAAGACCAAGACTCTGAATTATCAATCGCTGGGAAGCAGTTTGATTACACAAGAAAAGTTGAAGATGTATTATTAAGTCGTGTAAACAATATTTTAGACCCCGTAGTCGGATCTGGAAGATTTAAAGCTGAGGTGTCTGCGGATGTTGATTTTACCTCTGTAGAACAAACCGATGAACAATTTAATCCAGATCTGCTAGCACTTCGTAGTGAACAGACCTTACAAGAGAATCGAACTGGAGCTGCAAACTCTGGTGTTCCAGGAGCATTAACAAATCAACCGCCTGGAGCGATTAATGCACCAGAAGTAGCCGATGTAAATGGGGCAAATGTTGGTGGTACTGATACACAAACACCAGGGGAATCAAGGCAAGAAACCGTACGGAATTTTGAATTGGATCGTAGTATTAGTTACACGGTTCGACAACAAGGAACAGTTCGTCGTCTTTCTGTGGCTGTTGTGGTCGATGATATTTCTTCAATTGATCCGGAAACTTCTCAAATAGTTAGAACTCCTTGGAGTGATGATGAGCTACAGAGACTAACACTTCTTGTAAGAGATGCGGTAGGTTTTAATCCTAGTCGTGGCGATAGTATCAATGTTGTAAATACACCTTTTGCTTTACCTGAACCTCCTGAACAAGAAGAAGAGATTCCATTCTATCAGCAAGACTGGTTCTTGAGTTTGCTACAGCCAGTGTTAGTAGGCTTCTTTATTCTTTTATTGTTGTTGATTGTTGTTAGACCAATACTTAAAACATTGGGAGATCAAAATAAAATTGCTGTGGCAGAAGATGCGGAAGCGTCTATTTTCGCAGATGAAACTGATGAGATATCAGATGACCAAGTGTCACTAGTTAGTGCTGAAGATGTTATGGTTCCTGGGTCTCCTGAGAAGATTGAACGTCAATTGAATGCAATTCGAGGGCTAATTGCTGAAGAACCAGAGCGTGTAGCTCAAGTTGTTAAGCAATGGGTTATGGAAGAGTAAATGAGTGAAGCTGATCAAAATGCCAATTTATCGTCTGTTCAAAAAGCAGCTGTTTTGCTGATGTCTTTAGGCGAGTCAGATGCGGCCCAAATTTTAAAGCATATGGGACCTAAAGAGGTCCAAAAAATTGGTCAATCAATGGCTCAGCTTGCAAATGTTCAAAGACATCAAGTTGAAAAAGTTTTGGATGACTTTTTGGTTCTTGTTGGTGATCAAACCGGCTTAGGTTTAGGCGCTGACGGTTATATTAGAAACATGCTAAAAGAAGCCCTAGGCGATGAAAAAGCAAATAGCTTAATCGATAGAATTCTATTGGGTGGAAATACAACAGGGCTAGATACTTTAAAATGGATGGAGTCTAGAGCTGTTGCAGATGTTATTCGTTACGAGCATCCTCAAATACAAGCTATTGTTATTTCTTATTTAGACTCCGACCAAGCAGCGGACATTCTGGCGAATTTTGATGAGCGGGTTCGATTAGATATTGTGCTTCGAGTTGCGTCTTTAGAAACGGTACAACCTGCCGCCTTGCAAGAACTAAATAATATCTTGGAAAGACAGTTCTCAGGAAATCAATCGACTCAATCGACTACTATTGGAGGTGTTCGAACAGCAGCCAATATTATGAACTTTATAGACAGCTCTGTTGAAGCAGATCTAATGGAATCGATACGAGATGTAGACGAAGATTTGGCAAATACAATTCAAGATATGATGTTTGTCTTTGATAATTTAATTGATGTCGATGATCGAGGCATTCAAGTTATTCTTCGGGAGGTTGAGTCAGAGACATTGATTTTGGCCCTTAAAGGTGCTGATCCTGATATGCAAGAGAAGGTATTTAAAAACATGTCCTCTCGTGCTGCGGATATGTTGAAAGATGATTTAGAGTCAAAAGGCCCTGTGCGTGTTAGTGAAGTAGAGGTTGCGCAAAAAGAAATACTTGCTGTTGCTCGTCGTCTTGCTGATAGCGGTGAGCTTGTCTTAGGTGGCGGTGGCGAGCAGATGGTTTAATTGAATGAGTGAAGATCTAAATAAAGAAAAAAAGAAATTAACCGCTTATGAACGTTGGGAGCTGCCTTATCTTGAAAATAATTCTGAAGAAGTAAAAGCTACAGCATCAGGGTTGCTTATAAAGAAAGCAAATGAAGCCACGGTTACGTATGAAGAAGTGGACAAAGATTCGTTAGTCTATGAACCTCTTACTGCTTCACAACTAGAAGAAATTCGTTCAGCGGCTTATGAAGAAGGCTTTGCTCAGGGGTTGGAAGAAGGCAATAAAAAGGGAAAAGAAGAAGGTCATGCTGAAGGGCGTGAAGAGGGCTATGTTGAAGGTGTTGATTTAGGTAAAAAAGAAGGGTTTGAAATAGGTCATAATGAATCTAAAGAGCAAGCTCATGAACAATTTCAACAGATTGAAAACCAATTAAAATCTATAGTCGACGAGCTTGTTGATCCTATCAAAGAAACGAGAGCTTCCGCTGAGTTGGTTCTGTATGCTTCCATTAAGAGGTTTGTAGAAAGCATCACCCAAATTGAAATTAGTGACAACTCTTCTAAGATTTTAAAATCACAATTAGAGTCTATGTTTGATGCCATTGAGGAGAGGGGAGGGAAGGTTAAGCTTTCACTTAATCCAGAGGATAGAGAATTATTGAAAGACTATCAGGTCTTTGATGGTATAAATGTGACTTTAGAAGAAGATAGTTCTCTGATGAATGGAGGGTTTTTATTAGAATCAAAAAACTTTTTTGTTGATGGCAGTATTGAAAGTAGAATTAATGTGATTTTTGATGAATTGAAGTCACTTTCAAATCAAGTAGATATAGATACCCATGACAATGACGTTGATTGATAGGCTTTCAAAGTTGGAGCAAATAGACTGCACTTCTATGAAGGCAGTCGTTGAAGGTAGGGTGACAAGAATGGTTGGCCTTACCATGGAAGCGGTAGGCTGTAAGGTTGCGTTAGGCGACTGTTGCGATGTACAAGTTAAAAATAATCGTTGGGTTGAGTCTGAAGTAGTTGGCTTTACTGGTGATCTGACCTATTTAATGCCTACAGAGGCAATAGAAGGTATTTCACCTGGAGCGAGAGTTCGTCCTATTGTCGGTGACAGTATGATACCCGTTGGTGATGAATTACTAGGACGGGTAATTAACGGTTTAGGCAAACCTCTAGATGGCAAAGGTCCTATTAAAGCTAAGTCATTCACTAGTTTGCATACGGTTGCGATCAACCCTTTAGAAAGAAAGCCAATATCAGAGTCACTTGATGTCGGAATTAAGGTAATTAATAGCCTTTTAACCGTGGGAAAAGGCCAGCGTTTGGGGCTTTTCGCTGGTAGTGGTGTTGGTAAAAGTATGCTCCTTGGAATGATGACTCGTTTTACTGAAGCTGATATTACTATTGTAGGTTTGATCGGTGAAAGGGGGAGAGAGGTAAAAGAATTTATTGAACAGATTCTTGGTGAGGAAGGGCTTGCTCATTCAGTTGTCATAGCTTCTCCGGCAGATGACTCTGCTTTGATGCGTTTAAGAGCTGCTATGTTAACTACAAGAATTGCAGAGTATTATCGTGATCAAGGTAAAAATGTTCTTTTACTAATGGACTCATTAACTCGCTATGCACAGGCACAGCGTGAAATTGCTTTATCTGTTGGTGAACCTCCAGCAACAAAAGGTTATCCACCATCTGTATTTTCAAAGTTACCACAGTTAGTTGAAAGAGCTGGGAACGGGAAGGATGGAGGTGGTTCAATTACGGCTTTCTATACCGTATTAACGGAAGGGGATGACCAACAAGACCCTATTGCTGATGCTTCTAGAGCGATACTTGACGGTCATATTGTTTTATCTCGTCGTTTGGCTGAAGAAGGTCATTATCCTGCAATTGATGTGGAAGCTTCTATTTCAAGAGCTATGCCTCATATAGTAACAGATGCTCATTTAAGTGGAGCAATGAGAGTTAAACAGCTATATTCTAAATATCAACAGAATCAAGACTTAATCGCTGTAGGTGCCTATGTGAAAGGCTCAGATCAAGATACAGATCAAGCTATAAAGCTTATGCCTGAAATTCGTAGTTTCTTACAGCAGGGGTTAAAAGAAAGCTTTACCATAGACCAAAGTTTGGAAGCTCTAGTTGCAGCTATGACTTAACTCTCTTTTTTCATATTTATATATAAGGTGTTATCGTGAAAAAGTCTGCTCGAATGCAAATTTTAGTTAATTTGGCAAAGGAAAAAGAAAACGATGTTGCTAAGCGGCTAGCTGCTCAACAAAATCAGCTTCAAGCAGAAAAAGATAAATTAAAGCAACTTGAGGAATATTCTGAGCAATATGATTCTGAGCGAAATTTAATAGGTCTTAATTCTTTTTTATCTACGAATTATCAACACTTTGTGGATAGGTTAGGACAAGCTATTGCTCAACAGAAACAGCAAGTTGTACGTGTCGAACAACAAGCAAACATGGTTAAGAGCCAATGGTTAAACGCAAGAGGAAAGACAGAAAGCATGGATTGGCTACAGAAAAAGCATGTAAAAGAAGAAGATCGAATTGAGCAGAAAAAAGAACAGTCTCAAAGTGATGAGTTTGCAATGCGTCAATTTTTATCAGCGAAAAGCTCTTTATAATTTATAGGACGATATTCATGTCAGTAAGCAGAGCGCTAGAAAAAGAATTGATTTTGCTTCTAGATGGCTTGGAGAACTGTGTTGTATGTTGTGAATCATCCCCTCAAAAAAATGCATCAAAGTTAAATTTTTATATTTTAGAAATTTACTCTAAGTTAGAAAGTAATACTTTTCCTAAGTCTATAATATTAGATTTTTTAAAAGAGAATAAAAAAACGCTTGTTAGTGTTTTTTCAAACTTTTTTCTTTTAGGTGAAAAGGTTGGATTTTTAATTTTTGAAATGGTGGATATATTAAAACAGATTATTCTTTCAGGTTTTTTTAATGATATTAACTATCTTTATAAAATTGACCTTCAAACTTCTTATGTTGATAGTTTAAGATCTACCCTTCTTTCTCTAAATAATGAAAACTTTTTAGATGCTCCTGCCTCTATATATAATGGAGTAGCACACGAAGCTTCAATAGATGCTGTTACTTCTATAGTTTTGTCTTTATCTAGTGATTTAGATATTTCTAATTTCCATATTGATGTTGATGATAAAATACATAGAGGAGAGTGTGAGTATGTATTTTTTTCTGTTGATGTTGAAACCCATTGTTCGATATCCTGGTTGAATAAAAAATATTCGTATTTAAATTGGAGCTCTTCTGCTAATAAGATTGATATATCTAATCTACTATATAGCGAGTTTTTAGATTTTGTGTCTATTTATGACGACTTCTATAAAAAAAGTTCAACTCTTGTAAGTATATACAATGATTCTTTATTGGAAAAAGATAAATCTCTAAAAAAACACTTTTCTTTTCCTCTTTTAGGGTTTTGTCAAGATCTCTTAACGGTATCTAGTGATCAAAAAATAAGTGAAATATTTATCCCTTCTTTCTTTAGAAACAGATTGAAACTTTTTTTAGAAAAGCTTTATATTGAGAATATTGAGAAGAGATATGTTTCTTTAATTCGCCTTAGTGGTGAAAGTTTTCTTTGTTTTTTTAATAAGATAAATCATTATAACGAAATTGGGCATGACTGCTTTATACCGTTTTCTGACTTTAATAAATCCTTGAAAAAAACCCCTTTAGAAAAAGATTTTTTATTTTATGATGTTTTTGTTATAAGAGTTGGATGTTCAGAATACATAATCCCTAAATATCAAGTTCAGAATATTGCTCTTCTTGATGATGAGTTTCTATATGAAAACGATAGAATATATTCTTATAAAGATCACTCTACAGTCATTGCGTTTGAAAAAATTGAATGGCTTATTTCTAGTTATGCGAGTTATCGAGATAGCTCTCATGATAGAGTGTCTGATGGAAGGAAAGTAATCTTTATTGAGCAAGCAGGTTTGGTTTTTGGAGTTATATGTGACTTTCTTATCGAGAGTACAATTGCAAGAAAAGTGCCTTTTGCAGTAGATGTTCCTTCTTTAGCGGCTTTTTGGAAAACTAAAGAAGGTGAATTAATAGGGGAGTTTACACCGTTTATAGCAGAAAAAATGCATGTTAAGAAAGGAAATAGCCATATTCAGGCTCGTGATGTTGCTTCGTATCATGTTTCATTTTTCGGCATCTCTAATAATATTTTAATTGCGATAGAAAAAAGCATAAAATGTACAATTGAGAGTGTGTCTCAAAACAGTCTCTATAAGTTAACATCAAATGGTGGCAAGAATAGTAAATTCTACCTAGAGTTTAAAGGTGGTCTTTTCTCTGTACTTAATTTAAATGACGATTTTAATTCTAAAAATATTGAAAGAGGTCACTTCGTGTTTTTTAATTACCCTAACCATTCTTTTGCACTGTATTTTTCTTCAATCCATTATAACGAAAGTTATGTGAACTCTGACATTGACAGAAATGTTGTAGGCTTATGGCATGATGTTTTTTTTGCAGCGGCAAAGAGCCAAGATGGAAAGGAATTGAATGTTTTATTGGAATCGAATTTTATTAATTAATTTAAAAGAAAATAGCTTATGAATAATAAGATTAACCTTATAAATGTATATGTTAAATTATGCATTTTTTTATTTTTATTTACAGGGATTTTTCTTTTCCTTCTTTCTGGTTTTTTTAATAATGCTGTTGATTTGTATGAGAAAGACATTGTAAAAAAAGAAAATATTGTTAAAGACGGGTTTTTGCTTGTTGGTTTGTATAAAAATATTTTTCTATACTTTAATAACGATGATGTAAGTGAAAGTTTTATTTTAGATGAAGTTGATAAAGTAGATAAATCGCTATTTTATTTTTTTGATGCTGAAGGGAATAAGGAGTTTTCTTCTTTTCCTTTAAAAGAAATGATTGTTTCGAAAAATCATGAAGTATTTGACTTACTTTCAAATGATATTGAAAAGTTAGAAGAGCTCTCAAAAAATAATGATACTAGTAAGGTTTTTTTATACTTTAATGAATTGGTTTTTTCATTCCTGTTTTTGTTTTTTTTATTTTTGGTTTTATCTTTTTATAACTTTAGGCGTAATTTAAAGTCTGATGTGTCTTTGATTAAAGCAAGTGTTAAGAAAATTATTTCTTGGGACCTTGATTTTGATATAAATAATTTTAACTATTTTGAATTTGATGAGATTAATGATCTTTTATTGTTCTTAAATGAAAATCAGCTGACTCCTGCCAAAGATATGAAGTTAAAATTCAATCAAGTTCATGCTTATTTTTTAGAATCTAGTAAAGCAGCTTTAGTACTTGATGAAAACCATAAAATTATAGACGCAAATAGAGCATTTATGTCGTTATGGAGTGAGTCTAGAGAGGAAGTCTCAACTTTGCTAGACATTGACTCCGATAATATTGACGATGTGATTGGTGAATACATTAGTGAGGTGCATTTTATATCTTTGGCTGAAACAGATCATAAAGTCCTCTTAGAAAGTGGTGTTTATTCATTAGATCACTCTGAAATTACTAAAAATGGTTCTTTGCTGGGCTACATAGTTGGCTTTGATTTTATATCTGAAAAAATAGAGCTTGATGTTATCTATAAATCGATACATTTAATGAAGTCTGGAGTATGGAATATTCCAGTTAGGGTAAAAAGAGATCAATCGTCATTATCAAAAATGAGCCAAGGGTTGGAAGAAATAAGGCTTCAGCTGCTTAGTTCAAGCAGTAATTCAGGGCACCTTACAAGCGACTCTGATTTGTTAGATATCAGTGAGTATGATGAACTGGACGAGCTAGATGGGTTTGAAGACCTAGCTGAAGACTCTGCTGAAGCAGATCTTGATGTTGAGGTTAGTATTAATAATGATTCGTTGGAGGAGGATCATGCTGGTTCTCTAAGTGTTGTCTACGAACCAATTGAAAACACGGAAGCATACTTAGAGTGGCAAAATCGATTGAAACTAATTTTAACTAAAGTTTCTAATGAGTTGATCGATAATATAGAGTCTAGTGTGCTTTTGGGCTATGAGAACATGGTGCAAAAATTACATATAGTACATAAAGATATGCAAGCGAGCTCAAGAGCATTAAATGACTCAACTCGATACTTAAATGAGGTAAGGGCTGTAATATTAAAAGCACTTATTCTTGAGCAGTCTAAAGGAGAGCTTGATAGATCTTCTTTAGCCAAAGATATCAATCATGATGTTGATACAGTGATTGTTTTGCTGAATGAGTTGTCAGAAGACGAAGAAAAGACCATTGATGTATTTAGAGCTGAAGTTGATGTTGCTGAGTTAAGAAAAAGTAAAGCGCATTCTTGCTTAAATGATTTTGAATTTAAGTTGATTGAGTCTTTCATGGATTTATCTGAAGAGATTGTGAAGCCTATTTTTATTCAGCAAGATAAGTCTAATGATTCCAAGAGTAATGACGATATCTTAGGCTCTAGTTCAAATGAAAACCAAGGCTTTTAAGTGGTTGTTTATCGCTTCAAAGTTATATTTTTAAAGATGTTACAATTTTTGACAATGTAGTTTTAATGATTAGCTTATAGTGAAGGTGTATTGCTAGTGAAGTGTTAGGTACTTTTACATATAAATGTATAGATATTGAAAATACAATGGTGTGTCCAATGTCTTGTGTTTAGTATTCGGAAAAGTATTAGACGTATTTAATTTGATATTTGATTTTTTGTGGCCAGATGACACATTTCAATGCTAAAGCACTCATTATAGGTAGTGAACTATCCAGTCTGAATATGATGGAAGCCTTTCTGAAAGAGAGAGGTTATGATGTCACTTTGTCTAAAAACTTTAAATTACTCTCATTTATAGATGAGCAAAATATAAAGTTCATTTGTATTAGCATTGATTTTGATGATAAAGAATTTGTAGCTTCTGCTCAAAATGCATACTCAACATTCTTGAGTCTTAACATCCCTATTTTATTTATATCAACTTCTATTAACTCTTGTCGTGTTGCTAAGCTGTTAGCAGAAGATAAGCAAGTAAAGGAGATTATGTCTTCTCTACCCTCCCTATCTTTATTGGAGCTACCAGATATTGCTTTGTTAAATCAGCCTTGTCTCTATGGCTCGTTAAGATTTTTGAAATTGTGTAATTTGCTTGATGATCGAGATTATGGAAAGGGGAACTGCTCAGAAGTAGAGTATGGGTGTTCTATGATCTCACGAAAAAATATAAACTTTTGTTCTACAGAGAATTCACAAAATTTAGATTTTGAGCTTGCATGTTTCTTAAATGCAGAGTCTTTGAAGTCTATCGACCCTCTACCATATTTTTTGCAAGTTTTGCTTGGTATATCAAGTCTAGGTCGCTATTCCAATCAGTTATTTATGATTTTATCTGAGTTGTTCTCAAATGCATTAGAGCATGGGGTTTTGGATCTAAAATCTGATTTAAAAAATACACCTGAGGGTTTCTCTGAGTATTTTATCGAGAGAAGTGAGCGTTTAGATAAAATAAGTAGTGGCTATGTAGAAGTAATCATTAATGTACAGCATGGTGCTCAAGGAGGTACTGTTACTCTTACTGTTGAGGATAGTGGTAAAGGATACCAAGAAAACCTAATATCTCAGAAAGTTAACGAAGAGAATATCCCTTATAACAGGGGGTTGTACTTAGTTAAACAGCTATGCAAGGAAATGAAAGTTTCTCCAAAAGGAAATAAAACAGAAGTTATTTTCCAATGGTCTGAATAACTCTAAAATCATACTGCTTCAAATTGGCCTTAATTTTGCTTTATTGGTTGAATAGGTTTAGGAGAGGTGGCTATGCAGGTTCAATTGGATTCAACTACTTTATTATCATCTAATAAAAGTTCAGCTCAAGTTTTTAGAGACTCTAGACACGTTTCTTCCAAAGAAAGGCCCAGTTTTGCTGAAGTTTTAGAAAGATCTACAAATCAAGTAAGTGAAAGAGAGGTATCCGATCATAACGCTGATGAAAGCGTTAGTTCTGTAAAGAGTGCTTCTGAAAACTCCCCTGAAACACCTCTTAAAAGTACTTCGTCGCCTACTGAGCGCAGTTTGGGAGAAGATAAACAAGAGAGCAATTTAAGTGATGCCGATTCAAGTCTTGTAGACAACGGTGATGTAAAAGAAATTAAAGAACAAGCCTCCGATTTAAAAAGTACTGATGAAAGTGTTAAATCTACATCACTACATACAGACGGCAAGAGTTTGCCTAAGGATGAGGCAAGTTTAGGTCTTGATCAAAAAGAAAAGTCTGCCATAACGGATGTTTCTTCCATTGAAGTGCCTTTTGAACAGGTTGTTTTAAATGAAGGGGATCTTGTTAAACCGCAAAAGGTTATTGATCCTGCAACTTCTGGCTCAGATAGTGATGTTGTATTAGATACAGATAATAGCTCTGATATTGAAGTCACTCCAATTCTAGAGGGTGTTCCTCAGTTAAAAGCGTCTGAATATAGTGATGAAGTAGATGAAGTAGATGAAGTAGATGAAGTAGATGAAGTAGATGTTGTACATTTAACTCTCTCTGGGGATGATAATGCTTCTGCTACCGTGGAAGAAAATGGGCCTACTCAAAAGCCTAAATCTATAGATAATTTAGATGAGAGTGATATAAATCTTAATGCAGTTACTCCTCCTGAAACTACCTTGGATGAAAAGCTTGAAAGTCTCTCTTTGACTTTAACTGAAAATACTATAAACCCTACTGATGAAAACGTTGAGTTTAAAGGGGAGGGTGTTGATGTTGAAATGCTTGAGACGGATTTGCTTCAAATTAAAAATTCTATTAAAAGTGAGGATGTGGAGGTCGATGCAAATTCTCGAACCGAATCAATGGATGTTAATTTAGCGTGGATACTTGGTGAAATGAAAAAGCAAGATTCATCTGGTTTAAAGCAAAGTGCTAATTTAATTGGTGAAGGGGGTGACGCTCCTTTAGTTTTAAACCCACAAAATACATTGTTCACGAAATTAAGTGCAACCTTCAATTCCTCTTCAAAGTTAGATGGTTCAATTAATGAAGGAGCGTTATCTTTATCTCCGGACCTAGTTCTTGATACTAAACTAAAAGGTGGCTCTAAAGAGCCATTACCTGAGTTATCTTTGTCTACTGATTTATCTTTAGATGAATCGCTTTCAATTGAGCCTGCAGATCTTTTGAAAAATTCTAAATTGTTTGATTCCCATATAGAGAGTCTCGCAAATACTGATACAAAATCAGTTACTCCTTTAACAAGCGCATTAGGAGTGATGACTGGACCTTCCTTATCTTTAGCGTCTCAAGGAGGGCAGCTATCTAATCAATCTTCTTTAACTATGACAGTTCCACCTAATGATCCTAATTGGGCTCAAGAAATGGGCGAAAAAGTAAGATGGATTATGAGGGAGGGTGTTCAAACGGCAGAAATACATTTGGATCCACCTGAACTGGGTAGTTTGGCTGTTAAGGTATCTTTAGATGGTGATGTTGCAAGTGTTAGTTTTAGTGCCGCAACGCCTCAAGTAAGAGACTTATTGGAAAGTCAATTGCAAAGACTCAGGGAGCAATTGGCTCAGCAAGGGGTAGAATTAACAAGTGTTGATGTTAATGTTTCTCAACAGAAGCAAGATCAAGGAACGGATTCTAGTGGAGGTCAAGGGGGGGGGAATGACCCTCTAGTTGGTGAGGAAGACGCACTTATTGAAGAAAATACTTCTTATGTGAGTGCATCGGGTGTTGATTATTATGCTTAAACGCGTTCTTTTAATCTAAAGTGTCACTATGGATGGCTTGCAAGCAGTATTTCGAATAGAATTTAAGGTAATATATTTCACTTAACCTTATGAAAAGCTTATGAGAGTACAAAATGGCTGAAGATGATTTGGATGTTGGCGAAGAAGGCGGTAAAAAAGGCGGCAAAAAGAAGTTAATCATCATAATTGCAGTGCTTCTTTTGGTTCTTGGTGGCGGCGGTGCTGCGGCGTTCTTTTTATTGGGTGGTGAGGAAGAAACTGCGGAGAGTGCTGAAGAGGGAGGTGATGCCGGAGAAGAGGTGGTAACCACTGGACCTGCAATATACTTGGAATTAGATCCCGCTTTTGTTATCGATTTTGTAGTCGCAAATAAACAACGTTACCTACAATTGAACTTAACTGTTAAATCTCGTGATCAAGCTCAAATTGATGCTATAAAAATTCACATGCCCCTTATTCGAAATAGCTTAGTGTTGCTCTTTGCGAATCAAAGTTTTGATGATTTACAAACTTTAGAAGGGAAGATGGCATTAAAAACTGCTTCGATTGAATCGATCAATAATATCTTGACTCAGGAAACTGGAGCAGGTGGTATGGAAGATGTATTGTTCACTAACTTTGTAATGCAGTAAAACTTATGTCAGCTCAAGATTTATTATCTCAAGATGAGATTGATGCTCTTTTACATGGTGCAGATGAAAAGCCTGAGGACGATGAACCGAAGGACCCCAATGGGATCTCATCTTATGACATAACCAGTCAAGAGAGGATTGTCCGTGGAAGGATGCCTACTCTTGAGATGATTAATGAGCGTTTTGCACGTTACACTCGAATTAGTTTATTTAATTTGCTTCGACGCACTGCTGATGTTTCTTCTGGTGGTTTGCAAATTATGAAATTTGGCGAATATGTCCATACCTTATATGTGCCAACAAGTCTTAACTTAGTGAAATTCCGCCCTTTAAGAAGCACCGCTTTATTTATTTTAGATGCAAAGTTAGTTTTTAAGCTTGTGGACAACTTTTTTGGTGGTGACGGTCGTCATGCTAAAATTGAAGGACGTGAATTTACTCCTACAGAAATTAGAATTGTTCAGTTAATGCTTGAACAGGTTTTTGTTGATTTGACTGAAGCTTGGGCGCCTGTTTTAGAATTAGAGCTTGAGTACATTAGTTCTGAAGTAAACCCTGCGATGGCTAATATTGTAAGTCCAAGTGAAGTTGTTATTGTTTCAACATTTCATATTGAGCTAGATGGCGGTGGTGGTGAATTGCATATAACTTTACCGTACTCCATGATAGAGCCTGTAAGGGAGTTGTTAGACGCAGGAGTTCAAAGTGATGTTGACGATAAAGATGATCGTTGGGGGAAATCATTAAAACAAGACGTAGAAGACCTAAGTGTAAAGCTAACTACAACGGTTGTTCAGAAAAAAATAAGCTTGGCTGAAGTTCTGAAACTTGCTCCAGGTGATGTAATTCCTATTGAGATGCCAGAGAGTGTAATTGTTAAAGCAAACGGCATTCCTACGATCAAAGGTAAGCTTGGTGTCAGTAATGATAAGTATTCTGTTCAAATGACAGAAAGTATTAAAATTGTAAAATGATGAGAAGATAAGATGTCAGAAGAATCCCCTGATCAAGAAGGAATGGACGGTGACTTAGCGGATGAGTGGGCCGCAGCAATGTCTGAAGCTGGTGAAACAGGAGAGGATGGTGTTGAGGATGAATGGGCTGCGGCAATGAGCGAACAAAACGTTCAACCGGCAGAGTTTGAAGAGTTATCTCCTGCCGCTGCACCTCAATCGTTCGGCTCTGACCTTGATTTAATAATGGATATTCCTGTTACTTTATCAATGGAGTTAGGTAGTACAGAAATTGCAATTAGAAACCTTTTACAGCTAACTCAAGGGTCCGTTGTTGAATTAGACAGATATGCAGGTGAGCCTTTGGATGTATTAGTAAATGGGACCTTGATAGCTCATGGAGAGGTTGTTGTTGTGAATGATAGGTACGGGATTCGTTTAACTGATGTGGTGAGTCCAAGTGAACGGATTAAAAGATTAAAGTGAAATTAAAAATTGTTTCGAGCTTTAAATATTATCCTATTATCGTAGGGATGCTTTTGGCTTCAGAGCTTAGTGCCTCAGGGATTGAAGAAATGTCTGAGGCTTCTTCTTTGTGGAAGATGTTCCTTTCATTGAGCTTTGTGCTCGTTCTTATCCCTATTTTGTTGTTTTCGTACAAAAAACTGCAAAACTTTCGCATTGGTCAAAATAAATCAACAATTGACATTCTTACGGTGCAATCATTGGGTACAAAAGAAAAGCTTGTTGTAGTTGAAGTGGAAGGTCAGAGGTTATTGTTAGGGGTGACATCAAATTCGATTACGACACTTCAAGAGTTGGGAGGGAAAACAAACTTTTCTGAATTGATTGAAGAAGAGAATAGACACCAAAACTCGTTAAATGAGCAAAAAAATGCTTAGACTGTTCGTTATATTATTTTTGTCTATATTGCCTATTACTGTGTTAGCTGAAACAGGGTTGCCAGCGGTAACTGTTGTTACCAATCCTGATGGGACTCAAGATTATAGTGTATCATTGCAGATCTTATTTATAATGACTGCTTTGACATTATTGCCATCGGCCTTGGTGATGATGTCTTCATTTACGAGGATTATTATTGTTTTATCTATTTTGAGGCAGGCTATAGGGTTGCAATCTACCCCTTCTAATCAAGTTCTAATTGGCATGGCGCTTTTTTTAACTTTATTTATCATGTCCCCTACGTTAGACAAAATTAATGATCAGGCTTTGCAGCCTTACTTAAATGATGAATTAGTTTCCATTGATGCTGTAAATGCTGCATCTATTCCTTTAAGAGATTTTATGTTATCTCAAACAAGGGAAGATGACATAGCTTTGTTTGTTAAGTTAGCGGGAAGAGAGGGCCAAATTGAATCGCTTGAAACCTTACCATTTACAATTCTGATGCCTGCATTTGTAAGTAGTGAACTTAAAACTGCTTTCCAAATAGGTTTTATGATATTTATTCCTTTCCTCATAGTGGATTTAGTTGTCGCCAGTGTTCTGATGGCTATGGGTATGATGATGCTCTCTCCTGTTATAATTTCTTTGCCATTTAAAATAATGTTGTTTGTAATGATTGACGGTTGGTCTATGATTATGGGGACTCTCGCTGCAAGTTTTGGTATTTAATTATGGATCCTCAAGTCGTTTTAGATCTCTACGGGCGTGGCTTTTATCTTATCATTGTTTTAGTTAGCGCATTAATGGTGCCTGGGTTGATAGCAGGTTTGATTGTGAGTGTTTTTCAAGCAGCTACACAGATTAATGAGCAGACACTTTCTTTCCTTCCTCGATTTATAATTACGATTGGAGTAATTATGTATCTTGGTCCTTGGATGCTTTCCGAGTTAACCGATTTTACTATTCAGCTATTGACTAATATTCCTATGATTATTGGATAATGTTAGAGCTTTATCCCGAGCAACTCATAGAGTTGACACTTAGCTTCTTACTACCTTTCTTTCGAATTGGCGCATTTTTAATGGCGCTTCCTTTAATTGGTTCTAACTTAGTTTCAGTTCCTTTGCGGCTTGCTTTTGCGTTTGTTTTTGCAATTATAATTACTCCTGTCATAAACACTCCTCAGTATGAAGCTATATCATTAGGTATGGCGATACTTATTTTCGAACAAATAGTTGTAGGGGTTGTTCTTGGGTTTGTGGTAACCGTGCTTTTTCAAATTTTTTCATTAGCAGGTCAGCTAGCAGCCATGGCAGCTGGGTTAGGCTTTGCTATGTCTAATGATCCTGCAAACGGTATATCAGTTGCAACATTGGGGCAGTATTACTTATCTATGGCTGGTTTGGCTTTTATTGGAATAAATGGCCATCATGTTATGTTTGAGTTCTTAGTAGAAAGTTTTGTCTATTGGCCTGTTGGAGGGGGCTTTAGTAGTGATAAGTATTATGACTTGGCTAAGTTGGGGGGGTGGCTTTTTGAGAAAGCTTTGTTAATGGTTTTCCCATTAACAATTGCTGCACTTATTATGAACCTGTCTTTCGGTGTTGTTGCGAAGGCATCTCCACAACTAAATATTTTTGCATTAGGCTTCCCTGTTATTATGCTATTTTCTATGTTCTTCTATTGGGTTATGTTGCAAGATTTTTTGGATATTTACAGACTTTTTTTTGATGAGATGATCGAGTGGTTAAAAGATACTTGGGGGATTCGAACTGATGGCTGAGAATGAAGACGGTTCAGAAAAAACCGAAGATGCCACGAGTAAAAAGCTTAGTGATGCAAAGAAGAAAGGTAATTTAGCGAGGTCGAAAGACTTGAGTTCTGCAACTTTGCTGATTGTGGCAGCAGTGAGTGTTTATGGGACAGGAGCGTTGGTAGCTAAAGATTTGATTAATATGTTTTCTTTTAATTTTATAATTGAAAGAGAGGATATATTTGATGTTAGTCGATTAGCGTTTCACTTGTATGAATCTATTATGGGGATGGCAGAGTCAACTGTTTTTTTAATGGTTGTGTTGGCTGTGGCTGGGATTCTGGGTAGTGTAGCTATGGGAGGGTTAAATTTCTCTTGGGAACCTCTGATGCCAAAGCTAAGTAAAATGAATCCTATTTCTGGCATTAAAAGGATGTTTTCAATCCAGTCCCTAGTTGAACTTATTAAGTCTATTGCTAAGGTTTTATTAGTAATGGGAGTGGCTTATATTGTTCTAAACTTGTACCTTGTTGAAGTCTTAGGATTAACCTTTCAAACAATAGATTTAGCAATACAGCATGCGTTGGATATATTGATTTGGGCATTTATTTTTATTTCGTTACCTTTGCTTTTGATTGCTGCAATTGATGTTCCGTATCAAATTTGGTCTCACGCTGAAAAAATGAAAATGACGAAGCAAGAGGTCAAAGATGAATATAAATCTCAGGAAGGTGATCCTGAAACAAAGGGTAGAATTCGCCAAGCTCAAAGGCAAGCTGCAACAAGAAGAATGATGTCTGATGTGCCAAAGGCAGATGTTATTATTACTAACCCTACACATTTCTCTGTCGCTTTGAAATATGACCCTGCGGTAAGTAAAAGTGCACCTGTATTGTTGGCAAAGGGGCATGATGTTATTGCTTTAAAGATAAGAGAAGTAGGAAACTTCTATGAAATCCCTGTGATACAATCCCCTGCACTTGCAAGGGCGATATATCATCATACTGAAATTGGAGATGAAATCCCCGAGGGGTTATTTAAGACGGTTGCTCAGTTGCTTGCATATGTTTACCAATTAAAGCAATCAAAAAGGTTTGCAGCCTCTGATCCTGGCCCTGTTCCTCCATTAGAAGTTCCAGATGACTTTAAATGGGGAGGGTAAGGTGTATTGTTGTTTTTGTATTATTTTTAGCATTAAGGTGTCTTGTTAAGTGGAAATGAATCGGCAAGAAGTGTTAGGGCGAGTTAAGAGTGTTGTTACTGGCCATTTAGGAGTGCCGTTCTTGTTGCTGGCTTTGTTGGCAATGATGATTCTCCCCATCCCTGCTTTTTTGCTGGATGTTTTGTTTACCTTTAATATCGCTCTAGCAATAGTCGTTTTGTTGGTCGCCATCTACTCAATGAGGCCTCTGGATTTTGCTGTATTTCCTACCGTTCTGTTAGTTTCTACTCTAATGCGTTTGGCTTTAAATGTTGCGTCAACTCGTGTTGTTCTTTTATATGGTCATGAAGGTGGTGATGCTGCAGGGAAAGTTATTGAGGCTTTCGGTGAAGTGGTTATCGGAGGGAATTACGTCGTTGGTTTTGTTGTCTTTGCTATTTTAATGATTATTAATTTTGCAGTGGTAACAAAAGGTGCTGGACGTATTTCCGAAGTAAGTGCTCGATTTGTGTTAGATGCTATGCCAGGAAAGCAAATGGCAATAGATGCTGATTTAAATGCAGGCATGATTGATCCTAATGAAGCGACCTCAAGGCGTAAGGAGATTGCTTCAGAGGCTGAATTCTATGGTTCGATGGATGGTGCAAGTAAATTTGTTAAAGGGGATGCAATTGCCGGCTTAATGATATTAGGGATAAATATTATTGGGGGGTTAGCAATTGGCATGTCTCAGCATGGATTGACATTTGTTGAAGCGGTTGAGTTATATTCTTTGTTAACCATCGGTGATGGTTTGGTTGCTCAATTACCATCTCTAATGTTGTCAACCGCTGCGGCTGTAATGGTAACGCGTGTTAATGAACGTGGTGATATGGGTGACCAAGTTTTTGGTCAAATGTTTGGCTCTTCCAAGGCTTTGTATGTCGCATCGCTTATTTTGACTATTATGGGGCTTGTTCCTGGCATGCCTCATTTCTCCTTTTTGTCTTTAGCGCTTGCTGTAGGTGGTCTGGGCTACTTTATTGACCATAAGAAAAAAGCGAAGGAATCTCCAAAGTCAGGTGGGAAAGCTGCTCCACCTAAAGCGGGAGACCCTGCAGCGCCTTCTCCAGAGGTGAAAGATTTAAGTTGGGAGGATGTTGCTCCTGTAGACATGTTAGGGCTTGAAGTGGGTTATAGATTGATTCCACTGGTTGATAAGTCTCAAGGCGGAGAGCTATTAGCCAGAATAAAGGGGGTGAGGAGAAAGTTATCTCAAGATTTAGGGTTTCTGGTTCCGAGTGTTCATATTAGGGATAACTTAGATCTAATGCCGAATGTTTATCGAGTTACATTAATGGGGGTGAGTCTGGCAGAAGCGGAAGTGCACCCTGATAAAGATTTAGCCATCGATCCAGGTCAAGTGTTTGGTAAAATTGATGGGATCCCAGGGAAAGATCCATCGTTTGGTTTAGATGCGGTCTGGATTGATATAAAAAAAAGGGATCAAGCCCAGGCGTTTGGCTATACTGTTGTTGATGTGAGTACTGTTGTTGCAACCCATATAAATCAGATAATGCATAAGCATTCTTATGAACTAATAGGTCATGATGAGGTTCAGCAGTTGCTAGGTTTGTTGAAACAACACAACCCTAAGTTAGCTGAAGAGTTGGTTCCAAATACTGTACCTGTAAGTGTTTTACTCAAAGTGTTGCAAAATCTACTTGTTGAAGGGGTCCCTTTAAGAGATATGAGGACAATTGCTGAATCTATAATGGGGGTTCAGCCAAAAACCATGGACCCAATGATTCTGACCTCTGCTGTTAGGATGTCTTTATCTAGATTAATTATTCAAACTCTTGCAGATGGAGTAGAAGAGGTTCCTGTTTTAACATTAGAACCTCAGTTAGAGAAAATGCTAATGCAGACTGTTCAGCAGAGTCAGCAAGCAGGTGTTAAAAATGAAGAAGCGTTGATTTTAGAACCTTCTATGGCTGAACAGTTGCAAACTTCATTAAGGCAATCAGCTGAGCAGCAAGAGGCGATGGGGAATACTCCTATTCTTATAGTCTCTGCGCCTATTAGGCCTATGTTAGCTCGATTTATGAGGTATGGATCGATTGGAATGGCAGTATTGTCATATCAAGAGGTGCCTGACCATAAGAGAATTACTGTAGTTGGTGTTATTGGTCAATAAAATCCTCTTGCAGAAGTTATTTTTCAACTGTATTTATCTAAATCTTTCGGGTAAGCTATGGATTTGTAAGTAAAATTACCCAAGGGAATTGATATTTCATGCAGATAAGACGGTTCCGTGCACCTGACATGCGTCAAGCAATACGAAAAGTTCGTGATGCTGTTGGCCCAGATGCCGTGATTTTGTCTAACCAGCGCCTTCCCAGTGGTGAGATTGAAATTGTTGCAGCGCTTGATTACGATGGAAGTATGCCTTCAAGCATTTCTTCTGCCCCGGTAGAGCATGAAGTGAGTAAAGCTTCAAAAGCGCTTTATGAAAACGATGCTTCTATTTTAAAGCAATCCGCTGAAAAAGAAGACTTAGCAAGTTTGACTTATAGGCAAAGAATTGAAAATGCTAGGCAAAATGCAGGTGGTGAAAGAGAAACTGCTCAATTAAAAAAGGAAATGAAGCAGCCTTATTCTACTGAAAAAGAAGATCACTCAAAAATTGAAGAAGCTCTTTCTATTGTTAACTCTGAGAAAGAGCAAAAATTTAGAGAAATGGAGAAAGAGCTTCAGGAAGTTAAGGCCTTCCTACAGAAACAAAAGACGCTTCAGTCGGAGTCAGAAGTTGATCTAGAGCAAAAAAATCCCGCATTACATAAGGTTCAAGAAAGGTTAAAAGGCCTTGGTATTTCTGATAAGGTGTCATCAAGGTTATTAGATGATATTGATTTATTGGGTAGAGAAGATGATTGGAATAGAGTATTAGCTCATCTAGCAGATCATATTCCAACAAGAGTAAAAACAAGTGAGTTGTTAGGTTGTGTCGCATTTATGGGGCCTACCGGAGTGGGTAAAACAACCACAATCGGCAAAATTGCAGCTCAGCATGTATTAAAGTATGGAAGTGGTAGTGTTGTTTTAGTAACGACGGATACTTACAGAATTGCTGCCCATGAACAGTTGAGAACATTTGGGCGTATATTGGGTGTTCCTGTTGTGGTCGTTAATGAGTATTCTGATTTAAATGATGTGTTAGATAAATATGCAGATTATTCTTTGGTTTTAGTTGATACTGCAGGTATGAATCCTAGGGATCGAAATTTAGAGAGGCAGTTGCTTATGATTAATAGAGCAAGGGCTAATTTAAAAAAATTACTTGTCTTGCCTTGTACTAGTCAACGCCAAGTATTGAAAACAGTAGTGGATGTATACTCTGAAGTTCGTTTAGATGGATGCGTCTTAAGTAAGCTTGATGAGTCAGCATCATTAGGTGAAGCAATTAGTGTTGTTGTTGAAGAGAATCTTCCAGTAGTGTATGTTGCTGATGGGCAAAGAATTCCTGATGATATTCAGCCAGCAAGATCTCATAATTTGGTGAGTCGAGCGGTATATGTTGCAGAGCAATATAGTCATCTTTATAGCTCACTTAAGTACGGTAGTTAGTAATTTTATGTTACTTTTCAACTATCTTGGTCATCTATGTAGTAATGTTTAGATGGTGCCTTTAAATGAAAATTACTAGGTTGTTTTTTTATTGATTATGCAGACTAAGATCGGCTATGACGCCTACTCAAAAAATGCGCCTTTAACAGTTGATGCTATTGTTAATCAATATGGTTTTTTGGTTAAAAAAATTGCGTACCATTTATTAGCAAGAATGCCGAGTAGTGTTGAAGTCGATGACTTAATACAGGCTGGTATGATGGGGTTGATAGAGGCTCATAAACGCTTTGAATCTAATAAAGGCGCAAGCTTCGAAACCTATGCTGGTATCCGTATTCGTGGCTTCATTATGGATGAAGTTAGGAAGAGTGATTGGGCGCCAAGATCTGTAAGAAAAAATGGCCGAGCAGTCGCCAATGCAATTAAAGAAATAGAGTCTACACTAGGAAGGGAAGCAACTGATATTGAAGTTGCTAATTCAATGGGTGTAGGTCTTGATGAATATCACGATATGTTACAGTCTTCAATGTCTAGCCAATTGTTTAGCTTTGAAGAGTTATTAGATTCAGATAGCTTAAACTATGAAACTGAGACTGATAGTATATCTAATCCATTAGAGAGTGTTGAAAATCAAGATTTTCAAGACTCTTTAGTAGTGGCAATTGAATCTTTGCCGGAAAGGGAGAAGTTAGTATTATCTTTGTATTATAATGAAGAAATGAATTTAAAAGAAATTGGTGCTGTTTTAGGTGTAAGTGAATCTCGGGTAAGTCAAATTCATAGTCAAGCGGCTATGAGGTTGAAGGTCAAATTGATTGATTGGCGAGAATAAATTTTGAGTTTTGAAATACTACCTTTGGGTTGTGGAGGTCGCATTGGATAAAAATATGAAAATCCTAATTGTTGATGATTTTTCAACAATGAGAAGGATAATTAAAAATCTTTTACGAGATTTAGGCTTTACGAACACTGTTGAAGCTGACGATGGAACAACTGCGTTGCCAATTTTGCAAGCAGGATCAATTGACTTTCTTGTGACTGATTGGAATATGCCCGGCATGACTGGGATAGAGTTGCTTCGAGCTGTTCGAGCGGATGATAAACTTAAAACGATTCCCGTTCTGATGGTGACAGCAGAAGCAAAACGAGATCAGATCATTTCTGCTGCCCAAGCTGGTGTAAACGGTTATGTTGTTAAACCTTTTACCGCTGTCGCATTGAAAGAGAAAATTGAGAAAATTTTCGAACGAATAGATGCTGGAAAGTAGGAGTTTGTAATGTCTGATAAGTCCAGTTCTGGTTTGGATGATTTTGAAGTTGCTGTTAAAAATGGTGCTATGGATTTGCTTAATAGCATTGAAATGGGTAATTTTTCTAGTGCAATTCAAATAATTCAAGAGTTAAGCGAAGCTAGGCATAAAAGTTTTTATAATGAAGTTGGTAATTTAACTCGTAGTTTACATAATGCGATTAAAGACTTTAAAGTTGATTCTGATGATATCGAGTTATCAGATGATGCTGATGAAGAGAATGGCTCTAAGATTACAGATGCTTCAGATCGATTAAATTATGTTGTCGAAATGACAAGTAATGCTGCTAACAAAACTATGGATATGGTTGATAGTAGTGTTCCAGTAGCAAGTGAACTTCAAAAGCAAGCTAAAGAACTAAGAAAGGACTGGGGACGTTTAATACAAAGAGATCTTTCTCCAGAGGAGTTTCGTCAATTATATAAAAGAATTGATGTGTTTCTTTCATATGCAGATGATAGTGCCACGACGTTACATACTAACTTAAATACGATTTTACTTGAACAAGGTTATCAAGATCTAACTGGTCAAGTTATTACTAAAGTTAATGAATTAATTCGTGATGTTGAAGAACAGCTTGTTCATCTAGTTGCTGTTGCTGGTCGAGTTGACAGCATTTCAGGAATGGAGCACGAACAGGTGGTAGAAGAGGTTGATGACTCTCGTGGGCACGGTCCGAGCATTAAAAATGATAACAATCCAGAAGTATTGAATAGTCAAGACGAAGTAGATGACTTGCTTTCAAGTCTTGGGTTCTAAAGGAGCTGAGGATGAGTTTCGAAGTCGATGAAGAAATTCTTCAAGATTTTTTAGTTGAAGCTGGGGAAATCCTAGAACAGCTTTCTGAACAATTGGTAGATCTAGAGCAAAACCCAGAAGATAAGCCGTTACTAAATGCTATATTTCGAGGGTTTCATACCGTAAAGGGTGGTGCTGGTTTTTTACAGTTAACCCCATTGGTAGATTGCTGCCATTATGCTGAAAATGTTTTTGACATTCTTAGAAATGGTCAGAGGAAAGTTACGTCTGAATTAATGGATGTGGTTCTTCAAGCTCTTGATGCTGTTAATGAAATGTTTGAAGCAGTTCGTTCTGGTGGAGAACCAGAAAATGCAGATCCTGCAATTATCACTGCTCTCAGTCAATACGCTTCTCCATCTTCAGGTGATGAAGACGATGAAGTTGAAGAAGACGAAGAAGAAGATCTTGAAGAAGATGTTGTAGAAGAAAGTGAATCGTCTAATTCAGATAGCGATAACACAGGTTCTGACGATTCTGTAGATATTACTGATGATGAGTTTGAATCATTACTCAGTGCTTTGGGTTCAAGTGATGACTCTGTTAGTGTAGAAGCAGAAACTTCTGAATCAGATGAAATTACTGAAGATGAATTCGAATCTTTGCTTGATCAGCTTCATGGCTCAATTGATGATAAAGAGACTTCAAAAGACGCTGAACCGCCTTCCGATGATATCACTGAGGAAGAGTTTGAGCAGTTGCTTGATACTTTGCATGGTGAAGCTCCTTCTGAGGTCTCTGCTTCAACTAGTTCTGAAAAAACAGATAATACTTCGGCAAAAGATACCGATGCTGGAAGTGAAAAGTCTGACCTCATTACTGATGATGAATTTGAGAATTTATTAGATTCTCTTCATGGAAAGGGTAAAGGTCCAATTGAAGACGGTGATGTTGTATCACCAAATTCAGCAGGTCAACCTCCACCTAAAGCAAAGGCTAAACCCAAACCGAAGCCTAAGCCAAAACAAAAAGCAGTGGTCAAACCTGCAGTAGCTAAAAAAGCTGAGCCAGAAGATGCCCCAGCTAAAGAAAAAGCTAATGCTCCGGTAGTGCAAGAGACAACTGTAAGGGTAGATACCAAACGACTCGACGATATTATGAATATGGTTGGGGAGCTTGTTCTGGTTCGGAACCGTCTAGTTCGTTTAGGCCTGCAAAGTGATGATGAGTCAATGGGGAAGGCTGTATCTAATTTAGATGTAGTTACTGGCGATTTGCAAAACGCTGTAATGAAAACTCGAATGCAGCCGATCAAAAAAGTGTTTGGCCGCTTCCCAAGAGTTGTACGAGATCTAGCTAGAAACTTGAAAAAAGAAGTTAATCTTGAACTTCGTGGAGAAGATACCGATCTCGATAAAAACCTTGTAGAAGCTCTTGCCGATCCGCTTGTCCACTTAGTGAGAAACTCTGTAGATCACGGTGTAGAAGGCCCTGATGTAAGGGAAGCTAATGGCAAGCCTAGAATGGGTAATGTTATTCTTGCTGCTGAACAAGAGGGTGACCACATACTATTGTCTATTGAAGATGATGGTGCTGGTATGGATGCGGATAAGCTTAGAGAGAAAGCCGTTGAAAAAGGGTTAATGGATACTGATGCAGCAGAAAGGCTTTCTGACAACGAAGCATTTAACTTAATATTTGCTCCTGGATTTTCTACAAAAGTTGAAATTACAGATGTATCTGGTCGTGGTGTTGGGATGGATGTTGTTAAAACAAAAATCTCACAACTTAATGGTACTCTAGATATTAAATCTGTTTTGGGTAAGGGGTCTCGCTTTAGTATTAAAGTGCCTTTAACCCTAGCTATTATGCCAACATTAATGGTAATGCTCGAAGATCAGGCTTTTGCATTTCCTTTAGTTAGTGTAAATGAAATTTTCCATTTAAACCTGAAAAAAACGAATGTTGTTAATGGGCAACAGGTAGTCGTTATCAGAGGTAAAACCTTACCTATTTTCCACCTTAAAAGTTGGTTAGTGAAAGGTAAGGCTAATGATGACGCTCCGGAAGAAGCTCATGTAGTTGTTGTTCAAGTTGGGATTAATGAAGTAGGTTTTGTTGTTGATCAACTGGTTGGCCAAGAAGAAGTTGTTATCAAACCTCTTGGTAAAATGCTTCAAGGAACGGCCGGTATGGCTGGCGCTACAATAACTGGTGATGGACGTATCGCATTAATTCTAGATGTGCCAAGTATGCTTAAAAATTATGCATCGACACATTAAGCAGTAAAAAGGTTTTAGGAGTGGCTTTATGCCAGTAAAAGTACTTGTTGTTGATGATTCTGGCTTTTTTAGACGACGGTTAGTTGAAATTTTTGAATCTGACCCTCGATTAAAGGTAATAGGAACAGCAACTAATGGGCAAGAAGCTGTAGATAAAGTGCAGTCTCTTAAGCCAGATGTCGTAACAATGGACTATGAGATGCCTGTTCTTGATGGCATCTCAGCAGTTGCAAATATAATGAAGTTGCGTCCAACTCCTGTTTTGATGTTTTCTTCTTTAACGCATGAAGGTGCTAGAGTTACGTTAGATGCGCTTGAAGCTGGTGCTGTTGATTTTATGCCTAAAAATTTCGAGGATATTTCTCGTGATTCTGTTGTGGTAAAAAAATCATTAGTAGAGCGCGTTTTAACCGTTTCTCGAACAAAAGTAATGTTGGGTGAAAAGCCTGTTTATACTGCACCACCTAAGAAAGTTGTTGCATCTATTGTTACTGATAGGGGGGTCATTATTCCTCGTTCTCGGAAGAAAATAGGTCTAGTTGCAATAGGAACCTCAACTGGTGGTCCTATGGCTCTTCAAAATGTATTAACAAAGTTGCCAGCAGATATTTCCGCACCAATTGTTATTGTTCAGCATATGCCTGCGGCTTTTACAGGTGCTTTTGCTGAGAGATTAAATCAAATTTGTCAGATCACTGTTAAAGAAGCGAGTGATGGTGATAAATTACAATCAGGTGTTGCTTTAGTTGCGCCTGGCGGAAAGCAAATGATGATTGATTCTCGTAATGGAGGGTGCATTCGTATACTAGATGGTGATGAAAGGCTTAATTACAAACCTTCCGTGGATGTGACCTTTGGTTCCGCATCAAAATGTTATCCTGGTAAAGTATTGTCGGTTATTATGACTGGTATGGGAATGGATGGAAGAGAAGGTGCTAGAATGCTGAGAAATTCTGGTTCAAAAGTATGGTCTCAGAGTGAACATACTTGTGTAATTTATGGAATGCCAATGGCTATTGAAAAAGCAAATTTAGCTGATGATGTAATTGACTTAGATGATATAGGCTATCGTATAGCGAAAGAGGTTGGTTAGTATTGGACTTTCTCACATTAGCTGGATTAATAATCGCTTTTACTTCGGTATTTCTGGCTAATTGGCTTGGTGGCGGAGAAGTCGTTTTACTTTTAAATCTACCATCTGCAATCATTGTAATTGTTGGTAGCATTGGCGCTTCGTTAATTCAAAGTAGTTTTTCAGATGCGATCCGTTCAATAAGCATGCTTAAATGGACTCTTTTCCCTCCTAGTTATGATTTGCCTACTGCTCGACAATCTATTTTTTTATTAGCTGTGAAAGCGAGGAAGAGTTCTTTAGTCTCGTTGGATAATGATATTGGAAAGCTAAAAAATGATCTTGCTACAAGAGCTTTACAAATGGCTGTTGATGGAGCAGAAGCAGATGATTTATACGATAGAATGAGTGAGGAAGTGCTCCGCTTAAGACAAAAGAGAGAGTCTGCTATTGAGTTTTTGGAGTCTATTGGTGGTTATGCGCCTACATTAGGTATTATGGGCTCTGTTCTTGGTTTAATTCAAGCAATGGCTAATCTTGATAGCCCAGAAGCTCTAGGGCATGGCATTGCTGTTGCATTTGTTTCAACGCTTTATGGCCAAGGTTTTTCAAATTTAGTTATCTTTCCTTTGGCGAAAAAAGTTACCTACCACGCTGATAATGAATTGCTTTATAATCAGTTATTAATTGATGGTATATATGGTATAGCTACAGGTAAGCATCCGCAAAGACTAGACCTTGAGCTTAGTGGTTACGAATGATATGCGCCCAAAAGTTTTGAAGCATAAAAAAACGGCTTTTTCATCTAAAAAAAGCAGCCAATCAAAAGACCGCTGGATTCTATCGTATGCGGATTTTATTACACTTCTATTTGCCTTCTTTGTCGCTTTATATTCTATTTCAATACAAAATGCAGGTAACGATGAATTAATTAGTGAAACATTAGAAGGTATTTTTGATGCGGTTCAAAAATCAGTGCAGCCAATATCTATAGGTGAACCCACAACAAATGAAATACAATCTGAATCATTATTTGAAGTTGATCCAAAAGAAACAGAAGAAGAGGAACAGCCAGGAATTGATATACCTGATCCTTCTTCACAACTATTTGACCAATTAAGTCAATTAATTGCCAATCAACTAGAGGAATATAATTCTGCGGGTTTAATTAGTATATCTGAAGATCAAGATTGGATAAAAGTAGATTTGAAGGCCAGTTTATTATTTAGCACAGGGGAGTATGAGTTAACCAATGATGCTGTTGCAATACTTATTCCTGTTACTAGCTTATTGAAACAGTTTAAATATCCAATTATTGTTGAAGGTCATACAGATGACCTCGCTATTAACTCTGTGAATTATACAACTAACTGGCATCTTTCATCTGAAAGGGCTTCTTCAGTCGTTGATGAAATGATATTTAGAGGTATGTCTTCACAATTAATTGCACCAATTGGCTTTTCTAGTTTACATCCACAAGTAAGAAACACGAATGAGTTTGCAAGAGAGCAAAATAGGCGCGTTACTTTAAGAATTAGTAAAGTTAATGGTGAAAGTATTTATGATCTATTGTTTAAGTAGCTAATTACTATTTATGATTGTAGAGTTATATTTATTAAGTGAAATATAGGTAATAAATTAGGGGTTAACTGTGCACATTTGGGCTATAGCGAATCAAAAAGGAGGAGTAGGTAAAACCACGTCCGTAGTTTCATTGGCTGGTTTATTGGCTGATGAAGGTAATAGGGTTTTGATGGTTGATTTGGATCCTCATGGGTCATTAACCAGTTATTTTAGATTCGACCCAGATACTATTGCACATAGTGTATACGATTTGTTTCAAGTCCAAGGGAAGATAACGAAGGATGTTGTTACTGGTCTTGTTTTAGAAACAGGTCACCCAAATTTATCCTTACTACCTTCTTCCACTGCTTTAGCAACATTAGAGCGACATGCTCAAGCTCAGGGTGGGATGGGGTTAGTGATTTCCAAAACACTTGCGATTTTATGGGAAGACTATGATTATGTATTAATTGATAGTCCTCCTGTTTTAGGTGTTTTAATGATTAATGCTTTAGCTGCTTGTCAGCAGTTAATTATACCAGTGCAAACAGAGTTCTTAGCTATTAAAGGTCTTGAAAGAATGGTGAGAACGTTAACTATGATTAATCGTGCTAGAAAAAAACCTGTCCCTTTTATTATAGTCCCTACTCTTTTTGATCGCCGTACTCAAGCTTCAAATAAAAGTTTAAGAAGTTTAAAAGATACTTATGATGATATTGTTTGGCATTCAGTAATACCAATAGATACTAAATTGCGTGATGCAAGTACTGCTGGTATTGCTCCTTCTGCTCTTGATAATAATGCTCGTGGAATTAAAGCGTATTCAAGTCTAATTGAAACATTGAAACAACCGGCGAGCTAATCATGAAAGAATTTAAACCAACAGAAGAAGATGAATTAGTAGGTCCTCAACTAGCCGTTCAGCGTTATTTGGATGAATTGTTACAAGAAGCAACCATTACTCAATTAAGCGAATCGTCTGATAGCAACTCTAATAATAACAGTGGAGCACCTAACTCAGCCGCTAACTCTAATGATTTGAAGTTAGAAAGTGACACTGTAGAAGACTCTATTTCTGATGTATCTCTTGTTAATGAGTCTGAAGAGATAGTCGATAACTTTGAAGCAGTAATAGATGACTCTGTTTATGATGAAAGTGAATTAGACGAAGAAAATACCCTTACACCTCAAGTCTCACAAAGTTTAGATAAAGCAGAATATGATTTTAATGTGCTTGATGCTGCTTTTGCTGATTTTGAAGCCGCGGTTCAACATGACAGTCTATTAAGTGATGTCATGATTAATGGTACAGACCTAGATTTAGAAAATGATCATGATGAATCTGAAATAAGTAATGCAGAGTTACAAGATGAAGAGAAAAATTCTGCTACTGATGAGTTAGAAGTTGTAAATTCTGAAAGTAATAGCATAATTTCTGATGATGAAGTTGATGAAGTTGATGAAGTTGATGAAGTTGATGAAGTTGATGAAGTTGATGAAGTTGATGAAGTTGATGAAGTTGATG
>CANLRQ010000016.1 GCA_947493575.1 uncultured Marinomonas sp.
TATCTGGGCGTGTAAAAACAGGGATCCAATGCAACACGGTTAAGGTGACAAAATACGGATGCTGTGGCTCGGTGATTGTGTAGCGGCTTCTGCCCATTAGCTACACCCCGTATGCGTTCCCACGCAGAGCGTGGGAACGAGATATAGTGCTGGGTTTGGTAGTTTTTTCCGTCATTGGCATAAATGGCTTCAACACCACCTTCACCCGTGGCCGCAATAAAGGTAAGGTATTCGGCAGCAGAAGAACGAATGGTGGCAGGTGGTGTTTTACTTGCTTTACTCATTAAGCTGCCTCATCTGAATGAGATTTAGGGAAGCCCAACAACAGGTCACGATAATACTCGTATTGTTTTTGACGTAGCTCTATCTCGCGGGGCAAACCTTCTTGTAGTGAAGTTGTTAACGTGTCAAATTTGTTTAAAATCTTGGCTATCTTTTTTTGCTCTGATATCGGAGGAACGCTAATGATCAAATTAGCTAAATTACCTACTGCAAGACCGGGTTGCGCAGATTGTGATTTGTATTGGTTTAAGTTCATGTAAGTAAGCATATGAAAAGCCCAATCTATATCAACCTCTTCCTTCGGAGTACAAACAACTGCGTGTTCCGTCGCATAAAATTTACCTTTAGCCCGCTTCACATTCCCACACAAAGCACCTTGCCTACCTATTAATGCATAGTCACCTTCATGGCTATATTCTTGAACAAACCCGCGCGAGCCATTTCCACCGAAACAAGTGTATTTATACTCAGTATTTTTAATTGCAGAGATGTCTTTTGCTTTAATGTGCTTACCAGCACGCATATCAAGAATTTCACCTAAAGTAGCTGTCTTACTAGAGGGAAGCTCTGAGGCGAGTAGCTTTTCGCGATAATAATTGTATTGTTTTTTCCGCATGCTAAGCTCGGTGGTTAACTCGGTAAAGCTATCTAATATCCGTACAATTTCAGCTTGAATTGCTAATGATTTTTCTGGGTTATCAGGGCATGGAATAGGGATTTGGATCTTTGACAAATCATTTGCCGAAACATCAATTACTTTAGCCCCTTTCGCATATTTTCTTTTATCTTTAAAAAACGTTTGTGTTTGAGTGTAATATGCAAAATATTTCCCGAGTAAACCTTTATGTGGCTTTAAAATGGTTGCGTGTCCGCCTGTTACTGCCTGTTCGTCACCGAGATAAACGAGCGGTGTTACAACATCTTCGAGGTTTTCACTCGTATTTGTGATGACTACATCACCAAAATTTACTTTTTTTAATTTCTTTGAAGTCTCTTCTGATACGTATGATTTTATCGTATGTGTAAACAATCCATAATATGTATAGATTTGACCGTAGTGTATTGCCGGAATGCCTGATTCCGTAAAGTCTGATTTAGGAAGGCCGTTACCTCGAACTAATTCGCCAATTTTCCCGATAGATTGCCACTCGACCTCAACCCCATCCAGCAATTTTTCTAAAAAACTTAACTGACTCATGACTACAGATCCTCGGTTTTAAATTCGCTATAACCTTCGTAGTAATAGCTGACATCAATGCCTTTCATAAATAAAGCCCGGTCATTGATTTGGTCGGTGAGTGCTTGTTTAAGCAGGTGTTTAATTTCAATGTCTTTGACTGGACTGCGCTGCATGGCTGACAGGTAATCTTCTTTATCAATATTATTCCAATCGACAACTTGTTGAATTTCTTGCTTTAGTATTAGGTCTAGCCAAATACGGGTGGCGCGGCCATTACCTTCGCGAAAGGGGTGGGCGATGTTCATTTCTACGTATTTTTCGATAATATGCTCAAAATTGCCTTGTGGCATGGTATCAATGTGTTTTAGTGAAACGTCTAAATACATAAGGGGAGCAAAACGAAAGTTATTTTTGGCGATGTTAACCTCTCTAATGGTGCCAGCAAACGAATAGATATCTTCAAACAAATACTGATGAATAAAAGCCAAACCTGTAAAAGTGCCCACTTCTACCTTATTAATATCACGACTATCAAATAACTGTTTGGCTTTTTGTTTACTGACTTTTTCTTCAGCTTTGGCTAACTCAATTTGCTCGGTAATGCCTAGTTTATTTTCTAATATCATTCTGTTGCCCCTTCTATTTCTAAAACAATGGCATCAATGTCTGTACGCAGTTGGTCTATTTTCGCCACCGTCGTTTTTATCTCACTATTAAGTTCAGTAATATTAATAACTTCACGGGTGTCTTTGGCTTCTACATAACTACTGACGGAGAGGTTGTAGTCGTTTTTTGCGATGTCTTCATTTGATACAGACATCGCTACATGAGCTAGGTTTTCTTTGCTATCAAACAACGCCATTATCTTTTGAATATGCTCATCTTTCATTACGTTGTTGTTGGTTTCTTTTTTAAAAAACGCTTCGCCACTGGCATCAATAAACTGGGTGCTGTTCTCCGTTTTATTTTTAGCTAATACTAAAATAGTAACCGCAATGGTGGTGCCATAAAACAAGTTAGGGGCTAATGAAATAACTGTTTCAACGTAGTTATTATCCACTAGGTATTGGCGGATTTTCTTTTCGGCACCGCCACGGTAAAAAATACCGGGAAAACAAACAATCGCTGCTCGGCCTTTGCCTGACAAGTAATTAAGCGCGTGCAGAACAAAAGCAAAGTCGGCTTTTGATTTAGGTGCTAGCACTCCTGCTGGGGCGAAACGGTCATCGTTAATTAGGGTTGGGTCATCAGAGCCAATCCACTTTACTGAATATGGTGGGTTAGAAACGATCGCATCAAAGGGTTTGTCATCAATAAAATGCGGCTCAGTTAACGTATTACCTAGCTGCATATTAAACTTGTCGTAATTGATGTTATGCAAAAACATATTCATACGCGCCAAGTTATAGGTTGTGTGGTTGATCTCTTGACCAAAAAAACCTTCTTCAATGATATGTGAATCAAAGTGCTTTTTAGCTTGTAGTAACAAGGAGCCAGAACCTGCCGCAGGATCGTAAATTTTATTAACCGTGGTTTGTTTGTGCATAGCTAATTGCGCGATTAACTTAGACACATGTTGTGGTGTGAAAAATTCACCGCCTGACTTACCTGCATTGGCGGCATAGTTTGATATTAAAAATTCATAAGCATCACCAAACAAGTCGTGCTCATTGTCTTCAAATTGTTCAATATTTAGACCTGCCACACCTTTTAACACGGCGGATAATCTTAGGTTCTTGTCTTTTACGGTATTACCGAGTCTATTGCTGGTTGTATCAAAGTCAGCAAACAAACCTTTGATATCATCTTCTGAGTCATAGCCATTGGCAGAGCTTTCAATTGCAGAGAATATTTTGGCTAAATCGGTATTTAAGCTGTCGTTTTTGTTCGCGTTCTTCGCAATAGTTGAAAATAACTGGCTTGGATAGATAAAGTAACCTTTAGTTTTAATAGCATCGTCTTTAATATCGGCAAGGAGGCTATCGTTATCATCCATCGCACCGTAATCTACACTATCATCACCACCTGTAATGTATTCAACAAAGTTTTCACTGATAAAACGGTAAAACAATGTACCCAGTACATATTGTTTAAAATCCCAGCCATCTACCGAACCACGGACATCGTTAGCGATTGCCCATATTTGACGTTGTAAAGCGGCTCGTTGTTGTGTCGCACCTTGTTGTAATTGGGTCATTTTTAATTCCTGTTTAAATTTGCTTGGATGCAGAGTCATTTACAACGGCACCATGCGCATCCATTGATGACCTTCTAATTTCTTCAGGCAATGGTGCTTGTTTGATAATGGTTACTTTGGTGATACGTGTTAATGCAGAACCTCTAAGAGATCTTTGCACGACAATTTTAATTTGCGATCATACGCTCTTATAAAAAAACCTCAACAAAGAGGCTTTTTCGTTTCGTCTACACTCACTTAAATAAGCATACTGTTATCTTTACGTTTGTCTCCACAGCCCATAAATAATATGAGACAAACACGCTCTCATATTACGTTTTGAAGGAATTTGATAACAGGCTTGCAGATAAGCAAATATCGCTCGAAGGTACCCTCCCGGTTGGTTTTGATAGGCTTCTGCTTGAGCTAATTTAAAACGGGCAAATGCGGGCGCAAAACAATTGGGATTCAATAATTCCATAGGAGCACGATAGCGCTCCAGTATGAATTGCACGCTGTGCAAGCGCTTCTCTTGATTGCGGGAAATGGAGTTTTGTCTCACTAAATAACCTGTTGTTGATTTTCTAACGACTGAAAGCCCACCAAATGCACTGATTTTTAACCACAGATCCCAATCACTGGCAGAGAATAACGATTCATCAAAGCCACTCACTCGCCTTAAAATATCAGCTCTTACCATTACAGTGGAAGTGCCAATGACATTCTCTTCATAAATACAGGCTTTGGCTTCTCCCCTTAACGTAAAGGCAGAATCACTATGGTTATTTTTACCACTTATATTGCTATTTGGTTGCAGCCTTGCTGCTTTATCCAGTTTATGGAATAAGGCAGTAAATCGAGGCCAAAATTGAAAACAGCCGCCTAAATCTCCTCCTTGCTCATCAAAATGGTCGTATTCAGTAAAACTTAAAACACAGTTTTGAGCTTCTTCCAATGCCTCCAGTTGCATTCTTAACTTATTTGCATACCAATAATCATCAGCATCTAGGAACGCCACCCAACTGCCTTTAGCCTGTTTTATCGCTAAATTACGTGCAGCAGACACACCAGCGTGGTTGCCTTTGATAATAACAATTCTCGAATCCATCGCAGCTTGCTCTTGCAGCCACACATCACTGCCATCTGTTGATCCATCATCAACAATTAGCAACTCCAAAGACACATCTTGTGATAACACACTGTTAACTGCTTGTGGTAAATACATCAAACAATTAAAGGTTGGCATGATTACACTGACCTCAATAGTACTTTTCTCTTGTAGGGTCATCATCTTATTTCTCCTCATTTCATGTTGGCATTGCCCTTGCAAAATCTTAGTTATCTGAAGTTTTGCAATGGGTATTACTAACAAAACTTTCTCTTACTCTTTTGCTAAAGCACGCGTTATGCCAAGTCTCTTTAGCAACAGGAAAACGTCAGTTAGGAGTTAAAAATGAAAAAAATAGCCTATATAACACCCGCATTTCCAATCATGTCTGAAACCTTTGTAGGCAACGAAATACGGGCTATACAGCGGTTAGGCCATAATATTGAATTACTAACATTTGAACACAAACAAGAGCCAGCTCAGATGGCGGATATACTATTGGCAAACCACTTAATTGAGTTAAAAAATGTCCCTCTGACCGATACATTAAAAGCACTCGCCTTTTCTTCTTTTGGTTTGCATTCTGCAATGCAATTTGTGAATCAGCAAACTGGCTTACCAAAACGCTCTCTCATGTGGTACGGCTCAAGACTCGCCGCTCACATTAATAAAACAGGTTGTCAGCATATTCATGCCCACTTTGGTTTAGCCAGTACAGCCACCGCAATTGTTGCTTCAAAGTTAACAAAAACCAGTATTTCTTTTACTTGCCATGGTTATGATATTTACCGCTCCCCTGCCGATTTACCGTTAAAATTGAATCATTCCTGCTTTGCTGTTGCGGTGAGCAATAAAATGAAACAAGACATGTTTCAATTAGCGCCGAATGCCAGAACCATTGTCGTTCCTTGTGGTGTTGACACCTCGACACTGGACCCTTCTGTAATGCCCCATTACCAATCCAAGCGCTTTATCTATCTTGGTAGGTTGTCAGAAACCAAAGGCGTCGATGTTTTATTAAAAGCCCTATCAAAGATAGAGCCATTACAGCGCCCTCAACTTGATATTGTGGGAGATGGCCTTTTAAAATCAGCCCTAATTGAATTGCGTGATCAGTTAAATCTGACTAACTGGGTTCATTTTCTTGGTCAAAAACCCGCCCATTGGCTTCACGAGAATCACACTTCCTACCAGTGTCTTGTTGCTCCTTTTGTTATCACAACAGCAGGCATTCAAGACACAGGCCCTTTAGTACTTAAAGAAGCCATGATGTACCACCTACCCATTCTCACAACGGATGTTGCGGCTTGCCAAGAAATGCTTTTGGATGAAACCGCGCATGTAGACACTCCCACCCATTTAAATTTAGAAACTGCTAATGTGGACACCCACACCCATTTAAATTTAGGGGAGATGATTCCATGGGGAAATATCAACGCTCTCACATTAGGCATCCAAACCATTATGAGCAAAAGCCCTGATGAGTTAAAAGCCATGGGGGAAGCAGGTGCTCAGTATTTACAGAAGCATTTTTTAATCGACCAGCAAGCCGAAATTTTATCAAATGCTTTCGAAAGCTGCCGTTAGGAGAGAAGCCATGCGGACTCATTGGATTCATTGGTATCAAACTATCTTGGCAAAAAAGCCAAGTAGTAAAGAGTCTCAACCACCTTCTGCTATGGTTCAGCAGGCGTATTATGCATTGGGGTTGGTTCTCACCAAGCTAATCAGCCTTTTTTTATTACCTTATCTTGCGAAAAAGTTAGGGTTAGTTGAGTTCGCCAGACTGGAAACGCTACTCGCCATTATCAACGGCGCAACCATTGTCGTTGGTCTAGGAATGGTTAACCTTTTATACCGACAGGTTGGCCAAGAGCAAAGTACGCAAGAAGCCAAAGACATCGTTGCTAAGTTATACGGCAACGCAATTGGCATCGCACTTTTTACTCTCAGCGCCGTTATTCTTTTTACCCCTCTATTACATTCAATGATAGCAAGCATCGTTTCATTATCCATTGCTGAAATGTGGTTGTGCTGCCTATTAATCAGCACAGAAGCATTGTTAGGTGTTTCCCTCGCATGGTTACGCATGCAGGAAAAGGCCAAAATATTCTTACAAGTTATGCTGACTCGCGGTGTGATTTACGCCGTGTTGATTGTTGCGGGTCTATTACTTGGGTGGGGATTAACCTGGGTGCTGGTCGCTTCTGTTTTAGCCGCTTGCTACCAAGTGATTTATTTAATGAGGTTGCAATATAAAGACTCAGGTATTCATTTTTCCCTTACATCTTTTAAACATACTTGCTTGTATGGCTGGCCATTTGTTATTAGCGGCTTGGCGATGTATGCCACCCAAGGCATTGAAGTTGTGCTATTGGCTCAAAGTATTACACCGGAACTTCTCGCCGCCTATGCCATAGCAATCAAACTGTTTCTTATTGCCGCATTACTCAATCAACCCTACCAACTCTGGTGGTACCCAAAAAGAATGCGTTTAATACATCAAGCTAATGGTCATTGCAAAACAGGCATTGGCGCTACGCTTGGTGTGTTATTCGCAATAATAACCAGCGCCATAATTTGGCTGTGGTCTCCATGGGTCATTGATAGTTTATTCCATGCAGATCTCGCCCCCGCTAAACAGTATTTACCTTGGTTACTTATTGCAGGCGTTTTAAAGCAATGGGGCGCATTATTTAACATTGGCTGTTTTCATACTGAAAAAAGTCAGGCTCAAATGTACATCGAACTGTCAATTGGGGCTTTTTGTTTTATTGGCTTTCCCATTGGAATTCATCTTGCCAGTGTGCACGCTATTGATTACCCAACCTTAGCACTGTCGCCAGTTCATGGGGTACTTGGCGTATTTATTCTGAGTCAAGCAATTCGCTTAATCGCTTACTGGTCTGTCAGCCAGCACTATTTCTCCGTCAATTATCCATTGGAACTGCTGTTTAAAGGTTTGTTTGGCATTTTGCTTATCTTACTAGCGGGAGAGTTCGTTTTATCATTCAGTAACCACCCATTTAGCATTATGACCTTTGTTATACGCTGTGCTATTTCCTGCGGGTTGTTGTGTCTATTATTTTGCTTGGGGAGAAAAAGTTATGCAGCTATTTCCTAGAAGCACGCTACAGTCAAATAAACACTCTCGGTTGAAGTCAATACTCATCCCCCTGATACTCACCGGCATTATTGCTGTTATTTGGTGGGTTGCACCTCATCCTTTTTTAATTCTGCCCTTAGTATTTTTACCTATTGCAGCATGGTTTGCATTACACAACTCCATTTGGATCTGCTTAGGCTTTATTCTATTTTCTTTTTTCCGAATACATGAAGCCTTTCCGGTGCTTTATTCTTTCAAAATCCCACAGCTATTAGCCTTAGGAACCTTGGCTGTCGCCGCTTGGCATACGGTTGTCACGCAAAAAATGACTCTATTTTGGAACAGTCATTTAACAGGGTTTGCCGTATTTTTTGGTTGTGTCACCTTTGGATTGATATTCGCCAGTAATCGTGGCGAAGCTATGGCTGCTTGGTCTGGTAATTTTGTCAAAATCGCTATCATGGTTTTGATTATTGCTTGGTTGCCAAAATACAAACGCGACTTTGCAATTTGCAACTGGAGCATTTTGATAACAGGCAGTCTCATTGCAATCGTTGCCCTAAACAACAAGATGAACGGCATTGGTTTAGTGGAAGGAACTCGTGTCACAATTGGCCGTGATATTGGCTCAATGCTGGGTGACCCGAATGACCTTGCATTAGTGCTCTTGTTTCCAACCAGTTTTGCGCTCGCCCTCTTTTTCTCCCCATCTAACAGGCGCTTACCTAAATGCATCGCTTTGTGCAGCTATGTTCTCCTTGTCTCTGCCATCATAGCGACACAAAGCCGAGGGGGGTTACTCGGCATTATGGCCGTATCAGGCGTCTTTGCATGGCAAAAAGTAAAGAATAAAGCCTTATTAATCAGCATGGCTGTGATTCTGGGGGGCGTATTGTTAACTCTTGCAGGCATTTCTGACCGGGCCTCAGGTGGCGCTAGTGAAGATGGTATTGACGCCTCTGCTATGGGGCGGATTTATGCTTGGCAAGCAGCTTGGAACATGGCGATCAGCAACCCAATAACAGGCGTAGGATTAAACAATTTCTATGTAAATTACTTTTTTTATAGCCCCCATTGGGATGGCAAAAACCATGCAGTTCACAGTACATGGCTAGGCGTATTAGCAGAAAGTGGATTCATTGGTTTCATTGCATTTACCACTATGGTTATTCGCTTATTAATGAATAACATCCGCCAAGTAAATACTATTAATCGCATATTTAAACAGGCAAACAACTCTCTTCAAAAAAATCAATGCAACAAAAATACCTACCCTATTGATCCAGCCTATGTTTGCAGTGCCCAAGCAGCCCTTGCAGGTGTTGTGGGTGTCATGGTTTCAGGCACCTTTTTAACCCAAGGTTTTACTTGGCCCATATACATACTGTTTGCCTTAAGTATGGCGGTAACGGCCAACTTAACGCCTATTTTAAAGGCGTTTACGGATGAAATGGACAAGGATAATGAAACCCCTTTTAGTGCCATTAGTGAAAAAACAGTCAGAAAAAACAACTAGGGAAGATGCGAATAAAAATGCATTTTGCGAATGGCACAAAGCCTGCAATAGCTACCTTAAGTTGATTCATTACCTCCCAAATAGTGTGAGGGATACCAAGGAGAGACTATTATGCAAACATTAAAATATTGGGTAAAAACCAGCCCTACCCCTTTCGCCAAAATTATTAGAATTAGCTGGAAGCCATTACAACAGCTTGAACTGCCAGCTATCCCTTTAATCACACCGTTGCTTTATCGGCTCCATAAATTGAGCTATCTCATTGTTACCAGCTTAGCTCGTCGATTGTATTGGACGCCATTATTCAAAAGTCAGATACAAGGAGGCAAACGTCTCTATTTGTATTCAGGTATGCCCCAACTGCTTGGCAATATCGATGTTAAAGTGGGTGAAGGCTGTCGCTGGTCTGGCATCAGTACCGTCTCTGCTCGTTGGAACAGTCCTAAACGCCCTACATTAACCATTGGTGATAATGTTGATATCGGCTGGCAAACCAGCATTGCTGTCGGCAGCGCTATTTCAATTGGCAACAATGTGAGGATGGCAGGCCGAGCATTTCTTGCAGGTTATCCGGGACACCCGATTAATCCATTTGATAGAGCACAAGGGTTACCTGACCTAGATGATCAAGTAGGCAATATCCACTTATTAGACAATGTTTGGCTGGGTACAGGTGTCACCATATTAGGCAATGTCACCATAGGCAAAAACAGCATTATCGGCGCAGGCAGCATAGTCACTCAGTCTATTCCTGACAATGTGATTGCGGCAGGTGTACCAGCAAAAGTTGTTCGAGTATTAACCTTAGCAGAACAAACCTCTGATCGTTCCTCACTAACGGACGCAGATAACAGCAAATACAATCCTCAATATCGTTCGGATAAATAAGGAGAATACTATGCAATGGTTTGTATTCGGAGAAGACTGGAACAGTCACCCAAGCAGCACTCAGCACCTATTTAAACGCATCGTTCAAGAAGATTCGGTGGTTTGGGTAAATTCCATTGGCTTGCGCTCACCTAAGATCAATCATAAAGACGCCAAAAGAGTCATACAAAAGGCTAAGTCTTTATTTAAGGCCGAATCCTTGGCGGCACCAAAAACACCCGATAACATTGAGCCTACTTTAAGGGACTCCCACATACCCCAGAGCCTTGACCACACTCTTTTTGAACAAACGCTTTTTAATCAAAAAGGCCTTGCTCAAGAGCCAATAGACATTAAACCCGTAACTATTAAACCCGTCACCATTAAACCAATAGTTATTGAACCGCATGTATTGCCTTTTCATCAGAGCCATTTAGTACGCCGCATTAATAAATACTCTTTAAAACGACAATTAGAGAATGCGACCAAACACTTGTCAGAAAGGGAAACAGCTAGAGATGAGCCCCGTGTCTTGTGGCTTTCTCTGCCTTCGGCAGTGGACCTAATTGGTCACTGTCATGAAGACGTATCTGTTTATTATTGTGGTGACGATTTCAGTGCTCTAGCAGGGGTCGATCACAAAACCATTGCAAGAATGGAACAGGAACTTATTCAGGAATGCGACTTAATATTCACCGCCAGCCAAACATTAAAAGACAAGTTCCCCCCAGAGAAAACACATCTGTTAGAGCACGGTGTAGACTACGAACTTTTTCAAACGCCTCACCCTAAACCCCCAAATTTTCCCGAGGGAAAAGTGATGGGTTTTTATGGTCAATTAGCCGATTGGGTAGACATCCCTCTTCTGGAATCCATTGTAGAGACATTTTCTGACTGGACACTGATGATTATTGGCGACATTCATACCAATACTGGCAAGCTTTTAAACCATAAAAATGTGTGTCACTTATCCGCAATGCCACATAACCAACTTGCCGCGTATGCTCAACATTGGGATATTGCCCTACTGCCTTTTAAACATTGCTCGCAAATTTTTCACTGTAATCCATTGAAATTAAGAGAGTATTTAGCCACGGGAACACAGATCATTTCTACCGACTTTCCTGCGGCTCAGCCTTATCAACCTCATTTGGACCTTGTTACTGAAAAAGACAATTTCATCGACACCATTCATAAAGTAATAGAAAAACAAAATAGCTTTGGCCAGAGACAAGAGTCATTACGCCAAAAAGCTCAGCAGGAAAGTGTTTATATCGAATCGTGGCAACAAAGAGTCAATCTAGTAAATATGCTCGTTAGACAAACCATTCAAAAAAAAACACTGGATGATCGTATTTGTTTCTCAAACACACATTCTTAGCGTTTGAGAAAAATACGATTAGGAGGTTTTTAGGATGATATATTTACTCAAGTGCCACACTTTTTTACGTTGTGTTTTTTTATTGATTGTCATTTTATTTGGTTACAGCCAAGTTGCTTATGCCGCTCTAAACAAGACAAAAACAAATGATTCTTCTGCAAAAGTTGAGTTAGCTTTAAATAAAAGGCTGTCTTACTGGAGCTTTGAAGAAGGTATCCCCCAAGGTAAGCAGTTTGTCGTTAAAGGGCATGTCATATCAGATGTAACTCCCACAAATCAGCCAAGAATTTTAATACGCATTGACCATACCACCAGCCACAATTACTACAGCCGCTTTAATCATGAACAAGTTTTAGCAAGCGGGTCATTTACAGTTCGCATAGACATGGACCAGTTAAAAACAGGCCATAGGAAACCCTTTGCCTCAACAGAAAGTCGTCGTATTTATCTAAAAGCCTTTTCTGGGGATATACAGTTTGAAGAAGCCTATTTAATCGATAAACCTATAGCGTCCGAGCATATTGTAGGCTGGGATTTCTCCCTTAATAAACAGTCGGCTGCATGGGGATTTTACTCTTTAACACCGACATCAACCTGGGTGAACATTGGTGGTCATTCTGGCAATCAACCTAAGCAAGGCTTTATCAAAGGTACATTGAGAGGGCGCGATAGACCCTACTATGACGAACTTATTAATGATGGTTTAGAAGGCATAAAACAAGTAAAACTGCCACTTAAAAATGGCCTTTGGCAAGTACGATTATGGACTCAAGATGTGGGTGAATGGGAATATGTACCGCACCCATTAAATAGGACATTGCGCATTAATCAACAGGTGGTTTTACAAGAGTCACTGACCGCAGAAGAGTGGTACTCAAAATATTACTTTACTCCTTTAAACGTCAGCAAGGCCGCACGACAAGATTATACACAACACCGAACATCAAAACTGCATCATGATTTTTGGCAGCAAATCGCCAGTATTCGTGGAAACCCAATTGATACTGTTGTCGAAGTCAAAAATGGTATTTTGCAAATTGATCTATTAAGTGATCACCCTTCTGGTGAGTTTTTATCAGCGGTCATTGCAACGCCTTGGAATGCCAATGCGGAAACCATATTGTCCAATTTCACCAACCAAAGAGAGCAACTCTTTTTTGAGCGTTGGCCAATCATTGCTCAACCAGATAGGTTAAAAATAGATGCATTAAGTAACTTAACCGAATGGGGCAAGACAACACCCACCTTTGCCAAAAATGAGCTAATTACTTTACGCATCACTTTCTCGGAAGATATGGGCACCTTAAACCAGAGCCTCATGCCTTTCAAAAATATGACATGGTTTCAAATGACTCCCATGCTTAATCGAATTGGTGGTCAAGAAAATGCATTAACATTAAAACCGTATTTAGCTTCTTTTACCCCAGAGAATCACTTCGCTAAAACAGGCGATACATGGATAATGACAGGAGAATATGACCCTCTTTACCAAGATAGATCCAATTACAACGCCTTCAGCCATTACCCTATAGCGTCTTCAAAGGCATTAAACGCAGCCACAAAAACCGCATCACTTTATTTTGATAATGGTCAATTGAGCACCCACTTCAACACATTGCAAAGCGGTTCAGGAAAAGACATATCATTACCCAATACCGCAACACCAATTGGTATTTATTTGGATTTTGCACCACATTTATCTTGGTTCTCTCAGCAAGCAGCAAGTCAACAAGCGAATCAAGATTATCAATTTATTCGCAACTTTGGACTAACAGGTGTCGCCCCCGCTTTACCGACTCCAACAGCAGATAGCAATTCCATCCTGAATTTCAAAAGAGCCACTCAAGCACCGTTACTCGCTGGCTTGGTGCCTCCTTTTCCAGCTTACACTCCATTAAAAAGAATGTTGGGGCAATCACAACAAGAGCAACTCGAAACCCTAAAATCGCTGCAATCTCTTAACTCATTGTTACTTTGGTCCCTTGCTGATGAGCCGGGGTTATTCCCTGAGTTAGACAATAATCTTTTAGCGATGAACAAGCTGATCAGTCGTTTTATGCCAGAAATGCCTCGCTTTGCACAATTAAATCAAACTCACCATGCAGCATTGGCCGATTTGTATACGGACATTGCGATTAATCAAGGCTACCAGATTACACCAGCAAGATTAGAGAGGTTGAAAAAAAGTAAAAAAAACTACTACCTGTACAATTTACCTGATTTACGCTTTTCCGCTGGCCTCTATCTATGGCAAACACAAGCTAAAGGCTTTTGGCAATGGCACGGCAGAATGCCAACCGCCCATCCATATGACCCTACAGATGGCCGAGAAGACGACGTTCAATTCTTCTTACCTCTAAAAAGCACCGCCAGTTCAGCCAATAAAAAGGCACAAAACCATGTCATCATTCGTGCCGACTTACTCAACTTACGCACAGGAGTGAACGATTTTCGTTGGTTACAATGGCTTTCGCAAAATGCAAAACGCCATATCGATTTTGCAATTCTTCAACAGAAAATTCAGTTATCACTCACAAAAAAAGAACTAAAAACCAATAAAAACAATAGATTAAACAAGATCAACCTTGAGATAAAACAACTGGCACAAAGGCTGCAATAACCACTATTAATGGATTTTTAATCATAGAGGTTGTCATGCAATTAGCCATTCAAACACGTTTGTATCGTTTGCTTTGCGCCACATGGAGGCATAGATACCTATTGGTCATTCCGCCACTCTTGTTGCCTATCATGGGTTTTTTCTTATCCAATGCAGCACCAAAAATCTATGACAATCACACTTCTTTTTTGGTTCAAGAGAGTGCTACTTTGAACCCCTTTCTAAAAGACCTATCGGTTGACTCGCAAATTCAGCAGCGAATGAAAGCCTTGGACACCTTGCTTCACAGCCGCCATATTTTACAAAAAGTTGCGGTATCGGAAGGCTTATATCCAGCAACACCAAGTGATTATGAAAAAGACCAAATCATCAATAAATTATCCTCAAATTTAACCGTCGCTTTGTTTGGTTCGGATCTCATTCGCATTTCTTATCGCAGTAGTCGCCCTGAAGGAATGGATTCCTTATTACGCAGTGTTAGAAACATTTTCATAGATCAACTGCTAGCACCAGAACGTAGCTCAATGAGTAACTCTGAACAGTTTTTATTAGGTCAGTTAGAAAACCAACGGGCCCAGTTAAATAAAGCCGAATCCGCATTGGCAGACTTCAAATCAAAGCATGTCATGCAATTGCCGAGTCTATTTACCAATAATGTGTCTTCTATTTCAGAGCTGCGCCAATTAATTTCACAAAAAGAAATTGAGCTGGCAGGGCAAGATGCGGTTATGTCTGGCTTGCACACTCAACTTATTTTAAACAACCCTCTTATTCTACAAATAGAGAAAGACATTATTCAGAAAAAGCGCACTCTTGGTAATTTGCAATCGAGATATACCGCAAGACACAGCAAGGTCATTATTGCCCAAACAGCATTAGACAGATTAGAGCAAGAGCTAGCGAAATGGGTTGAAATTACCACTCAAATTGATGACATAGAAGGTCTAGAAAGATTTTTTAAGTCTTCTAAACAAAACAACATAAGCAGTTTATTTCCAGAACTTTCAGGCAATATCTCTAAGAATATAGAAAAAGCATTAGCCTCTTTAAACTTTACTCCAAATAATGAAATCGAAGCAGCAAAGCTAAAACATTCTCGCCTGACTCAGGAATTAAGCCAGTTACGTCAACAACACGACGACCTACTCACCCTCATTAATAACAGTGGCGATATAGAACAAACTCTACAATCACTGAGTCGTGATCTCAAGGTTCAAGAAAAAGTCTACCAAGAAACATTGGATCGCTACGAACGTGCAAAAGTCACAGGAGCACTAGGCAGCTACGAACAAAAAGACCGAATTAAAATAATTGATCAAGCTTATGTGCCATCTGCTCCAAGCAATATGCCAGTGGCTTTTTTCATCGTATTGGGAGCCATTGCAGGCATTGGTTTAGGTGTCAGCTCTGCACTCGTTCTTGAAATAACCGACTCCAGATTGCGCTATATGAATGAAGTAGAAAACATCGCTAAGGTGCCGGTTCTATCTCGTATTCCCAAAATCAAAGACGATCATTATTTGCTGGATATCGATGAGTTTATTGAAGACAAACCGAAAAAATCACTCGGCTGCTTTACTAAATTTCATCGTTCTAAAACTAAAACCTGAACTTTTTACACATACGTTTTTACACATGATTTTTTTATTTAACGATCAAAACGTCTTTCTATAAAAACTCTTAGAAAAGCCCTTAAAAAGATCTCTTAAAAGACGCTTAGAAAGACAACTCAATAGAGGTATCTATTATGAAAATTATTGAAGTGGTTCAACATCTTGCTCCCGGCGGCATCGAAACCTTAGTACTTGAATTGCAAAAAATCTATTCTAAGGCGGATAAGGTCATCATTGTCAGCTTAGAAAACAATAAAATGCACGCTCTATCAAAATGGGCGCGACTCACCAACCTTCAATGTGAGCTTGTTTTCTTAAATAAACAGCCAGGGCTTCGCCTTGATACCATCAAACAACTTATCAAACTCTTTGCCAGACAGCGCCCCGATGTTATCCATACCCATCACATTGGCCCCCTTTTATATGCGGGATTAGCTGCTCGTCACTTAAACTTAACCTCCATCATTCATACCGAACACGATGTTTGGCACCTTCAATCTAATAAAAAGCACCGATTTCTACAAAAAGTGCTGCTCTCTTACATCCAACCCAAATTAGTTGCCGATGCACACTATGTAGGTGAAGCATTAAGCAAACTGTTTCCTAAATATCAGAATCATGTAATTTCTAATGGTATTGATGTAGAAACCTTTCATCCGGGTGATCTATTCATCGCCAGAAACGCCTTACAGTTACCGCAAAACGTTAAAATCATTGGTTGTGCAGCAAGGCTAGTTAACGGTAAGGGACACCCTTATTTATTTGAAGCCATGATGTCTTTGCCAGATGAAATTCATTTGGTATTAGCAGGTGACGGGCCACTAAAACCTTTGCTCATGACATTATGTGAACGTTTAAACATACAAGATCGTGTCCACTTTTTAGGCAGCATTGATAATATGACCACTTTCTATCAATCGCTCGATGTATTTTGCCTACCCTCTGAAGCGGAAGGACTACCACTGTCTCCTTTAGAGGCGCAAGCATGCAATATTCCAGTCATAGTAACGGATGTTGGAGGATGCAACGAAGCCGTCTGTGCACACACAGGAAAATTAATCCCACCCAAAAGCATTGATGCCCTAGTCAATGCATTAAGCCAAACCTTAGAAAAAGAAGATCTCAACCTTAAATTTCGCCCTAGAGACTTTATCCATAAAGAGCATTCTCTAAACAATATGGCTAGCCAGTATCGTGACCTAATGTGAAAAAGGAGAAGTGCCATGATGACTTTATGCATTCTTATATTCATTTTTTCTGGGGGGATGATTATTTATCATCACTTTGGCTACCCATTTCTGCTGGCTTTTGCGAGCAAATACAGTTCAATAAAGCCGAAACCCCAGTATTCAGAGGACAGATTAGATAAACAAAAATTATCTCATCTGCCTTCTGATGCACTGCCTCATATTGCGCTGGTTATACCTGTTTATAATGAGGGCAATGCCATTGCAGAAAAGTTATTCAATCTGGCGTTTCTAGAATACCCAGCTGAAAAGCTCACTATCCATGTTATTTTTGATGGTTGTAATGACAACTCTTATGAATGCGCTCAAACGGCCTTAAATAATCCATTATGCCGATCTCTACAGGTGACGTTATACCATGAGTCTAAAAATCGTGGCAAATTAGCACAACTGAATCGACTTATTCCTAATATTAAAGCCGACATTATTGGTCTCTCTGATGTAACAGCATTACTTTCTATTGATGCGCTTTTGCTTTCTGCGCAGCATTTTTCTAATAAAGAAATAGGTGCTGTGTGCGCGACCTATCGTTTCTTATCTGACGGGAGAGCCCAAGAAACCTCTTACTGGCAATATCAAACACAAATAAAAATGCATGAAAGTGCTCTAGGATCCACACTAGGTGCCCACGGTGCTTTCTATTTACTACGACACTCCACTTTCCACACCTTGCCATCAGATAGCATTAATGATGATTTTTTGCTGCCTTGCGAAGTCATAAAGCAAGATTACCGAGTCATTTACGATCCAAATATGGTTGCTGTAGAGGCCGAACCTACAGACTTAGCACAAGATTTTAAACGTCGAGTACGGATCAGTGCAGGCAATTTACAACAAAGCCTGCGACTCACTTCCCTTTTACATCCTAAACATGGAATCACTGCAATGATGTTTTTATCTTGCAAATGGGTTCGTCCTTTTATGCCACTGTTTTTTGCACTGGCTTTAATTTCTTCATTTTTCCTGAGCCTGCATTCTGTCTGGCTTGCGCCCTTATTCTTAGGTCAAATTTCACTCTATTTCTTAGTTTTGGCCCAACAATTGCTCAAGTCTAATAACACAATACTGATCAAGTTACATTACCTAGTGTCAGGACATGGTATTAGCGTCATTGGCGCATTTAAATACCTAACAGGTGCCTACAAAGGGCCATGGAGATAACTTATGAAAATGCAAATAGATAACCTCACCCAAACACATAGCCATCAAGAAGAGAGCTTTATTCCTCTAAGAGTTCGTATGGCTAAACGCCTATTTGATGTCTTGTGCGCCACACTTTTATTAGCACTGACATTACCCATCTGGCCCCTGTTAATGGTCGCTATAAAGTTAGATTCAAAAGGGCCTGTATTTTTTGTGCAACAACGAATAGGCCGTGCCGATATAAAATCCTACACGCTTTTTAAAATGATCAAATTTCGCACCATGATTCAAAATGCCGAAGCGAAAACCGGGCCGGTTTGGGCCGCGAAAAATGACCCAAGAATTACCACAGTTGGTAACTTTATGAGAAAAACCCGACTAGATGAATTACCTCAATTAATCAATGTCTTAAAGGGTGAAATGTCTATGATTGGGCCACGACCAGAACGCCCAAGCATTATGGGCAAACTGGAGAACCACATCCCTTTATTCAATGAACGTACCTATGGCGTACTGCCAGGAATTACAGGGCTCGCGCAAGTTTATCAAGGTTACGATGAAACCATTGAAGACAGCCGCAATAAGCTAAGTTATGACCTGTCTTATTCCGTTGCTTTAACCTCGCTACGCAGTTGGGCCAGCATAGAATTACTGATTGTTTATAAAACCATTTGTGTGGTCCTTGGTGGACGCGGTCAGTAACCCAACTTCCAATAGTAAAGCACCGTAGTAGAAAATATCATGAGTCATACAAAGAAACACTCTGGTTAAAAATGATCATGAGATTTATCTCTTAAACCACATACCTAAAAACCAACCGAGTACTTTTCAAAAGGTATCTCTTCAACAAGGCATCTCTTCAAAAGAGCACCTTCAATCTCATACTTGCTTATAGATCGCTTTCTCAGTCTATAAGCAAGTTGCAAAATGCAAACCGAGATTTTTGCAACTTGCAATTCCGCTCTTAGACTTTTCCCAAATTCATAAAAACATCTTTAGAAAATCAAGAAAACCTATCAAATCCCATTATTTTTCCTTTAAAAACAATAAATTAAAAACATCATCATAGTTGGCCTAAAAGATGCTACCTAAATACATAGACTCTTTTAACTAGCATAAAGAATCAAACAAAGAAGGAATTGATTATGTATTATTCACATTACACACTAAATGAGTATGAAGTACTTGAAGTTAAAGGTGAACTCGATTGTGTCGCTGTTGCGAAGCACCGTAACGATATAGAAAGCGTGCCTTCTGAGTTTGATCAGCACATTGTATTTGATTTAACGAAAGTTACTTTTATAGATTCTTCAGGCATTGGCATTATTGTGCATTTATTCAAACGCCTCAGAGAACAAAAAAGACAACTAATATTGGTTGGTTTAAACGGGCAGCCAAAAGAACTAATCTCGCTACTTCGCATTGATCGAGCCATCACAGTAAAAGAAAGCGCCCGTAGCTGCTTGGTACATTAGATAATGAGTGTACATTAAACAATAAATGTACATTAGATAATGAATGTACATTAAACAATAAATGTACATTAGATAATGAGTGTACATTAAACAATGAGCGTACATTAGATAAGCTCGCACATTAGATTAAAAGCACATTAAATTCATCGAAGAGCGCACAAAACAGGATAGGTATAAGGAGATTGAAATGAATACTCAAAAAAGCCTTCATATAAAAAATGGATTGGCGATGGGGTTGATCAGCATCATTTGCAGTGGTTGCAGTTTTCTGGTTCAACCTAATATTCATCCAAGCGCTCAATACCCTTATGACTCAACCCAGTTTGAGGACAATCATGTTGCCAGCGCTCTGCGTATTGCAAACCTTCGTATTAGCCAACTAAACCATATGGGCGCCGCCGAATGCATTCCCGCTCGTTTATACAGTATGCAGCAACTCTCTAGCAAAATTCGCGGCGAACATGAAACAGGCTTAAATCAAGATGCATTACTCAATTTACGCCTATTAGAAGAATCCATTCGAAATGCGGAAGATGGACTGTCTTATTTGCAAATGAATACTGGCTGCCAATTGCATGTGGAAGACCCTCGATTAGTTGCCTTACGCCCTTTACTCAACAACATTGCCCAACACACATTTGCGATTGGGAGCGCTGAATTGCCAGAAAACCTTTTCCTTCGTCTTGATGAATTAGCCCATTGGCTAAAAGCCCATCCAGCCTACCAAGTTACCTTAACAGGACACACAGACTCTCAAGGGGAAACAAAAGATAACGATAAACTTGCTCTTGCACGTTCCACAACACTAGCAAACTACCTTAGAGTAAAACAGGTTCCTAATTATCAGGTTAACACCAACGCACAAGGTGAATTTAATCCAATAAATAGTAACGTTAGTGAATCAATGCGTTATCGTAATAGAAGAGTCGAAGTTGAAGCCATGCTGTTGATACCAAATCAAAAGCGACAAAGCACCGTTAAGGAATGGCCATCTGTCACAGACATTTGGGGAGGAAAATAGCAATGAAAGCACGTTTTTATAGTACATGGATTACTTGGAGTTTCACTCTGGCGGTGTTGTTAGCCAGCACTGTTTCTAATTTAGCCAATGCGGAAACACAAACCTTGATGCGTCCGGGGGACATTCTCACTATCGATTTTTTAGATGAGGATGTCTTTAAACAACCGTTTCCTATTGATCGTCAGGGAAACATTATTTTGCCTGAAGTGGGGGCGATATCCGTATCTGGGCTGACTTTGGAAGATGCAGAACAGCTAGTCAAAATTCAATTATCCAGCCACTACTTAAATACCGATACACTGCGTCTTGATGTCACGACTCAAAGGTTATTAGTGAATGTATTGGGCTATGTTAACCAACCGGGAGAAGTCAATATTCCAGCCAATGCAACCCTGCAAATGGCACTTACTGCCGCTGGCGGAATGAAACCCGGCGCCCAATTAAATAAGGTGCAAATTCGTCGTGGTGAAGACATTTCTATCATTGATTATAAACAGTATTTAGACACGGGGGATGACACCAACATCCCTTCTTTACAACCACTTGATATCATCTTTGTGCCTTCCTCACCATTAACAGGCAACGTTGAAGTTGAATTTGATGCTGCCAGTTTATTATCCGGCGGTGATGCAGCCGAGAAGTCTCAGTCCGTCAAAATTTTTGGTGAAGTCCATAAACCGGGCACCTTTACTTACGACGACAGCCAAAACATTATCGATATGTTAATGCGAGCTGGCGGGGTTACTCGATTTGCCAGCGTAGAACAAATCCGTTTGATCACAGATGACGATCCAATCCTGTTCGATTTAAAAGACTATTTAGACGGTGGGAATAAAGACTCGTTACCAGATGTCGCGGCCGGGGCAACCTTATTTGTACCTATGAAAGAGGAAGAAGTTAAAACAGGCAATCGTACGGTTTATGTGATGGGGGAAGTATTCCGCCCCGGTGCCTATGAAATAAAAGAAGAAGCGTCTTTCTTTGAAATACTAGCAAATGCAGGTGGTCCTAGCCGCTTTGCCAGAACACGTGAAATCCGTATTATTCGTCAGAATGGGCAAGTTAATCGCTTTGATTTACAAGCGTATACCGAAGGTTTGTCCACTCAAATCATTCCTCGTGTTGGCCCCGGTGATGCCATTTTTGTTCCTGAGAAAAATGACATTAACCAAACATCTTGGCTAAAAATCACTCCAGACAATGCCATTCATGTGATTGGGGCCAGTACTCAGCCCGGTCGTTATGAGTGGTCTGATGAAATGGGGTTAATGGATATCATTGCAGAAAGCCGAGGCCCAGCCAAAGACGCTGACCTAACTAGACTGAGTATCAAACGCAGCAATCAAGCTCCGATAATCTACAATTTACAAACTTATATAGAAGGCAACAACGCGCTACCCCTCCCTACCTTACAGGGCGGCGACACCATTATTATTCCACGCATTCCTGAATTGATTGCAGGTAATAAAGCCGCATGGATCAGACAAGCAAGTGAAGAGTCGGTTTTTGTTCTAGGACAAGTGGGTGTTCCGGGGCGGTATCGCTTTACCAATAAACAAAGCTTTTTAGATGTGCTATCAGCGGCAAATGGCCCAAGTGAAACAGCAGACTTACGTGCCGTTAGGGTCATTCATCGTAATGCTCAAAAAGTCCAATTAACTGAAGTAAATTTAGCGTTGTATTTTGCGACCGGTGATGAAACCTTACTACCCACACTGAAAGCGGGAGATACCATTTTTATCCCCGGCAAAGAATTGATCGATTATGAACGTCAAGCTTCTCGTTCTGTGCGAGTCATGGGTTCCCTTAATGACCCCGGCCATTATCGTTTCAACGATGACATGAATTTGTTAGATCTACTGGCTCGTGCTGGCGGTCCTACCGATGTTGCAGACATCAAAGACATTCAGATTTTACACCAAGGCTGCTGTGAACCCAGCACCACACATTTTAATTTGAAAGCCTATTTGGATAATCCTGAAGGTAAGTTACTGCCTATTGTGAGATCCGGTGACACCGTTTATATACCGTCACAAAACAATAACTCTTGGTCCATCACTATGTCATACATACGAGATTTCTTTAGCATTGCCACACTACTCATTTTGCTTTTGTAGGAGAGAAGAAATGAATACTTTGCCGGTAAATTATGTTGAGCTTGAAACCATTTTCCATTCTTTAGAAAAGGGAGGCTATCGTTCTATTAGTTTAAGCGGCGCACATAATGAATGCGGGACATCCATGACTGCATATGCCTTGGCAAAACGTTATCAGGCAAATGGCTATCGAGTGCTACTGGCGGATCTTAATATCCACCATCCTAGCCTCGATACTCAGTTAGGCATAGCCAGACAAGAATGGAATGCTGGCGGCAATAATCAAACCGCTATTTACGCACCGTCTGAAGCGGGTACGCATTTCTTATCCGCTCCAATTGCCAATACCGCATCCTTAAGCTTTAGAGACCCAATGCTGATCAGGCAGTCCATTGACACTTGGTTAGAGACCTATGACAGGGTTGTTATGGATACCACCCCTATCAGTACCCATAACTATAGAGACATTCCAACTAATCTCATTTGTGCGGCTGCGGATGCCTCCTTATTAATGATAAAAAGTGAACAAACGACTCAAATGGTGTTACAAGAATGTTGTGAGAAACTTTCCAAAGCCAATGCAAATCTTGCTGGAATAGTTATGAACGATGTGTCATTCCCTTCCCTAGCAGATGAAATGATTAGAGAAACTGAACGAATTCCTCATTATATACCTTGGGTAAAACAGGCGCTCCAACGTGCTATCCGTTCATCAACCCTGCTAAACTTTCGAGCGTGAGCCATGAAAACACAAAACAACATTAACCTCTGGCTTGCCTTAGTCATAACTCAATTGGTGATACTGCTTACGACAGTATTTCAGCATGAATGGGTATTATTAACCATTGCAATGATAATCGCTCAAGTGGCACTTTTTTATGGTTTGATCAAACAAAATTCAGTTAATCCATCAAAAACAAAAATGTCTGAAAGCAAAGCAGAACACGCTTTACCTACAGAACAAAAAGAACAAAAGCCACATTTAGACAGCGAAGAAAGCGTTTCGTCGCAATCGCATGCCACTCAATCCAAAGCAAACGAAAGGCAAGAATCTACTCATGAACCAACTCAAGAGCCCTCAGCTCATATCGAAACCCAACCCAACAGAGAGCGCCTTGCCTTCGGTGCTTTAGAGCATCTAAGTCAAGCTGTTGTTGCCTATGAAAATGGTCAATTAGTGTATGCGAACAAAACCGCATTAGCTTTTTTTCATGTAGACAGCATTAGCCAGGTACAACTGGAAACACACTTTCCCAGTAAACAGTTAAACACCATTCAGAACGCCCTATCACAACAGCACGACATTCCTTCTTTGCTTTTTAATATGGTGGATGCTCAATCAAATATTATTGATATTGAATTGAAATGTAAGCATGATCAAGATCACTGTTTCTTATATTTACAACGTGCTCAACGTAACCAGAACAAGCCTGAGATAGCCCAGAAATCAACAGAAGAAGAAATTAAAACCGTGCTTTTAGTAGACGACAGTATGACCAATCGTCTCCTCATGAACGGTCTATTAACCAGTCAAGGATGGAAAGTAAGCTGCGCAGAAAATGGAACCCAAGCCATAGAAATAGCGGCGAGAGATGTTTTTGATGTCATTTTAATGGATCTTCAAATGCAAAATATTGACGGTTTATTAGCAAGTCAGCACATTCGCAATATCAAACATCAAGAGAGTCAAATACAACACAAAAGTCTAAATCAAGACACACCTATTATTGCTATGTCGAGCGCCTTAGATGAAGCACTGCAACTCCGTATTGATCAATCTGGCATTAATGATTTTCTCAATAAACCCATTACAAAAAACAACTTAAATACAATTTTATCTAATTACTTTGATGAAAATAACTTTCAGCAAAAACACACTCATTCAAAGACTCAGGATTCAACTCATAACACATTAGAGGGGCTAACGCCTCCAACCGAAGAAGTGCTGTTTGAGCCATCGATGATACACCAAATGCAAATTGACATAGGTGAAGAGCGAAGTAAAAAGATGGGGCTTATCGCACTACAAGAAATCGAAAAGCGCCTTGTGGAAATTGAATCTGTTTTAGAAGAAAAAGACATTTTAAATATAAAACGCCAAGCCCATACTATAAAAAGCACGGCTGCCAGCTTCGGTCTGATGGCTCTTTCTCATATAGCAAAAAACATTGAACTCTGTTGTGATGAGCATCAGCATGAAACATTCGACAGTGAAACCTTGCACAGTAAAACATTGAACACACTTACTATTGATTTAAGAAATGTCTTTAATTCATCTAAACCCTATATTGAGACCTCTGCACGAAGTCATGAGTGATTATAAGAAAAGACAAAAACAGACGAAAAAGCGGAGTAATCGTACAAAGGTCTCATTGAAGGCCATCAAGGCTGAAACAATTAAGATAAGCACCTGATTAAATGACTAAACTAAAATCACTGAATTAAGATCACTGAACTAAAGTGAGAACCGGTTATGACAGTACCTAAGCATCTTCATTTTCATTATTCCGATGATTTGCCTAGAAAGGCGAGAAAAGCAGTTCAAAGTTTACTGCTATATAGTCCATTAGAGCTACCAGATAGGAACAAGGTCATACTGGCTATTGCGGAAATTTGCACAAACTTTATTCGTCACAGCGATACAAAGCCTTCTCGCATCGACATCAAAATAGATTGGGATAAAATCAACTTTAGCCTATCCATTCAAGATAATGGCAGCGCTATTCCTGCAAGTGTTGAAATTGCCGATTTAGACGAACTGTTAGAGTCTGAGCCGAATACAAGTGGCTATGGGATGGCCATTTTAAAAGCAGAGTTTGACACTTGCCGCTATGATTCAGGAAGTCACTCTCATTCAGAGAAGAAAAGTCACTCTCATCCAGAGACGAAAAGTCACTCTCATCCAGAGACGAAAAGTCAGCCAAATGAATGGATACTTACCCTCCCCCTTTCGCAGAATACGACACGTTATCAAATAGCCATCATTGATGATGATGCAATTCAGCTTTCCATGTTAACTCTTTACCTAGAAGAACATGATATTCATACGTTTGACTCACCTTTTGATGCAATCAATTGGCTAGAACATAACACCGTTGACATCATAATGTCTGATATTCACATGCCTGAATTAGATGGCATTGCCTTTCGAGAGCGCTTAAGAAGCCTGAAGCATTTAAACACCACTCCTTTTATTTTTTTGACAGGGGACCAAAGTAAAACCCTTGAACATGCCATATTCCGTAGCGATATTGACGACTTTATCGTTAAACCGGTTCAAAAGGATAAGATTCTCAATGTTATGGATAGAGTTATTCAGCGCAGTCAAAATGTGCTTATTCAAGCCTATGCATTGTTAGACTCGGAAGTGAAACAACAGCTGCGTCCCCCTGTTCATGAAGAGTCAAACTACCGCATTTCTACCTTGTCTCGTAGTGCTCATATTGGTGGTGGTGACTGTTGGCATATTGAGAACAATGTTCCAGACAATATGATGCGGTTAATTTTATGTGATGTTGCTGGCCATGATATCAAAGCCAGTTTTAACGCATCTCGACTACATGGCTTTATCCAAGCACTTTCTAGTATTCATTTATCCGATATACCAACAGAGGAATATGCGGCAAAGGCACTACAATCATCCAATGTTTGGTTAAGTCAATTTGCTCCCGATTTACTCACTACCATGCAATGCTTAACATTAGAAAAAGACCATTTTGTCTTTACTAATTCTGGTGGTGTACCGCCTTTTTTAATAACAAACACGGCTAACCTTGCCTCTCTTCCAGTTACAGGGCCACTGTTAGGTTTAGACAGCGACCCTGTTTTTGACTCGCATCACTTTTCTCTAGACATAGGAGAAGCCTTACTGCTCTTCACAGATGGGTTAATTGAAGTTCCAAATGACCCGCATAAAGAGAGAGTGCAACTGCAAAAACTAAGTGAAATGATTCAACTGGCGAGAGACAAACAGCAAGATTTACCCTCTGTGCTTGAGACCTTCTTAGAAAAAATATCTTACAATGACGACATAAGTATTATCTTAATTGAAAAAATTGCTTAGACTGTAGTGATACAAGGAGAAGTGATTTATGAGTACATCAACGGTTTCCATCTTAATTATTGAAGATAGTCCAACTTTATCCGCTTTATACGAAAGCTATTTAGAATCACAACCTTATAAAATAACGATTGAAGATCATGGGCAATCTGCACTAGAAAGACTTAGCCAACAAACCTATGACATTGTCCTCCTCGATTTACAACTTCCCGATATGGATGGCATTGATATTTTAAAGCATATTCATACCAACCATATCCCTTGTTCAGTCATAATTATCACCTCTCACGGATCGGTTGAGTCAGCAGTATCCACGATGAACTATGGCGCAGTGGATTATTTAGAAAAACCATTTAATGCCAGCCGTTTATCCACCACAGTGCAAAACGCATTAAAAAACACCCAGTTAGAAAAACAATTACAAGCACTTAAAGACAACTACGAACGCAGTAAGTTTGTTGGTTTTATTGGCCAATCTATCTCCATGCAACGGGTTTATAACATTATTGAAAGTGCAGCCCCAAGTAAGGCAACGGCATTCGTAACAGGTGAAAGTGGCACCGGAAAGGAAGTCTGTGCCGAAGCCATACATAAATTAAGCCCTCGTAAAGACAAGGCATTTGTCGCTCTTAATTGCGGAGCGATTCCAAAAGACTTAATGGAAAGCGAAATTTTTGGTCATATTAAAGGGGCGTTTACCGGGGCTATTTCCCCAAGACAAGGCGCAGCGGAAAGAGCAAATAACGGCACTTTATTTTTAGATGAAATTTGTGAAATGGACATGGAGTTGCAAGTCAAACTTCTGCGTTTCATTCAAACGGGTACATTCCAGAAAGTCGGCAGCAGTGAGACCATTAAAGTAGACGTTCGTTTTGTTTGCGCCACCAATCGAGACCCATTTAAAGAAGTCGAAGCGGGTAGATTCAGAGAAGACCTATATTATCGTTTGCATGTTATTCCCATTCACTTACCCCCATTACGTGAACGTGAAGCCGATATTAGTTTACTGGCTCGCTATTTCTTAAAGGCCTATTCGAAAGAAGAAGGGAAAGCATTTGCTAAGTTTACCGAAAAAGCCGAAGTAATATTAAACAGTTACCAATGGCCAGGAAACATTCGACAACTCCAAAATGTTATTCGTAATATTATTGTTTTGAATGACGGAGAAACCGTCGATACAAATATGTTGCCTCCACCATTAAACGATCTTATTCAAAATATCGCAGAACGCACTCCGGTGTTTACTCCTCCAGTAAACAGCAGCGTTCACCTTGAGGGCTCATTAGTATCAAAAGATACACACTCAAGAAAAACATATTCCGCAGATGCGCCGACACAAAGAACCCCAGATTCAACCCAATTCCGTGGTACAACAGAGTCAATACAAGATAATCACGAATTTAAGCAAGCCGAAAATTTAGCAACAACCCGCATTCGCCCCCTGTGGATTGCAGAAAAGGACATCATTGAAAAAGCCATCGCTCTTTGTGATGGCAATATTCCCCAAGCTGCGGCGCAACTGGAAGTCAGCCCGTCAACTATCTATCGTAAAAAGCAACAATGGGACAGTATGTAATTACACATGATAAGCAGCAAAGCCTCACTACTCAGCCATCTTAAGGCTTTTGTACGGCCACTAAGCTTGCTAATACTCTGTTAAAAACCGGTTCAAAATGAAGAGAAACAAAAAGCTTCTATGATGCTTTCTCAAGACTCTCAGAAATAACTTTATTGCGACCCGTTTGTTGAGTCTGTTTTTAACAAAGTATCAGCAAGCATAGTCGTTATAATAAGTAGTCGTGCAAAGGCCTCAAACTATTTTTTAGCTATGCAAACAGGTTATGATAGTTGCCTTATTCAATGGCAGGACGCCTTCAACAAATAGGTATGACCATGCTACGTTCTGCTACGGCTTTCTTTGCCTTAATCCTCTCCCTTATTATTAGCCCCACAGTCAGTTATGCCCAAGACATCATCGTCAGTCGCGTTGTTTCAGTGTATGACGCAGACACATTTAGAGTAGACATTGAAGGCTGGCCAGACATAGTCGGGAAAAATATGCCCATTCGAGTTAAAGGTGTCGATGCTCCAGAAATACGAGGAAAATGCGCCTCGGAAAAAAGAGACGCGAAGGTTGCAAGAGACTTTACCCGCTCCTTACTAGAAAGTGGAGCCAGAGTTGAGCTAAAAAACCTAAAACGCGGCAAGTATTTCCGCTTCTTAGCAGATGTGTATATTGATGATGTACTTCTGTCAGACAGACTGATCTTAGGAGGTTTAGCTCGCCCATACGATGGTGGTCGTCGAGACGGATGGTGTGAATAAATTAAAGGGTTAAATAAATCACACAATAAAACCTTTGCACGAAGTAATGAGCGATGATTTGGTAAAAAGCTCATTCACTCATTTGCATGGATTTACACAAGTCTCGCCATACAGATAACCCCTTTAAAACCGTTGCGTAATCAATACAAATCGGTGTTAAAGGGTCTGGATATTGGCATTCGATTTCAAAACCTTCAGCGGTACAAGTAAATTCATAACCGTTGCCAATTCCTTCAAAAGAATCCTTAGAACCTGAAATAAAGGCGTTAATACCTGCTTCTAGATAAACAACATGTTCTTCTGAGTATTGGACGTCAAGCGCTAAAAAGCCATTTAATACTTGATGTGCAGGGAGATTCACATCGTAATCTTCCCAAAGGTGTTCTAATGTTTTCATCATTCAGTCAGTATGTGATCTCAGTATAAGTTCACGGCGTGTAAATTGGAAAGCCGGTGTTAATTTTTGATGGATCTTGCGTTAAAACGGCGGAAGCAATTTCATAATACTCCCCATTGACCATACAATATTTCCCCGTCGTATCATCTATCGGTGCATTCGGGCCACACTGAGCCCAGCCAGTTCCAGCACACGAGCTTGTTGAATTCATTCTCGAATAGACAATAGATTGATTAATCTGACTAACGGAACACTGCTTAGGAAACATAGAACTAAAAGATTTTGTGTATTCTTTCCCATGGAATTGCAATTTTACATTTCTTAAAGTGTAGATACCGGCATCATTCACAACCCCTGCGTTGGTAGAGCGAACATAACTCGACGGATATTCACCGTCAGCAGTTGCATGAAAACCTTTTGCTGAGCCTTTTCTTGATGATTCTCCGCAAAACACATGATGCTGATTCACGGTTAAATTATTTTTCCCAATCGGGGCACTCCAATCAGCTAAAGTGTCACAATCAAGCCCCTCAGCTGAGGCAAAATTTGATGTAATTACAATACATAAAAACAGAGATTTATAATGCATAATGCGGTTCTTTTGATGAATTAAAAAGTAAAAATGCCTTATTTAAATGCGCTATTTAAGCATAAAAAAGTGAAATTCCTATTACACGGGATTACACCAAATTATTTATTTGTCATTGATTTAAAAGAATATTTTTTTTATTAAAAAACCTATGGACAAGAATGAATCTATATTGGAATATACTACTAGCTCACTTAATGATTTACACCTATTATTAATTTAGTTGTTATGTTAAGTCATGTAAAAATGAGCACTTTCTAGTTAAGGCCTCCAGTCAGTCGGTAGAGGTTTATACTGGTGGTGTTCAAATGGATTTTTTAAGGATCAGTCATTATGCAAAATGCGAATAGCTTTGAAGTGTTATCAAATTTAAACGACAAACTTCCATTTTTGGAATCATGTTACGCATCCAAACCGGCCTTAAAAAGCGGAGCCATGCTATCCTCTTCAGGTAACAATATTCATTTGCGTAATTATCATACCTTTGGTCGCGCAGATAATTGCCATACGCATCTTACTCGTAGTGACGTTTCTCGTATTCATGCCATTGTTTTCTGGAAAGACGACAGTTGGTTTATTGAAGACAAAAGTACTAATGGTATTTGGGTGAATGATCACAAGTTGGTGAAAACACAAATTTATCAACTGAAACAAAATGATGTTATTGTCTTTTCCTCTAAAACCAGTGAAAGCTTTACCATGATTAATACCAATGAACCCTGTGATCTAATGGTAAGCATTCAAAATAATTATGCGCCAATCTATTTGAAAAAACCCATGACAATGGTTTCCGACACTTGCACCATGCAATACAAAAATGACAAGTGGCACCTAATCGACAATCAACACAACCACACAATCCAAGACAGTGAAATTGTCAATATCTCAGGTCGTCCATATTGTCTACAATACAATCACATCGAATACAAAACCGTGCAAAATCGCCCTGTTGCTCAGTCTATTGACGATTTAGAGTTTCTATTGGATGTATCTGATGACGAAGAAAGTGTAAAACTTTCCATTAATGATTCAGTGCAAACCTCTGTTATTGAAGGCAATCGCATTCAAAGCCAATTGTATTTAATGCTATGTTTAGCACGCAAAACCTTAGCTGATAAGGCTCAAGGCTATGCTGAAAACAATCAAGGTTGGATCGATTTAAACCTACTATCTAAAGAACTAGGCATTGAACCCGATAACACTCGTATTCGTTTACATAGATTACGAACGCGTTTGAGAGACAGTATTAGCTTTAGCGGTTTCGACGCCTGTCAATTAGTACAATTAAAAGATGGGGAAGTCAGACTCAACGCTTCAAAAATCATTGTAATGAAAGGAAACAAACAAGAAATTAACTCAGGTTGTCACTAAGCATATGTCCGATTTAACGACACAGAACCCAGACTGTATTTCTCAAAACTTTGTTTCTGAGGAATATGAGCTAAACCAACAGATTGGCCAAGGTGGGTTCGGTGTTGTTTACAAAGCAGTTTATAAAAAAACAGGACAAGATGTTGCGATTAAGTTTTTACACTTAGCCAAACAGTCCGATGGGAAAAACAGACAACGCCAAATTGCGCGTTTTGAGCGTGAAAGTGATTTTGTCTGTCAATTGTCTCACCCTAATATCGTTCGCCTGTTGGATAAAGGCAGCATTAACGATACCAATGTCTACAGTGTTTTTGAGTTCGTTGATGGCACTTCTCTTAATGACTATATAAAACAAAAAGGCCCATTGGATGTTGAAGAAACCTACAACATCATGATGCAAGTCTTAGATGCGCTAGTACACGCGCATCAGCAAGGCATTATTCATAGGGATATCAAACCATCCAACATTATGTTGTCGCAAACTGGCGCCAAATCTCACGTTAAACTGTTGGATTTTGGTATCAGTACCCTAACGTTAGGTCAACGTACAGATGACTATCAATTGTTGACCATGACACAAGAGTCCATCGGTACCCCAACCTATTGTGCTCCAGAGCAGCTTCGAGGGGAGTTAGCCACTTTCAGCTCAGATATTTATTTGTGGGGTTTGGTATTTCTAGAATGTTTAACAGGAGAGCCTGCTATTTCAGGCTCTAGCGCAGCCGAAACCTACCATAAACATTTAAGTGATACGGCGGTTCCAATACCCTCAACCTTATTGTCTCACCCTTTAGGGCATTTATTGCAAAAAGTCTTACGCAAAAATGTCAGTGAACGTATTAACAATGCGGATGAGTTGTATAAAGAACTTGATCAATTGGTCATCAGTAATTTAGTTGGGTTAATTTTACCCATTAGCACAAGAAAACAGGCAGATGACACATATACAAATTCAGAAAACTCACAAGCCACACTTATCTTGCGTAAAGACGACCCAGAGTATCTGCCAACTGAGTCCAGTCAGCTAACTGAACGAAAACAGATTACAACGCTTGCTTTACGTATGCGCATCAAGGGCATGGAAAATTCACATTCTGATTTAAGCGTCATCGAAACGTTTTTCCAATCCACACGTAGCCAGTGTATTGATATCGCTCGACGTTACGGCGGTTTCCACGTGGGTAATTTAAGTGACCTTTCCTTATTTTATTTTGGTCACCCAGTTGCCAGCGATCATGATGCCCGTTTAGCCGCTCGTACCGCATTAGAAATTATCAGTCTCGCCAATAAACAGCAGTCCTATATGAAGTTACGCCATGGCTGTGAACTTGAGCTAAATATTGGCCTGCACAGCGGCATTTTATTAAAACGCGGGAATCAAGTTCCAGATGGATTTTCCAACCATTGCGCCACCGACTTATCTTACTTAGCGGAAGATAAAAGTATCCTTTGCTCATTGGATACAAAGGCCATTTTAGAGCCTTATTACCAATTTGAAGACACCGCAAGAGCTTCAAACAGCACTCAACAACCTAGCACAGTACTCAAAGCTGAACGAGTTATAGAAGCCTTTGGTTTTGTAAGAGGTGTGCGTAACACCAGTTCATTAATTGGTCGGAAAAAGGAACTGTCAGCCTTACGATCTGCCATTGCCAGTTTCTCCAGTGGCAACTACCACCAGCCAACAGAAAAAGAAAAATCTGCGGCCGAAATTAACGCAAGCACTGACAAACATGCGGTGCACTTATTTGGTGAAGCAGGTATTGGTAAATCCCGCTTAATTCACGAATTTAGACGCCTAGAATCGGCGCGAACGCATCAAATTTTCCAATGTTTGCCAGAGCACAAAAATAACGCCTTGTACCCTATTCTGAGTATTGTAAAAACCATACTCAGCACCTTATTTGATAAACACAAAGCGCAAGGCCAGCAACTTGAAACACTGATCAACACAGGTTCTTTTACTGGTGAAAAAGCAGACATTATTACTATCCTTGCCGCATGGTTAGGTATTGATGATCTAGAAAAGCAGCAATTATCGACTCTAGAGCCTTCGCTGCAAAAGTCACTGTTATTTGAAGGTTTATCTTATATTTTGGCGGTTTCTCGTTACAAGAATCAAAGCGAAAGCGCCCATCATCATCCTAAGAACGCCATTTATATCTTTGAAGACATTCATTGGGCAGATCCAACTACATTGGATTTCATTGCCAATTTGATGCAAAACTACACTATAGAGCGTCCACAAACGGAGACCAGCAAAGAACAAGCGGCCGTTGATTTATTAGAGCCAGCTATTGTCACCACCTCTCGCCAACCGGTACCAGAAAAGCTACAAGATTGTCGATTAAACCCAGTTCGCCTTGATCAACTTACCCAAGACGATACCCATGAGTTTATAACCGAACTCTTTGATGGAACAGATGTCTCAGAAGATGTAATGGCCACCTTGGTTACCCGTACCGATGGTATTCCACTCTTTATTGAAGAGCTGGTGTCTATGCTGAAACGTCAACGATTGGTGTATTTAAACCAAGATATTATCGAGTTTGTTGACCCTCAAAGAATTGATCAGATCCCAAGCAGTTTACGTGAATCCATCCAACATAAGGTTGATGGATTAATCTACGCGAAAGACACCTTACAGCTCGCGGCATCTATGGGCAGACAGTTTGATTATGACAGACTGGTAGCGGCATCTCACTTTAGCGAACTGCAAGTACAAAACGATTTATCAGAGTTACTTGAAAATCAGCTTATTATTCAACAAAGGCATGTATCGGGCGACCGTTATATCTTTAAACACGCCTTGGTAAGAGACGCCAGTTACGACAGCATTGACCCACAGTCACGCCCAGCCTTGCATGAACTGATTGCGGAAGCCATTGTTGCTACGTCAGACACCAGTGACCGCTTTATCGCAAGCGAACTGGCTCAGCACTACGAAAAAGCGCTCCAACACGCCTTGGCTAGCCAGTGGTATTACAACGCAGCCAAAGAAGCCACGCTGACTTTTGCGGTCGACGACGCAATCCACCTGTACGAAAGTGCCCTAACAGCCCATAGAACGGATACATCTTCAATTTATGACCGCTCATTATTGAAAAACATTTTAGAAGGTCTAGCAGAAAGCCTTAGCCGAGATGGTAAGCATGAAAATGCCCGTACCTATTTGCCTGAGCTAATTGGTATGCTGCAAGACGATGAAGACTTTGAGAGACAAGCCAGTAATCAGATTGCCTTAGGAAAAACTTACGAAGTGGTACATCAGCATGATGATGCATTATTCCATTACGAAGCAGCTCACGACTCCCTATTAAAATCACCCCACTCTGAAACTCCTGATAAGACGGAATGGTGGAAAGTCTGGCTCACATTAAAAAGCTCTGTCTTACATGTATATTATTGGTTAGGTAACCCGGATGAAATGAAAGAAATTTTATCGGAAATCGAACCAGTAATTAAATCCATAGGAAATAATCAACAAATCGCTAAATATTACGATGATAAGTTGCATGTTTTACTTAGAGAAAAACGTTACGCATTAACAATGGACGACATATTTATTGCAGAGCAAGCAGAACAAGCCGCTAAAAAATCTAATGATAAAACTATCTTAGCTCATGCTCAGTTTGCACTTGGTTTTAGCTTAAACTTATGTGAAAAATATAATGAAGCAGAGAAAAAGCTCCTCTCAGCTCTTAAACTTGCACAATCAAGTCAAGACAAAGTTCTTCAAACACGATGCTATACCTATTTATCACTTACTTATAGATTAATGAAAGAAACCTCATCATCACGAACTTTTGCGAATGATGCTTTAGAACTTGCTCATGAAACCAGTATGGATGACTACATTGCCGCTGCTCTCGCCAATATCTCATGGAGCTACTTTGCTGAAGAGTCCTATAAAGAGTCCATTGATTATTTACTACAAAGTTTAGAAAGGTGGACAGATTTAACCGCTCGCTACCCTTTCCCGTTTCTATGGCTTTCTCATTTACATGCCATTGCCCTGTGTGGAATAGATAATGAGTTCTCCCTTGAACATATATACCACGCATCTTCTTGGGCGGAAACCTTACAGGACTCTAGACAAGCAAAGTTACCTGAACCTTTAGAACAACAGCTATCTCGGCTAGAGAGATCTACCGAAACACATTTAGCAATACCGGACTTTTTAACAGTGACACAACAAACCAACTTAATTTAATTCATAAAAAGGACCATTTTATGTCAAGTAAAAGCACTTCGACCACTAATATTACTGATGATGCAGCAAAACTTGCGCAAGAAATTAGAGATATGAATGACATTTTCATAATGCGCCCAAACGGTAAAATTGCTTACCTAACCTACGATTTTTACAGTAATCCAGATCGAATTGTTGAATCCGTGTCTTCAGAAGCCAATAGTAGCCGCTTCTTTATGCATGACGACGGCGGTTACCCTTCTAACTTATACGGCCCAGTCGTAACAAAAGTGGTTGATTGGAATGTGCTGGATGAAAATACGCAATACAAAATTCATCCGAAAAATGCCAGTGAATCCTGCAAACCGGGTTACTTTATCAATTTAAGAAGAATGACCTTGGACAGACTGGAGGTTATGACAACCAATGAACTAAGAGCGGGCATGCAAGCGGATACGCCAATTACCCATGACTTATCTAGAATGCAGCATAAGTTACACACTATCCCTGAGCATCTGGAAGATCAATTAGAAAAAACACCAGACGAAGACAATGTCTACATTGCCTTTTATCAACACCCAGAAAAAATGCGTTCCCATGATAAATTCTATAGCTATCACCTAAGCTACATTACTGCGAAAGAGCTGGATGATAATGAATTTATTCCAGACTCTCCTATTGTACAAGGTAACACTCCTGATGATGTGAATGACACAATCAGCCATCTTGAAAAACATTATGGCAAACCAAAAGTACAAGTAGGTGGCATTAACCCTAATGACCCACACCAACCAGTACCCTGTATTGCTTGTTATGTGGTAAACGTCAGAACCTTCCATTCTTAATACAGAATAGAAAAATGCTCAGTGTTAAATTAAACTGAGCATTTTTCGAATAGCATCAACAATAAGAAACAGGCTCAAACACTCGTGTTCAGTTGTTTTTTAAAGTAACTTCACAATATCGATTACATTATCAAATGGATCTAATATTTCCACGTAGTCTGCTACAGGGCAATATTGAATTTCTTCAGTTACAAAACGAACGCCTTTACTCTTCAGTTTTTCCACATCTTCAACAATTGAATCTGTTTCTATATTAAGTACAAAACGCGCATTAGATTCAGTATTTTCACTCTTTTCTATTTTATAAAAAATAATACGAAAATCGCCTTTTTTCACATGTAAAATTTCTGGCAAGAAGGTTTCATTTTCAATTTCAAAACCCAATGCATCACAATAAAAAGATTTCGCGGCATCGAAATCCCAAACATTCAACTGCAGGCCAAACACCTTCATAATCAACTCCTACTTTAAATATTACGATTACTAAAATCATAAGCCAAAATGCTTACAATTACCGTTCATTTACTAGGGGCCTAGTCCATTGAGCCAACGCTAGACAATCATACTTCGCCCAATGGGGGATGAAAACCCCAGTGTTCTGTATAGAGGTGTAATCAACCGTATTTGAAAGTATGATGCTATTGTCGCACTATTTATCTACAAGCATCAGTTTAAACAAAAATACTGATCTAACACTTTGACTCTAACGTCACTCAATTAGGCCCCAAGCCGTTATCTTGTTAGGAGATATGGAAATGACTCAACATTCTACAGACACTGCCACAAATACCACCGCGCACCTAGGTTATTCGCCACAAGATTTAGCAGAAATGTATCAGTTCCCGCAGAATTTAGGGGAAGGTCAGACCGTCGGCATTTTAGCTTTAGGCGGTAAATTTAACTCAGAAGATTTGGCGCAGTTCTGCCAATTATTTAATCTGCCTCTTCCTGAAGTATCCATCGTAGGGACAATTCCTTCAAGCAACTCTATTGCCGATCTTGAAACCAATGTTGACATTCAAATGGTGGCTGGTGCCGTACCCAAAGCAAAGATTGTTTTGTATTATGCAGACAGCTTCCAAGACGGTTTTCAAATGATCTTGGATGACCAAGAAAATAACGTCAATGTCGTCAGTACCAGTTGGGCCATTGGAGAAAAGTATTTGTCGCTCATTGCCAAAAAGCAATTAAAAGAGCGTTCAGCTCAATTAAATGAACGTAACATTACCCTTCTTGCTTCTTCAGGCGACAATGGCATTTATGAAGCAGGGGCCGCGCCATCCGAAGAAAAAATCGTTGGTATTAACCTTCCTGCAGGTTTAGAGCATGTTACCGCTTGCGGAGGAACAACACTGTTTAGAGATCAACCTGAAATCGTATGGCAAGGAACATGGGAAGGCTTCCAAGTTGCATCAGGAGGCTCATTCAGCAATGAAACGACAGCGCCCACGTACCAACATGCTGCACTTGAACACTATGCAAGGCTGAACCCTGAGTACCCTATTGATAAAATAGCGACGCCAGATATATCCGCCAATGCCAGTAAAGAACATTTCAGCACAGTCATTTTTGAAGGCAAACAAACTCAAGCTTGGGGCACAAGTGCGGCTACCCCTTTATTGGCAGGGTTAATTGCACGCCTCAATCATGAATTAGGCTATTCTCTTGGTAACCTCAATGAAAAGCTTTACCCATTGATGGGAAGCACCGCTTTCAATAGTGACATAACGGGCACTAATGGTAACCCGTCGGCGCCAAACTGGGACCCTTGCACTGGCTTAGGTTCACCTAATGGCATGGCATTATTGGATTTATTAAAGCAGCATAGCTCATAGCTCATAGCTCATAGCTCATAGCTCATAGCTCATAGCTCATAGCTCATAGCTCATAGCTCATAGCTAAAAAGACTGAATCATACAATTAAGGCTGTAAATGAATAAAACCAGAGCAAGCTCCACATTGTGCACTGGTTTTATTCATTCGATTGATATTTTGAGACCCTTTATATGAAAGCGTACCGCACCGGCACCCACCGTACTGTGTCACCACAAACCACACTAGAAAGAATATCGCCTCACTTAGCTACTATGGGAATTACCCGTTTGGCGAATGTGACGGGCTTGGATAATATTGGTATACCCGTTATCACAGCCTGCCGCCCTAATGCCAAAGCGGTTGCGGTGTCCCAAGGGAAAGGCATTTCTGTCGCTGCGGCTAAAGCATCGGCGGCAATGGAAGCAATAGAAACCTATCATGCAGAAAACATTGATGTGCCTCTACGCTTTTGCAGCTATATTGAATTAGCCAAATCACAACCGATAACAGACCTTAGCCGTTTACCCGCCCTTGATGCGGTTCCATTTGATGCACATTCTCGAAGGTTATGGGCCGAAGCCTCCGTTTTGCAATCAGACGAAACGATGTATGTTCCTTATGATTTAGTCCATTGCGATTTCACCCTACCCTTACCTCAGGGAAGTGGCTGCTTTCAATTAAGCACCAATGGGTTGGCCTCTGGAAACACACTTGATGAAGCCGCCAGCCACGCCCTATGTGAACTCATAGAACGTGACGCCTTAAGCCTGTGGTCATTTTTATCAAAAGAGCAAAAGACACAAAAGAAAGTTAATTTAAAGACAATTACCGATCCCACTATTTTATCTTTAATTAAACAAATCCATGATGCGGATGTTATGTTAAGCATTTGGGATATTACTTCGGATATTAATATTCCTACCTTCATGGCGACGATTATGAATAATAAGGAAAGCCAACATAGACCGCTTTATCCCATGTCTGGCTCTGGCACACACCTTGATAAACACGTGGCCATCATGCGGGCCATTACCGAAGCGGTTCAAACACGCTTAACATTAATTTCTGGTTCACGTGATGATGCAAGTATTAAAGAGTATCAATCGTGGCAAAAAGTCGAATACCAGAAGCTTATGCGTTCGGGCTTAATGGACACCCCCTCCCACATAGATTTCAACTCCATTGTCAGTTGGGAACAGGATTCTATTGAGGAAGATTTAACGGTCTTAATCACGCAACTTAAAGACAAAAACCTGCCAACGCCACTTATGGTAGATCTAACCAAAGCCGAATTTAACATCCCAGTAGTGAGAGTAATTGCACCTGGCCTTGAGGGTATCCATGATGTGCCCGGCTATGTGTTTGGCCAAAGAGCCAAAACCTTTGTAAAGCAAATGCAGTCTAATCAACAGGAGGAATTGGCCCTATGAGTATTATCGTGTTTGCAGGCCCCTCAATTGCTAAGACTCACGTTTTAGAGAGGCTGCCTCATGCAGATGTTCGCCCACCAGCAAAACAAGGTGACCTCTACCTTGCCACACAAGACAAACCTAAGCTGATACTTTTAATCGACGGTTTTTTTGAAAGCGTGCCCGCTGTTTGGCATAAAGAAATTCTCTATGCCATGTCTATTGGCATTCACGTCTATGGTAGCTCCAGTATGGGCGCATTACGAGCCGCTGAGCTTCACACATTTGGCATGGTTGGTGTTGGAAAAATTTTTGAGCATTTCGCGAATGATGAATGGGAAGACGATGATGAGGTCGCGTTAACTCATGGACCTGCGGAACTCAACTATATGCCTGTCTCTAGAGCCATGGCCGATTTGCGTTATGATCTTAAAGGTGCGGTTGAACAAAATCTACTCTCTCAAACTCAAGCACACGACATCACACACAAGCTGAAAGCCCTATGGTATCCAAACCGCTCTCACGAATCCTTACTGTCATTTGCAAAGAGTTTGCTCGATGAATCTCAATTGTCTGCATTAACCTTTTATTTAGCGAACCATTGCTCTTCGTTAAAAACAAAAGACGCAGAGTGTTTACTCAATAAAGTAGCTGATATGAATCTAGCAGAGTTACCAACAAAGGAGACTCACTTTGCACTTTATGAAAATGATGCATGGCAAACTTTAATAAATGATGTATCCAGTAGCCGCTTAACCAAAGTCAAAGTGGATTTACCTGCATCACTTGTTACAGACAACTTGACAGAAACAGACCCATTCACAGCAAAACTCAGAGCAAGAGCATTAGAACATGCTGAATCAATGGGTATCGATTCTCAAGAGTGGATTAGACCCGCGTTTAATAAAGTCGCAACAGGTTGGGGCTGTGTAGATGAAAATGGAGACATTCAGTTTGAGCAGGTTAGTAAAAAATTGCTCGCATTGTCTCTCACTACCAAACAATTTGATGCGTGGATTGAGCGAGAAGCCTTATTATTAGCCTATGCGGATCAGGTGGATATTCAAACTGAACACATTTTAGATGAGCAGTTAATTCGCCAAGAAACGAATTAGTATTTAGCAAACGTATTAGTCCCGCAAAGGGCTCTAGCAATAAAAACCGTTATTCTTTTTACAGATAACGGTTTTTTTGTCTTGAGTTCAAGTGTTTATAAGTGCGCTTTCCAAAAATCCGTTTGATGGTGTTCATAGGCTTGTTGGTAATACTGTTGGCGTTTTTGCTTATAAATGTGCGCCACGTTTTCCAAGATTTTTCCGTATTGAGTTAATGCATTTTGCCTATCATTTCCTATTAAAGCCTTGTGCAACATGGCCGCTGTGGCGATGGCGTTATAGATTCCCTGTGAAGAGAGTGGATCAAAACTTACAGCCGCATCACCACAGGCAGCCCAGCTGTCACCATAAGGTGTGGTTAAGCGATTACTACGTGCATTATTTGCCTGTAACTTACTGTGGATAAAGCGCTCTAAAGGAAGATGTTTTGATAAAACGTGTGTCTGCGACAATTCATCCAACCAGTGCCTAGGGTGCTTGGTAATGTTTCCAGCCAGACTCGCACTGGTGTGGAAAATAACCAGCAACTTTTGACTGGGTAATCGAGCCGCGTACCACCAACCATGCTCCTGACTTTCTATTAAAGTATTGGAAGTCATACTTTGATAACAATCACGATCAATATCAATTGAAGTCCATAAGGCAACTAAGGGTTCACCTTTTTCTTTTTCTAGGGATAAATGGCGAGACAATACACCACTTCGACCACTGGCATCTATGATGAAATCCGCATGTAGAGAACGTTTTTCGTCCGTTTCTAGTTCCCAACCATGGTCTTTTTTATACAAATTACTTAATCGGTCTAGAACAAAGGGGATGCCACTGTCTTTTGCTAAATGCAGCAAATCCGCTTCAAATTGCATTCTATCCAATCGCCAATCACATCCTTGTAGATGATTGATAAAGTCCTGTTGCTCATACCGACCAGCCCAATAGGATTCACTGCCTGCTATCGCGCTGTGCTGACGATGATTTAATAAGGGTAAATCCAATTTTCGTAACAATCGATTGGTGGCAGCAGGCATAGACTCCCCTACTTTTTCATTCACTTGCGCAGGCTTGTCTAAAATTGCTACTTTCTTCCCTGATCGAGCCATTAATAGAGCAGAGACCAGTCCGGCTGGTCCCCCTCCTATCACGATTACATCAAAGGTATTCATAATAAACCGTAGATTATTTTGTTGGTTTACGTTGACGCAGACGAATCGCATCATTCAGTTGCTCTTCGCTTGCCCAACCAGAATTGCGGATTCTTTCCTCACGGATATTTGGTGCAACAGGAGCCACCGCTTTCAGCATTCTTGTAGCAGCCACTTCAGTATAACCATTACTTTCTACGTAAATTACCGCAGGGAAGTCCACATCGTTTTCAATGCCGGGGCGCGCTTCAATAATCCCTTGCTCCGCAAATTCGGCAATCATTCTATCCATTACTTGAGCAATACTCGGCTTGCCATCATCAGACTCTAAAGGTCTGTCAATAAATCGGTTCCAACTTAGGCGTCTGTTAAATGCCGCCACTCGATTGCTTCGAGGTTGATTGGTATCCATCACAATGGCGTAATCCGCTTCTGATAAAATGGTATTTGGCACACGAGCAGGCCAGAAGCTCGGTTGATACAGATCAAAATCAGGATCATAACCCGCGCGACAATAAGCCGTATCACCTTGCCAAGGCAGCCCCATCCAACGGGTTAATCCACCTGCTACTTGTGCATGCAATGGACCATCAATCGCTAATGCACTTTTTTGCGATAGACTAGCACCCCACTGATCGTCTTTTTCTGGAACAGCGCTTTGGCGAATCCTGAACGGCGCAGTGTACATAGTTGGATGACGCATCGGCCAAGTCATTTCACAACCGGGATGAAAAGCGTCGGCAAGACAGAAATGCATAGCCGCTTTGTTCAACATGTCCGGTTGTTCCGCGAGTGGAATGTCACTCAATGAGCCTGGCTCTTGATAGCTTGGATCCCAATCATCAATAAATTCACCTTGAGCCCAACGCTGTAAATGAAGTTGTTGTAACGAAGGCAATGCCAGCATGGTGTTAGGAGACTTTTGGAATAAATCACCACCAAAGTCATCTCCATATAACCATGGCCATAACCTTGGATCATTAATTTCCGGTTGATGAGGTCTGAAACTGTTTAAAATGACACGACGCAACTCATTATAAGGGTCTAATTGAGGGCTTACAGGGGCGGTAGATAATTTTTTCACAAATGTAGGATCATCAAAATTCATCTGACCACCGCTACCAAAGAGAGCTGCAAAACCTTTATTTACCCATTGTAAGTTGGATAGGCGCTCTAGTTGAGGCAGAACATCCTTAGTAAAAGATGTGGTTTCTGGTACAGGTAACCAACCATTACTCACGTAAAGGTCAATCATTAGATCGTACATTGTGCGCCAACTCACCACATCAGGCGCATAATTAGGCGGTGTGCTAATCACCCATGCACCTTCAACTGGAATATCATTACCATCAATACTCACGGTCGCATTTACTGGCCCATCGGCAATATCATCATACCAATCAGGCGCATTATTAAAGGAATCCCCATCTGCTGGGTCGTAAGGAGGCAAACCTGATGGCGATTTAGAAACCCCATGTCCCCCTAAAAATAACAGGCGACCTTCATCGTCTGTTTGCAGCTCTCCTAAATACACTTTTTCGCCTTTAAAAGAGCCGGTATTAAATTGGTACGCAGAACCGCTCATTGATACGCCACTGATGTTAACTTCATCAGGGGCAATGACTAATTCACTGCGATCATCCAAGGATATTTTTGGATTACGTCTTTTTACAACCAGATCTTTTGATTCAGGAATGTCCATTGCAGTGATAAAATGGAACCAATTGGCTTTGGTGTTTGCTACTTGTGCCGTCCAGCAAATATCAGCGTTGCTATTGGTTAATTCACTAACAACGTCTCCCGCAGCGTTATAACCATAAATACGAAAACGCGCTGCTTGGCGTTTTAATGTTCCTTGAGGAGTGCGATAAAAGCTACTGGATTCAGCAGGAATTGCCGTTACTTCTGGGCCAATATAAAACTCGGTTTCAGCGTTGCCAACCCTAGACACCCCAATTCCAGGATAAATAGCCGCTTTAACAATCACCGTATCTTCAATGGTTTTATTCACAATAACTCCTTAACGCATTATAAAAAAAGCAGAGGTTGATAGCAGAACTCTCATGCCAACTATCATTTAGACACTCTTTTCATTTAGACACACTTTTGCTATTAATCAGACACAAAGTGCAAATAGAGAGTGTCATAAATAAAACTAGTTCTTTAGCTCTTTTTAGTCGATTACATCCTAGTACAGATACTTCTATAAACGGCTCCTATTAAATCTATAACTCATAATCCTTAGCTAATAATCAATAACCCCATAAACAAAACGAGCAAATTGCTGCCAATTACACTAGAGCAAATTGCCGCCAATTACACTTGAAAGACACTTTCGTGTAATCCCGTGTAATCGCATTTCATGAATTTTCTTTTAAGATTAATGACCTATCTGGTATTACGTGATTTTTCTTGAAAGACTGTATTTTCACCTTTCAAATACAGAGAAATCTTTGCACCAAGTCGTACAAAGGTCTCACAGAGTATTTCATTTAAAAACCGTAAGCTAGGCAGTGCCTATTACCTTCCGGAAGAAGGCGCACTTCCAGAATTCAGTAAATTGAATTAGTTGGATGTCGATGTGTCAGGGTGAAATATTGTTAGATATGACAATAGTGTAACGACACACAACCAACCACTTTTACTACTGTTTTTTTGGAGCGTTAGTGTGATGAGTAGCCCAACATTTACCGATTCTGAACCCGATATCAAAACCGTAAACCGACAACTGTCTCAAGCCATGATCGATGGCGAGTTACCCAAAAGCCTTAACTTTACTGACCTTGATGGTTCATGGCATGTTCGTGGTGAAGCCATATTCGCCGATTGGGAACTAATCTCTGGTAACAATCCCGCCATTTTTGAATTAAAGCTCCCATTTAAAAACGGTGAAATTACTATTCTAGGGGATTTGCCTCATTCTTTTTCACTGGAAGGCTGCTCTCTTTTTATTCAGGTAAATTTACAGCATTTAGAAAAAAACATTAATGATTATGCTTGGGCTGAAAATGCTCAACTAAGTGAACTAGACGTTATCAACTTAGTTAGAGTAGAAGATCCAAAAAGCGTATTACAACAGTATTTACCCTATCTCAGCACTTCAATTGGCTCCTTCATTAAAAAGCATAGACATGCCTTCGCCTTCAGTATTCGATCCATGGAGGCACTCAGTTTACATACCAACTTAAAATGGCTGCTATCGTCTTTTCAAACGGGTCAACACAAGCTTAAGGCGGACAATTTACACTATCTCACTTCCCAGAACGGTAACACAGACAAAGAACAGCAATTCAATAACTCACACTCTCCTGAGTATGACTTAGCCCCAGCATCAAGTTTTATCTCAATAGCAAAAGAGTCTGGCTTATTGATTCGTACTGAATGGCTAATGAAATCTCTCATTTTGCCCGCATTACCCAACCTTATATCGCAAAATGCTGAAGCTGAAGATTTCTCGATTTCTCAAAATAGCTGCATTGAAAGCCTTCACTCAATTAGCAGCTACCCTATCAAAGTCGGCCCTCAAATTTATTCAATCAATTACAAGCATTTACGAGTTTCTCCAACTAATAATAGAATTATTTTAGAGGCGTCTGGCAAGGTAACACTTGGCTTGAATGCAGATTTAAGTTTTTCGGTTTATGCACAATACATGCTTGAACGCCCTCAAAATGCAAATTCCATTTTGCTAGTATCCGATGGCAAACCTATTATTAAAGGTCAAAAAAATACACCTTGGTATAACTGCTTAGACTTTAGAAGTGGGGCTAAATCCGAGAATATCTTTGAGATTATGTTGGAGACTATCGCCAATTCAATCGATCACTCCATAAAATCACTAAATGAACATTTAGAGCAACACACCAGCGAGTCATTAAGCTCAATGCAAACCAAGAAAGCCAAAAAGGCTCGTAGCAAGATCACCAGATACTAATAAGACAGTGAAAAGCACTCAAAGGTAGCAAAAAGCCCTCACACATTTTATCGGTTAGAAATCGTAATAAAAGGATCCCACATACCGTACCCGACTAGGCTTCCATCAGAGGTCTTATTGACTTGAAAACACCATTGATAGACAGCACACCCTGTTGACTTAATAGAAGATTGAAAGCAAGCATAAGGCACGTCACAAATTTCACCAGAAAGAGGCATGTCACCCTGAATAGGTAAGATTTTTTTGATTGTTTGTGCCGTCGAACTTTGCACTCCCCCCATTAAAAAAGGCGCACTTAACAAGGAGTTTTCTTTTGTTTCATTAAACTGGTAAAGCATCACAGAACAATCAAAACAACCGTTTAAAGACATCACTCGCCAACGTATTCGATCATCGATATTAGCTTCTACTTCTATCTCACTGTCCGCATTACCAGTAATGATTTTATCTTTTGTAATCACTAGATAAACATAATTATTTAACCCTGTGGTGGGGTTAAGCTTATCTTTACTCAAGGTTGGTAAAGCGGAGGTATCTATACCTATTAATACATCTGTTGTTTCCGACATAATTTCCTTCCTTTTGACTCTAATTGTCCCTAAGGTTTTGCTTTTTTCATATTAGGTTCAATTTAGCGTCAAGAGAAAAACCTATCTATTACAGCTTGTTACACTGGTTTAGTTTAAAAGAGACCTTTGCACGCCTACATAGAGCAAAACCTAGCCTGTAGGCGTGTTAGAAATAATCGCTGGAATTATGTATTACTGCTTTTCAGATGCGTATAACTGTCTACAAAACGACGAAATTTATGCTCACCACAGGTATAGGGAGAGTACTTTGAAGGATTGTTTTCTGAGACACAGGTTGCTACAGGTTCTACTACTGCATCAAAATCCATATCCATAAAAAGCAGCACTTGAACATGATTAATTATGTATAGAAAACCAATTTTTTTTACAAATGCCCCTCATTTTTTGAGCAACTGAATCTGCATCACAGCCATCAATTAAGATTGACATTGGTAGGTATAAATTTGACTACTTTAATGAAAAAGTTTAAAGCAGCCCATCATATAAATGAAGAAGGAATGAACCCCCAAAAAAGCAAGTTTATACAAGGGCCACGAATATTCTATAAACCCTGCCCTTGATCCCTTTTCACTTTGCTCATTACTGTAACTACTGACTTATATTATGAAACTTTTGCACGGTTTCATTAGAACTGATTGGCATAAAAAAGCCAGATATAATTTCGTCATAGCGTCCAGATTTTTTGAGAGCCACCATGCCTCTATCATAGGCCTCAGCAACTTCTTGTGCGTTATCGATATTTTTTGAAAATAAGATATAGATACCGCCTCTATTAAGAGCCTTAGAGCTCTTAGTAAAAAGAGCCGCTACTTCAGGGGGGAAAGAAGAATTGATTATTTCATGACCAACAAGTTCGGCTACAGGGTAGGCATCAATTCGCCCAGCCAACAGCATTTTAAAGTTAAGACTATCTTGGTTTAAAACAACAACATCCACACCCTGAGCTTTAAGAATGTCTACATTGTTATAACCTATGACTCCTCCAATGCGATATTTTTTAAGATCTTCGAAATTATCCCATTTGAAGTCGTTACTTTTTAAATGGAAAAACACTTCTCTTTCCTGAAACAAAGCTTCTTTTGGAATAATAAAGTCTTTTTCCCTTTCTGGAGAGACGTACCAAGGAAAGGTTCCATGACTGTTGCCGTTTTTCACATTGATGTAACTTCTTTTCCAAGGGAAATATTCATAACGCACCTTATATCCTTGATGTGCAAAAGCCTCTGTGACAAGCTCTTCCGCTAGATATTTTCTTGAACGATCTTCAGAAACATATGGAGGCCATTCACCGATATGGAAAGATACGGTTTTTTCAGCCATAACAAAAGATGAAATGCAACAGCCCAAAAATAAAAGCAAAAACTTAATAGAATTCTCCTTCTTAACAGAAATGCAGCACTTCTTTAGGCACATAAGTCCAAGAAAAGCGCTGACTGTATCTGAGACCTGTTTTGATTGATAATTTATATAGTATAGCAACTGAAATTAATTTAGTGATATTAATAACCATGAAATTGTCTACTCTTTTCATTCAATTCAATGATCATATTCCAACATATAGGCATTTGCAGAAAATTACATTATTTTTAAACCGCTCAATAATATAAGCCTACAGATGCTCATTAAAATAATGTACGAAATAACGATAAAAACGTTAAATCATGCGTTCAAACGCTGTGGAAGTTACTACTTTTTCGAGATCAGGCAAGTTAGACAATAAACGGCGAACATCACTCAAACGTTCCATAGAACGCGCTTCCACATAAAGCAGTACATCCGTTGTGCCACTTAAAGCATGAGCCTGCTTAATTTCAGGTATTGATTGCAGCAAACCTTTAATTTCAAGTAAGTCGAAAGGTCTAAAGGTTAATTCAAAATATGCGTTCACTTGACCACTTTGATGCTCGCTTCCAAGCTCCACCGTATAACGCTGAATGATCCCTTTTTCTTCGAGTTTACGTATGCGATCGTTTACCGCTGTTCGAGATAACCCAATAGCATCACCAATTGCCGCTACTGGCTGACGCGCATTTTGTGACAAAAGCTCTAAAATAGACTTATCAAATTTATCCATAACTGTCTCTTAAATAACTAAATATTATGATTGAGATACTAAATGATCCAGCCACAAACAAATAGACTTTCTACCTGTCAAAAGCAATGAAATACCGCCAAATTGACGTTTAAAAGCGCACTTTTAACAGCATCTTCTTTTCGTCCATCAAGATACACTAATTCGAATCTTCCTTAATTTACCGACTCAACATCAACAACCACCTATTAAAAAATTCAATAGGAACTGACTTTACCTAGGAGCAAAACCATGCTGTTTCCATTAACTGAAAACATTCATTATAAAAACAATGCGTTGCACATTGAAAACACGTCAATTGAGAATATTGCGAATGCTATTGGCACTCCATTTTACGCTTATTCTCATGCTCGCCTCATGCATAATATTAATTCCTGTAAAGATGCGTTCACTCCTTATGGCATCCACGTTCATTACGCGGTAAAAGCAAACAGCAATCTACACATTCTCAAGCTCATCGGTGAGCAAGGACTTGGTGTAGACCTTGTTTCTGGAGGTGAACTTTATCGTGCAAGTGAAGCAGGAATTGCTGTAGAGAAAATGATCTTTTCAGGCGTTGGTAAAAGTAAAACAGAACTCCTACATGCACTCGAAATGAATATTGGGCAATTTAATGTTGAATCAGCAGAAGAGCTAGCATTACTTGATAAAATAGCAGCTGAACTAGCCACACACAGGGCGATAAACCATCCAAACAGTCAACGCCCTATTATTAACGTCACTTTAAGAGTAAATCCCGATGTCGCAGTCAATACACACAAACACATAACAACAGGTCAAAAAGGCAACAAGTTTGGTATTGATATTGAACTCGCGTTTGCGCTTTTCCAGCAATATCAAGATCACCCTCATATCACACTTAATGGGTTAGCTATGCACATAGGCTCCCAAATTTTTGATGTTGCGCCTTACCGGAAAGCCATTCAAAAGCTTTTAGCTCTCGTTAAGGATATACAATCCTTTGGGGCTGAAGTTACCACGTTAGACCTTGGCGGCGGCTTTGGCATTCATTACGAAAACACAGAGAGCACGGATAAGACTCAGCAAGCAGGGCTGGAATTTGCCACTATTGCGAAAGTCATAGCCGAAGAAACAGAGAGTTTTAAAGGTAAGGTTGCGGTTGAGCCAGGACGCTCTTTAGTCGCAGATATCGGCTTATTAGTCAGTCGAGTGAATTATGTTAAAGAATCCAACCCGACACCTTTCCTCATTCTCGATGCGGCTATGAATGACCTAATGCGACCAGCTCTTTATCAGGCATCTCACCCAATTAAAGAAGTCGTCAAAAATGCAGAAGATGTTACCCGTCCGTATGACATTGTTGGGCCAATTTGCGAAAGTACTGACATTTTTGCTAAAAGCTACGCACTTAATAAAGCATTAAAAGCAGGAGATTTAGTCGCATTTTTCTGTTCAGGTGCTTACTGTGCTGTAATGAGCAACAGTTATAACAGCCGTGATATTGTTCCTGAAATATTAGTCAATAATACGGATGTCAAAGTCATTAGAGAAAGAGTGAATCAAGAAACCTTACTCAAGTTTGAAGAAGAACGATTAATTAAAATCTAGGGCATAAGCTTAAAAAAAAGACTCCGTTAATCCATAATATACCTGAATTAACGGGGTTTGAATTCAAGAAGAGGCCTTTACACGAAGTCATGAGCGATGATAAGACGAGGCAAAAACAGACGAAAAAGCAGAGTTTATGAGTTATAAATGAGCATTTTGAGTCTGTTTTTAACAAAGTATTAGCAAGCGTAATAGTCGTGTAAAGGTCTCAAGAAGAGGCCTTTACACGAAATTATAATCCCCTTCAGCAAAATCCCATGGCTTACGGCCCAGCAGTCTTTCTCCAAGGGGCGTTAATTGAGCATCGCCATAACGCGTTTTTTCCCACTCTCGTGGATCTCCCGGAAAAGCATATCCTTCTGGTGATGTTTTTTCTGCAAAGCACTTTAAACGCCAGTCTAATATACTCGAATCCTGCAACGCTGGACTCATAGAAATATACTGCGCCAGACGCACACGGTCTGATGTATTTGGTTTAATTCCATGGGGCAGCAATCCATTAAAAATTAATAAGTCTCCTGCCTTCATTGGTACAAATTCAGTGTTATACCCACTTAAATCGGGTTTGAAAGGGTCTCTATTTTTCGGCTGAGTTTCACGCCACAAAGATAGATCACGATATAAATCGGGGACACACTGAAACCCACCTGTTGTTTCATCTGTATCGGACAAAGACAACACGCCCTATGAGTCATTTTGTGCGTTTTTTTCGTCAACATATGAAACAAAGCTTCAACGCGTATTTAAATGAAATGCGTGTAGGACATGCCTGTTCATTATTAATTGGCAGTGAGTTGCCCATTAACTTAATTGCCGAACAAAGCGGCTTTTTAAATCAATCAAACTTCAATCGACAATTTAAAAAATTCAAAGAAGTAACCCCCTTACAATTTCGCAAAGCATGGCATGGCAAAGTAATGCCTTGGAATGGTATAAAGAGTTAAGAATAATGAAGCGGGATAAGAGCAAACCATGAACTCATTTCTGAGTTTCATTTTTAAAGTTTATAATTACATAAGAGCAGGCTTTACTGACATCGCCAGTTTTTCAATACCATGATCAGGAGTCCATCTCTTAAATTCAACAAAGCCATGCTTTTCATACAATTTAATCGCTGGAGTATTCGCAACCGCTGTCTCAACTGTGGCCTTTGAAAAACTCAGCTCTTCAAGAACATAACGAATAAGTGAGTTTGCTATGCCTTTTCTAAAGTGACTTGGATCGACCGTCAAACTCTCGATGTCTAAACATTGGTCTTCAAGAGTAATCTCAATAACTGCAACCAAGCTATCATCTTCGATAAAACCATAAAATCGAGTTTTTGCCAATTCTATAGCCCGCTTCTTTCTTAACAGTGGTGGGAAATTTTGTACGCCTATTAATTGCGCTTCAACCTGATAAGAACGTTGAAACACATTAAATATTTGAAGAGCGATATCTTCTTTAGAATTATCCAATTTTTTTATCATACGACCTTCAACAGCCTTTTATTTCGAATTATATTTCACAACTTAAAAACCCTGCTATTGGTTGTCCATAAGTAAGTTATAAGTAAGTTCGTCAGATCAAGTTTAGTTTGCATTACTGCTAAACTGTGCAAATTATAAGAAACTCCCACTCTTTCTCTTTTATCACCTTTTAATTTTAAGCTTTGGCTATAACATTAAACGACTTATATATCTCAAGGTAAATTACCATGAAAGAATCATTAGACATAAAGTTTGTATCCGATGTTATGTGCCCTTGGTGTGTCGTCGGACTTGGGAACTTAAATAAAGCCCTAGAAGAATTAGACAGCAATGTTTCAGTCGAAATGACATTTGAGCCCTTTGAACTGAATCCAGATATGCCACCAGAGGGTCAAAACACGCAAGAACATATCATCGAAAAATACGGTATTTCTGAAGAACAATCACGTCAAAATCGTGAAATGATTACTGCACGTGGTAAAGAAGTCGATTTTGACTTTAATTTTACTAACGACAGCCGTATGCGTAACTCATTTGACGCCCATCGTTTATTACATTGGGCACAAACAGAAGGGAAACAGGCAGAACTAAAAGCCGCTTTATTTAAAGCACATTTTACCGAAAACCTAGATATCAGTGACTTCAACGTCTTAACGAATCTTGCCTCTGCCGTTCAATTAGATCCTGAAGTTGCTGCCAACATTCTAGCAAGCGATCAATTTGCCGAAGACGTTCGACAGCAAGAACAGCTTTGGCAACAAAGTGGCATCACTTCTGTCCCTACGGCCATCATCAATAACAAGTACGCCATTTCTGGTGGCCAACCTGTTGCAACATTTAAGCAAGCGATAGAAGAGATTCTAGAAAAAGAAAAGATCAGCGAATAACTTAATTTGAGACCTTTGCACGAAGTCATGAGCGACGATAAGACGAGGCAAAACAGACGAAAAAGCGGTGTTTATGCGTTATAAATATGCATTTTGCGTCTGTTTTTAACAAAGTATTAGCAAGCGCAATATTCATGCAAAGGTTTCAACTACTTTAATAACTCTAAAAAAGAAGAAATTGCTGGATTATGATCATTCTTATTCCACGCAAGACACAGCTCTGCTTGTGGAGGACTATCAAGAGCAAGGGGTCTTAAAACGAAGTTTTCAATGTTAATTCTGCCAGCAGATTCTGGAACTAAAGCAATTCCAAGCCCAGCAGCAACCAAGGCAATAATTGTATGTAACTGCGTTGCCGTTTGCACTATCAATGGCTTTATATTATGAGTTGTAAATAGCTTTTCTGACAACTTGCAAAAGTACTCAGCTGTATCAGGAGCAAATCCAATTAGTGCAGTACCATCCAATACATCAACAGGAATACTCTCAAAATCAGCTAAATCACTACCCTTAGGTATAGCAACTACAATGGGTTCAACCTGAACAGGCATGATATTGATTTTCTTCTGATCTACAGGTGAACGAATTAATCCAATATTAATATCGTTTTGGTTTAATGCCTCAATCTGATCTTTTGACACCATTTCTTTAAATTCAAGGCTTACATAAGGATAGCTTTGTTTAAACGTTGCGATTAATTGAGACAAAATACTAAACACTGAAGCGGAAGTTACAGCAATAATTAAGTGCCCTTCCTTTCCAACTGAGGTTAATTGCGCATGCTTAATTGCAGACTCGGACTGCCTAAGCACTTCTTTAGCTTGAATAAGGAAAACTTCTCCAGCAGCAGTTAATGAAATTGGCCTACTATCCCTCACTATCAAAGGAACTCCGACGGTTTCTTCCAACTGCCTAATCTGCATACTAAGAGGAGGCTGTGTCATAAACAGTCGTTGTGCAGCTTTACCAAAATGAAGCTCCTCAGCGACTGCAATAAAATATCTAAAATGTCTTAACTCTAACATTACCCCCCCCAATCATATATTATAAGAATAATATGTGAGTGTATTATATATTGGAAATATAAATCAAATTTAACTAAATTAAAATTAATCACAAAGAGACCTTTGCACGAAGTATTAGCAAGCGAAGTAATCGTGTAAAGGTCTAATAAAAAAAGGAAAAGAAATGACAACTGTATCTCTTTCAGAAGCTAAACGTAGAACCGTTCGTCGCGTAGACCATCAAGGCTGTTCAGAAGCATTCCTAGATTGCCGCCTACCTGGCTCAATGCCAAAGTACAACTATGCATTTATTGGTGGAGGAGTATCTCAGTCTAAAAAGCAAGTTATAAACCTAAAAGAGCCTCATGGCTATAATATTGGTGGCGCCTCCATGCCCAACGGAATCACTAATAATTTACACCTACATTTTACTGCAGAAGTATTTATGTGTTTCGCTGGCGAATGGACTTTTCGCTGGGGTGTTAACGGAGAAGAAGGTGAATTCACTATGGGGGAAGGTGGAATTTTAACAGTTCCAACCTGGATATATCGCGGGTTCACAAATACAGGCCCTGATGATGGATTTTTGTTTACTTGCTTAGGCCAAGATAATACAGGTGGGATTATATGGAGCCCCGATGTTATTAAAGAAGCACGAGAAACAGGTCTAGCTCTTAGCTCTACGACTAGCAAACTTGTCGATTTAAATGAATTGGGCGGGCAAGATATACCTGATCTATTAGATGCTATGCCACAACAAGATATTGATCAGTTAAAAAATTGGTCACCTGAAGAGATCCGATCTCGAATTACATTAGAAGAGGATCTAATTTGGTCAGATCGCGCCACTTTAGACTCGGTTTTACCTGGTGGACATAAAAAAATATCTCCTGTTATAGGATACGGACTATGTGAAGACCGCAATCAACAACCTCGTGTTTTCAATCCTCATGGTTTTTCAATGGCTTGGCTTGAAGCAGAACCCGGTGAGGGGCTCTTAAAGCATAGGCACAATGATAGTCAAGTATTTCTAGTACGCCATGGTGAATGGGAGGTTTCACTGAACAAGAATCTAGATGTAAAAGTACAACTAGGCTCTTGGGATCTAATCTCAGTTCCTGCTGGCACATGGAGAACTTTAAAAAATATAGGTGAAAAAACAGGTCGAGTATTAATGATTAGTGGTTCTGATGCTCGCACATTAATAGAGTGGTCTACAGAGGTTATAGAACAATCTGAAGACAATGGGTATGCATTAGATCCAAATAATTATATAGCAACCATCAGTACCCTCGCACTACGTGCACGCTAAGGAGACCATAATGCGTACAAACAATTTAAAGAACTTGGCCAGTCAAAATACAGCCGCTATTAATGGGTGGCTTTCTAGTGATAGTAGCTACGTCGCAGAAGTTTTAGGTCATTCTGGTTATGATGCAGTTACTGTTGATCTGCAACACGGTCAGTTTGGAATAGATTCTGTACCTAAGCTTTTACAAGCTATTTCGGCTACCCCTGCAATGCCTTGGGTTAGAAGTAGTGGAAATGATCTCTCTGAAATAAATAAGCTTTTAGATATGGGAGCTTACGGAATAATTTGCCCAATGATTGAAACAGTGGAACAAGCTGAGGAATTAGTCAATGCCACTCGATATGCGCCTGTTGGGAAACGAAGCTTTGGTCCTGCACGAGGGTTACTTTACGGAGGAACAGATTATTTAGAACACGCTAATGACAATATATTAGTCCTAGCAATGATTGAAACTCCACTAGGACTTAAAAATGCAGAACAAATTTTACAAGTTCCAGGGTTAGACGGAATATATATTGGTCCTAATGATCTTGCACTTAGCCTTGGCATTTCACCTACCTTGAGTTGGGTTGACACAGATTTAAAAAATCACCTTCCTTATCTGATCAAACTTTGTAAACAATACAATAAATACTCAGGTATCTTTTGTTCAGATGTCTCAATGGCCACAGCAATGAGATCTTATGGTGCGTCTCTTGTAACTCCGGGAAATGATATACAGATGCTTCGCACTGAAGCATCACAGAGAATATCTGACTTTAAAAAGAGCAACTTATGAATAAGAATCCTTTGGTTTTATTGCCAGGGACACTTTGTGATGAAAGGTTATGGGAGTCAACTATCCGTTACCTTCCGCCTACGACTGAGATAATTTGTCCACAATATACATGCGGAGAAACTATGTCTGAAGTTATTAGTAATATAAGAGCTGAATTGCCAGAAAAATTCGCTCTAGTAGGCTTTTCACTCGGTGGTTTAGCTGCATTGGAGCTTATTAAACAAGCTCCAGATTCGGTCACTGGGTTGGCTATTATTAGTAGTCATGCTGGAGCTGACACTTGTGAAAATAAACAAACTCGCACTCAACAACTAAAGCAAGCACAAGAACAGGGAATAGAACCTTTAGTCACATCCACTTTAATTAAATCTGGACTTATTTCGACTAACCCATTGGTAGAAGAAAATTCATCTTTGATTATGAGTATGGCTAAAAGTACCGATTTAAATACCTTTGAGCGACAAACGCTCATGGCAATAACTCGTGAAGACCACCACAAGACATTAAAAGAGTTTTCTCGCTCAATCCTTATTTTAGCTAGCTTAAACGATAATATATGCTCTTCAAGCAAGACTTTATTAGCAGCCAAAGCGAATGATAACGCAGAGTTAATATGGATTAATGATGCTAGTCACTATTTACCTCTTGAGCAACCTCAACAGATCGCTAAGCAGCTCGATAATTGGCTGAAACATTTATCATGAATATTTTTTAAAGGCGTAAAACCGACAATTATACCAATGCTTTTGATACAGCCGGTCTACTTGTCGAGCAAGGTGTTCGTACTGTGGCACTGTTTGGTGTTCCTAAAAAACATGAACCAATTAACAATGAAATCAATTGGCTAGAAAATGCAAAGTCATTTAATTGAATAATAAATGACTTAAACCTATAGGTCTTGTAAAACAAGCCTAACTCAAACTGGAGAAAAATAATGAAAAAAACACTCTTATCCTTAATCGTTGCTACATCTTTTTGTGCAAGTATTTCTGCTCAAGCAGAAGTAATACGAATAGCACATGATAATCAACTAGATACACCTCTGCATAAATCGCTTGTTCAATTTAAAAATGAGCTTGAAAGTCAACCAAGTCTAGATCTACAAGTAGAAATATTTGAAAGCGGTCAATTAGGAAGCGTCTCAGAAGTTACTGAAATGGTACAGAATGGCAATATACAAATGACAGCCGCAGCTTCGGTACTCCTTGCTCCTTATATTCCTGAATTTAATGTACTTGATCTATTCTTCTTATTTGATGATGAGAATCATGCTCATAAAGTGCTCGATAGTGAAACTGGTGGTCAGGTATTATTAGACGCCATGGAATCTAAAGGATTCAAAGGGTTAGGTTTTGGAGAAGTCGGGTTTCGTCATATGACATCTAATCTTGGACCTATTTCTGATGAAAATATATTAGGTGAAGTACGCCTTCGCTCAGCAAACAACCCTATGCAGATTACGGCTTGGGAGTCTGTTGAAGCAACTCCAATTCCATTGGCATGGGGTGAGATTTATACATCACTACAGCAAAACTTGATTAACTCACAAGAAAGTGCCGCCTTCTCAGTATCTTCAATGCGATTTAATGAAGTTCAAAATTATTTGACGCTATCTGGTCACATATATACTAACTTTGTCTGGTTCATGAACGACAAAATGTTTAAAGGCTTAAATAGTACACAACAAGAAGCATTGATTAAATCAGCAAATAAAGCTATTGACTATCAACGTCAACTATCAATGGAAGCCAATACTAATGTTGTTGAAGAACTAAAAGAATCAGGTATGAAAGTGTCTGTCATGCCTGATTCTTTAAAAGCAGTTATGGCAGAAAAAATGAATGGTGCGATAAAAAGCAAATTACGTGACCGCACAGGACACGCATTATTTGATCAAGTGATAAATACCGTGGAAAACTTACGCTAATTGGTGAGAGTTGCGGTCACTATAGATGTGACCGCTTAACTTAAAGAGGTATATCATGAAATTAATAAAAGTGTTGCGTGGTCTAGACAAGCATTTTGAACCAGTTTTAATCGTTGCGGGAGTATCAATTATTATATTTGTAATCTCTTTACAAATTATACTCCGCCTCTTTGAAAATTCTATAAGCTGGTCGGAAGAGCTAGCGCGTTATTTATTTGTCTGGGTAATTTATCTAAGTATCAGCTACGCAATCCGAGATGATAGGCATATTCGTATTGAAGCTGGTATCAAATTACTACCACCTGTAGGACAACTAATTTGCCTAACTATTGCAGATATTATTTTTCTAGGTTATTCCGTATTAGTAGTCTACTACGGCACTAGTATTATCGAACGCAGTTTAGAGCTAGGTCAAATATCTTCTGGTCTAGAGGTCCCTGTCGCATTACTTTATGCATCTATAGTTTTAGGTGGAATTTTAAACGTCATCCGCCTAATTATGAAAGTAATTCAAAGAACTACACAGAACATTGAAAGGACTGCATCATGACCTCTGCAATTTTATTTGGCTCTTTCTTCGGTCTTTTATTTATTGGTGTTCCGATAGGGGTAGCACTAGCTGTTGCCAGCCTTATTGCAATTACTTTCCTACCATTTCTAAACCCCGAATTCCTAGTTCAAGGATTAGTTTACGGCCTTAACTCATTTCCATTACTTGCAGTAATATTATTTACAGTAGCAGGTAATCTTATGAGCCGCGGAGGTATAGCGAATCGACTGATTAAACTTGCAGAAGTTTTCTTGGGGCGTTCAACTGGTGGCTTAGGAATTGTCGCTATTGTTGCCTGCATGGTAGTCGCATCCATCTCTGGTACTGGATCGGCCACAGTTGCAGCGATAGGTCTAGCAATAATTCCAGCCATGGCAAAGAAAGGTTATGACCGTGCATTCTCTGGAGCGCTAGTTGCTGCAGCAGGAGGAATTGGTGTCATTATTCCCCCAAGTGTTGTAATGATTGTATATGCAGTAACTGCTCAAGTTTCTGTTACCGATATGTTTCTTGCAGGATTGTTACCAGGCTTGCTCATTGGTATTTCATTAATGATATATACCTACATTGAGTCACATCGACGTGGTTATGGTGGGTCCGATCAAAAATTTTCGAAAATCGAAATTTCCACTATATTACGACAATCCTTTTTACCTCTAATGATGCCAGTACTTATATTAGGAGGAATTTACTCTGGTATTTTCACCCCAACAGAGTCTGCAGCTGTTGGCGTAGTTTATGGATTAATTTTGAGTGTATTTGTTTATCGAGAAATTAAGATTTCGGAACTCTATAATATTTTACTCGAATCAGCCTTGCTCGTAGGTGTAGTGCTTGTGATTATTGGAGCGTCAACGGCATTTGGACGAATTTTGACACTCGAACGGGTACCTACAGAAATAGCAAATTGGGTTCTAAGTACAACTGATAGCAAAATATTAATTCTTCTTGCCATATTAGTATTACTATTAATAGTAGGAACTTTCATGGAAACATTAGCTGCAATTGTTATTTTAACCCCTCTATTGCTTCCAATAGTTATTTCTTTAGGAATGTCTCCAGTACACTTCGGAATTATTATGATAGTGAACTTAGCCATTGGGTTTGTCACCCCCCCCTTAGGAGCAAATCTATTCATGGCAGCTCAAGTCGGTAAGGTACCTATTGAAAAGTTATCTAAAGCAGTTATTGGATTTATTATTTCTATGATTATAGCTATGATTATTATTACATTTGTACCATGGTTTTCACTTGCAATCCCAGAGTTAAGATCGTAATAAAATAATCATAAAGAGACCTTTGCACGAAGCCATGAGCGACGATAAGACGAGGAAAAACAGACGAAAAAGCGAAGTTTATGCGTTATAAATGCGCATTTTGAGTCTGTTTTTAACAAAGTATTAGCAAGCGTAGAAGTCGTGTAAAGGTCTCATTAAAAATATTCTAGTCAGTATGTTTACTTAAGAGCCATAAATAAATATTTTTTGAACCTATAGAGCACTTGGAAAATAAGGCAACCGCAGTGAGTTATTTACTTTCAATAAACAATTATCATTAATTATCTAAAAAATGGTAATCCAATGAGTAACTTACAAACTATTTATAATTTTGTCTTCTGCTGCACCTTTTAGAACCAGTAGATAATTTTTTAAAATTAAACCGGAAACTAAAACTAACCGATATAAGAATTGTTGACATCAATCTTATCGATAGAATCTTTAGGGCCTTGAGTCTGCACACTTTTTTTTAAACAGTTACTTCCAAAAGTCATATGAGAGATTAAACACTGCGTTTATAGAGGAAGAACTCGAAGGCTAAGTTTTAAACTGAAAGAACTTAGGGAATACGTAAATAAGCCCTAATTTAGTAAACAAGAAATAGCGTTGTAATTACATTGTTAACCTTCTTCTTCTCGCTGCTAAAAATTAATCACCTTAGCTCAACTTGAACTCATATTCACTAAGACGTAATTTGAGAGCTTTTGCACGACTAATATGCTTACTAGTGCTCTGTTAAAAACAGACCTAGTCACTTTCAGGTGGACATCTTTAAGAAATTAAAACAGCATAAGCGAAAACTTTCCTCAAAATATTCTTCTTAATTTGAACATTTATCAACAAGGTTACATTGCTAAGCCTGACCCAAATGGGTATTCTCACGCCATAATAAGCTAAAAATCAGCTTATTCACGTTAGGTGCTTATTGTCTAAATAAAACACGGCTAGTAAAGCAGTGATACTTTAAGACAGAAGATAATCGGGAAACAGGTGCACTTCAGGAAGAAGTAAATCCCGTACTGCCCCCGCAACGGTATATAAGAGCAAGTAGCACTGTTCAATTCCACTAGTTAGCTTAAATGGCCTCTATTTAATCTGACATGGGAAGGAATGAACTTATCTTATTCAGTCCGGAGACCGGCCTCGACGTATTTCAGGGCGAAATTCGCCACCCCTTTTAACATCATACGGGTGTGTATGATCATAATAATTGGAGATGCAAAGTGCATATCAAATCAGAGATAGTAACAGGAACAAAACTGTTTCTTAGCTACATAAGTGCAATCGTTTCTTTTGGGCTGGTTGCCCAATCCTTTCATCATTGCATTAAAGGCAGTGATTTCAATATATTTAAGCGAAGTTATCAAACTCAATCCGATTGAGATGAGGCTTGGTAGACTTATTCGCATCTTCCCTAGCATCAGCTTTATTTCTATGACTTGTTCTTAATAAGCAGGTGTGTCGCTTTTTCTAATCTATCACCTTTTTCGCTCCCAAAACGGAATGTGTTATGACTTTTATTAGCGCTGACAAAATTAGTTTGACCTTAGATAATGGTAAAACACTGTTATCTGATGTCAGCTTCAAGCTTGATAAACAGCAAACACTGGGCATCGTTGGCCCTAATGGAGCTGGGAAATCTTCGCTTATTCATTGTCTCTTAGGGCTGAATTCAAAAGCGTCAGGAAAAGTAAATATTCAAGGTAAGCTCTTAACGTCTTTTAAAGAAAAGTCCCGTGCACAACTGATCAGTGCCGTTATGCAAGAAATGCCAAATGATATTTACCTAACCGTTGAAGAGGTTATTGAATCTGGCCGTACTCCATACAGACATTGGTTATGGGGACACGATAATGACGCTCAAAAGTGGATCGATTACGCCATAGATAAAATGAAACTGCATTCATTACGAAATCAGATGTTTCATACTTTATCTGGAGGGGAGAAAAAGCGTACTTTAATTGCACGTGCATTAGCACAAAATACGCAAATTTTAGTTTTAGATGAGCCAGTCAACCATTTAGATATACAGCATCAGATAGAACTGATGTATTTGCTTCAGTCCCTACCCATTACCTTAATTATTAGTTTGCATGACATTCAATTGGCAGCACGCTTTTGTGACACACTTTTAGTCATGAACCAAGGCAAGGTAATACAACAAGGGCCAGCAAAAGACATACTCACCCAGTCCTTGTTCAAACAGGTATTTAAAGTAAAAGCAACTACCTATACCAACCAACATGACTGTTTAAGCATTCATACAGAGCCATTAACAAGTTATTAGCCATTGGTTCAGACCATAATTTGAGAAAAACATGACTTCTTTAAAACAAATTAAACACTCTTTCCTAACGCTAGGTGCATTAACATTCGGTGCACTAGCCCTTGGAACAAGTTTTCAAGTAAACGCAAGCGGCTTTCCTGTCACTGTAACAAGCTGTGATAGAAGCATTACCTTTGACCAAGCGCCCACAAGAGCTGTAATTCATGATCAAAACATGTCGCAAATGGCTTTTGCATTAGGTTTACAAGAAAACATCGTTGGCCTAACGGGTATTACTGGATGGTACAAAACCTCAGCAAGTTTTGATCAAGACCGCCAAGGCATCCCTGAGCTTGCTAGTAAGAATCCTAGCCTAGAAAATATTTTATCGGTGAATCCAGACCTGTTTTTCGCTGGCTGGAATTACGGCATGAGAATTGGTGAAGATGTGACCCCTCAAGGTCTTGAACGCTTCAATATAAAAACCTTAGAACTGAGCGAATCTTGTGTCCATTTAGGAAAACGAGTAGACGATGCAAAAATGTCATTACTTTATGATGATATGATTCGCTTAGGCGCGGTGTTTGGTGTGCAAGAAAAAGCAGAAGCTCTTGTCAATACTTGGAAAGCAGACATTCAAAACATTCGAGAGTCGGTTAAGGACAAAGCACCTGTACGTGTATTTTTATACGACTCAGGAGAAGACAAAGTCTTTACGTCTGGCCGATTTGGAATGCCAACAGCGTTAATTCGTGCCGCAGGTGGCATCAATGTCATGGATAATTTAGATACGAGTTGGGGGAAAGTCAGCATTGAAGCCATTATGGAAGCCAATCCAGATTTTCTTATTCTGGTTGATTACGATAAAGGCGGATGGAAGCAATCTTGGCAGTTTTTACAAAACCATTCCCTACTTTCACAGCTTAGTGCGGTAAAGAATGAGCGCTTCCTTCCTCTTGAGTACGGTGAAATCACCCCCGGCCCACTTAATATTGGTGCCATTAAAAAGCTGTCCCAAGAGATGTTTAGTGAGTAACTTACTTTGAGTTTAATCATGCCCCAAAGCCCCCATTTTTCCTCAATGCTACGCCGACGTATATTAAGCCTAACATTGATGGGCTTGTTGCTTATTGGGCTTTTCTTCAATATCAGTGAAGGCGTTTCTAACATCACCTTTGCTGATATTGTGACCATTTTTAAGATCAAACTTTTGCAGTTGCTTCAGCTTCCAATCGAACCTGAACTTGCTGCGTCAGTTAGCTCAATCCACACCAGTATTATATGGCAACTCAGATTACCTAGAAGCCTATTAGCCATTCTTGCTGGAGGCGGTTTGGCTGTCGCTGGCGCTGTTTTGCAAGCTGTGACGCGCAATCCATTGGCAGACCCATTTTTGTTGGGCGCTTCATCAGGGGCTTCTTTAGGTGCTGTAGCGGTAATCGCTCACATCGGTTTATTTGCTGGGCTTTACTCTCTTACTATTGCGAGTTTTTTAGGTAGCCTACTATCCCTGCTTTTCCTCTTTGCCCTGTTAAGCAAAAAAAGCAATCCATCACCTGATAAGATCATTCTTGCTGGCGTAGCCATTTCTTTTTTGCTCATGGCTGCCACGAATTTTTTAATCTACCTTGGTGATCAGAGCACTGCCAACTCTATTCTTTTTTGGATGCTGGGTGGACTTGGACGCGCTCAATGGAGCAATTTGTTGCTACCAACAATTACCATATTACTCACGAGTTGCTGGCTGATTTGGCAAGCGCCAATTCTTAATACTATGATGATGGGCAGCCAAAGCGCTCACACTTTAGGCATTCCCGTAAAACGTTATCAAATTATTTTCCTTTTATGCACTGGGCTACTGACCAGTGTTATTGTTTCTTTAACAGGCTCTATTGGGTTTATCGGTTTAGTGATTCCCCATATTTTACGCCATTGGATAGGCGGAAATAATCGCATCTTGATTCCCCTAAGTTTTTTAGCGGGAGCGACCTTCCTACTTTACATGGATTTATTGGCAAGAAACCTCACCGCACCACAAGAGCTACCAATAGGCATATTATCTGGCGGTATTGGTGGGGCGTATTTCTGCTATCTTATTTTAAAGAAATGATAGCCATATTCATTAGAATGTGACGTTCAGACAAGAGCTTCAACAGATAAAAAATAGGCTGAGACCTTTGCACGAAATCATGAGCGAGCACAATAGTCGTGCAAAGGTTTCAGGCTGTATCACGTATAATATACATAAATACAGCTTAATGTGAGCCATGGGCCTGAGCAATACCACCACTGCCATCACCAACACCAATTCTCACATTTTGCATCATTCCCTGATCTTCATGATCTAATATGTGACAATGCAATACAAAATCGCCAATGTAACGACGATACTCTGTTCTTGTCACCACTTCATACCCCTGCTTTACGAAAATCGTGTCTTTCCAAAGGCCAAACATTCCCGGATATTGTTTGTCTTCTGTGAAAACACAATCTCCATCGTCTTGATCTGCTTCACATAAATCTAATGTAGCGAATCGCGTGCCTCCTTTTTCATAGTAGACATCTTCACTGTCTGCTCCGCTGACATCAACGCCTTCAGGGTTATTCAGGCACTAGAACTTTTCTATGCGGCACTTAGAGGCTTCTTTGTGATTGGTAACATACTATTGTATTTCGATACCACCCTAAATATGTCGGTATAACCCCCCAGTGATGACCTACCAACAACTGGGGGGAAATACAGAAACAGTGACTGTTGAACAAATTAGGGGATGATTACTTCATTAGTCCAATTTCTCGGTAATAACGCTCTGCACCAGAGTGTAAAGGCATATTTAAATCAACAAGCGCTTTATCGACCGAAATATTTCGTAACCAAGGTGCATTATCGTATTGAGTGATGACTTGCTCCCAAAAGGTTTTTGTCATGTTGTAGATGGTGTCTTCTGGCATGTTTTTATTTGTACTTATTCCAACGGTTACAGCTAGAGTGTAAACACTATCAGTATTTACCTGATTCTCTCCATAAGTATTTTGTGCCAATTGAGTAATACGGAATCCAGGGCGTTTCGTTAAGGCGGTTATACCTTCGTTATTTTCCAAATCATTTCTAGGAATACCTAAAAAACGTATTTTCTTAGTAAGAGCAATTTGACTAATGACAGGGCTAGGGGCGTTAGTTGGGTTAAAGTACACTTCTAAATTTCCGTCTTGGAAAGATTGACCAGCTGCATCCCAACCTAGTTTTACAGCGGTGTAATCTTCACCAGCTTTGTAGCCAGTAATGGCTTCTATCATCTGAATCACGGTGCGACGTGCCGCACTGCCAGGAGGCCCCGCAAATACTCGCTTTCCTTTAATGTCTTGCATTGTTTCAATGCCAGAGTCCGCATAAACAGCGGAGTGATAGACACCCATTGGGAAGTTAAAAATAGTGCGGAGTTCTGTTGATAGCTCTTTTGCCCCCTTAACCTTCTTATACATCGCCAGCTGATTGCTCATTAAATGGTGTAAAATCGGCGAACTCATATAAAAGTTGACTTTTCCTTTCGAAGTATCAAGAGCGTGCTTGGTAGCTGCCCCTGTAGCATTCACCACAATAGAATATTCTGGTAGGTTTTTATTGATCGTATTTGCAAAGGTTGTCATCACCATATAAGGACTTGTTCCGGGTCCTAATGTGGACATGCGAAATGTGTCTTTTGCTGTGACTTGGGTAGAACCAAGAGACAAAACTGTGGCACTAATTAAGCTTGTAAGTGCGAGCCCCATTTTTTTTGAAAATAGACGTTTCATAATATGTTTTCTCCATTTTTATATTTATTTGGATGATTGAGTTAAGACAAGGCTGCGCTCTTTTCTCTTTTTAATAAAAAGACAAAGTGCAGCAAGAACACCAATGCTTTGGAGCCACCAAAAAGGTGTAATGGCTCCAATGGCAACCGTGATAAGTAAAAAGCGAAACAACCCTTTGGCAGCAAAGCCATAAGCAATCAGCACAACAGCGCTGGACGTAGTCAGCAGTGCAACCCCTAAACCCACCACACTAAAGCTATCTACGATGAGTAACAGAGAAGGTTGATATACGAAAGCAAAAGGAATTAAGAATCCGATTGTTGCTAAGCGTAGTGCGGTGACACTAAGAGCAAGCGGATTAGCTTTTGCAATGGGAGCGGCAGCGAAGGCTGCCAAAGCCACAGGAGGCGTGACGGAAGATAAGACCGCATAATACACAACAAATAAGTGTGCTGCGATGGTGTCTACACCAAGCGCTTCAACGGCCGGCCCCATGACCAAAATGATGATCAAATAGGCTGGTACGGTCGGCATTCCCATCCCCAATACAAGGCAACCAATTGCCATAAGAATAAGAGATAAGAATAAATTACCTTCTCCTACCATTTGGATCGCTTCAGCGAACCGTAAACCTAAGCCTGTACTATTCATCACGGCAATAATAATCCCGACAGAAGCTACAGCGACAGTGATTGTAGCGCAAGATTTTGCTCCGTTGACCACAACACCTAGTAGACGTTTAGGCTGTCGCAAGAGATCAGGTTCAAAAATAAGACCGAGTATAGCCGCACAGATAAACGCCCAAAAGCCAGCCATGGCGGGGCTGTTTCCTTGAACCATTAAAATAATAATAAGAATCAGAGGGATCAAAAACGGAAGGCATTTGAGCTTCTCTTTAAAAGTCAACTTAATGTCAGCGCCCTCTGTTTCAGGGCGCATGTCTAAGCGTTTTGCTTCAATCGAGATAAACGCAAACAAGCTGCCATAATAAAACACAGCTGGAATTAACGCCGCCAAACAGATGTTGAGGTAGCTAATCCCAGTAACATCCGCCATGATGAAAGCCACTGCACCCATAATAGGAGGCATTAATTGCCCACCACTTGAAGCAGCGGCTTCAACCGCACCTGCGAATTTTGCTGAGAACCCACGTTTTTTAATCATAGGAATAGTAATGACCCCAGTCCCTACAACATTCGCAACAGCACTGCCTGAGATAGTACCGAAAAGTCCACTTGCTAACACCGCAGCATGGGCGTCGCCACCTGCAAAATGACGAGTTAATTTAAAGGCGAGCTTTAGCAATATATCTCCAACACCCAAGGTTTCGAGCAAAGAACCAAATAGGATGAAGATAAGTATGGTTGACGTGACCACAGCAAGCGGGCGCCCGAAAACACCATCAAAACTGTACCAAATAGTGGTTAAAAGCTCACTTAAATCCACACCAGCATGGCTCACGACATCAGGAAAGTAATTACCGTATAGGGCATAAAGGATGGAGGTTGTACATACGATCACGAGAGGAAAACCAACCACGCGTCGCATCATTTCGGCTAAAACCAACAAAGCTGAAATCGCGTATAAAATGTCTATATTTTCTAATTCGTATAAGCCTGACTCAAGCTCTTCAGATACCCAATAATAGCGATAAACAGCGGCTGATATGAGAGCGATTAAGAATAAATCGACACATTTATTAAGAAAGGAGCTTTTGTAGTTGATCAGTTTTGCGCCAATTAAAATAATGACGGAAAGACAAAAAGTACCAACGCGAACCAGAGTATCGTCATAAATACCCCAGCCAGCAGTGTAAATAACAGAACCAACCATTAATAGAAAAAACGGAATGAGAAGCCATTGCCTTAGATGTAAATCTGTTGGAGACGGTGTTGATGAATTCATAACAATTGCCTTTTATATTTATTATGCAAATGATTAATAAAGTTGAAATCTGACCTGTATTACCAATAACCAAATAGA
>CANLRQ010000017.1 GCA_947493575.1 uncultured Marinomonas sp.
TCACATTCGATACTCGCCTCGAATAGCAGGCTTTTATCCACATGCTGAGGCAAGAGGACTTATTCGCACCTTCCTTAGATACTGGTGTTCATTAGGAAATGTGCGAATAAGTTTTCTTGCTTTATTCACACTTTTCCTAGGCATTTTGAAGCTAAAAAATCCCCCACCGATTTTTTAGCTTCTTCATTGTTACTTGTCTGTTAATATCCCTTCTTAGTTTTCTTTCTGATTTTTCTATAAATTTTTCTGTAAACTCGTAAAGTATTGAGCATGATGCACTTCAATGTAAAAATTGAATTTAAAGTGTGTTTACCATTAACGAAAATTGAGTTGTAATTGAATTGTTCTGAAATGAATTTATCCAGATGGAGGATAGCATGAGTAAAGTTCACTTTATTGGTGGAGAGAAGGGCGGTGTTGGAAAATCTATGACATCTAGATTGCTTGCCCAGTACTATATTGATCAAGATATGCCGTTTGTTGGTTTTGACTGTGATTCATCTCATGGAACTTTTTCTCGTTTTTATTCTGAATTTGCGTCACCGATTATTGTTGGAGAAGAAGATAGCCTTGATGGGATGCTAATGGCGGTGGAAGAAAAACCTGACCATGACTTAATTATCGACCTTGCAGCGCAAACATCTCAATCATTGGGTCAATGGATTGAAGAAACGGAAGTATTTAACCTACTTGATGAAATGGGTTGTCAGGTCTATTTATGGCACGTAATGGATGATGGAGCAGACTCGGTTACTTTATTAGATGATTTACTGACAAAATACACTCAACCCGAATTAGCTTTTGTCGTTGTGCAAAACCTTGGTCGTGGGGAAAACTTCACTCGTTTCCATAAATCAGCTACTTATATGAAAGCGGTGGAGCGCGACGCTGAGTTTTTTGAGTTAGCGAAACTACAAACAAAACTTACGCAGAAAATAGATTTTAATAACTCTAGTTTTTGGGCTGTTGCAAACGATAGACGTTTGATGAATATTGCCGAAAGACAACGCATGAAAATCTGGCTTAAGCGTGGTTATTCTCAATTAGATACTTTGCTACAAAACTAATATTGAGTGTCTTTAAGATGGTTAGTTTTTATTAAGGAAAGTGCGAATAAATCCTCTTGCCTCAGCATTTGGAAAAAGCCTGCTATTCGCACCTTCCTAAACTTACCATTTCTCCTTCCTTTCTTTGTTTTAATCCTTGTTATGACGAATGCTTCACAAAACTGTCACCTAGATGAAATATAGATCTATTACATTCAACACATGCGCATGTGCAAGTGTGCTGCCACTTAATTATTTAATCATGTATTGGAGTAATGAGAGATGACCACTAAGAACGATTTAGAGATTGGTTTTGATGAGTTTGATGAATTAGTTCGCCCTGCACCAGCTGTTGTTGACTTTGATGAGGTTGCAGAGGCTTCTTTATCTCGTCGTTCTTTTCTAGGTGGCGGCGCTGCATTTGGTGCAACGGCTTTTGTTATGGGTTCTACTACTTTATCTGCAACAAGTGCAATGGCTGCTCATCACGGACATGAGCACAGCCGTTTAGCTTTTGAAATGGTAAAAGCAAACACTCTTGATGCAGTGACAGTTTCTGAAGGTTACCAAGCACAAGTTGTTGTTTCTTGGGGAGACCCTCTTTGGTCAAATGCACCTGAACTAGACATGTCTACTGGTGGTACTGGCGCATCTCAAGAGATGGCATTTGGTGATCACTGTGATGGAATGTCATTCTTTAGCCATAATGATAAAGACATCTTAGTAGTGAACAATGAGTACACTAACTCTAAGACGTTATTAGCAAACCGTGAGGGTGGTGTGCCGACTACTGCGGACGATATCCGTAAATCAAAAGCAGCACACGGCGTTTCAGTTGTTGAAATTGAACAAAAAGAAGGCAAATGGAGTGTTGTAAAAGACTCTATGTACAACCGTCGTATTACGGCTGATACAGAAATGTCTATCACAGGTCCTGCTCGTGGTCACAAGTTAATGCAAACGGCAGCTGATCCTAAAGGCGAAATAGCAAAAGGTACTTGGAATAATTGTGGTAATGGACAAACTCCATGGGGTACTTACCTTACATGTGAAGAGAACTTTAATGGTTATTTCTCTGCTAGTGATGCCGATTACAAAATTAGCCCTGAGTTAGGCCGTTATGGTGTAAACATTAAAGACCGTGGTTATAAGTGGGCAATGGCTGATGATCGTTTTGATCTAGTTAAAAACCCTAATGAGCCAAATCGCTTTGGTTATATTGTAGAAATTGATCCAACAAACCCAAATTCAATGCCGAAAAAACGTACTGCTCTAGGTCGTTTCAAGCATGAGAATGCTGAAGTAACTATCGCTGCTAACGGCCATGTTATTGTGTATTTAGGTGATGATGAGAGAGGTGAGTTCTTATACCGCTTTGTTTCAAAAGGTAAATATACTGCAGGTGGTGATCACTCTGAGTTGTTATCTGAAGGAACTTTGTTTGTTGCTAAATTCAATGAGAATAACACAGGCGAGTGGTTAGCTTTGACGCCAGAAACTACTGGTATGACTGAAGCTGAAATTGCTATCCATACTCGTATGGCTGCATCTAAAGTGGGTGCAACGACAATGGATCGCCCTGAGTGGGTAGCTGCTAACCCAAATAAAGTTGAAGCTTATTGCTGCTTAACAAACAACAAAAACCGTGGTGTTAAAACAAATGCTGGTGGTGACGAAACTCCAGCAGTTGGTCCAAACCCACGAGTTAAAAATAACTTTGGCCAAATAGTTCGTTGGAAACCAATGAATGAAGATCATACAGCTCAATCATTTAATTGGGATTTGTTTGTAATGGCTGGTAACCCTGCTGTTTATGATGATGCTTATGCTGGGTCTAAAAATATCAATCAAGATAATATGTTTAATTCACCTGATGGTCTTAAGTTTGATTCAAAAGGTCTATTGTGGATTCAAACAGACGGTAACTACTCAAACAAAGATGGATTTGCTGGCCAAGGTAACAACCAAATGCTGGTAGCAGATACAGAAACAGGTGAAATTCGTCGTTTCTTGGTAGGGCCAAAGGAATGTGAAATTACAGGTGCTACATGGAGTGCTGACCGTAAAACAATGTTTATCGGTGTTCAGCATCCAGGTGAAAGAGGTAACTCTCATTGGCCTGCTGGTGGTGATTCATTACCTCGCTCAAGTGTTGTTGCAATCACTCGTAATGACGGTGCTGTTATTGGTTAATATCAGATTAAGGAATTAAGCTTTGATTTGCTAAAAACGTTGTATTGACTCAATACAGCGTTTTTTTTGGACAAAATATTTGAACCCTTCCCTTACAAATATGTTGTTTAAAAAAAGTTCAAAAAGTTTATTTGTAATTCATAAATTTCGCTTTTTCGTCTGTTTTTGCCTGGTCTTATTGTCATTTATGACTTCATGTAAAGGTTTCTATTAGAATAACCCCGTTCGTTTCTGTGTATGGGTAAAAGACGGATGTTTTAATAGCTAATCTCAACATAACCTTCATTAGATCAATGGGTTATTCAGTGCTCTGGGAAGATTAAAGTATAGGTGAATTATTCGCGCCTTCCATAACTGCTGACTATACGGCTAAAGCTGAGCTTGGCCTTATTTGGCAAGTTTAACGGGTAATAAATTGTTCGTTTTAAAATAAAACAATATTTATATTATGGATGTAAGTTATAACGTTTAAGTTATAGTGTTTTTAGTATATTCTTTTATTGAATGTAAAAAATGGTTCGAAAATAAAAATTGCCAATATCATTAAGAAGGCTATTTGATTAAAATTGTTTAATGTTAGTGAATCTATCTAAAAAGTGTTTTTATTTTAAGGAGGAGAATAGGTTGCAGTTTGCTTTTACACGCTCATTATTTGGAAAACAGGCCATTGCTACTTTTTTATTGGCGGTAGTGCTAAGTCTTGTTGTGAGTGCAATTACGTTTTCTTCTAATTTATCTTCTAGCCGCGAATCGATTGCCCAAGAATTTAATACTCTTTTATCCGTAATAGAAAAACCTGCTACTCAAGCTGCTTTTCGAATAGACCAAGTACTTGCCCAACAGCAAATGGATGGTTTAATAAAGAATAAGTATTTGTTAAAGGCAGAGATGCTCGATGAAGATGGTAAAGTATTTGCTGCCAGTTCGATTCAAAGTAACCCACCTCGCTTTTATCGAGAAATGGCTGATTGGCTATTGCCTAGTATTGATCAATTTGAGCTTGTCCTAAGATATGAAGATAGAAGTATCATTCTAGGAAAAATCATTTTAACCCCAAATAGAGAATATTTAATTGAAGAAGTGTTGGAGCAAAATACTTTACTTCTAATAGGTTCTCTAATTAAAGACATTTTATTAGCTTTTCTAATATCAGTGTTTTTCTATTATTTAGTAACTAGACCACTGCAAAGCCTTACCATAAAATTGTCTGAGTCGAGCCGAAAATCAGCGGCTGTACTTCCTGATCTTATGCCTACAGGTCACGAAAATGATGAATTAGGAGAACTAAGTCGAGTATTTATCAGTGTTTGGCAAAAGCTTTCAGATACTCATGTGGCTTTGGAATACAATATAGTTCATACAAAAGCCATTATTGCTCATGCTGGTGATGCGATTTTCTTAGTTGAAGAAGATGGTAAAATTTGTCTTGTAAATAGAGCCAGTGAAAAGCTTATTGGGCGCTCGGAAGAACGTTTATTAGGTTGTTACATGGGGGAGTTTCATACAGCAAAAGACTGGGAGTCTTTTACTGACCTTTTATCTTCTATGACATTAGACCAGCCTTTAACCTTAGAGACCCATTATTTGTCTGATAATGGTATTAAAGTGCCAGTTGAAATTCGTCTTATCAAATACAAGCTACAAAATAAAGTTGAAGTGTTGCTCTTGGTGCGTGACATTTCAGCAAGAAAAGAAGCAGAAGATCGTATTAACCGTTTGGCATTTTATGATCCTTTGACGCAATTACCTAATAGAAGGTTTTTGTTAGATAGGTTAGAGGGCTTTAGTAAAGAAAATAAAAATGCAGGCAAAACAGGCGCTTTATTCTTTTTAGACTTGGATCGCTTTAAGAATATCAATGATTCTTTAGGCCATAATATAGGCGATAATTTACTTCGTTTAGTTGCCACAGATTTAGAGAGTGTTGCTCGTAATGGTCTTATTAATGCCCGCCTCGGAGGGGATGAGTTTGTTGTGCTTTGGCCACAAATTGAGGGTACGCCAGAACAAATATCCGAAAAAATAGCCTTATTTGCCCAAGAAATAAACAAAGTATGCTCTATGCCTAAAAAAGTTGGGTTCCATGAGCTGTATATTACGGTAAGTATTGGTATTACGATATTTGATTGTATTAATCCTGATGCAACTTTACTGCTAAAACAAGCTGATACGGCTCTTTATAAAGCAAAAGATGCTGGCCGTAATACCTATCGTTTTTATTCTCCTGAAATGCAGGCTATGAGTGATGAACGTATGGCTATGGATAAGGCTTTGCATGATGCCATTGAGCGTAAAGAGTTTGAGCTGTACTTTCAGCCCCAAAACGCATCTGATGGGTCTTGTATTGGTGCTGAAGTATTAATTCGTTGGCCTCGTGCTGATGGCTCTTTCACTCCACCTGGTGTGTTTATACCGATTGCGGAAGAAATTGGTCTCATCACAAATATTGGTGATTGGGTGATGGAGGAGTCGTTTAGGCAGTTATCGCAATGGATTAAAGATGGTTTTTGGCAGCCTCACTGGAGATTGTCTATAAATGTTAGTCCGATACAATTTCAACAAGCAGAGTTTCTAGTTGCATTAGAAATGCTATTAATGAAATATGCAGTCCTCCCTCAATACATTGACTTAGAAATCACTGAGAGTATGTTGTTAGGTGATTTGACTGTAAGTCGTAAAAAGATGAGTAATATAAGGGATTTAGGCGTTTTCTTATCAATAGATGACTTTGGAACAGGCTACTCTTCTCTTAAATATTTAAAAACATTACCGATACACAGGTTGAAAATAGATCAATCGTTTGTAAGGGATTTGCTCGTTGATAGCAGTGATGCAGCTATTATTGCAGCTATTATTGCAATGGCGAAAGCATTAGATATAGAGGTTATTGCTGAGGGCGTAGAAACGGAAATGCATAATATTCAATTGCAGAAAATGGACTGTCATTCTTTCCAAGGGTATTACTTTGGCTTTCCTGTGCCTGCAAATACTTTTGTCACTAATATTAATGCCAGTGAGTTGCACTTAATTAAATGATGAGCATAATCAAGGCTAAGTTAATTGCTGTTATTAGTTTTGTGTTGGTAGCATCGAGTTATGTATGTGCTGAAGAAGGTTCTTCTGTTAATGAAATGTTTGAAGAACCTTCCTTTGTTGAAGAGCTGTTAATTCCTGCTTTGAATAACCTTGGAGATGAGCCTGAGAAACCTCTTCCTATTAGTGAGAGGGCAAAGTTAGCAGAGGGCTTTATCGAACAAAGAGTGAGTAGAGAAAAAGCGACGGCATCAGATCCTTTTGTAATCACTCCGCACAGACCTAACTATTTCTTACCTTTTGCTTATACTCATAATCCCAATGCTAGGAACCAGTCAGAAGCATCGCTGCCAAATGAAAGTTTGAATAGTGTCGAGTTTAAATTTCAGTTGAGTTTAAAGTTTCCAGTGTCTGAAAATATTCTAAACACAGATACAAGTTTGTGGTTTGCTTATACTCAGCAGGCTTATTGGCAAGCTTATAATTCCAGTATTTCAGCCCCTTTTCGAGATACGAATCATGAACCTGAAGTGTTTTTATTGTATGAAGTACAAGATAAGCATGACTTTCACCCTAAATATGTAAGTTTTGGAATTAATCATCAATCAAATGGTCGGGTGGAACCTTTCTCAAGATCCTGGAATCGAATCTTTGCTAACTTTATTTTTGAGTATGAAAATACCGTTGTTTCAATTAAGCCTTGGTACCGGATTCCTGAGAGCCGTGAAGAAGATGATAATCCAAACATAGAAGGTTATTTAGGATATGGAGAGTTTGGCGTAGTCCATGTAATCAATAATTACACTTTAGATGCTGCCATCAGAAATAACTTACGGTCTGATAACAAGGGGTCGGTGCAACTTGGCTTTACGTTTCCCGCTTGGGGAAAGGTAAGAGGATACGTTCAGTATTTTAATGGCTATGGCCAATCATTATTAGATTATAATCATAAAACTCAAAGCCTCGGTATTGGTCTTACTTTGACTAATTGGTTGTGAATTTTTATTTTGAGGCTTTTATACGACTATTACGCTTGCTAATACTTTGTTAAAAAGACTCAAAATGCTCATTTATAACTCAAAAACTCCGCTTTCTCGTCTGTTTTTACCTCGCTTTATCATCTTTCATGACTTAGTGTAAAGGTCTCATTTAATAAAACTGTCATTTTAATGAAGTGTGTTTGTCATTTCTTTTTCTTATTCTGGGCTTAGAAGGGTATGAGAAAGAAAGTATGGTTGTATTGAAGCAAATTCATCATCTCGACGTTCTAGCATTTTATTGGTGTATGACAAGAAAGCGGCGTCAACTTTTTACAAGTTTAAGTCGTTGTATCTCTTTTACGGCTGACGGGCCGCTTTATTTTGTTATTTCTGTTTTTCTTTATTTTAACGATCAAACTGATTGGCTTGCTTTAGTTGTATTGGCTTTTTTAATAGAAAGAGTCTTATATTTTGTTGCTAAAAATAGTTTCAAACGTAGTCGACCTGCCGAAGCACTTGATAATTTCACAAGTTTTATTCGTCCCTCAGATCATTTCTCTTTTCCTTCAGGTCATACTTCTGGGGCATTTCTTATGGCTTATTTCTTCTGCCAATGGATGCCTGAATTTTACTATGTTTGGTATGCATGGGCCTCTAAAGTGGCTCTTTCGAGAATTTTTTTAGGCGTCCATTTTCCTACTGATACTATAGTTGGCGCTGTACTTGGGACAAGTTGTGCTTTTTTAACTACTGGGATATTGATCTGATGAAACTACTTTATGGTGTTCAAGCAACAGGCAATGGTCACATCTCCCGCGCGCGAGCATTAGCTCCATTGTTAAAACAAAAGGGCGTTGAAGTCACCTTTCTATTTTCGGGAAGAGAATCTAAAGATTTTTTTGATATGGAAGTCTTTGGTGATTACAAGGTGAAAACTGGGTTAACTTTCCAGACTAAAGAAGGATCTCTTGATGTCATTAATACGGTGAGAAATGTTAACTTAAGACAGTTTAAAAAAGATGTGAATGATTTGGATTTAAGTCAATATGATTTGATCGTGTCAGATTTTGAGCCTATTGTTGCTTGGGCTGCTAAAAAGAGAGACAGAGAGTGTATTGGGATAGGTCATCAATATGCCTTCTCTTATGATATACCACATCATAAAAATGTATTGGGATCCTTTCTTTTAAAGTGGTTTGCACCCTCCAATAAACGAGTAGGTCTTCATTGGTACCACTTTAATCATGCTATTTTACCTCCGATTATCATTAATCATTCGGCATTAGTGAAAGCAGACCCTAAGAAAGTATTAGTGTATTTGCCTTTTGAAAATCCAAAGTTGATGATTAATACCCTAAACGCAGTTAAACATTACGATTTTATCATGCACTGCAAAGAAATTGAGCCAGGGAAGTACGGCAATGTAATCGTTTATTCATTTGGGCTTGAATCATTTCAACATAATTTAGGTCGATGCCAATCTGTTTTGTGCAATGCTGGTTTTGAACTGAACTCGGAAGCATTAAAGCTGGGTCGGAGGATTTTAGTAAAACCATTACAGGGTCAAATGGAGCAACACTCTAATGTGGTGGTATTAGAAGCACTTGAATTAGCACACTCAGCAACAGTCTTAACAGCTGAAGTGATTGAGGAGTGGCTAGAAACTTCAAAAGCTGTTCAAATTGATTACCCTGATACTGCAGCCTGTTTAGCTCAATGGCTATCTGAGGGGGCTGTTGAACCTATTTCAAATGTGGCGGAAGAGCTTTGGGCAGAGGTTGATAGTTTTAGCGCTAATACTTGCTATGACTCTGCTATACTAAACTGATCTCTATTTAATTTCTAAGCTGTCTGAAAAAAGGGGGCTGAGAAGCAAGAAAATGAGCGTTATTGCGTAATCTAGTAAAACCCTATAAATAAATTGCAAATATTTTTCAGATAGCAGTAGACTCCTCACAGAATAAGATGAATTAACATCGGTTTCAACGGTACAATATAGCAAAGACTCATTTCAAATTATTGATTTGATGTTATGTCAAATTACCGCTTTGTCAGGAAATAGAATATGCAAACAGCTAGTCTTGCTAACCTTCATCCCGTTGTGCCGTCTGCAGAAGCATTAAGAGTGAGAGATGCTTTAATTAAACATGGACTTGAAACGCCTATGATTGAAAACGGGTTAACGTCTGAAGAAAAATACCAGCGAATTAAGGGTGCCTTTGAAGAGGTTGTCACAACGCTTGGTTTAGATTTATCTGATGACAGTTTAGCAGAAACGCCTCATCGTATTGCAAAGATGTATGTGAAAGAGATTTTCTCGGGACTAGATTACGGACAGTTTCCAAAAATTACCGTCATTGATAATAAAATGAAGGTAGATGAAATGGTGAAAGTGTGTGACATTAGTTTTACGAGTACATGCGAACATCATTTTGTGACGATTGATGGATTGGCAAAAGTAGCATATCTGCCAAAGAATAAAATCATAGGTTTATCTAAAATTAATCGTATAGTACGATTTTTTGGCCAACGTCCACAGGTTCAAGAGCGTTTAACACAACAAATTCTAGTTACTTTACAAGCGCTTTTAGAAACTGATAATGTGGCAGTGAGTGTCGTGGCAACCCACTATTGTGTTAAAGCAAGAGGCGTTATGGATGCAAGCTCATCAACTCAAACAACAGCTTTAGGTGGATTATTTAAATCTAGCGATAAAACGAGAGCTGAATTTTTAGCTAGATAAAAAAGTTAATTGTATGCTTTTATATTTTAAAAAGGCCCTTTTGGGGCTTTTTTTTGACTTTTAAGGATTTTAGTCTATGGCCTAATAATTGCTTCATATAAAACAATGAGATAATTAAGTTGATTATGTCAAAAATATGGGGTAATTATTATAAAGCTCATGAATAGTAAAAATAAATTCAAAGTGATGTGCCGTGTGGGCTCGAGCCTGAAGCAGTCATAAAAAAAGAGGGCGAAGAGGTATGGAAATAAATTGGACAGATTACAATTCAAATAACTTTTTTGATGAACTAATTACTGAGGAACAATCTCCTAGAGCTCCATCGGAAAAACTAGTGAATTATTTATCTTCATTAGATGTTGAAGAGTTAGAAAAAAGACGGCTAATGGCGGAAGCCACAATTCAAGAAATGGGAGTGAGTTTTACTGTATATACAGAAGAAGGGAACATTGATAGAGCATGGCCCTTTGATATTATCCCTAGAACAATATCTGCATCTGAGTGGAAAGTTGCAGAAACAGGTTTAAAACAACGACTAAAAGCACTAAATCTTTTCATTGATGATCTTTATCACGATCAAAACGTCATTCAAGACGGCATCATTCCCGAACATATAATCAAAGACTCTAAAAACTTTCGACCTGAATGTGTTGGTATCTCGCCACCTTTTGGTGTGTGGGCTCATATTTGTGGCACCGATTTAGTGCGTGCTGGTGATGGGCAATTCTATGTTTTAGAAGACAACCTTAGAGTTCCTTCTGGTGTGTCATATATGCTCGAAAATAGGGCAATTACAAAACGTGTACTGCCTGAACTATTTGAAAACGACAACATTCTACCAGTTGATGATTACACCTCTAAGTTATTTGATATGTTGGCCGCTCTTTCCCCACGTGATAATGAAGTGCCTGAAATTGTGGTTCTAACACCGGGTATTTTTAATTCGGCATACTTCGAACATGCTTTCTTAGCTCAACAAATGGGTGCTGAGCTGGTTGAAGGCAGCGACTTATTTGTTGGAGAGGATGATTGTGTATACATGAAAACCATTGCTGGCCCAGAGCGTGTGGATGTTATCTACCGTCGTATAGATGACTTATTTATTGATCCTGAAGCTTTTGACCCTAATTCAGTATTAGGTGTGCCAGGCTTAATGCGTGCTTGGCAAAAAGGAAATGTGGCTTTGGCTAATGCACCGGGTGCTGGTGTAGCCGATGATAAAGTGGTTTATGCCTATGTTCCTGAACTTATTAAATACTATCTCGATGAAGAACCAATTCTTGCAAATGTGGAAACCTTCTTATGTGAAGATCCAGAGCAGCAAGAATATGTTTTAGCCAACTTAGACAAGTTGGTTGTTAAGCCCGCAAATGAGTCGGGTGGTTATGGTATGTTGGTTGGGCCGCACTCTACTAAAAAAGATCAGGCATTGTTTGCTGAGTTAATAAAGTCCAATCCAAGGAATTATATAGCTCAACCTACATTAAAATTATCAACATCACCGACTCTCATAGGAAAAGGGCAGATTGAACCTCGCCATTTAGACCTAAGACCGTTTATTTTGCAAAGTAAAGATACGTATGTAACAACAGGTGGATTGACTCGTGTTGCAATGAAGAAAGGCTCTTTAGTCGTGAATTCGTCTCAAGGTGGCGGTAGTAAAGATACTTGGATTGTTGATTTGGAGGCTGAATAATATGTTGTCTAGAGTAGCAGAACGTATTTATTGGAGTGCTCGTTATATTGAGCGTGTAGAAAATATAGCTCGACTCGTCAGTGTGTATGACAACATGCTATATGATTTGCCAAAAGGCGTAGATATTAGTTGGTATAATTTAGTCAAAATTAATAGTAATACAGAACTTTTTCATGAACGTTACAAGGTTCAAGATGAAAAAAATGTGCTGAAGTTTATGTTAGAAGACGATACTAACCCAAGTTCCATTTTGTCATCTTTAAAAATGCTTCGTGAAAATATTCGTACAACTCGAGATGTTGTGCCGCAAGAAACATGGGAATTAATTAATGAGCTGGATATCTATGCTAGAAATAATATAAAGAAAGGCATTAATCGATCAGAGCGACATAGCTTCCTGAATAATATTATTGAAGGTTGCCAAACTATTAATGGTCTATTGGCAGGAACCATGAGCCGTGATGCAACCTGGCAGTTTGTTTTATTAGGTCGCAACCTTGAGCGTGCCGACATGACAACTCGAGTATTAGATGCTGCAGTTTCATTAATGTTGCAACCAAGAGATGAGCAAAACTTGGCTCTTGGGCAGGTACTTTGGTCTAAAGTATTGAAGTCACAAGGTGCATATTTAAATTATCGTCGTACTGTCAGAACATCAATTAGCGGGGCTAAGGTCGCCAAGTTTTTATTGAATGATCCTTATTTCCCTCGAACTGTTAGCTTTTGCTTTAATGAAATGTTGACTGCCGTAAATAAACTTCCTCATGGTGAAAATGTTTTAGAAACTGTGCAGATGTTGAAAAAAATGGATTTCGAAATTAGCAGTTCAGATGATTTGGATATGAAATTCCGTGATTATCTGAATGAATTACAAATTGGCATTATTCAGCTTAGTGGAAACATTACTGAAAGTTGGTTTTCATTTGATAAAGGAGAAGCCGCGTGACTATTCGTGTTGCTTTACAGCACAAGACAGAGTACAAGTTTGATCGTCACGTAAATGTGTTTCCACATATTCTACGCTTGCGACCTGCGCCTCATTCACGTACCCATATTCATAGTTACTCTTTAAAAGTTACTCCTGAGGATCATTTTTTAAATTGGCAACAAGATCCGTTTGGAAACTTTCAATCGCGGTTAGTCTTTCCAGAGAAAACAGATAAGTTGACATTTGAAGTCGAAGTTATTGCTGATATGACAGTGATTAACCCGTTTGACTTCTTTGTTGAAAAGTATGCTGAATCTTACCCTTTTGAATATGATAAACAGTTACAGAAAGAGTTAGAACCTTATCTTCAGGTAACAGAATCAGGGGAGTTGTTAGATCAATACCTAGAGGGCATCTCAAGAGAAGAGATTCCTGTTAATGATTTCTTAGTGGCGGTTAATACAAAACTGTCGCAAGACATTGGTTATGGTATTCGCTTAGAGCCTGGAGTGCAGACTTGCGAAGAAACATTAGAGCTTCGTAAAGGTTCTTGTCGTGATACCGCATGGTTGTTGATTCAAGTCTTTAGACACTGTGGTTTAGCCGCTCGTTTTGCTTCGGGTTATTTGGTTCAACTTACCGCAGATGTTAAAGCATTAGATGGCCCTTCTGGCCCAGAAGAAGATTTCACTGACCTGCATGCATGGTGTGAAGTATTTTTACCTGGCGCTGGCTGGGTTGGTCTTGATCCAACTTCAGGTTTATTTGCTGGAGAAGGTCATATTCCATTAGCTTGTACGCCTGAACCTGTTTCTGCTGCGCCGATTACAGGCTTTACTGATAAATGTGAAACAGAATTTAGCTACTCAAATGTGGTTACTCGTATATTAGAAGATCCACGAGTAACAAAACCCTATTCAGATGGCGATTGGCTAGACATTAAAGCCTTAGGCGATGCTGTTGATGAGGAATTAGTCGAAGGTGATGTGCGCTTAACTATGGGGGGAGAGCCGACATTCGTTTCTATTGACGATATGGATTCAGCTCAGTGGAATACAGAGGCGCTTGGTAAAGACAAACTCAAACTCGCAAAAGATTTACTTTTGAGGTTGAAGAAACGTTTTGCCCCTGAAGGGATGTTGCATTACGGTCAAGGTAAGTGGTATCCAGGTGAAGAAGTTCCACGCTGGGCGCTAGGTTGTTTTTGGCGTTTAGATAATGAACCTTTATGGCACAACACGGATCTATTGGCCCGAGTTGATAAAGACTATAAGCATGATGTTGCAGACGCGAAACGCTTTGGTAACGCATTATGTGACATTTTAAAAGTGGATGATGCGTACCTAAAACCTGCATACGAAGATACGTTACATTATCTTTGGATGGAGCAGTCTTTACCTGAGAATGTTGATCCAACTAAAGCGGATTTAACCGATAGTCTTGACCGACGACGATTAGCGAAGTTGCTTACTCGCGGCCTCAATACACCAACGGGCTTTATTCTACCGTTACAGTGTTTAGAAGTAGGTACGGGTTGGGAAAGCTCTGATTGGCCAATGAGAAGAGATGTTATAACCCTTATTCCTGGAGATTCTCCATTGGGTTATCGTTTGCCATTAAATTCTTTGCCCGCAGTAACAGAGGAAGAGATTAAGCCTGAGCGTGATCCATTTGAACCTCGTCAGCCTTTAGTTTCAATGACCCCTCCTGCTCGTGATCCTCGTACTATGATGTCTTCTTTAAGGAAGTCTACAGATTCTGTAGATGTTAATGAGACAAAAGAAGCGATAGCAAAAACCTACAAGAATGTTATTCGAACTGCATTATGTATTGAGCCACGTGAAGGTAAATTGCATGTGTTCTTACCTCCAGTGCAGAAATTAGAGCATTATGTTGAGTTATTACACGCGCTTGAAACGGTTGCGGCTAAGTTATCTCTACCTTTGATTATTGAAGGATATGAACCGCCAAAAGATGCACGTCTACAACGCTTCCAGATAACTCCTGATCCAGGCGTTATCGAAGTGAATATTCATCCTGCATCGAACTGGGATGAGATGGTTCATAATACTGAGTTGCTTTATGAAGAAGCGAGACAGTGTCGCTTGGGGACTGAGAAATTTATGATTGATGGTCGCCATACTGGTACTGGCGGTGGCAATCACATTACGCTTGGCGGATTAACGCCAAATGACAGTCCTATCCTACGAAAACCTGATCTACTAAGAAGCTTAGTTACGTTCTGGCAGCATCACCCCGGTCTTTCGTATCTGTTTTCTGGGATGTTTATTGGCCCAACTAGCCAAGCCCCACGACCAGATGAAGGTCGTGATGAAATGATGTATGAGATGGAAATTGCGTTCTCCGAAATGCCTGATGGATTTGTTGATGAGCCTTGGCTTGCGGATCGTTTGATGCGTAACCTGCTAATCGATATTACTGGCAACACACATCGTTCTGAGTTCTGTATTGATAAACTGTATGCTGCTGGCACTTCCAGTGGTCGCCAAGGTTTGCTTGAGTTCCGTGGTTTTGAAATGCCGCCACATCCTAGGATGTCACTTGTACAAATACTATTATTGAGATGTTTGGTTGCTCGTTTCTGGAAAGAACCTTATAAAAAACCTTTGGTTCGTTGGGGAACGTCATTACATGATAAGTTCATGTTGCCGCACTTTGTATGGAATGACATAAAAGAAGTGGTCAAAGACCTACAACAACACGGTTACCCTTTCAAATTAGAATGGTTGGCTGCGTTTGAGGAATTCCGTTTCCCTCATTATGGTCGCTTACAAGTTGATGATATTGAGCTTGAACTTCGTTGGGCAATTGAACCTTGGCATGTTCTTGGGGAGGAAATCTCAATGAGCGGAACGTCTCGCTATGTTGATTCTTCTGTTGAACGATTACAGGTAAAACTAACGGGACTAACAGAAGGTCGGTATGTACTTGCATGTAATGGTCGTCGAGTTCCAATTAAATCGACGGGTAAACATGGGGAGTTTGTCGGGGCTGTTCGTTATAAAGCATGGGCACCACCTTCAGCATTGCACCCAACATTAGGTGTTGATACACCCTTGGTATTTGACTTAATTGATACTTGGAATGGCATGTCTGTTGGTGGTTGTACGTATCATATTTCGCATCCAGGTGGACGCAGCTATGAAACATTGCCTGTCAATGCAAATGAAGCCGAGGCTCGTCGAGTGAATCGTTTCTGGGATAATGGTTTTACCCAAGGTCGTTTTGATACACCGGATGAATTCAAGACCATAGGGCATTTTTATCCTAATGAAGAGACGTCAAAACCAATGGCTCCTCCACCAGAAGAGCCAACGGGTGAATATCCTCATACACTTGACCTCAGGAAACGGTATAATGCTCTTTAAATTTATTTATTGAGCAAAACCATCTAAATGCCAGTTATGCAAATACAATCACAAACAAACTCTCAATCGGAGTCAATTGAGCGTCAATCGGAATTATCATGGTACCCTCATCCAGAGGGTACCTATGATGAAGCTTTTACAGAAAGCCGAATTGCGCGTCCACATTGGCAACGTCTTGTCGAGAGTATCTCTTCGCTTGGAAAGGATGGTCTGAGCGATCGAGAGCGCCGAGCTCTACGAATTCTTAGGGATGATGGCGCGACTTATAATTTAGCCGCAGAACCCATGTCTCCGAAGGTATGGAGTTTAGACCCTATACCTTCAGTTATTCATGATAAAGAGTGGCAGAAAATAGAGTCTGCCTTAATTGAAAGGTCGACTTTATTTGATCTTATTTTAAAAGATATTTACGGGCCTCGTAACTTAATAAAACAAGGTGTAGTTCCGCCTGAAGTTATTTACGGGCATCCCGGTTTTTTAAGAGCATGTCAAAGTATGGAGGTTCCCGGTAACCATAACCTCTTATTACATGCCGCTGATATGGTTCGTTCTCAAGATGGAAACTTCTGCATTATAGGGGACCGAACTCAAGCACCAAGTGGGGCTGGTTACGCTCTTGAAAACAGAACGGTTCTATCACGAGTAATGCCCAGCGTTTTTCGGGATAGCCAAGTACATCGTTTAGCGTATTTCTTCCAAGCTTTACGCGATATGTTATCTAAGTTAGTTGAAGATAAAACTGATAATCCTCGCATTGTTGTGATGACTCCGGGGGCTTACAGTAACTCCTATTTTGAGCAAGCCTTGTTAGCTAATTATCTAGGTTACTCTTTAGTTCAAGGCAGTGATTTAACCGTTCGTAATGGTCATGTTTGGCTTAAGTCGTTACAAGGCTTAGAAAAGGTAGATGTGATTTTACGACGGGTCGACGATGCATTTTGTGACCAAGCTGAGTTACGTTCTGATTCTTATCTTGGAGTGCCGGGTATATTAGAAGTGATTCGTTCTGGGAATGTTGTTATGGCAAACCCATTAGGCTCTGGAATACTTGAAACACCTGCATTATTAAAATATCTTCCCCAAATTAGTCAGTATTTCTTTGGGCATGATTTATCCATTGAATCTGTCCAAACTTGGTGGTGTGGTGATTCACACGATTTACAATTTGTGAAAGATAACCTGCATGACTTAATTGTGAAACCGGCTATTCGCACCGCGTCCTCTCCAAGTATTTATGGTAGACAACTGTCTTCGGTTGAGCGTGAGCAGTTATTTGAACGAATTAAAGCAGCTCCTCATAGATATACCGCCCAAAGTTATTTGGCGGCTTCTCATACTCCTGCTTGGCAAAATGGAAGTGTTTGCTCTAGGCCTACTATATTACGTACTTTTACAGTATCAAATGATACGAGCTATCAAGTTATGGCTGGTGGTTTGACAAGGGTATGCGCTGGAGAAAACGATACAATCGTTACCAATTTCAATGGCTCAAAGAGTAAAGATACTTGGGTGATGTCCAAGGCCCTTGATAATGATTTAACCTTGACGAATAAACATACTCTTCCTCAAGGTGGCCTGCATTCAAATCTACCGAGTCGAGTGGTCGAGAACTTATTTTGGATGGGGCGCTACGCTGAGCGGGCCGAAATGACGATACGTTTATTGAGAACAGTATTTGTTCAAATAAATGAGGTTGATTCGTTACCAAAAGAATGTCGAGATGTTCTGTTTAAAGCATTGTCAGTGCAAACTGGTAGCATACCGGGATTTTGTGAAGAGTCGGAAGCACTGCTAAATAACCCTGAATCTGAATTTGTTGCCATGGTGGCGGATGCTTCTCGTATGGGGTCAGTTAAGTCAAATTTATTAGCCTTACTAACATGTACAGAAGAAATAAAAGAGATGCTTTCGGCAGATACTCGTAAGATTATTAATAACCTGAGAGATTATCTATTTGAGCTAGATAGAGCTTATATAAATGGCTTGCCTGAGGCGCCAGAAGAGTCTTTAGACAATTTGGTAACCTGTCTGCTTGCATTATCAGGTTTGAATCATGAAAGCATGCTACGCGGTATTGATTGGAAGTTCCAAGAAATTGGCCGGCGTACAGAAAGAGCTTTGCAAACAGCGACATTGTTAAGATCCACACTAACGGAATCGCTTTCTCAGTTAAATCAACAACAAGTGCTGGAGTCGGTACTATTGAGTGTGGAAGCGTTAATTTCCTTTAGGAGACGTTATCGAACTCAAGTTGAAGTCGAATATGGTCTGGATTTGTTGATGTTAGATGAGACAAACCCTAGGTCGTTGTTTTATCAAGTAGATCAATTGCGCTTATTGGTGAGTGATCTTCCTAGAAGTGAGACCTCGTTAAGAGAGATGAGTACCGAAGTTCGTCTGATTATTCAATCACTGAGTGATATCCAGTTAGCTAATTTGGAAACCTTATCTATAGTTGATCCGATGACGAAGCAAAGAGAAAACTTAAATCAATTGATGATGGAACTTCAAGAGCGATTAGAGCTGTTTACATCAAAGATTAGTGATAAGTATTTTGATCATAAAACCAGTGGTCCTCAGAAGCTTGTCAGTACAGAATGGAATAACGATGTATGATATACCGTGTTCGCCATATCACAGAATATAAATACGTTAGCCCTGTTTCACTGTGTTACAACGTGGCGCATTTGATGCCACGTGATACACAAATGCAAACTTGTCTAACTAGCTCAATCAAAGTAAAACCAGAGCCAATTAGCCAACAGGAAAGAATCGACTATTTTGGTAATAAGTCGTTTTATTTTTCTGTGCAAGATGCCCATAAGAAATTGGTTATTGATGTTGTTAGTGAGTTAAATATATCAACCAACATAGTATTGCCTGATTTGACTCAAGGGCTGACTTGCAGAGAATATCTTGATTTGATTTGTGTTTCTAATGATCCGGACTTTCTTGAAGCAAGAGAGTTCTTATTGGATTCACCAATGATACGTTCTTCTCAAGAGTTGGCAGACTATGCAAAAGATGTATTCCAAGATGACGTGCCTTTGTTAATGGCTTTAAGACAATTTACCTCTAAAATTTTTACTGAGTTTAAATTTGATCCTAATGTAACGACGGTAGCAACACCATTGGATCAAGTTTTAAAGTTAAAGGGAGGTGTGTGTCAGGATTTTGCTCATCTTGCTATTGGGTGTTTGAGATCCTTAGGGTTCCCAACACGCTATATGAGTGGTTATCTTGAAACCTTACCACCACCAGGGGAAGAAAAGCTTATTGGGGCGGACGCTTCCCATGCTTGGTTCTCTGTATTTGTGCCTAATATTGGTTGGGTAGAATTTGATCCGACCAATGATGTTATGCCAACGACTCAACATCTTGTCACCGCTTGGGGGAGGGACTATTCAGACGTTACTCCTTTACAAGGTGTCATTTTTGATGGCGGAGAAGGGCAAACTTTGTCAGTATCAGTTGACGTTCAAAGATTGGGACGTACAAGGTAAGTAGCTTCCTTCCAGCATTTGTATTTATGTGGGACGGTTTCTAGGGAAGGTGCAAATAAGTCCTTTGCCTCAGCATGTGGATAAAAGCCTACTATTCGCATCTTCCCTAGTATTTAGCAGTCATTGAAATGCTAAATACTAGAAACTGATTTCATATTATCTATTCTTAAATAGCGGCTTTTGTAGTTTGTATGTCCTTACCCAGTCAAAAATATAAGCAACTGTTAACTCAAGAAATAATCACTTTTGATGCTGGGCAACAAGTAGCTCTGCATTCATTGGATCAACTATTAGCCGAATTAGTTCCTGAATCAGAAAGCTCTAATAAGTATCAATCTTCTGTCTCTCAATCGCAGGGGGTGTATTTATGGGGGGCTGTTGGTAGAGGGAAAACATTATTAATGAATTTGTTTTTCCAGTCCTTGCCTGCTGGCGTTGGAACTCGTTTGCATTTCCATCATTTCATGTCCAACCTTCATAAAGACTTGAATAGGATGACAGGTGTTGCTGATCCTTTGAAAAAGATCGCCAAGGAGATGGCAAGACATCAGAAAGTGATTTGTTTTGATGAGTTTTTTGTCTCTGATATTGCTGATGCAATGTTATTGGGCGGGTTAATTGAAGCACTTTTTAAAGAGGGTGTTTTTTTGGTCGCCACTTCTAATATTTCCATCGATGACTTATTTCAAAATCAACTCCAAAAAGAACGCTTTAAACCGACAATTGCATTGCTTAATCACCATTTGCAGAGTTTTGAATTAAATGGTGCTGTAGATTATCGTTATAGACTTCCTATTGATCAAGCGATCTATTTCATCAACAGAGAAGCGTTATATGAAGAAGTGATTTTATCACTGTTTGAAAGTTCTGATAGTGGCGAGCGCGAAGTCCAATTGAATGGTCGTGCTGTGAAAACACAGTCTGTATCAGAGCACAGCGTCTGGTTTGATTTCGCTAGTTTATGTGAAAGCCCTCGTTCTTCAGAAGATTATATGGCTTTGGCTGAAGGTTTCGTACATATCATAGTGTCGGATATTCCCGAATTAAGTAGTGAACCTTTTGAGCATATTAAAGCCCGTGGTGTAGAGGATGGTGCTGTTGGATCAGGGGAGACGGGCAAAAGGAGAGTTTGTTTGGGCGTTAATGATGATGCAGTAAGGCGTTTCATTAGTCTAGTAGATGAATGTTATGACCAAAGAGTATCAATGTATTTTCATTCTGAAGTTCCCTTAGAGGAACTGTATTGTAATGGTTCATTAGGGTTTGAATTTAGACGTACTCTGAGTCGTATTATGGAAATGCAAACGTCATCTTATTTATCAATGATTTGAATTTTATCCTTTTGCCCTAAGTTTCAAGTACTAAGTCTCAAGTGCTAAGTTTTCAGGTGCTAGACACTCAATAAAATGCGGTAGCTTTAAAAGATAGAGCTAAAAGATAGCTTTAAAAGATGGATATAAAAAAAGCCCCCAGTAGAAAATTACTGAGGGCTATTAAGGGTTTATCTTTTTAAATTGAGACCTTGCAAAGGTCTCAAATTGACAATGTTAATTCTAAGCAAAAAACTAATAGTGCATAAGAACTAGTAGTTTCCAGCTTTAAAGAACATGGTTTCACCTGAGCTGTCATCAACCCCATCGTTGTCTGTCATAGCATAGGCTTGACCTGTTGAGTCAATCGCAAAGCCTTCAAGTTTATCAGTAACAAAACCATTCAATGATGCAAGATCAGGAATAAAGTCACGTACCATTTCTTTTTTAACTACAGGCAATGTGCTGCCCAGCTTCCCTGGAACCATATCGGTTTTTGCTATTCTATAAAGGCGTTTCACTTTTGCAGCTTCGCCAATTTGATTGTCACGTTCAATGACGTAAACCCAATCACCAAAAGCCGTAATTTCTGATAAGCCAACCCAACCTGTAGCTGCTGATTCCGTTGGATAAGTAACCGCGCCCCACTCTTTAGTTTTTGTATTATACGAAACTAATTTTACTGTGTTTTTAGCGTCATCTTTCCACTGGCGTTGAATGGCAATCCATAAGGTATCGCCAATACGGGTAATGCCTTCTGAGCCAAAACGTTTTTCAACGGATAATAATTCATTTGGAAATGGAATCTCTTTTGTGATCTCCCCTTTAGCATTTACGTTGTACAGAGCGTGTGGGACTAAGCGATCCGTACGGCCTTCAGAAGCAATCCAAAATCCACCCTTACCATCCAAGGTAATGCCTTCTTGGTCAAGTTTCTGTGCCGGAGCGCCATCACGTGTAACAGGCGTCGCTGAGGTTATTTTGGCTGGTGTTTGATTCGCATCAATAGTAAAAATCTGAGGCTGACTTCTATAGAAGCTATCATTTACCGCATAGAAAATACCGTCTTTTGTATCATCCGCAACCAAACCTGATAAAGCACCCCAACCAATTGGTCGTTCGTCTTTCATTACTGATTGAATTTGAGGGTAAAGTGAGGGTTGATCTGCTAATTGATATAGCATCACGTGAGCTCTAACACCACCGTCTTCAATTAAGTCGGTTTCGTTTGCGCTTACAATAAGATTTCTATTTGGGATTGCAATAGCTGATTCAGGAGATAAGCCAGAAGGCAATAACTGAATGAACTCTGGCTTATCACCTGTATCCTTATACACTCCAATAATGGAAGATCGCTCTGCAAGAACAAAAATGTAAGTGTCGTCACCAAAGGTTGCAACTTCTAAACCTTCCGGCTCGACACCTTTGTTGCCTGATCTTTTTTCAGGGTAATGACCCGCCATAGCGACGCGATATTCAAAATCTAATCCAGATTCGTACAGTACACGGCCATCTTTATGGAAAATTGTAAAGCTACGTGAACCACCTTCAAAATCACCTTCGTTAGCCGTAACAAAGCGATCATTGTCAATCCATTTTACGGAATCTGGCTCGCGCTTTTTGTTAAGTTGAACGCCATCAAATGTTAACGCTCTTTCTTCATCTAGGTCCACGTTATACAAATCAACGCTACCTGCAGAAAAGTTATTTAAAAGTTTGCCTGTATTACCATCCACAATGGCAATGTGATTATTTTCTTGCAGAGTAATAACGATTTCGTTTTTATCATTGATAGCAACAAATTCAGGCTCTGGATCAGTTGGCGCGACATCGGCTAAGTTGGTCAGGTTGACAATTTTTTGATTATTACAATCAAGAACGCCATTATTAATCGATGTTATGATTAAGCTTCCAGCCGGATATTGAGGCATAGCTCCATCATTTAAATCTTCATCTCTCTCGTTTTCTATAGCTGTTGCCACAAATGACATATCGGGAGAAACGGCAACTGAGTCAGGTTGACCACCAAGATCACAACGGGTGGTTATTGTTTTGTCTTTTAAACTAACAGCGGCTAGAAAGCCGGATGGCGCTGTATAACTTTTTGATGTATTAACGCCCGCTATAGCATGGTTTTTTGTAACGCTAACAGATGTCGGCTCTCCACCTAAAGCCACAAAGCCTGCTGCCTTTGGGTTATTAGCATCTTTAATATTAATAAAGCCAAGACCTTCAAGAGGGCTATCAGTGTATATAACTGTTTGCCCATCTTTTGATGCGGTAATAATTTCAGCCGAGGTTTCTTGATCACTTTTTGCATTTGTTGGCAGGTTTTGTACTGTTGACCAAGAAGATATGCGTTGAAAATGATCTGCTTGAGCAAAAGTAGATAAACTCATCGCACCGATTAAAATAGCAAGTTTTTTCTTCGAAAATATATATTTCATTACCTTCAAGCCTTATTGTATTTAAAGAATTGAGAGTAAAGATAAGTTAAAAATATGACATTTTGATGAACGGTTTGCTAACGATAGAATTTGATAGAGACCTTTGTACGACTCTTACGCTTGCTAATACTTTGTTAAAAACAGACTCAAAATTCGCATTTCTAATGCATAAACTCTGCTTTTTCGTCTGTTTTTTCCTTGTCGCTCATAACAGTGTCTAAAGGTCTCTGATAAAAATAATCAATTAATAAGACACAGGTGGTTGTCGGGAGGACTGTGTCTTATTCTTAGATAGCTACATAGCTATTTGAGTTTATAGGCGCGTACTGGAGAAGTTTGTTGTTGCAGGTATTCAGAGAAGCGCATTATATAACCGCATGAAAGAGGTTCTTCAACTTGATTCATTAGAAGATGTTCTTGAGTTGTAACAGAAGGAATACCATTAAAGCTAATAATATCAAAATTTCCTGGTTGAAGCGTCGCAATGAGTTTATCTAAAATGCCGGTATGCTGATTCGCTAAGTCAAGATTGGTCTCGAAGCTAACATAGGAGCTGTCCTCTTGTGGTGTGATATGCATAGTCGCATAAAAACCCTCTTTAATTGCATTCATAGAATAACCAAACGGCTCAAAAACAAAGTCATTAATTTCGAAACCTGGAAGAATTTCTTCAAAATTCATTAGTTGTCGAATGGTGGCTGAGTTCTGATTCTCACTACGTAAATAATGCGCAACAGGTCCTTGAATATGATACATCAAGAGTTCATAAGTGTAGTCGTTATCTTCTGGTGTATAAGGTTTATCTAGATGATAAATATAGTTATGGTGAGTGTCTAAATTCCCTAGTTGGTATGCCACACCAGACATTCTTTGTTGTAACGAATCTATGTCTTGGGAGAAAGATGATTTTTGCAGATGTGATTGATATTCATTCTTGCGCTGGAAAATAACAGATAAAATTTGTTCTTTCTCAAATTTATCCATAAAGGTTTTTACAGATTCTACTAGCGTTGTGGTTCCACAAGTTAACATGACAAAGTGGTGTTCCCAAACAAACAGGCTGGATTCGGACAACAAATAGGCGTCACATTTTTCATTGGAAATGCTTGAAAGTATAGTCGCATTACATTTAGCGACCATGTCTTCCCAAAATGCTTTACCTAGAGAGCGAAGAGAGGGTGCGCTCTCTGCAACAACGACTTCTACTTTTTTTTCCGAACCCTCAAAGAACATCAAATCTTTACCCTCCGATTAACTATGTGCCTGAATGTATAAGCTATAAAGTCGATATTGTAGCGGTAAAAGTGTAAATCTAAAAAGAAAAAATAGTAAATGTTAAAGATGAATAAGCACTTGCTATAAATAGAGGTTCTTTATCTCCTTCTTACAACCCTATATTGGTGTAATTCTTTCAATGGGGTTGTTTGGAGCGTGTTCTGGCTTTTTTTTCCTGGTGTAGTGACGTCTCAGACGTTAATGGCGAAAGACGAAGAGCAAAGCCGACTAGCCAGTGTGAATGCATCTATGCAAGGAATTGGTGGAGCATCCGGGCCTATTTTAATGGCAGCGTTATATCAAATTAACTCTGTCGTGCCCTTCGTCTTTCTAGCTATGTGTTATTTCGTTCTAATTCTCTCCTTTCTATACATTAAATCAAAAGCGCAAGCAGAAGGGGTTTAACTTCGTCATTAAGAAATGCAATTTTCTGCAAAAAGTCGTTGTCAAAACCTGATTTTGTGTGTGAAACTAATGTTTTTTTCCGATTGGAAACTTTTTCCTTTTTGAGAAACCTTAAGTTGTCAGATACACACAACCTCGACAGTTGTAGACAAATTTAAGTGTATTTATTTATTACACGAGACCTTTGCACCATTACTACGTTTGCTAATACTTTGTTAAAAAAAGATTAAAAATGCGCATTTATAACTCATAAACTCTGCTTTTTTTTCTGCTTTTGCCTTGTCTTATCATCGGTCATAACTTAATGCAAAGGTTTCAATACGATTAAAGAGAAAGTGCTATGGCTATTAGTTTGTTTGATTTGTTCAAAGTTGGTATTGGTCCATCCAGTTCTCATACTGTAGGGCCAATGATTGCGGCGAATCAATTTGTTCAATCTTTATTTGATCTATCAATTCTGGATAGTACATCTCGTCTTGAATGCGAACTATATGGTTCTCTTGGTGCAACAGGTAAAGGCCATGGGACTGGCAAAGCCGTTTTAATGGGGTTAGAAGGTGAGTGGCCCGATAAAATTGATCCGACTTTAATTGAGTCAAGAATAGTAAATATTAATGCTGAGAAAGAACTGTGTTTACTAGCTGAAAAAACAATTTCTTTTGACCCTGAAAGAGATTTAATTTTCCATAAAGTGACACGGCTAGACTTCCATGCGAATGGTATGACATTACGCGCTTTTGATAATGAAAGTAATTGTTTATTGAGTAAGACTTACTACTCTGTAGGTGGTGGTTTTATTGTTCAAGAAAACGATTTAGGTGAGGTTGAGCTTGTTGAAGATCAAACCGTATTACCTTATGAGTTTGATAGTGCGGCACAACTTTTAACTCTATGTGAAACTCACTCAATGAGTATTGCTGAGCTGATGCTGGAAAACGAGAAGGTGTGGCGTACTGAAAGTGAGATTAAAGAGGGCATTCTTGATATTTGGAAAGTGATGCAAGAATGCGTGAAACAAGGAATAAGCCAAGAAGGCACCCTTCCTGGTGGTTTAAAAGTAAAGCGAAGAGCTGCAAGTTTATTTTCTGATTTAAGTAATAAAAATAGAATGGACATGATTACGCCATCACTGGGTGCAATGGATTGGGTTAACTTATATGCACTGGCTGTTAATGAAGAGAATGCAGGGGGAGGGCGAGTTGTGACGGCTCCTACAAATGGCGCTGCTGGAATTATTCCCGCTGTGCTGCACTACTATTGGGAATTCTGTCCTAGGTCAAGTGAGCAAGGAATTATTGATTTTATGTTAACGGCATCAGCGATCGGAATGCTATTTAAAAAGAATGCCTCAATTTCTGGTGCGGAAGTTGGTTGCCAAGGAGAGGTCGGATCTGCTTGTGCAATGGCTGCAGCAGGCTTGGCGGCTGCAACAGGAGGTACACCAGAACAAGTCGAGAATGCGGCAGAGATAGGTATGGAGCACAATTTAGGATTAACTTGCGATCCTATCGGAGGCTTAGTCCAAGTTCCATGTATTGAAAGGAATGCGATGGCGTCTATAAAAGCTATTAATTCAGCGTCTATGGCACTGAGAGGTAACGGCTCTCATTTTGTTTCTCTTGATAAAGTGATTAAAACGATGAGAGACACTGGTCGTGATATGAATGATAAATATAAGGAAACCTCTAGAGGTGGGTTAGCCGTTAATGTTATTGAATGCTAGATCCAATCGTATATAGGTTAAAGCGAGAAAGCCGTTTAGTTGAGAGTTTATAAAAGTTACCTTGATCAAGGGTTTTTATCTTGTTCGGCTCATAGTAGAATGGCGCCGTTTTTTACAGTTTTATGAATAAATTGTGACGAATTTATGAAATTCAGACGATGGTGTGGATGTGCTGTCTTTGATATTGTCAATGTTTTCAATATTCCCTGAATACACTTAAACCTAAACACAGTAGAGTTCGTATGGATCTTACAAAAAATCAAAAAACAAACGCTTCGCGCTTTGGATTCCCAGATATTGTTCGCTTATTAATAGCTGTTGGTTTTGTTATCGTGGTTGGCTTGTACGCTAATGCAAATGGTGAACAGGTATCAAATATTTCAATTCTTGTTATCGCATCTGCAATTGGCGCTTATATGGCATTAAATATTGGTGCTAATGATGTTGCGAATAATGTGGGGCCAGCAGTAGGCTCCAAAGCACTATCAATGACTGGAGCAATACTAATTGCTGCTGTTTTTGAAGCAGCTGGTGCTCTTATTGCTGGTGGTTCAGTAGTTGGTACTATTAAAAAAGGCATTATTAATCCAAATGCAATTGCTGATGCTGAAACCTTTATTTGGGTGATGATGGCCGCACTGTTAGCCGGTGCGTTATGGCTTAATCTAGCGACTTATTTTGGTGCTCCAGTATCAACAACCCACTCGATTGTTGGTGGTGTTTTAGGTGCCGGCATTGCTGCAGGTGGTTGGGATATTGCGAACTGGGGACAAATGGCTGCGATTGCTGCAAGTTGGATTATTTCTCCATTATTTGGTGGTGTTATCGCCGCATCCTTCCTAATTTATATAAAACGAAATGTAACCTATCAGAGTGATATGCTTGCCGCAGCTCGTAAAGTTGTGCCTCTATTAGTTGCTGTCATGGTTTGGGCATTCTCAACATATTTAATTATGAAAGGGCTCAAAAAATTATGGAAAACGGACATAGTAACAGCTGGCCTGGTTGGTTTTGGTTTTGCCGTAGTTGTTTACTTTTTTGTGCGACCTTTTATTGATAAAGCGGCTAGTGATTTGAAGAATAATAAAGACGCGGTAAATAGTTTATTTACGGTTCCTTTAATTATCTCGGCTGCATTGTTAAGTTTTGCTCATGGTGCAAACGATGTTGCCAATGCTATTGGGCCTTTAGCTGCAATTAATGATGCTTTGATTCATGGTGGTGTTTCTTCAAAAGCGGCTATTCCGTTATGGGTTATGTTAGTTGGTGGTTTGGGTATTGCTGTAGGTTTGGCCCTTTATGGACCGAAATTAATTAAAACGGTAGGCTCGGAAATTACAGAACTTGATAAGGTGCGTGCATTTTGTATTGCGATGGCCGCTGCAATTACCGTAATTATTGCCTCTCAATTAGGCTTGCCAGTGAGCTCTACACATATTGCTGTAGGTGGTATTTTCGGTGTTGGCTTTTTACGTGAATATGTAAAAGCATCTTACAATAAAAAATTGGCTGTTATTATTTCTCATTCTGAAGATGCTGGCCATGATCCTGTTCAAACTAATGAATTTGTAGAGCGCTTTAAAGCGTCTTCTTTAGAAGGAAAAAGAGATCTATTACGTGAGCTGAAAGGTTTATCAGATAGCTCTCCAATAACCAATAAAGAGCGTAAAGGTTTGAAAAAAGCCACTAAACAAGAATTAGTTAAAAGATCGGCTCTATTAAAAATTGCTGCAGCTTGGATAATTACTGTACCTACATCGGCTTTATTATCTGCTATGCTTTTCTATATGCTACTTGGCTTTAGTGTAAGTAATGCCTAAGTAATTGCCTTATTTGAGTTTGTAATAAAGGTGGTTTGCTAAGCCAGTGTATGATGTACACTGGCTTTTTTGTTTTTGCTGTGTGCGTTATATTATAATGAATGGAAGTTTGCTCATTTTTTGTGACAAACATTTTTTTGAGTCTGTTTTTAGCAAAGTATTAGCAAGCGTAATAGTCGTACAACGGTCTCTTTTTATTTCTTATTTGGCGTTTTTTTATGGCTGATCTCATACCTTATGTTATATGGGTGTTAATTTTTGCCCTCATTATTTTTGTTTCTCTAGTCATATACCGTGATCATGAAGCAAGAAAAATAGCCGCCCTAAAAGCAGAAGAAGAATTGTTGCAGCGCTGTGATAAATTAGTTCAGGCAATAAAAATATTACCTGATCGCTATTGCCCTTTAGAATTAAAAACGATGCTGTTGACTTATGTTGTTCATGGGTATTCGAAGGCTTCAATAAGTTCATTAACGCCAGAGCAAGTGAGTTATAAAAAAGAAATGACGCTATTGTTTGAAGCAACTTTTGAAGAGGGTTATGTTGCTTCAGAAGAAAAAGTACAAACTATGGGGCGTTTAGAGCAAGTTCAGCAAGCATTGTTAAAAATCTCTCCTTTTGTTAAGCGGCAACTGGAACAAAAACAGATTGATCGAGAAAGTGCAAAAGACTATTTAGAAAAAATACGTTATTCTCATGCATTGTCGAAAATTGATTTATTGATGAGACAAGCAGAAGACTTATTAGAACTTGATAAAAAAGCGCAAGCTTTAGAGAAATATCGCTCGGCTTTAAGTGAAGCTGAGCAAATTAATTTGCTGATTCCGTGTGATGAGCTTATAGAAAGAATTAGTAATTCGATTAATAAGGTAGAAAGGCGTTTGCAGATAAATCAGAATACTGAGGAAGAATAGTGCCATAGTGGAAGTGGGTATATGTATTCAACTACTTTGAATAAGTTAATTTCATACTCTTGATTAATGTAATTATTTGGGCAACAAAATTATATGACGACCATTACCATAATTGTTCTACTAGTGCTGTTTGGTGGCTTTATTGGTTTTATTATCATGTTACAAATGAAAGAGCAGGCTCGTCTTGAAAAACTTCGAAAAGCGTCTTTATTGAATAATCAATCTAGGCAAGTTCGTCGTTACCTTGATGATTTCCCACCTCAATATCAGCCAAAAGATTTAAGGCTATGGCTTTTTTCAAACTTGGTTTCCATATTCGATGAGCTAATATCGTTACAACCAGATGATCAATTAAAGCGTCGTCGTTCAAATGCTGCAAAAGAAATGCAAGAGTTTCGTGATAGCAAGCAAAAACGAAAAGCGAGAGCTGTAAATGACGAATTACAAGTAATGGAACTTAAGCGATTATTTGATTCGTTTGATAACTTTTTAAACACAGCAAAAGAACAAAAGAAAATTGATTCTGATTCTGCATTTAAGTACAAATCTCTCTTATCTTTTTTTAGATATAAAGTAAGCTCAGACCATAAGGGTTATTTGGCAAGACAAGCTTTTTTAATGAATAAGTTTGAAGATGCAATTGATTTGTATAAGCAAGCGGTGCAAGAGCTTGAACCCATTAAAGATGTTCCAGAAGCCGATGAAGCCCGAAAAAAATTCCAAGGGTATGCTGATGAGATAGAGGAAGACCTTAAGCTACAAGAGCAAGAAGACGCTTTAATGGGTGATGAAGACGGCGAAGAGGACATGGATGATGAGTGGAATAAGTTTATGGGAGACTCAGATTTTGAAAAGAAAAAGTATTTTTAACCGCTTTTAACATTCGCTATTACGATCAATAAAATAGAGTCTTTTTCATAATTTATATTGCCGATATTGAGGTTTTAGTGAATTTATCTGTTCTTTCCGTGTTTATCCCAACATTTTTCTTTGTTTCAATCACACCTGGTATGTGCATGACATTAGCAATGACAATGGGCATGACAATTGGTGTTCGCCGTGCTTTATGGATGATGTTAGGCGAGCTTTGTGGCGTTGGTTTGGTGGCTGCGGCTTCTGCTGTTGGTGTTGCGGCATTATTGCTTAATTACCCTGATGCATTTGTTATTTTTAAATATGTTGGTGGGGCTTATTTGACCTATATTGGTGTTCAAATGTGGCGCTCTAAAGGTAAAATGGCAATTCAATCTTCGAGTGAAGAGCAAGGTGCAACACGTTTTGAACTCGCAAGCCAAGGTTTTGTAACAGCCATAGCCAATCCAAAAGGCTGGGCATTTTTTGTGGCTTTACTTCCTCCGTTTATCTCTGCGGATTTGCCTTTATTTAGTCAGCTCAGTATTTTAATTATAATCATCTTATCAATTGAATTTATTTGTCTATTAATTTATGCCGCTGGCGGAAGAACTTTACGTACGCTTTTGCAGCAGAATGGTAATGTTAAGTTGATGAATCGAATTGCAGGCACCTTAATGTGTGGTGTCGGTATTTGGTTAGCTTTAGGTTAATTTTTTAAGTGAGACCTTTGCACGACTATTACACTTGCTAATACTTTGTTTAAAACATACTCGTCTTCTCATCGCTCATGACTTCGTGCTTGTTATTCTTCGCTAATCATAGGCTTGTCTTGTTTGCATAAGTTATGTCGTGTAAAACCTCTACATAAAATACAAATGAGTTGGACTGGATAAAATTCCTATGAAATCACTTAATATTAATTCATCAGATCAAGTCGCTTTGCGTAATTGTGAGCCCATATTTTGGGGTAATAAAGCGTATCTTGATCAGAGTCTTCCAATTAGTACCGCAAGTACATCTGAGTTATATGAAGCTGCTGATCGGTTAATACGTTTTGCTCCTGTATTATCATGTTTATTTCCTGAATTAGAGTTAAGTAATGGGTTAATTGAGTCACCTCTATTAAAAGCGCCTTTTTTAAATGAAAAGGTTAATCCTATTGGAGGGGTTTTATATATAAAGGCAGATCATATATTACCTGTCGCAGGTTCTATCAAGGCACGAGGTGGTATTCATGAGGTGCTTTGCTTTGCTGAAAAACTGGCTTTGGACGAAGGACTATTAACCAGTGTATCAGATGACTATTCCGTTTTTCTATCACCAGAAGCTCGGGACCTTTTTTCTCAATACACTATTGCCGTTGGCAGCACTGGGAACTTAGGGCTAAGTATTGGAATTGCTGGTTCAGCACTTGGTTTTAAAACTGTTGTACACATGTCATCAGATGCAAAAGAGTGGAAAAAAGCGAGGCTTCGTAAACGAGGTGTTAAGGTTGTTGAGCACAAGGCGGATTATGGTGTCGCTGTAGAAGCTGGAAGGTCAGAAGCTGATGCGGATGAATACAGTTATTTTGTCGACGATGAGCGCTCTTCGCATTTATTTATGGGCTATGCCGTTGCAGCTTTACGACTTAAAGAACAATTGGAGCATCAAGGTATTTTAGTGGATGAATCTCATCCATTGTTTGTGTATTTACCCGCTGGTGTGGGTGGTGCCCCCGGAGGGATTACCTTTGGTTTAAAAACCGTGTTTGGTGATAGTGTTCATTGTTTTTTTGCTGAGCCTGTACAGGCACCCTGTATGTTATTAGGAATGGCTGGTGAAGCAAAAACAGAGCCGACTCCTGTTTATGAATATGGGCTGACGATTGACACAGATGCTGATGGATTGGCTGTAGGAACTGCATCTCAGTGGGTTTGTGATGTTACTAGACATTTGTTATCTGGGGTTTTTACCGCGACGGATGACTCTCTTTATCGTCAATTGTATTTGTTAAAAACATTAGAGGATATTGAAGTGGAGCCTTCAGCCGCAATTGGCTGTTTAGGTCCATTGATGTTAAATACGCCAGCAGGAAAGGCATATTTACAGGCACAACAGCTTTCTGTCCCATTGAGTAAAAGTACCCATATAGCATGGTTAACTGGTGGTTCTTTTGTTCCCCAGGAAGAGTATCAAACCTACTTTGATAAAGCTGTTAGTCGGTTTTCTTCTTAGGTTTTTTAACACGCCTTTTGGTTTGTCGTTTGGGGAATTTAGTCCCCATGTTTTTCATTCCTGAGAAATCCACCCTTTCAATATCCCTAATTAAATCTGTTAATCCTGTGATTAAAGGATGCATGAATTGAGTGTACTTTATTCTCTTCTCACTTATTGCTTCCAGTTGAGACTCCCAATGCGCTGTCATATCAGGTAAAACCATTGGGAGAGGTAAGCTATTTATTAATTGCCTACCTATCTCTGTAGCGTGAATTTCTTTGCCTTTTTTTATTAGAAATTGCCTTTTGAAAAGCAGTTCAATGATGCCTGCTCTAGTGGCTTCAGTGCCGAGTCCGTCTGTATCCCGCAAGACTTTTTTTATGTTTGGATCCGTAACATAACGAGCAATTCCCGTCATTGCAGATAATAAAGTAGCATCTGTAAAGTGTTTTGGCGGACTGGTCATTTTTTCTGACAAAGTGCCATCAATGCAATCTATGTGTTCGCCTTTTTTCACATCCGGCAGTTTATTTACTGAGAACTCATTATCAGCGTTTAGAGCTTTTTGAGAGGGGAAAAGAGACTTCCAACCTTCAGAAATAATGTCTTTTTGCTTAGATATAAAAAGACCACCAGAGATTTCGTGATCGATTTGCTTTTCTGAATACTCAAATGCGGGGTAAAACTGAACTAAATATTGCCGGGCAACTAACTCATATATGCTCTTTTCATTCTTCGATAATGTACTGCTGTCCATTGGTTTTACAGTTGGGATAATCGCATGATGCGCACTTACTTTTGCATCATTCCATGCTTTGCTCACAAGGGACAGAGTCGCTTCGGAAACCGCCTTTTCTAGTGGAGGGCAAGTGGAGGCAATCGATTTAGTAACGGTTGCTTTATCCATTAAATGACCTTTTGGTAGATAGCGGCAATCGGATCTAGGATAGGTTATTAATTTATGGCGTTCATAAAGTTGTTGGCAAATATCAAGGGTCTGTTGAGCGTTTAAATTAAAGCGTTTAGCGGCATCTATTTGTAAAGAAGATAAATTATAAGGAAGGGGAGGAACCTGTTTTTTATTATCTTTTTTAACCTTTAGTACAATTCCAGTTTGTTGCAACACTCGGTTTATTACTGTCTCGGCAAGTTTTTTGGAGAGGACTCTTCCGTCGTCATCCATGTAGGGTTCGCATGCGTCACTTGGTTTCCATTTAGCGAGGTATTTTGTACCCGTTTGAGTTTGAAGAGTAACAAACACTTCATAAAAAGGTTTGGTGATAAACTTTTCTACTTCTTCGTCTCTATGCACGATCAATCCCAGAATGGGTGTTTGCACTCTTCCAATGGAGAGCACACCATTGTAGCCAGATTTTTGACCTTGTAAGGTGCAAAGGCGAGTCATGTTGATTCCATACAGCCAGTCAGCTCTTGCTCTTGCTAATGCTGAAGTTGCTAAAGGAATAAAATCAGTATTGTTTCTAAGATTATTGAGTGATTTTTTTATCGCGGAGGGATTCATATCATTAATTAAACAGCGCTTTACAGCATCGCGTTTCTTTTTCGATACCCCGGTGTAGTTAATGACTTCATCAACTAAAATTTGTCCGACCCGGTCAGGGTCTCCCATGTTAACTAGGCTGTCTGCTTGCTTAATGAGTTTTTTAACAATTGAAAATTGCTTTTTTGTTTGAGGCTTAACCTGATGTTTCCATGTGGTGGGAATAATAGGAAGATGCTCTTTATTCCACTTTTTGTATTCAGGGTTATAAGCATCGGGCTCAGCTTGCTCTAGCAAATGACCAATGCACCAAGTAATTATGTCGCCGTTGGCTACTTCAATATAGCCATCACCTTTTTTATGAGGCCTTGGTAATACCTCAGCTACTGCTCTGCCTACACTGGGTTTTTCTGCAATATATAAAATCATAGTTAAGCTTTACTGGTTTTTTATACAGTAAAGTTTAACTATAAGTAACGTTTAGTGCTACCCCTTCATTAGTGAATTGGTATGATTAATATGGGAACTTTACTTTGATGTATGACCTTATTCACATTCGATACTCTTCTCGAATAGCAGACTTTTATCCATATGCTGAGGCAAGAGAACTTGTTCGCACCTTTCTTAACAAAAGGAGTAATTGAGCTGATGGGATTCGAATAAAATGTCCTTTGTTTCTTCGCTTTAAAGGCTTTATATGATTATCTTGTTAACATGGGTCGGAAGAGGAAAATGACTATGATATGATGTTCCCCTTAATTTTAAATACACTTTTATAAGAGAGTACGGACTATGTCAGAGTTGTCATTCGACACACAAGAAGCAAAAATTGGTTATGGAATTGGTCGTCAAATTGGTGATCAATTAAGAGGAAGTGACCTTGGTGATATTTCTTTGGAGCACCTTTTTGCTGCAATTGAAGATGCGTTGAATGGTGCAGAAATGCGTGTTTCTGGAGAAGAGCTTGAAGCTGCTTTTGCATCTTTACAAGCTGATATGGAAGAAAAACAAAAGGCAGCATCTGAAGGTAATGTAACGGCTGGCTTAGCTTTTCTTGCTGAAAACAAAGAAAAAGAAGGCGTTCAAGTTACTGAAAGCGGTCTACAATACGAAGTTATCGAAGAAGGTACTGGCGCAACTCCAACGACTGACTCTACTGTTCGTGTACATTACGAAGGTCGTTTAATTGACGGTCAAGTTTTTGATAGTTCTATCGCACGTGGTGAGCCAATTGAGTTTCCTGTAACAGGCGTTATTGCAGGTTGGACAGAAGCTCTTCAAATGATGAAGGAAGGAGCTAAATACCGTCTTACTATTCCAGCTGAACTTGCATACGGCGCTCAAGGTGCTGGTGCGATGATTCAGCCTTTCTCTGTACTAACATTTGATGTTGAATTGATTGCTGTAATCTAATTATTATCATGCTATTGAAGGCTTACTGAGTGCAAATATAACCAGTATAGTCACGATTTAGACATAAAAAAACGGACTGATTTAGTCCGTTTTTTTATGCTTCTCATGTTTTAATGAAAAGTTAAATATCCCTTTCCATTAAAACATGGAAAATCCCCGCCTCTAGAAACATTTTTCCATCGGTTTTAAAACCTTGTTTGTCATAAAAAGGTTGTGCATCCGCTTGAGAGTGCAGATACACTCTACGATGTCCCATTTCTCGTGCAACTTGAATAACTTTATTGAGTAGTAAAGTAGCATATCCCTGATGTCGATAACTTGATAAAACGGCCATCCTGCCAATTTTTCCTTCAGGTGTTAGCCTTGCTACACCAGTTGGTACGGCTGTGGTTCCAAAAGAAACAAAGTGTACCGATGATTCATCTAAATCATCCCATTCATCTTGTTCGTCAATACCTTGCTCAAGAATAAAAACTTGTTTACGTACGAACTGCAACTGAGCTTTGCTGCTGCTCCAATCAGTGGTTAATACTTTCATAAAAATTCCCTGTTTATTCTTCGTTTTCTGTTAATTCAATAAGACCTTGTGTTTGCAGCAAGAACTTAAGTATCGGAGTTATATCTGAATGTTGTTTAACATCCAGCTCAGTGAAGCTAAATTCAATTTGATCACAAATAGCTTGAATAAAACCTTCTAATGAGTGGTCTACAACAAGGTTGTCACCATTGCAGAAGAGCTTTACTTGGAGGTTATTTTCAACGGATTTTGCATAACAAATTCGAGCATCACCCGGGCGAAAAAAAGTCGCTCCATTTTTAACTTGTTCAAATGCTTCTTCTACTTCTTCACTGCTGAGCACTTTTTGGTATTCCGGGTATTTTACATCGCTCATTGTCTGCCCGAGCCAGTCGAGTAAATGCTCAGGCTGGTCTAACAATTTAGAAAGCTCAGAATGAAGGTAAGATAGATCACTGGAATCAATTTCAGCATGGTGTATTTCTTTAAATACGCCGGGAGCGGCAAAACGATTTTTTTCGTCAGTTTCTTCTATCAGTTGATCGTGGATTCCTGTTAACGCATCTTGAATGCTTGGCGCTCTGAAACCAACAGAGTATGTCATGCAATCATTGTCAAGAGAGCGGCCATTATGTGCATAGTTTGGAGGCAGATAAAGAATATCACCAGTATGCAAATCATACTCTTGTTCTGGGTCAGCATTGAATTCTGACAAAATATGCAAATCAATATTTGGAATGGGGGAGTCTGTATATTGTTCTGGTGAAAGAACTTGCCAACGTCGACTGCCAGACACCTGTACTAAAAAAACGTCATATTGATCAAAGTGAGGGCCAACACTGCCGCCTTTCGTTGCGTAACTGACCATAATGTCATCTAGACGCCAGCTCGGTAAAAAATGAAATCGTTCTTTTAAATCTTGTATTTCAGGTACCCAGTGGTCTACAGCTTGAACAAGTAGAGTCCATTCCTCCTCTGGAAGTGTAGCAAAAGTTTCATCGCTAAAAGGACCTTGTTGTAATTCCCACGGTGTTTTTCCATTTTCAATCACAATTCTGGATTCTACTTCTTCCTCCATTGATAAACCGGCTAACTCATCGGCTTCTAAAGGTAGTGTAAAATCCTGCAATCCCCCTCTTATTAACAGAGGTTTTTGCTGCCAGTATTCTTCCATAAAAGTTCGAATGGTCATGCCACCTAAAATAGAAATAGGGGAATCAAGTGTGCTCATTTAGGATCTCGATATTGATAGGGGAAATAAGAAAAACATTAACAAGCCTTTGCACGACTACTAGGCTTGCTAATACTTTGTTAAAAAAAACTCAAAGCGCTCATTTATAACTTATAAACTTCGCTTTTTCGTTTGCCTCATCTTATATAATAGCTTATGACTTAGTGCAAAGGCCTCATTAAAGTATAAGAATCAACTTTAATATAATGCGTTCATCAAATGCGCATAGTAATCCACATTTGATGAACAGAACAAGATCTAACCTAGATTAGATTGCATTAATGTCTTTAGCTTGAGAAATAGCATTACCAATATAGTTGCTTGGCGTAAGCGCTTTTAATTGCTGCTTTGCTTCTTCTGGTAACTCTAATGTATCAACGAAGGCTTCAATTGTTGCCTGATCAATGGCACGACCACGAGTTAGCTCTTTCAGTTTTTCATATGGAGATTCAATGCCATAACGACGCATTACGGTTTGAATCGGTTCTGCAAGTACTTCCCAAGCTGAATCAAGGTCTTGTTCTAAGCGCGGAGCGTTTATCTCTAGCTTGCTAATGCCTTTCAGTGTTGCTTGGTAAGAGATTAAACAATGAGCTAAGCCAACTCCCAAATTACGTAATACAGTTGAGTCTGTTAAATCTCGCTGCCAACGAGAAATAGGCAATTTAGCGCTTAAATGGCCCATGATGGCATTAGCAATGCCCAAGTTCCCTTCAGAATTTTCAAAATCGATAGGGTTTACTTTATGAGGCATAGTCGATGAACCGATTTCTCCTGCAATGGTTTTTTGCTTGAAGAAGCCCATGGAAATGTAGCCCCAAACATCACGATCAAAGTCAATTAAAATAGTATTAAAACGACTTAGTGCATCATAAAGCTCAGCAATGTAATCATGCGGTTCAATTTGAGTTGTGTAAGGGTTCCATGTTAACCCTAAAGAAGTTACAAATGCTTCTGCATGAGCTTGCCAATCAATATTTGGGTATGCAGAAAGGTGTGCATTGTAATTACCAACAGCGCCGTTAATTTTGCCTAAAAATTCGACTTGTTGTATTTGCTTTAATTGACGTGACAAACGTGCTGCAACATTGGCCATTTCTTTACCAACAGTTGTTGGTGATGCTGTTTGGCCATGAGTACGAGACAGCATTGGTTGTTCAGCATGCTCATGTGCAAGTGCTTGAATGGCACTAACAACATTGCTTAATTCCGGAAGTATACCGTCGTTTAGTGCTTCACGTAGCATCAATGCATGAGATAGGTTATTGATATCTTCAGATGTACAAGCGAAGTGAACAAATTCAGAAACCGCTGCTAATTCAGGAACTGCTTCCATCTTGCCTTTGATGAAATATTCAACAGCTTTCACATCGTGGTTCGTTGTTTTTTCTATGTCCTTAATTGCTTGAGCATCTGACTCACTGAAGTTATCCGTCAATTCATTTAAGAAAAGATGAGCAGATTCACTTAAAGTAGGGACTTCTGGAATATCTGCATGGTTTGATAGCGCTTGAAGCCATCTAACTTCAACTAAAACTCGCATTCTTAGTAAGCCATACTCACTTACTGAGCGGCGAAGAACTTGAGTTTTTGAGCCATATCGACCGTCAATAGGAGAAATTGCGTTTAAACTTGATAGTTGCGTAAAGCCAGTTTGTTGCATTGAGAGAGAGCCTCGACCATGGTTTTCAGGGAGCGGCTATTATAGGCAAAAGGAGGCTGGGAAGCCATTATAGGAAGGATATTCTTTGATCAAACATGGATGACTACGGAGCCTTTTTTTCTGTTAATGAGTAAACAGGACCCAAAAGTTCCAAATGTGTTAGATAAAGGCGCATATCAAATTCAAGTTGATGGTAGTTGGGTAGCATATGACAACAAAGTTTATAAAAGGCTTTGTTATGTTCTTTTTCTTTTAAATGGGCGAGTTCATGCACCACAATCATACGTAAAAATGCTTCTGGTGACTCTTTAAAGACCGAGCTAATACGAATTTCATTTTTACTTTTTAGTTTTCCCCCTTGCACTCTAGATGCATAACTATGGAGCCCTAGGGCATTGTTAACAACATGAATTTTATTGTCGTAAATAACTTTACTTAAAGGAGCTGATTTTTTGAGGTACTGATTTTTTAGTGTAAGAGCGAATTCTCTTAAGGTTTTATCATTATTATATTGGTGCAGTGTTGGGTATTGTTTTCGAATGTGATCAGACAGTCGGTCAGACTCAATAAGCTGGGTGACTTGATTTTGTAGCTCTAATGGATATTGCTTTAAATAGGTAAGTGAAGTCATGTTTATCACAGTATTAATAAAAAGCCCAAGTGAGGGTGTCACCTGGGCTTTGGAGGTATTAATGCGTAGAGACCTTTGCACTAGTACGCTTACTCGTGACTTCGTGCAAAAGTCTCGTGTAATTTTCAAATCAATTATTTAAAAACTACAATGTTTCAAGTGCTGTGTTAAAGGTAGTGCTAGGGCGCATTACTTGAGCTACTTGATCAAGGTCGATGTTGTAATAGCCAGATAAATCCGCAGGTTTACCTTGAGCGCTATTTAATTCTGCAACAATGTTTTCTTCATTTGTTGCAAGCATTGCTGCTAAAGGTGCGAATTTTTCAGCAATTGCTGAATCATCAGTTTGTTTTGCAAGTTCTTCTGACCAGTAAAGAGCAAGGTAGAAATGGCTGCCGCGGTTATCCAATTCACCTGTTTTACGAGAAGGTGATTTATTACTGTCTAACAGGCGTTCTGTTGCTTTATCCATAGCTTTTGCTAATACAATGGATTTAGGGTTGTTGTTTTTAATGCCTAGTTCCTCTAGAGAAACTGCAATTGCAAGGAACTCACCTAAAGAATCCCAACGTAAGTGGTTTTCTTGTATTAGCTGCTGAACGTGTTTTGGAGCAGAGCCACCAGCACCTGTTTCGTACATGCCACCGCCATTTAGCATTGGTACGATAGACAGCATTTTAGCTGAAGTACCTAATTCTAAAATTGGGAACAAGTCTGTTAGATAATCACGAAGAATGTTACCAGTTACTGAAATTGTATCCTGACCACGAATGATGCGTTCCATAGAGAAACGGATTGCTTCATTGTAAGGCATGATGCGAATGTCTAGGCCGCTTGTATCATGGTCTTTTAAGTAAAGATTTACTTTCTTACGGAGTTCATTGTCGTGTGCACGTTCTTCTTCTAACCAAAAAATAGCAGGAGTGTCAGATTGACGAGCACGAGTAACGCCTAGTTTAACCCAATCACGGATTGGAGCGTCTTTTGTTTGGCAAGCTCTCCAGATATCACCTTTCTCAACGTTATGTTGCATTAGAACGGTGCCATTCTCAGAAACAATACGCATCATGCCGCTTTCAGCAATTTCAAATGTTTTGTCGTGAGAGCCGTATTCTTGTGCTTTTTGAGCCATCAAACCAACGTTTGGAACAGTACCCATTGTAGTTGGATCGAACGCACCGTTTGTTTTACAGAAATTGATGGTTTCTTGGTAAATACGCGCGTAAGTTCTATCTGGAATAACGGCTTTAGCATCATGTGCTTCTCCGTCGCGGCCCCACATTTTACCAGAACCACGAATCATCGCTGGCATAGATGCATCAACGATCACATCACTTGGTACATGTAGGTTAGTGATGCCTTTGTCTGAATCAACCATAGCTAATTCAGGACGTGTGTTATAAACGTCTTCAATCGCTTGTTTGATTTCTTCTTGTTTTGCTTCTGGAAGTGTTTTGATTTTATCGTATACGCTTCCTAAGCCGTTATTCGGGTTTACGCCGATTTCTTTAAATAATTCACTGTATTTCTCGAATACATCTTTATAGAAAACCGTTACCGCGTGACCAAATACGATTGGGTGAGAAACTTTCATCATGGTTGCTTTCAAGTGCAGAGACCACATGATGTTGTCTTCTTTTGCTTCTTGTAGAGAAGCTTCAAAGAAAGCACGAAGTTTCGTACAGCTGATATTCATGCTGTCTAGTATTTCACCCTCAAGAAGAGGAAGTGACTTTTTCACTTCAACAGAACCGTCTTTCGCTACAAATTCGATTTTAACGGTTTGAGCGGAATCCATAGTGACAGACTGCTCAGAAGAGTAGAAATCCCCATCGCGCATGTAATCAGCGTGTGAAATAGAGGTTTTCTTCCATTTACCCATTGAGTGTGGGTTTTTACGAGCGAATGCTTTAACAGCGGCTGGTGCTCGACGGTCAGAGTTGCCTTGACGTAATACTGGGTTTACAGCACTACCTAGGATTTTAGAGTAATTCGCTTGAATGGCTTTTTCTTCGTCAGTTGCTGGTGTTTCAGGGTAACTAGGTACATTGTAACCTTGAGATTGAAGCTCAGTAATAGCAGCCGTTAACTGAGGAATAGATGCACTGATATTAGGTAATTTTACAATGTTTGCCGCTGGATCTTTTGTTAACTCGCCTAAAAATTGTAGGCCGTCAACAACACGTTGTTCTGGAGTTAATGATTCTGGGAAAGCGGCAAGGATACGACCTGCCAGAGAAATATCGGTTAATTCAACTGCGACACCTGCCTCTTTGGTAAAGGCGCGGACAATAGGCAATAGAGAAGCAGTCGCAAGAGCTGGAGCTTCATCAGTAAGTGTGTAATAAATAGTCTGATTATCTGACATGTGTTTCCCCTAACGTTATGATCGGTTTAACCAATTGCATTAGTGATAGTGTTTCATCACAGAGTTTAATGTTGATTTGACAAAAAAATGAATTATTTAGCTGTCAATTTAGTGTACATATATTACCTAAAAAATGACCGTATAAATAATGAGTAAACAATATACTCATAATTTTCATAAGTGATTTGTGCTTAATGACGTTCTAAAGCCTTTAATAATGACTTGCGTTTAAAGATAAAGTGCCAGCGGCGGCCTCCAAGTTGACGCCAAAGAATGGCGGCACGCACCCCTGCGAGAAGTATTGCTCTAACTTGCTCCGCAATGTGGCTTTGTTGTAAAAATCGACTGTCTCCTTGTACTTGTATGCGAAAGCTTAAATGACTTAGTGTGTCTTGATACAGGCCAGACATTGCAGCGATAACATTTGCATGAGCACTTGATTCAAAATGCTCTCTTTGTCGAACTAAATGATTCAATTTTTCGCCCACTGCAGAAAGCATTGATTTGTCTTTTGAGAGTTTTGCTTCTAGATGTAGTAGGCTCAAGGCATAACGAATAATATCAGGATCAACAGTGTTCCTATCGTTGCCAAGTGTCTTTTTGCAAAGTGCTTTGCCTTGTTGTAATTGTGTAGACCATTCCCATTCGCCACCATAGATATCATGGGTTTTAGGTGCATCTAAAATAAGTACACTGTCTAATAAAGGTGTTAATTTCCCTTGATCTACTTGTCCTGTTTTTGCAATAGTGGCAACCAATTCCGCAGCTTGAAAAAGAGCGGATAATGCAATGACTTGATCTTGTTCTTGATTACTCACAATATTGTTATACCTATTTCAACGGTTTTATTTGTTAAATGCATGGTTAATAATTCCGCCACCTAAGCACAAATTATCAAGATAGAATACTACCGATTGGCCAGGAGTGATTGCTCTTTGTGGCTCCACGAAGCTAACCTCAAAACGTCCATCAGCTAGTGCATTAATAGTGCAATCTTGATCTGCTTGGCGATAGCGACATTTTGCTTTGCATTTTAATGGCATTTTGGGGGCGTCTAAAGCAACCCAGTCCATATTATCTGCAATAAGGTGAGTTTTGTATAATGCGTCATGCTCACCGCCTTGTGTAACAAGTAGGATATTATTTTTTAGATCTTTTTCTACAACATACCATGGGTCATCAGAATAGTTGGCTAATCCTCCAATCCCGAGCCCTTGGCGCTGGCCAATTGTGTGGTACATCAGCCCTGAATGTTTACCAATCGTATCTCCTGTCAGGGTTTTGATATCACCTGGTTGCGCTGGTAGGTATTGTTCTAAGAAGTCTTTAAACCGACGTTCGCCGATAAAGCAAATACCAGTACTGTCTTTTTTATTATGGGTAATTAAATCATGCTCTTCAGCTAAACGTCTCACTTCTGGTTTTTCTAATTCACCAACTGGAAAGAGTGTTTTGGCAATTTCTTCTTTACCAACAGCATATAAGAAGTAGCTTTGATCCTTGTTATTGTCTAGCCCTTTTAAAAGAGTTGCTTCATTATCTGCTTCACCACGACGAACATAATGACCTGTAGCTATGTAATCAGCACCTAACTCTAATGCATATTCTAAAAATGCTTTAAATTTAATTTCTTTATTACACAAAATATCAGGGTTCGGTGTACGGCCAGCTTTGTATTCTTCGAGGAAGTGCTCAAATACATTGTCCCAATATTCCGCTGCGAAATTGGCTGTATGTAAATGAATGCCTAATGTATCGCAAACAGTTTGGGCATCGGCTAGGTCGTCTTTTGCTGTGCAATATTCAGTGCCGTCGTCTTCATCCCAATTTTTCATAAATAAGCCTTCTACTTGATACCCCTGTTGCATCAGCAAAAGTGCTGAAACAGAGGAATCAACACCTCCAGACATGCCAACAATGACTTTTTTAGTGGAGTTTAAAGGCGTTTTTTGATCAGAAATGGCTGTGTTCATTGAAAAATCAGGACTCAAATAGGTAAGGTGATAAAAATTTTATAACTATTGTACCTCAAATGCGCAATTATCATAGGCCATAAGATGAGAGTTATTTATTAAGCTTAGAGAGACAGTATGGCCTTTTTCGAAATCTTCAATACATTGGCTGACTAATACACTTCTCAGAGGGTGATTTAGGATTTCTTTTTTTGTCATCCAATCCGCACTGTGGATATCTGGATCAAGGTGATTATGGGCTTTATTTATTGGTGTGCAAACAAAGCAAACTCGATGGTAGGTATCAGCTGACTCTTCGGGGGTGAACGAATAGATACCAAGTATTTGAATAGGTTTAACGTTCCAACCTGTTTCTTCGAGCACTTCTCGGATAACCGCTGTTTCTAATGACTCTTTGTTTTCAACATGGCCTGCTGGTTGGTTAAGAACGAGCTGTTTTTTCTGCCATTCTTTTACCATTAGAAATTGTCTTTCTTCGCTTTTTGTTACCTGAGATTGGTTTGTCAGCGGTTGACTCTCTCTTGTCTGATTTGTTTTTACTATTATGGCGGCGACTGTTAAGTGAGGCTGTTTTGGACGTACGTTTTTTTCGGTTTTGTTCAAAGTCGTTTACCCTCTTTGTGAGTTCATCTGGAAGTGGTGCTTTTTTCCACTCGCCTTCAGCTAGTTGCTCTGTTTCAAGCTGGTATGGGCCGATTGCTATTCTAATTAATCTTAACGTTGGGTGACCCACTGCTGCTGTCATTCTTCTCACTTGTCTATTTCTACCTTCATGAATTTGTAATTCTACCCAAGAGGTGGGAATAGATGGGCGAAAGCGTATTGGAGGAGATCGATCAGAAACAGAGTTTGGATAAATGATCTTAGCTTGTGCTGTTTGAGTCACTCCATCTTTTAATTCAACACCGTTGCGTAATTGCTCAAGTGCATCTTGATTTGGAATACCTTCAACTTGTGCCCAATAAGTTTTTGGCATTTTAAAAGCGGGAGATGATATAAAATGTTGAACTGCACCATTATCGGTTAATAGCATAAGACCTTCTGAATCGAAGTCGAGTCTGCCTGCAGGATATACATTAGGTACATTGATAAAATGAGCCAATGTTTTTTTGTCTCCATCACTGCTAAATTGGCTCAGTACTTGAAAAGGTTTGTTAAACAGTATTATATCGTTCATTCATAGCCCGTGTGATAAATGCAAATGATTAAATTTTGAGACCTTTACACTAAGTCATGAGCGATGATAAGGCGAGGTAAAAACAGACGAAAAAGCGGAGTTTATGAGTTATAAATGCGTATATTGAGTCTGTTTTTAACAAAGTATTAGCAAGCCTAATAGTTGTGCAAAGGTCTCTTAAGTCCTGAATTCAAAAACTTAATGCATTATATACATTTTAAAATGATCTTACTGTTTAAAGGTGTGTTTTCAATCTAGTTTACGACTCGTTACCTTCTTTATTATCGATAGGTGAAATATTCATTGCGTGAAGTCCTCTCTCTCCAGGGGTTACATCAAAGGTCACCTGCTGCCCAGATTTTAATGTTTTATATCCTTCAATATTGATTGCGGAGTAATGACTGAATAAGTCTTCATCAAAGCTGTCACAGATGATAAAACCATAACCTTTGGCGTTATTGAACCACTTTACTGTTCCAGTATGCATACTTCTCTCCTAACTACCGTAAACTTCGTAAACCGATAAAAAAGAAAACATCTCATTACAAAGATAGTCCAGTTTATAGTAAACAGCAAAAAGCAAATTAGCGCTTTTGTATATTTTGAAAAAGAAAAACCGCAATTGATGCAAAGTTGAAAGTCAAGCATGATGCTACACTGATGGAATATTAGAGTTTAATAGAGGCCTTTGCACGACTGCTACACTTACTAATACTTTGTTAAAAACAGATTTATCATCTCTCATGACTTCGTGCAAAGGTCTCTAATAAAATAATTAACTGATAAAGATGAATTGATTTTTGACAACTCGTTCCAATTAAGTAATTAAGCAAGATTTAATTTATAAACTATTTTAGAGACTGAGGATGAATAAAGCACAAGAAACTCGACTAGGGTTAGAGGATGATGATCAAGGGCATTCAGTTATTTCTATTTCTGAAGAGGATGTACAGCTAAAACCACCTTCTATGTATCAGGTGGTTTTATTTAATGATGATTATACTCCAATGGATTTTGTTGTTTATATACTACAACATTTCTTTTCCTTGGATGCAGAAAAAGCCAATCAAGTCATGTTGGAAGTACATACAAAAGGCAAAGGTATCTGTGGTGTTTACACCTTTGATGTAGCGGAAACGAAAGTTGCAATGGTACAGCAGTTTGCTCAACAGAATGAGCATCCTTTAATGTGTGATTTGCAAAAAGTGGACTGACTAAAGTGGGGTTATTAACATGCTAGATAAAGAATTAGAGCAAACCTTAAATAACGCGTTCAAAACAGCAAGAGATAAACGTCATGAGTTTATGACCGTTGAGCATTTATTACTTGCCTTGATTGAAAATCAAGCTGCGTCATCAGTTCTGTCCGCTTGCGGTGTTACTCTTGATGTATTGAGAAAGGAGCTTGAGGAGTTTGTTGACAGTACCACTCCACTGATTCCTGAGGAGGATGTTGAAAGAGAAGTGCAACCAACACTTGGCTTTCAAAGAGTGCTTCAACGAGCGGTATTCCATGTTCAATCTTCTGGTAAGAGAGAGGTAACTGGCGCGAATGTTTTGGTTGCTATCTTTAGTGAGCAAGAAAGTCAGGGTGTTTACTTATTGAAGCGACACGGCGTTGCTCGAATTGATGTCGTAAATTTTGTTGCTCATGGTATTTCAAAAATTGGAGAGGATACTTCTTCAGAAGCAAAAGAAGAAGAGGATCAAGATGATAGTAATGTTTCACCGCTTCAAAAATACACAACGAATTTGAATGAAGAAGCGAAAAAAGGCCAAATAGATACGTTAATTGGGCGAAATCACGAGGTTGAGCGTGTTATTCAAACACTTTCTCGTCGTCGTAAGAACAACCCTTTATTAGTTGGTGAGGCGGGTGTTGGTAAAACCGCCATTGCTGAAGGCTTGGCAAAACGTATTGTTGATAAAGACATTCCTGATGTGATTCAAGATGGAATTGTTTATTCTTTGGATATGGGGGCGTTGCTTGCCGGTACAAAATATAGGGGGGACTTTGAAAAGCGTTTAAAGCAGCTTTTAAACGATTTGAAAAAGCAGCCCAACGCCATTTTATTTATTGATGAAATTCATACGATTATAGGGGCTGGAGCGGCATCTGGTGGGGTTATGGATGCATCTAATCTATTGAAACCTGCATTGAGTTCTGGTGCATTACGTTGTATTGGTTCAACAACATTCCAAGAGTTTAGAGGTGTGTTTGAGAAAGATCATGCTTTGGCAAGACGCTTTCAAAAAATTGATGTAAATGAGCCGAGCGTAGAGGATACGTATCAAATCCTAAAAGGGATTGTGGGTACGTTTGAAGAACATCATCAGATTAAATATGAAGTGCCTGCTTTATTGGCCGCATCTGAATTGGCTTCTCGTTATATTACGGATCGTAATATGCCAGATAAAGCCATAGATGTGATTGATGAAGCGGGTGCTTTCCAAAGATTGCAGCCTAAAGAAACTCGTAAAGAGTTGATTACAGTGACTGAAATTGAAGATATAGTATCTAAAATTGCACGGGTTCCAGTTAAAGCGGTTAACTCGGATGATAGACAAGTATTGTCAAACTTGGAGCGCAATCTCAAAATGGTTGTATTTGGCCAAGATGGCGCAATTGAGTCTCTATCTGCTGCAATAAAGCTCTCTCGTGCTGGTCTTAAAGCGGAGCAAAAACCAATAGGCTCTTTTTTAATGGCTGGCCCTACTGGTGTTGGTAAAACAGAAGTAACTCGTCAACTGGCAAAACAACTTGGAGTAGAGTTACTGCGTTTTGATATGTCTGAATATATGGAAAGGCATGCTGTATCTCGTTTGATTGGTGCTCCTCCTGGTTATGTCGGTTTTGATCAAGGTGGTTTACTGACTGAAGCGGTTACAAAAAATCCACACAGTGTTGTTTTACTTGATGAGATAGAAAAAGCACACCCAGAAGTATTTAATATCTTATTGCAGGTAATGGATCACGGAACGTTAACTGACAATAACGGCCGTAAAGCAGACTTTAGGAATGTCATTCTGGTTATGACATCAAATGCGGGTGCTGAGGTTCTTGCGAAACGCTCTATCGGTTTTTCGAATCAAGATAATTCCACAGATGGAATGGAAGTAATTAATCGTACTTTTACTCCTGAGTTTAGGAATCGGCTAGATGCTGTTATCCAATTTAAACAGTTGGATGAGAGAGTTATCTTTAATGTGGTTGATAAATTCTTAGTCGAGTTACAAGCCCAACTTGATTCTAAATCCGTGTTACTGGATGTAGGGGATACGGCTCGTGGTTGGTTAGCGAGTAAAGGCTATGATCAAACAATGGGGGCAAGACCTATGGCAAGGGTTATACAGGAACATTTGAAAAAACCTCTTGCTGAATTGATTTTGTTTGGTGATTTAGATGATGGAGGTGTCGTGTCTGTCTCATTAGATGAAAGCAAAGACGAGCTTGTATTGACTGCTCTAGAAGAAAGCGCAGTGCATCACTAGGGAAGGTGCGAAAAATCCTCTTGCCTCAACATGTGGATAAAATCCGGCTATTCGAGGCGAGTATCGAGTGTGAATAGCTGGTCTATTTTCGAGATGCTCAATAAAGAATACAGGCTTAGTAGGCTTATTTGCACCTTCCTTAGGTAGTTTTATGAGTATAAAAAAACCGGACATGAGTCCGGTTTTTTTATATCTAATATTTATTTAAAAAAATTAAATAGATATCTTAACGTGCGCGATAAACAATGCGACCTTTAGTTAGGTCGTAAGGTGTAAGCTCAACTTTTACTTTATCGCCAGTTAATATACGAATGTAGTTTTTACGCATTTTTCCAGAGATATGCGCAATTACAACATGTCCATTTTCAAGTTCGACGCGGAACATGGTGTTAGGCAGTGTATCAATGATAGTGCCTTCCATTTCTAAGCTGTCTTCTTTTGCCACAATAAATGTCCTATGGTTTTAAAGGTGAAAGGCCGTGTAGAGCCCAATTCAAATTTTACAATATTAAGAATAAGGTCATATTTGAAATTTTAGTCGCGCGTATTCTGCCTAAAAAAACATTGAATAGCAAATGAACTGAGCAACTATTATTATCAAGATCTTTGCACGAAGTTATGGACGATTATAAGACTAGGGAAAAACAGACGAAAAACCGGAGTTTATGAGCTATAAATGTGCATTTTGAGTCTGTTTTTAACAAGCGTAGTAGCCGTGCAAAGGTTTCTATCTTTTAATAAATAGATGAAAAATGCAATTTCTCGCTACCTTATTGGAAGCAATCTAGAAAGCAATCTAGGAAGTAATAACAGTGTTTAGATGTTCATAGATAGTATTGATTGGGATTGTAAGTAATGGTTTGGACTCGGTGTTTTGCAATAGCTATCGAGCAGATCGCAAAATTTAGTTCTGTGGATAAGAGTGGCGCCTAGGCTAAGTAGATGGTCTGATTGCACTTGGCAGTCAATTAAATGAATGCCTGCTTGGTTAGCATGTTGGCAAAGTGTGTAAAGGGCCGCTTTAGAGGCATTTTCTTTTTTTGAAAACATGGACTCTCCAAAAAAAACGCCATCTAAACAAACCCCATATAAGCCACCGATTAATAGATTATCTTCCCAAACTTCAATTGAATGAGCGATGCCTGAGTTGTGCAGGCCAGTGTAAGCATGTTTTATGTCATCTGATATCCAAGTGCCTTCTTTTTCTAATCTGCTGTCAGAACAGATTTTGATTACTTCGGAAAAAGATGAGTTGGCCTTAATTGCCCAAGTTTGTTTTTTTAAGTGTTTTTTTAAAGAGCGAGAGTAGTGAAAGTGCTCTGGAAATAATACGCACCGCTCTTTGGGGTGCCACCATAAAATAGGGTCAGGCTCACTATACCAAGGGAAAAAACCGTGTTGGTACATATTTATCAATCTGATATTACTTAAATCTCCTCCTACAGCGCATAATCCATCTGGATCATCTAGTGAATTGTCGGGAAAGGGGATTTCAAACGGAGATTCACTTAAAATAGTAAGTTGTTTTTGACTTGTTGGCTGAGTCATTTGTGTGCCTTCTTGAATTCTTTTTGCGTATTAAAGAAACGTTTTATCATAAAGAGAGGCCTTTGCACGACTATTAGGCTTGCTAATACTTTGCTAAAAACAGACTTATCATCGCTCATGGCTTCGTGCAAAGGTCTCAAACTAACCTATTTCAATTGTATTTTTTTATTTTGATTTCTGTGTATATGTTGAGATATGTCGAAAAGAGATGAATTATTTGCAGTAAAACGTGAAGAGGTGTGATTTAATTGTTGTTTGTTTTTTGAGCGAATATTCATTGCTAAATCGGTAAAATTCTTGTTTTTTTGTCTGTCAATTCATTTAAAACAAGAAAAATGCAAAAAAAAAGAAAAAAAAGCACATGAGCTCTTGACCAGCATAGGAAAACTTGGTTTTAATCATGTCAGTTCTAAACCGAGTCTATTCTGAAGCATTGATAAAAAGTAATATCGTTTTTAAAATGTTAGGGGTTGGCTTTTTTGATCTATATGTCATAAAAGTGAAATCGTTCGGTTTTAGTATACATGAGTCGTTGATTTGTCGGCGTTTCTTGTTTAGGTTATAGAAACCTTGCAAAAGGTCTAAAATATAAAATATAAAGGGGAATCTTGAATGAAAGCGATTAAACTTGCTTCTATCTTTGCAGTATCTGCTGTTGCGGCTGCTGTATCTACTACTACTATTGCTGCTGACGCTGTTTTTACAGGTGAAGCTGGTATCGAATATACTTCTTACTACGGTGATTCAAAAGGTACATCTGATCTAGTTGATGGTACTGATGTTGGTGAAGTTGAGCTTAAAGTTGACACTGGTGTTGTTTACGCGGAAATCGAAATCGGTACTACTGGTGCTGATGAAGCAACTAAGATCGGTATGGAAAAACTTTATGTTAAGCAAGGTGCTGTATCTTTCGGTCGTTTTGACGGAACAGTAGCGACTGGCGCTTACATGGGTATCGATGAGAACTTCGGTGGTGTTGATCTAGCAACTGCTGCAGGCGATACTGATAACACAGGTGTTCGTTACGCTGTTGCACCTGGTCTAACTGTTGCTCTTGAAGCTACTACTTCTACTGCAACTGATGATTCTGATGTTGGTGTTGCAGCATCTTATGTTGCTGATCTTGGTGGTTTCAAAGCAGGTATCTCTGCTGGTTCTATCGGTGACGCGAATGCAGTAAACGTTGGCCTTCAAATGGATGCTGGTGCAGCGACTGTTTCTGTATCTTACGGTGTTGGTGAGAAAGGTACCGGTACAACTACTGATGCAGAAGGTTATGGTGTTTCTCTTCAGTTCGCTGCATCTGACGCTTTAAACCTAGGTCTAGAGTATGCTTCTGATGAAGAAGCTAAAGTAGACGGCACTTACTTTTATGCTAAGTACACTGCTGGTGACTTAACTTATGCATTCAAAAATTTCAATGGCGATATCGGTGCTGAGAAAAATGTCTTAGCTGTTACTGCTGCATTCTAAGATTTCCCTTTCTTAGTAAAAGCTAAAACCAGCCTTCGGGCTGGTTTTTTTTGTGGTAAACTTTCTATTGCTATCGACATTGCATATCCACCAAGTTCTGTATTACCTAAAAACGAGATGAGAGGCCATTGTGTCAGAGAATGTGAGTGAGTCTGGACGATCACCTATATGGGAGTTGTTTGCTAAGCAAGCGGCATTTGTTGCTGTTTTGGTATTGTTTTTGTTTTTTAGTTTGGCAACTTATACCTATCATGCAGACGATCCAGGCTGGTTCTACTCTGGTGGGACTGGTGTAATTCAAAACTCTATGGGTGCAACGGGTGCGGTTATTGCAGATGTAAGCTCTGCTTTTTTTGGTTCACTTTTTTTATCTCTTCCTATTGTTTTCATCGGTGTGATTTTAGTTGTTTGGAGAAATGTTCATAATTTGTCTCCGATTTTTCAGACGTTGATTTGTACTGTTGGCAGTATTTTGTATTTATCTTCCGGCACTGTGTTAGGTTTTTTACACACTGTTGGAGGGGCGTCATATCAATATGGCCCTGGAGGAATTCTTGGTGGTGCCTTGGGGAGTTTGTTATACCACTGGGTTGGTTATGACGGTGCAACCTTGTTTAGTTTGGCTCTTTGGTTTATCTCATTGACTTTATTGTTTCAGTTGCAGTGGATGGCTGTAGCAGAGAGTATTGGTGAACGAATATCTAACGCCTTTTCATATTTATATTTAGGTTATAAAGAGCGTAAAGAACGAAACCTTCTTGAAAATGATGTTGAGCAAATGGATGAGGAAGATGATAAAAACAGCGAGGAAATGCTTCAAGCGAATATTGAGTCATCTAGTTTTAATTCATCAAATTTCACTAAAAATGATACAGACGAACCAGCACTATATAGAAAATGGAAAAAGCAGCAAGATCGTTTAGAATTAGAAGAGGGCGATTCCAGCGATTATTTTGAATACGAAAACGATATTGAAAGTAACAATAATAACCTTGATGTTGAAAAAGATTCTTTACTGTCGTCTTTTATTAATCGTTTTCGTAAAGAAAAAGCTGAGGCGCCAGCGAAGAGAATAGATGACACCCATGATTTTGAAATAGGGTCTCTGGATGACGAAAGCTTAATGGAAACTCATCATTCAGAAGAGCTTTCTCTTGGAGATTTAGACATTGATGTCGAAGACACTCTTTATGTTGAGAGTGATGAGCAAACAACTTCAGCTAAAAAAGACTCTGCTAGTGTTGACGGTTTGCAGCAAGAAGCTCTTAAAAAAGATGCTTTTAAGAAGAGCTCTTCCAAAAAAGAACTGACTTCGGTGAATGGTGTTATAAAAGATGAGTTAACGTCAGAAGTGATTCCTAGTGATCATAGCAAACCTGCTGTTCGTACTCTTTCAGAGGCTAAGCAACTTGAAAACCTTGCTGGTGCGGAATCCAGTCTGTTATCAGTCAATCATGCCTCTTATGTACTGCCAGATAGATCCGTATTAACAGAACCTAAACCGAAAAACGGAGGTTATACGGAAGAGGAGTTGATTGACCTTTCTGCGTTGCTTGAGTTGAGACTACAAGATTTTGGAGTAAAGGCCGAAGTGGTTGAAGTCAATCCTGGCCCAGTTATCACTCGGTTTGAAATTCAGCCTGCACCTGGTGTAAAAGTATCGCGTATTACTAATTTAGCAAAAGACTTAGCTCGTTCTTTGAGTGTAATGAGTGTTCGCGTGGTCGAAGTGATAGCTGGAAAATCAACCATAGGTATCGAAATACCTAATCAAGTTCGCGATACCGTCTACTTTAGTGAAGTTATAAATTGTGATGCTTATGATAAATCTTCCTCACCGCTTACCTTGTCTCTAGGGCATGACATTTCTGGAGAGCCTGTTGTCGTTGATTTGGCAAAAATGCCTCATGTATTGGTTGCTGGTACAACAGGTTCTGGTAAGTCTGTTGGTGTTAATGCAATGATTTTGAGTATGCTATTGAAATCAACGCCTGATGAAGTGCGGATGATCATGGTAGACCCAAAAATGCTGGAATTGTCAATTTATGAAGGCATTCCTCACCTGCTTACTCCAGTTATTACTGATATGAAAGATGCTGCTAACGGTCTGCGATGGTCTGTCGATGAAATGGAGCGTCGATATAAGTTGATGTCGAAATTAGGTGTAAGGAATATTGCAGGTTATAACAAGAAGGTAAGAGAGGCGATTGAAGCGGGTTCTCCAATTGAAGATCCTTTATGGCAGCCGGATCATGAGGCTATGTTTTCTTTGGATGGTGTTCCTAGGACTGTACCGTTATTGGAACCATTACCTTATATCGTCATTATTGTTGATGAATTTGCGGATATGATGATGATAGTTGGGAAAAAGGTTGAAGAGTTAATTGCGCGTATTGCGCAAAAAGCGAGGGCTGCGGGGATACATTTAATTTTGGCTACGCAGCGGCCTTCAGTTGACGTTATTACAGGGCTAATTAAAGCAAATATTCCTACTCGTATGGCCTTTCAAGTTTCATCAAAAATTGATTCAAGGACCATCTTGGATCAGGGTGGTGCTGATCAATTATTAGGTATGGGGGATATGTTATATTTGCCTGCTGGTTTGCCAACTCCAATTCGAGTGCATGGGGCTTTTGTTTCTGATGAGGAAGTTCATGGAGTAGTAGAGGAGTGGCGATCAAGAGGTGAGCCTGATTATATAGAGGGTGTTGTTGTGAACCCTGAAGATTTAATGTCCCCTACTGGTAATGCAGAAGATAAAGATGCTTTATATGATGAAGCAGTAAAAATTGTGATTGAAACACGTAAAGCTTCCATTTCTTCGATACAGCGTCGCCTTAAAATAGGTTATAACAGAGCGGCTAACCTTGTTGAATCAATGGAGTCTGCGGGGTTGGTTGGCCCTATGGGGACAAATGGGCAGCGAGAAATTCTCATACCTGAGTCTTAAAAAACACAAAATATCCTAAAGTAGGGAATGATTAATGAATTATAAATTGTTATTAAAGGTGTTGATTGTCTTTTTTTCTGCATCTTGTATCCTTGCCTTAGCCGACAATGAGATTGAGTTAGAAGAAGATGTTGTGCTGGCGAAACTGTTGGAAGGTAATCGAAATATTGAAGGTGAGTTCTTGCAGGTGACGTATGACTCAACTGGGGATCAGGTTCAACTGAGCGAGGGCGTGTTCATGTTGGCCAGTCCAAATCGTTTTGTCTGGGATACAATTAAACCTTTTCCTCAGCGTATTATATCTGATGGACAATGGTTAACTGTATGGGATGTAGATTTGGAGCAAGCAACAAGGAAAAGAGTGGAGAGCACTTTAGGTCAGTCTCCAGCTGCTTTAATAGGCCGACCCGCATCAGAGGTTCTGCCTTTTTATGATGTTGCTGATCTTGGTCAGCAGAGATTTCGCTTAGTGCCTATATCAGAAGATGGTTTATTTACCAGTCTCACTCTTTCTTTTAAAAAGAGTGTTATCAGTGCAATGAGTATCGAAGACAGTTTAGAGCAAACAACCGTAATTGAGTTTAATGCTATCGAAGAGCATGAAGGGGTGTCTGATCAAAATTTTGTCGTTAACTTGCCTGATGATATTGATGTTTTTGTAGAAGAATAATTATGGATTTGTTTTCTGAGCAAGAAAGTGAGTTGTCTTTTATTCCATTAGCTGCTCGAATGAGACCAAGAAATTTAACCGAATACGTAGGTCAGTCTCATTTAATTGGTGAAGGGAAGCCTTTAATAAAAATGATTGAGAGTGGCCGTTGCCATTCTTTTATATTATGGGGTAGTCCGGGAGTAGGTAAAACAACCTTTGCTCAGCTCTTGTCTCATCAGCTCAATATTCACTTTCTTACATTATCTGCCGTAATGTCAGGGGTTAAAGATATTCGTCTTGCTGTGGAGAGGGCAAAGCAGAATACCTTGCTTACAGGAAAACAGTCCATCTTATTCATAGATGAAGTACATAGATTCAATAAATCTCAGCAAGATGCTTTTTTGCCTCATATTGAAGATGGGACTTTCTTGTTTATAGGGGCGACAACAGAAAACCCTGCGTTTGAATTAAATTCTGCGCTGCTATCTAGAGCAAGGGTATATCGCCTTCAAACGCCTTCTGTAGATGAAGTTAAATCTGTTTTGCTGCATGCTTTACAGGATTCCGAAAGAGGTTTAGGCGCTCGCTCAATAGAGATAAATGAAAAGTATATTGAGATTCTTGCAAGAGCAGCGGATGGTGATATTCGAAGAGCGTTAAATTTTTTGGAAATAGTGTCCGATTTGGCAATTGATAACTGTGTCAATGAAAAGAATATAGAAGATGTATTAGGTGGGTCTTTTCGACGCTTTGATAATAAAGGGGATGTATTCTACGATCAAATTTCAGCATTTCACAAATCGGTTAGAGGCTCTTCTCCTGATGGCGCTCTTTACTGGATGGCGAGAATGTTGGATGGAGGTTGTGACCCTTTGTACATTGCCCGGAGGTTACTGGCTATTGCATCTGAAGACATTGGTAATGCGGATCCAAGGGCCATGCAGGTGGCGTTAACGGCCTGGGATGTATTTGAGAGAGTGGGTCCCGGGGAAGGCAATAGAGCAATAGCTCAGGCAACTTTATATTTAGCATGTGCTCCTAAAAGTAATGCGGTTTATGATGCGTTTAAAGGGGCTATGAGGGCTGTTGCAAATCAACCGAGTTATGATGTTCCGAATCATTTACGAAATGCACCAACATCTTTGGCTAAAAGTATGGGGCATGGCGAAGATTATCGTTATGCCCATTCAGAGCCCTATGCGTATGCCGCAGGAGAAAAATACTTACCTGAAGAAATTATGGCGCAAACCTTTTACCAGCCAAGTGACCGAGGATTGGAAAAGAAAATTGGTGAAAAGATGGCTTGGTTAAACAGTTTAGACTTACAAAGTGACCAAATTCGTTATAGTGATCGGTATGAAGATGACTAAAAGTGTGATTATTTTTCAAAATAAAGAAGGTGGTTTAGTCATTTGATATTAACGTATTTTATGGTCGCTTTTGGCGGTGCTATTGGTGCAATGAGTCGATTTGGCCTATCAACTCTTATTAATCATCATGTAAAAACAGCATTTCCGTTAGCAACCTTGAGTGTTAATTTATTAGGCAGTATATTGATGGGAGTCTGTTTTGTTGTAATAACGGAGCGGGTGCCGAGTCTAATATCCTATCGCCCCTTGATCATGGTTGGTTTTTTGGGCGCATTTACTACTTTTTCAACATTTTCTTTAGAAATTATCTTACTTATTAATCAGCAGGCTTGGCTAAGTGCTTTAAGCTATTTATTATTAAGTTGCCTGTTGGGCGTATTGGGTCTGGCAATGGGTATGTATCTTACTAGGGCCCTATAAATAATTGAATTTTTACTATACGTAACCTGAAACCTTTGCACGAAGTCATGAACGATGATAAGACGAGGCAAAAACAGACGAAAAAGCAGAGTTTATGAGTTATAAATGCGCATATTTGAGTCTGTTTTTAACAAAGTATTATCAAGCGTAATAGTCGTACAAAGGTCTCAACCTATTTTTTCAAATCTAATGATTAAAGAGTTACCAGATTCATTAGGTTTATTTTTTAGAGGAAGATTTTGCCGTAATGTTAGACATTAAAGCACTGAGAACTGATCCCGAAGCTGTTGCGAAGCAGTTGTTGACCAAAGGTTTTACTTTGGACGTTGCAACATTTGTTGAGTTAGAAGAGCAGCGTAAAGCCATTCAAATTGAAACTGAGAAGTTACAACAGTCTCGTAACTCCGTATCGAAAGAAATTGGCATGGCGATGAAGTCGGGTGATAAAGCATTGGCAGAGCAGCTTAAAGCGCAGACTTCTACTTTAGGAGATGATCTTGCTAATGCTAAAGACGCTTTAAACACTATCCAAGAAAAAATGGATCACTTATTGGCAGGTATTCCTAATCTTCCACATGCATCTGTACCACAAGGTGCAAGTGAAGATGATAATGTTGAAGTACGCCGTTGGGGAACTCCAACAGAGCTTCCTTTTGAAGCAAAAGATCATGTCGACTTAGGTGAGCATTTGTCAATGCTAGACTTTGAAGCGGCGGTAAAAATTACGGGTTCTCGTTTTGCTGTTATGACTCAGGGTTTAGCTCGACTGCATCGCGCATTAACTCAGTTTATGATTAATACTCATGCCGATGAGCATGGCTATACTGAGGTTTATGTTCCTTATTTGGTTAATGAACAGTCACTTAAGGGCACGGGTCAATTGCCTAAGTTTGAAGCGGATTTATTTAAAGTTCCAGTAGATAAAGACAGTGGAAACAGTGATTTATACCTTATTCCAACGGCAGAAGTACCAGTAACAAACCTAGTTCGTGATGAAATACTGTCGGATGAAAATTTACATCGTAAGTTTGTTGCTCATACGCCTTGTTTCCGCAGTGAAGCGGGAAGTTATGGTCGTGATACCAGAGGGATGATTCGTCAGCACCAATTTGAGAAAGTTGAATTAGTGCATGTTTGTCGTCCGGATCGTTCTGAAGAGGTGCTTGAAGAGCTTGTCAGTCATGCTGAAGCTATCTTGCAAAAATTGGAATTACCATATCGTACCGTTATTTTATGTGGTGGTGATTTGGGCTTCTCAGCTCATAAGACATACGACATTGAAGTATGGTTACCAGGTCAAGCAAAGTACCGTGAAATTTCTTCTTGTTCAAATATGTGGGACTTTCAGGCCCGTAGAATGCAAGCCCGCTGGCGTAACCCTGAAACCGGTCGCCCAGAACTGGCTCATACTTTAAATGGCTCTGGTTTAGCTGTAGGAAGAACTTTGGTAGCGATTTTAGAAAACTATCAGAATGAAGACGGTAGCATTCGTATTCCTAGTGTTTTACAGCCTTACATGGGTGGGAAAACTGAGTTACGCTTAGCTTAATCAATGTTAAATTGAGATATGGCGTTGATTTACCCTCATACAAAAAACTCTTTTAGGTTTTTTTTGTATGAATTTTAGCAAAGAGAAAAGAGTGCTATGAGTGGAAAAGTTTATTTGATCGGTGCTGGTCCAGGTGATCCTGAGCTTCTAACTTTAAAGGCACATAGGCTACTTATTGATGCAGATGTTGTTTTATATGATCGTTTAGTAGGTGAAGAGATTATTGAGCTGATTCCAGATACGGCTGAAAAAATGTACGTTGGTAAGGCTAAGTCACTGCACAGTTTGCCGCAAAATGAAATTAACTCTTTGTTAGCTCGTAAGGCGAAAGAAGGTAAAAAGGTTGTACGCTTAAAAGGCGGAGACCCATTTATTTTTGGACGTGGCGGCGAAGAAATAGAGGAGTTAGTTGAAGAGGGGGTTTCTTTTGAAGTGGTTCCCGGAGTTACTGCTGCTGCCGGTTGTGCAGCTTATGCAGGAATCCCACTGACACATCGTGATTATGCTCAGTCAGTGCGTTTTCTTACGGGGCATTTGAAAGATGGAACGACCGAACTCCCATGGGAGGAATTAGTTCATCCAGCTCAGACTTTAGTCATTTATATGGGGCTGACAGGGGTAGTTGAAATTAGTGCATCTTTACAGCGTTTTGGAATGTCTAAAGCAATGCCTGTGGCGATTGTAGAAAAAGGTACAACTAAGCAGCAGAGAGTGTTTACCTCTGATATCAATCATATTGCTCAAGTTGCGGCTGAAAATGAAGTTAAATCTCCAGCTTTGTTAATTATTGGAGAAGTTGTATTGTTACAAAATACATTATCTTGGTTTAATTGAAATCCTATAGTCTTGAATGCAGGAGTCAATTAATGTCTGAATTAAATGCAATTAGCTGGTTTTGGTAAACCGGCTATCTTTGCCGCTAACTTTGGTGGACTGCCGGGAAAAAGCTTCATCAAATAAATACTCTTACCTTTCTCGCTTCCAAGACTTTTTGTGACGGCTTTTACTAATGGCCTCATGGCTGGCGATATTTCATACTCTTGATAAAAATTTCTGAGTAGGTAAATTATCTCCCAATGGGCTTCTGTTAGTTCTATATTTTCTATTTGAGCAATATGTGTGGCAAGCTCAGTAGACCATTGTGATAAATCAAGTAAATAGCCTTCTTTATCAAGATTAATGTGATCAAACATATGTTTTCCTTATTAGCCCTCAATCAAACTATCGATGAAAGTTAGCCTACCAAGCAATATGGTGGCTACACTCATTAGTCAGTGCAACCCATTCTGTGTCTGATATGCATTTTATGTGTCCAGGAGGGTGAGTGATGCCATATGCTTTTAAATCGGACTCAAGGGCATAGATAGGGGTCTTTTCTTGATTGAGATGGTCTAGTAGCCTATCTGATTTATTAAGTAAGCGAATGGTTGCGTCTTCTATTAGAAGGACTTTGTCTAATGGGGTGATGCTGCAGCCAATGTCTCTTTCTATGGCTTCTGAGTAACTTGCTTTATTGAGTTGATGTAGCCTCATTTTTAAAACCTCAAAATATGTTCATAAGTTTGTAATTTTTGAGCCCAAGATTCCCTATCCAATAGTTTAATGCCTTCCCATAAAGCTGTGTTATCATCCAATTTATCAATGTCTTCACTGCATACATAGATGTTTTCAATATCGTAAAACTCTAGGCTTGGTAGAGCTTTAGAAAGGTCTTTACCATGTAGTTGTTCGGGGTTTTGTTTTTGGTTAAGTATTGATAAAGCTTGTTCACCAAAATAAAGGTCGATGGGTTGTTCAAAAGTCGCCATAACCAACGCTAAATCTAAACCTTCTTTGGCTGATAGGCTTGAGAACGAAGAGCTTGATATATGTATTAAAAAAGAGTTCATAAGTAAAAGGCTATAGATTAACGAAAGATAATGGTTCTATCGGTGCTGCTCATAAGGTGTACTAAAGTCCCTAAACCTTCTAATTGAAAAGGAGGCGATAGGTTGTATTGATTCAGTTCATAGCGAGACATTTCCGTTTCATTCATTATCCCTCGTCTTACTGCTGCTGCGATACAAACATACAAATTTAATGAATGTTTCTCGGCTAGTGCTTTCCAAAGAGTGCTAATGTTTGTCTCATCTCTAGGTGGTTGCATGAGTTCATTTGCTATTAGAACGCTATCCTCATAAAAAAATACGCCTTCAATAGAATGTTGTTCTGAGTTAAGTAACGCATGAGCAAACTTATAAGCTGAATGGCATGCTTTGGAAGCGTGGGGAGAGCCTTGGATAAATAGAGTGTATTGCATGGTGAAAATCGTCTGTAATTAGATAAACAAAGGGAGCTTATAAAGCTCCCTTTGTTTGTATGATAACGAGTAGGTAAGCTTAGTCGTCGTTTGCCATACCTAAAAGACTTAAAACACTCAAAAACATGTTGTAGATAGAAACATACAAATTAACAGTAGCAAGTATGTAGTTTGTTTCTCCACCGCGAACTATTTCTCCTGTTTGCCATAAAATCATGGCCGCTGAGAAAAGTGCGAAACCTGCAGAAAGGAAAATTTGTAATGCTGGCATTTGCAAAAAGATATTAGCGATCATGGCGCCGATTAAAACAAAAACACCAACGACTAAGAAGCCATTTAAAAAACTAAAATCTTTTTTAGTTGCAATTGCATAAGCGGAAAGCCCTACGAAAGACAAACCTGTAATACCAAATGCAGTCATGACCATTGATGCACCATTTGGAAGGTTCAGGTACATACTAATTATTGGTCCAATAGTTAACCCCATGAAACCAGTTAAAGCAAAAACACAAATAATGCCTAAGCCACTGTTTTGAAATTTATGGGTTAAGAATAAGAGACCATAAAACCCAACTAAGGTGATAATTAAGCCAGGGTGAGGTAGTTGCAAGGAAATGCTTAAGAAAGCAGTAAACGCACTAAAAAATAATGTTATTGCTAATAAGCTATAAGTACTTCTTAGTGTCTTATTTATCACTTCGGACGGTTGATTGGTTATAGCATCGTTATAACGCATTATTTACACTCCAGTTAATATGAAATCGTTCTTAACTTTATTGTGGGGGTTGAAAATAGAAACTCAAGTATAAACGAAGTAAAAAAAACGTCACCCTAAAGATGACGTTTTATTAAACTAAATTATGTAGTGAAACCTTTGCACAATTACTACACTTGCTAACACCTTGTTAAAAACAGACTCATTTTATCATTGCTCATGACTTTGTGCAAAAGGTCTGGTAATAAATGTTACAGGGCAACAGAGGTTTTGTGGTGCCCAACAGACTGTTTGGTTTTATGTTTATCTATTTGTCTGGCCAGTTTGTCAACCATGGAATCTATAGCGTGGAATAACCTGTCATCTGACACGGCTGCTGCGAATAAGTCTTTTCCTGGAAGGTGTATAGTTGCTTCAGCTTTTTGTTCGTGGCTGTCCTGTAGCAAAGTTACTTGGACAGTAGTAATTTGGTCGCTAAGTCGAGATAGTTTATTGAATTTTTCGTTGATGTGATCTTTTAATGCTGGAGTGACGTCGACATGATGACCTGTGATGTTGATTGTATACATACAGCTTTCTCCTTAAATAGATATGGGCCGTTTTTATTGTTAATGTTCTTCGGCACTGTTTCAGAATAGGGTTGCAGAAAATGATTGTCAACAGGCTTTTTGAAACTAAGTAGTGTTAAATGATTTTTACAAGAGAGTTTTTATTTGTTATTTGAGCGAGAGCGTTAGTGCGGAATAGTCATCTATTTGCTAGACTCATAAGATCAATAATTTATTATGTAACCTATGTCTGAATACGATTTTTCACTTCCTATTTCTTTTTCTCTTGCCGCTGAAATCGGTTTGGAAGAGGCTGTTTTACTGGCTTTTTTACGTCAGAAAGCTTATTTATCAAGGTCTTCCTTTCTACAGTGTGATATGAGGAATTTGTTGTCTCAACTTCCTTTTTGGACTCAACCCATGTTGTTGAGAATATTATCCAGTTTGCAATTAAATCAGTGCCTTGCTTTTGAGAAAAAACAATCTCTCATTGAAATTAAATTATTCTCTAAAAATCCAATAAACAAAATGGAAGGTGCTGTTGAACAGGAAAGTGTTGAGAAATTCCAAACGGATACTTTAATGGAAAAGGTGGAGAGATTAGCTCAAACTTCAAAAAGCTCATTCAAGAAGCCTGCTTTACCTTCTGTAGATAGGGAGACTAAAAATCATCGGGAAGTTAATCGCGATGTGCCGATTGTTCCTAATAATAAAAATGCCAACTACTCTCATGTGTCAAATGAAAGGAGAAGAGGGGTTACTGATTTTGATTTGTATTTAGAGCAAAAAGAAAGGACTCGACAACCTGATCAGTGGCAACCAGAAGAAGCGACATTAGAACAGATTCTTCAATCGGGTATTCCTAGAGAATTTGCGTTACAGTTACAACCAGAGTTTTTACTTAGAATAAAAGAACAGCGTAAAAATGTACGTACTTGGAACAGCGAATTTTTTAAGTATGTAAAGCGACAGTGGCAATATAAACAATCGGATCGATCGTCTAATGAAGGAACCTCAAACAATACATACACTTCTAAAACCTCTAGAGAGAAAGTTAGCGACGCACTCACAAACATTCACGACACAGACTGGTAATTCTGAAGAAGCGGTTCAAAGCGAGTCGCAAGAACAGCAAAACAGAATGTTGGTAAATATGCTATTTGCTCGCTTTAAAGCCATTTATACACATAAATTTGCTTCGGCGTACAGTACACCGGATGAGGTAAAGCTAGCAAAGCGTGAGTGGTCTATTGCTATCAGAGGGTTTCAAGAACCTTTATTAGCTTATGCGGTAGAACGTGCAAAGGAGACATATGCTTGGCCTCCGACAATTTCTGAATTTTTAAATTTGATTAATACTGCTTATGGTGTGTATGGCTTAGTTAGTCCACGATCAGCTTATAAAGAAGCTTGTCGTTGTAGAATGAACCCATTAGAGTTTAAGTGGAGTCATCCCGCTATTTATTATGCGGGGTCTAAAGTTGGGTGGCACTCTCTTAAAGTCGAAGAAGAGAGTAGAAGTTGGCCTGAATTTGAAAAAGCGTATCTAGAGCAAGTGCAAAAAGTAATTAAAGGCCAGTCTCTATTAATGCCTAAAGTCCCTCAAATAGAAAATAAGCAAGAAGATATTGCTGTTACACTTATCCCTCAGTTGGTAAAAATGACAGGGTTAACGGAATCAAAAGTGGCTACCTTGTTATACTATACAAAGAAAATTGAGGGAACTACAGTACGGGCTAATTATCGTTCTAAATCAATTAACGAATTGGCTGCATTGGGTTTTGTTATTGACTTGCCTGCTTAGCGTTGAAATTATAGAAAGAAGATATTAGATTTAAATAATGCATAGAATCGTTAATGTATAAATAGCAAGGTGGTATGTGTGCTAAAGATTTTAATTGTTGATGATCATGAACTGGTAAGCACAGGTATTTCGCGTGTTCTACAAGATGAAGCAACGCTTTCTGTTGTAGGAAGTGCTTCAAGTGGTGAAGACGCAATTGAAAAAGCGAAACTATTATCGCCGGATATTATTTTGATGGACGTCCACATGCCAGGGATTGGGGGGCTAGGTGCAACAAAAGAAGTAATAAGACTGTTTCCAAAGATGAAAATCATTGCGTTATCTGCTCATGATGATAACCCTTATCCTATGAAATTGATTGAAGCTGGGGCAAGTGGTTATTTAACAAAAGGGGCTCCTGCAAAAGAAATGTTGGATGCAATTAAAGCCGTTTCTCTTGGGAATAAATACATTGCTGGTTCTGTAGCGCAAAAAATGGCCCTTTCAAAGGTATCTTCTATTGATGATGCGTCCCCGCTTGATATTCTCTCCGATAGAGAGTTGCAAATTGCTCAAATGATTATTGATTGTAAAAAACCTCAAGAAATTGCAGATCATTTGAATTTAAGTAGTAAAACTGTAAACACTTACCGTTATCGTATGTTTGAAAAATTGAATATCAGTAGTGATGTAGAGTTAACCAAGCTAGCGATGAGATACAATTTATTGGGAATGGGTTAAAAGAGTGTCCGTTTGAACCCGCAAGATTTTGATCCAAAACACTTTATAAGTAATTTGACCTCTAGGCCCGGTGTATACCGCATGTACGGGAAGGGGGTTTTACTGTATGTAGGTAAAGCTAAAAATCTAAAAAATAGAGTGTCTAGTTATTTTAGAGCCAGTGGCCTTACAACAAAAACCATGGCTTTAGTGAGTCGTATTGATGACATAGAAATAGCTGTAACCAAGAGTGAAACCGAAGCACTACTCTTAGAACAAACACTAATCAAGCAGCATCGTCCGCCATATAATATTCTCTTACGAGATGATAAATCTTATCCGTACATTTTGTTATCCGAACACAAACATCCTGCTTTATTGTTTCGACGGGGATCAACGAAAACGAAAGGTCAATTATTTGGACCTTTTCCTAGTGGAACGGCGGTAAAAGAAAGCTTAAATACAATGCAAAAGGTGTTTAAGGTTAGGCAGTGTGAGGACAGCTATTATGCCAATCGTTCAAGACCTTGTTTGCAATACCAGATTAAGCGCTGTTCCGCTCCATGTGTGAATCTAATTGAAGACGTTGAGTATGCAAATGATGTGCGGCATGCAAAAATGTTTTTAGAAGGCAAGGATAATGAGTTAACTCAAGAAATTACTTTGCAAATGACTGATGCAGCAAAATCAATGGAATTTGAAAAAGCTGCGTTATTAAGAGATCAGATTGTTCAATTAAAGCATGTACAAGAACAGCAAAATGTTTATGGGCAGACAGGTGATGCGGATGTACTTGCGGCAATAATTCAACCGGGTGGCTTGTGTGTGCATTTGATGATTGTTCGCCAAGGAAAAATTATTGGCAGTAAAAGTTATTACCCAAAAATGCCACTTGATATGAGTGAGGGCGAGTTATTATCAACTTTTATTGCTCAGTTTTATATTGGTAATAATGATTTGCCTAAGGCTCTAATTACGAGCCATGAAGTAGATGACAGTGATATTATTGTTGAAGCTCTTTTTGCTAAAGCTGGGAAAAAAATAGAGTTAATATCATCGGTTCGCGGGCAAAGGGCTCGTTGGCTTGATTTAGCTAAACTAAATGCTGAGCAAGGCCTTCAATCAAGATTGTTAGATAAGCGAAACCATTTTAGCCGTATGGTGGCATTGCAAAAGTTACTTGGTTTAATTGACCCTCCAAAAAGTATGGAATGTTTTGATATTAGCCATTCTAGTGGAGAAGCAACTGTCGCATCTTGCGTTGTTTTTGGTACCGAAGGTCCAGAAAAAAAGCGTTATCGGACTTTTAATATTGAAGGTGTCGCAGCAGGTGATGATTATGCGGCAATGCGACAAGCATTAACTCGACGTTATAAAAGAGTGAAAGATGGAGAGTTTGAGGCTCCTGATGTATTGTTAATAGATGGGGGGAAGGGGCAGTTAACGCAAGCGGAGAGCGTGTTAAAAGAGCTTGGGTTGGTTGATATTTTTTTACTTGGCGTTGCTAAAGGTATCACTCGTAAAGCTGGATTAGAAACGCTTTATATTGGTTCCAAAGAAGATGAAGTGGTATTGCCTCCTGATTCAGCTGCATTGCATTTGATTCAACATATAAGAGATGAATCACATCGATTTGCGATTAAAAACCATCGTCAAAAAAGAGATAAGAAACGCCGACACTCTGTTTTAGAAGGTATAGAGGGAATTGGTCCTACGAGAAGGGCCAATTTATTGACTGCATTTGGTGGTATGCAAGAGTTGCTGTCGGCAAGTGAAGAAGATATAGCAAAAGTGAAAGGTATTGGGGTGAAAAAGGCCGCCGAAATTTATTCTTTTCTACATAAAAATTGAGATCTATTACAAACGAGCGCTTAGAGAATTCATGAACATACCTAATATGTTGACATCGGTACGCATTATTTTAATTCCAGTTTTGGTGGCAACATACTATCTCCCCTGGGATGGTCGTTATGTTACTTGTGCTGCAATATTTGCAGTGGCAGCATTTACTGATTGGTTAGATGGTTATCTAGCTCGTAAATTAGATCAAGCTACGCCTTTTGGCGCTTTTTTTGACCCTGTAGCCGATAAGGTTATGGTTTCTGCAGCGTTGGTAATGTTAGTAGAAAGTTATGGCAGTACATTAATGACCATTGCCAGTGTTGTTATTGTCAGCCGAGAAATTGTTATTTCAGCATTACGTGAGTGGATGGCTGAAATGGGCAAAAGGGCCAGTGTTGCTGTTTCTTATGTGGGAAAGGTTAAAACCGCCATGCAAATGCTGTCAATTTTTATGTTGCTAGGCAGCCCGCCTGACTCAGAGTGGGCAATATGGGGAGAGTCTGTGCTTATTTTGGCTGCGTTGCTAACACTGTGGTCTATGTATGTTTATATGAAAGCCGCTTGGCCTGAGTTGACTTCGACAGCATCGGACGGAAAATAACCAATCTAATTAACGAGATGAGTTGAAGAAAGATTTTTGCTTTTTTTGATTTAAATGCTTGACGTAAATAATAAAAAGCATAGAATATGCACCATCTTTTGAGCGCGGGAATAGCTCAGTGGTAGAGCACAACCTTGCCAAGGTTGGGGTCGCGAGTTCGAGCCTCGTTTCCCGCTCCATTCAAAAGATAGATTATTTAAGGCCGGATGGCAGAGTGGTCATGCAGCGGACTGCAACTCCGTGTACGCCGGTTCGATTCCGACTCCGGCCTCCAAAATAATCAAAGGATACATCGATAGATGTGCCCGGGTGGCGAAATTGGTAGACGCACAAGACTTAAAATCTTGCGATAGAAATATCGTACCGGTTCGATTCCGGTC
>CANLRQ010000018.1 GCA_947493575.1 uncultured Marinomonas sp.
GCCTTCAGGCCGACAAATCTGCCTCTTTGATTAAATCCACCTTTTACTAGTTCCCACGATCTTCGTGGGAATTCATATTGTCGCAGAGGCAGACATCATTTGACGTAATATGAGACTTTTTTATCTTGTAAGGTAAGTCGGAAAAGCCGCAGGCGCCTTCCGACATTTTGAGCTGGTGGCAACACAGTGGGGTATTCATCACAAAGCAAAAAGCCTTCTTCTTTTCTGCTTGCGTCACTGTCGTAGTCAGCGCAGAAAAGACAGAAGCCTTCATGCTTTTTACTCTAGTTACTTTAGTTCCTATGATCTTCGTGGGAATTCATATTATCGCAGAGGCAAACATCATCTGACCTAATAAGGAGGCTTTTTTATCTTGTAAGGTAAGTCGGAAAAGCCGCAGGCGCCTTCCTACAATATGAAGTAGTGTGCAACACAATGGGTTATGCACAAATCAAAAAGCTTTTAATGGAACGACTCTGATAAAGAAAAGCTAACTGCTTGAAATTATTAGATTAACTGTATGAGGGGCTTATATTACACTTTTTTGTCAACGCTCTCTTCTAAAGAAGCTTTATACTTGTATGGATTTTTGAAAGCGTATTCAGGATATATCTTGCCAATTTCGGAACATAGTTCAGAGATTAATTCGCTTTTATTTCGGGAAACCTCAATACCTACCTTTATAAATCTACTCCGAAGAGCCACAAGGTCTTCTAATAAACCTTCCATATCAATCAAATTAACCTTTGGTATCCATGAATTGATCCTTTCCTCATAGGTCATTGATCCATCATACTTGCCATGATTCTTCTTGTGTATCTGCGATATTTCTGCCGTATCACGGCTAAAAGCATATATTGCCTTCACAGCTTCATTTCTCCTCTCACTTAAACTTACAAGTTCATCAATCAAAGCTTCATATTCCTTTAAAAAGACTTCTGGGATTATTAACGTTTCCAATAATGTTATGAACTTTTTCTGTAAAGGCTTTCCTCCCAAATACTCCATCTTTTGTGCTTTTTCATCTACCTCCCAATCTACCGTTAACGTGTTTTTAAGGTCTTGCTCTATTCCTGCATGGGTTAAAGCAATTTGTCCCATCAAACAATGAAATTGATCTTGTTTTCGTTTAAGGCGTTGATTTTTATAAAACTGAATAGATCGCCTTATTGGAGAGTATTTATTAAAAAATTGGTCGAGGTGATGCGTTAAATTTTGTTCAAGAAATGCACGGCGTTCTTGTATGTTTAAGGAGAGGCGCTCGCCATTACGCATTTTAGTTCCTGTCGGCAGAAAAAATTTAGGGGCTATGATAGCAATACTTTTGATAATCCAAGACTTCATAGCTTATGCTCCACGACTAATTTAAACCGCCCTTTAACCATCAACAACGTAAGTGGCAGAGGAATAAAATGACCAAATAAGTTTAAGGAATAACCGCTATGTTTTAGCACAACTTTGTCTCTATCCCACCTACAAAACATCTCCCAGCCTAGACCAAAGGGCATAATCTCAATCACTTCACTGCCCTTAAACTGAACCATACCACTATTTAGGCCATCTGCCTAAAGATAATCAAGATGCGTAGATAACCAAAAACACCCACCGATTTAATTTTTATATTTCAATTGGTTAGGCTCAAAGGGAAAATATGGAAGGTTTTCAAAAACACCCATTAGACAAAGTTATGGGATCTTGTATAGGAGCCATATTCATACAAGCCACTCAAACTCAACCATTCTATCTATACAACCAAACTGATATTATTGTCGGATGAAAACGAATCTAGATCACTTACCAGAAGATAAACGTCACCAGCTCCCGAATTTTATAAGACACCCATCTATTTAATTTATATATTTCAACGAGTTAATGGTTTTTATACAAAACAGCCATGTGCCATAAGTCACGTTAGTAATAACAAGAGTAAAGGGTAGATAACCAAAAACACCCACCGATTTAATTTTTATATTTCAATTGGTTAGGCTCAAAGGGAAAATATGGAAGGTTTTCAAAAACACCCATTAGACAAAGTTATGGGATCTTGTATAGGTGCCATATTCATACAAGCCACTCAAACTCAACCATTCTATCTATACAACCAAACTGATATTATTGTCGGATGAAAACGAATCTAGATCACTTACCAGAAGATAAACGGCACCAGCTCCTGCGCGCAGCGGATCTTATTCAGGAGTCCGTTAAGCCTGATATGCTCATCCTTTTTGGCAGTTATGCCCGTGGTGATTGGGTAGAAGAATTAGCGGATGATGGCGTGCATTATCAGTATCAAAGTGATTTTGACTTGTTAGCCGTGGTGAAAAATGAAGCCTTGGCAACAAAAATCGAACGCAAAGACTCTCTACACAACCGTTTAAATCGCGAAATTAAAACACCGATTAGTTTGATTGCGGAAGACATTCATTTTGTGAATCGACGTATCAGTAAAAGTCAGTATTTTTATACCGATATTTTACGAGAGGGGATTTCGCTACATGACTCGGGTGCCTTTGAGTTAGCTGAACCCAAAGAGTTAATCCTTCATGAACGAAAGAAACTCGCTGAAGAAGATTTTGAATATTGGTTTACCAGTTCTAAAGATTACTTTGGTCAATATAAGCATGCGTTAAATGATAATATTTATAACGTTGCTGCCTTCAATTTGCATCAAACAACGGAACGGCTTTATGCCGCTATTTTATTGGTTTTCACCCGTTATAAACCCAGCACCCACGATTTACACAAACTGAGTCAACTTGTTACCAGTATAGAGCCTCAATTTTTAACGGCTTTCCCACAAGGTACAGAAGTAGAAAAGGCACGGTTTGAGTTATTACGAAAAGCCTACGTCAGCGCCCGTTATAAACCGAGTTATTCCATTACTCAGGAAGAACTAGAGTGGTTATCGGAAAGAGTGCTGCATTTACAAGGACTCACAGAGGAACTCTGCAAAGCAAAAATAGCGAGTTATGAAGCATGAGCCAAGTGTAGACTTCATAGGAAGGCATCATTTAGACCAACCACCTAAAAGTAATATGGAAGCAATACGAAACAGTTTTGTACTAAAACTAAAAAACCAAACTCAAGGATGAGAAAGTAATTACATCATGTATGTCTTGTTTCGATTATATTTGCTCTGAGATACGGGAATGGGCTCCTTGAAAAAATCAAAGACACCCATCTATTTAATTTATATATTTCAAAGGGTTAATGGTTTTTATACAAAACAGTATATATAAGATATATGTCTAAGGTTTAACGAAAAGCCTACGTGAGTGCCCGTTATAACTCAAATTCAAAGCCTTGTACTTACAGATAGTTTTAACCATACTTTGTGCCAAATAAAGTACAATTAAAGGTATCGTTATGAGTAGATTTCATTTTGATCAAGATATTCAACCACTTTCAGACTTTAGAGCTGGAGCTGCATCATTTATACATCAAGTTAATGAAACTAGAAGACCTATAGTAATCACTCAAAAAGGCAGAGGAGTTGCTGTTGTATTAGATGTTGCAGAATATGAATCTATGCTAGAAAAAATAAAGTTACTCGAAGAAGTACAAAAAGCAGAAGCTCAACTTTCTGCAGGGTTAGGTATTTCTAACTCTGAGGCACGAGCGCAAGTTTTAAAGAATGTTAAATCTTGAAGGTAGTTTGGTCTCCATTAGCAATTGAAAAATTAGAAGCGATAGCTAAGTTTATAGAACTTGATAAAACAACCGCGGCTGAAAAATGGGTTAATGATATTTTCGACAGAGCAGAGTTATTAGGCTCTCAACCCGAATAAGGTTGACAGGTTCCTGAGAGGGTAATACTGGACAGCCATGCATTAGGTACCAACAAGTCAGTTTGACTGATACATCTTGTTACCATATCTTGTCTATAACATAGAATAATATAGGCTACTCATTTAATATAAAAAGCAGTTGTTCATCTGGAGGTTATCGTCATGGCAGTGTCACTTTATAGCTTCTTAGTAATAAGTAAAATTTTAACATACGGAGTTTTATAGGGTGAAAGGTTTACAAAAAATTGCAGGGATTTCGGCCATTTCTGAAGGGCTTATCTATATTGTAGCTTTTATATATTTTGGTGTTTTTTGGTTATACCCCACCGATGGTAATCCAGCAGAAAAAATGGCTTATCTTGCAGAAAACCAGATTCTATTTTCAATGATCTATTTTCTAATGTACGTGATATTTGGCGTTCTCCTAGCTGTACTTGTGGTTGGTTTGTATGACAGGCTTAAGCATACAAATAATCCATTAGTTACAATTGGGTCTTTATTTGGTGTTATTTGGGTTGGTCTGGTTATAGCTAGTGGAATGATTTCGAATATTGGGCTTGCTCATGCAATTGATCTGATGGAGATAAATCTGGAAAAAGCTCTTGATATATGGATCATCGTATCACTAATAACCGAGAGCATAGGTGGCGGAAATGAATTAGTTGGTGGACTTTGGGTTCTATTGATTAGTGCAGCAGCTATACAAGAGAATTGGCTCCCCCGATCTCTTAATTACCTCGGGTATTTTGTAGGTATATCGGGCATTGCAACGATTTATCCTGAAGAACTATTCACTGAAATATTCGGTTTGTCACAAATTGTTTGGTTTATTTGGTTGGGTATATGTCTGCTAACTCAAAAAAAACCACAGGGCATGGTCTAAAGGCGGTACTTTTTTAATTCTGGTTATGTTTTTAGTGAGAGAATAAAACACTTTGAATGAGTGTCTTTAAAGAGCTTCTTTTTAAAAGTCATTTTACTGTCTTATTTGGTGTCATAAGGAGTGTCGGTGAAAATTTACGGTGATATACAATCTGGGAATTGTTACAAGGTTAAGTTGTTATGTGCGTTGTTGGATATTGAGCATGAATGGATTCATGTGGATATTCTTGAAGGTGAAAGCAAAACGCCTGAATTTTTAACAAAAAGCCCTAATGGTAAAATTCCATTGCTTGAGTTGGTTGATGGTCGCTGTCTTCCAGAGTCCAATGCAATTTTGAATTTTTTGGCTGCGGGCAGTGATTTGCTTCCGAGCGATAATTTTCAACTTGCTAAAGTTCAGCAATGGCAATTTTTTGAACAATACAGCCATGAGCCTTTTGTGGCAGTGGCGCGTTTTATTGCCAAATACCTTGGATTACCAGAAGATCGTCGTGCTGATTATGAATCAAAACAAGAAGGTGGTAACAAGGCGCTTGCTATTATGGAAGATCAGTTGACAAAAACACCGTATTTAGCTGGTGATAAACTTACTACAGCTGATATTACGCTATATGGATATACCCATGTTGCAGAGGAAGGGGGATTCGATCTTGATAAATACCCAGCAATTCAAGCGTGGATTAGTCGGATTTCAGCTCATCCTAAATATATAGGAATGCAGTGATCAGTTATTAAGGAAGGTGCGCAGAGAACACATGCTAAAGCTGAAAGCTTGTCGTTTGTATTTCTTTTAAAGTGGGTTCTTACGATCTACCCAACCGAAACCAGTTTGTACTTTATACGTTTTAAAGTGGTTGAGTAATCTTGATAGCTGATTTTATCTTCCCTAAGTTGTCTTTTAATTATCTTAATGGGTTATAAGTAGGCTAAAATAATGTGCTATTCACTTAGCTTTGAGCCTTATATACATGACAACTGTTACAGCATCGGCAAACTTTACAGAACTTGGCCTAATCCCACCTTTGTTAGCTCGGTTAAACGAGTTGGAATATCAGCAACCTACACCAATCCAAGAGCAAGTGATCTCAAGTGTTTTAGAAGGGCGTGATTTAATTGCAGGGGCTAATACTGGGTCAGGCAAAACCGCTGCTTTTTCCCTTCCTCTATTGCAGTACTTGTATGAGAATAAATCGACAAAAAGTAACGAAGGCGTTAAAGGTAATTATGTTTCTGGTTTGATCTTAGTGCCGACTCGCGAACTTGCTAAGCAAGTGGCGGATAGTATTAAATCCTATGCAGTACATTTTAATGGAGCAGTTAAAACAGTAGCCGTTTTTGGTGGTGTTTCCGTCAATACCCAAATGCTTGCTTTACGTGGTGGCACAGATATTTTGGTGGCAACACCGGGGCGATTACTGGATTTGATTTCAAGTAATGCAATTAAGCTTGATAAGGTAAAAATGCTAGTACTTGATGAAGCCGATCGAATGTTAAGTTTGGGCTTTACCGATGAGATTGCTGAGATCTTAGACTTGCTGCCTAGCGCTAAACAGACATTGTTATTTTCTGCGACCTTTCCCGAAGAAGTGACGACTTTAACTCAAAAACTATTAAATAACCCCGTAGAAGCTCAACTCCAAAGCGCTGATGCGAGCACTGTTGTACAGCGTGTGTTTACGGTTAATAAGGGTGAAAAAACGGCTGTGTTGGTGCATTTGATACAGCAATATCAATGGCGTCAGGTTTTAATTTTTGTAAATTCTAAAAATGGTTGTAACCATTTAGCGGATAAGTTGGCTAAACGTGACATTGTGGCGGAAGTGTTTCATGGTGATAAAGCTCAAGGCGCAAGAAATCGCGTGTTAGATTCTTTTAAAGCTGGAGAGGTCGATGTTTTAATTGCTACGGATATTGCAGCACGTGGTTTAGACATTGAGAAACTTCCCGTAGTGATTAATTTTGATTTGCCAAGAAGCCCTGCTGATTATATGCACCGTATTGGACGTAGTGGTCGTGCTGGTGAAGTCGGATTGGCATTATCATTGATTGATCATGAGGATTACCATCATTTCAAAGTGATTGAGAAAAAGAATAAAGTTCAGCTTGAACGGGAGTCTGTTGAGGGTTTTGAGCCAAATGCTGTAGTTACTGCTGCTTTGGATAAACCGATGGCGAAACCAGAGGGAACTGGCAAGAAAAAACGTAAGAAAAAGCCAACAGACAATGAGCTAAAATGATAACGAGATAAAATGACTTTCACTATTCAGTCTCTTTGTTAAAAAATCTTTTTATGGGGCTTTCTTCATGAGATTGATGTTTTAAATGATTCTCAAGGATGAGATCCGCCAGATCTCTCTTTCTTAGTATTAATAGAAAAAGTGAATGGAATTTTACATTGAGTGAATCCATATCAAATGCTATTATTTCCTCCCGTCAAAATGCACATATCGATGTGTAACCCACACTCATACGAACATTCAATTTAAGGCGGTTTTAACACTCATGGCGACACGATATATTTTCGTCACAGGCGGCGTGGTTTCTTCTCTTGGTAAAGGCCTCACGGCAGCCTCTCTTGCTGCAATTCTTGAATCTCGTGGTTTAACAGTAACCATGCTTAAATTGGATCCTTACATTAATGTTGACCCGGGCACTATGAGCCCATTTCAGCATGGTGAAGTTTTTGTAACGGATGATGGTGCTGAAACCGATTTAGATTTAGGACATTATGAGCGCTTTATCTCGACTAAAATGAGCAAGCGAAACAACTTCACAACAGGCCGTGTGTATCAGCATGTTTTGAAGAAAGAGCGTCGTGGTGATTACTTAGGCGGAACTGTTCAAGTTATTCCTCACATAACGGATGAAATTAAACGTCGTGTTTTGAGTGGGGCGGAAGGAGCTGATGTCGCACTTGTTGAGATTGGTGGAACTGTTGGTGATATTGAATCTCAGCCTTTCTTAGAAGCCGTTCGTCAGTTAAAAGTTGAATTAGGCTCTCATCGCGCTATGTTTATGCACTTAACACTAGTGCCATATATTAGAACAGCAGGTGAAACAAAAACTAAGCCAACGCAACACTCAGTAAAAGAGCTTCGTTCTATTGGTATTCAACCTGATATTTTGATCTGTCGTTCTGAAGTATCTATTGAAGCGCCTGAGCGTAAGAAAATATCATTATTTACCAGTGTTGATGAACGTGCAGTTATTTCTTTGCCTGATGCGGAAACTATTTATAGCATTCCTGCGATTTTGAATGATCAAGGTTTAGATAGTCTTATCGTGGAACGCTTTAATTTGGACTGTGGTATTCCTGATATTTCTATTTGGAATAAAGTAGCTGAAGCGAAATTGAACCCAGAGAAGCAAATTAATATTGCTATGGTGGGGAAATACATGGAGCTTTTGGATGCTTATAAATCATTGATTGAAGCCATGGATCATGCTGGTATTCATGCCCGTACAAAAGTGAAATTGCATTACATTGATTCAGAAAGTATAGAAACCAATGGCGTTGATGTGTTAGAAGGTATGGATGCAATTCTCGTTCCCGGTGGTTTTGGAGAGCGTGGTGTTGAGGGTAAAATTCGAACGGCTCAATACGCCCGAGAAAATAAAATTCCTTATTTAGGTATTTGTTTAGGAATGCAGGTCGCTGTTATTGAATTTGCTCGTAATGTAGCAAATCTAGCAGGTGCACACAGTACAGAGTTTAATCTTAAAGCAGAGAACCCAGTCATTGGTCTTATTACAGAATGGACTAATGCAGAGGGTTCCAAAGAGATCCGGTCAGAGGAATCCGATCTAGGTGGAACGATGCGCCTAGGTGCTCAAAACTGTAATTTGCTTGAAGGATCAAGAGCCCATCAAGCGTATGCCCAATCAGTTGTGAGTGAACGTCATCGTCATCGTTATGAAGTAAATAACTATTATCTTTCAGAGCTTGAAGAAGCAGGCTTAACGATCTCTGGTCGTTCTGCTGACAATTCTTTAGTTGAGATGGTTGAGATTGCAGATCATCCTTGGTTTGTTGCTTGCCAATTCCACCCTGAATTTACTTCATCACCTCGTTATGGTCATGGATTATTCAGTGCATTTGTTCATGCTGCATTAAAATATGCAGGGAAAGAAAAGTAGAGTGGACAAAATTGACTGAATCGTTTTCATTCTTAAAGGTTTAATTTATTAAAAGGTGTGTTATGAGTCAGATTGTTGATATCAAAGCAAGAGAAGTTCTGGATTCCCGTGGTAACCCTACTGTTGAGGCTGATGTGATCTTGGCTGATGGTTCTTTTGGTTCCGCTTGTGCACCTTCTGGTGCGTCTACAGGTTCACGTGAAGCGCTTGAGTTACGTGATGGAGATAAAAGCCGTTATTTAGGTAAAGGTGTATTGAAAGCGGTAGCAGCAATTAATGGCCCTATCCGTGAAGCGCTATTAGGTAAAGAAGCACAAGCTCAAACAGAGCTTGATAAAATAATGATTGATTTAGATGGAACTGAAAACAAATCAACATTTGGTGCGAATGCTATTCTTGCTGTTTCTCTAGCTTCTGCAAAAGCGGCTGCAATATCTAAAAAAGTGCCATTATACGCACACATTGCTGATTTAAATGGAACACCTGGTGTGTATTCTATGCCTGTTCCTATGATGAACATCATCAATGGTGGTGAGCACGCTGATAACAACGTTGATATTCAAGAGTTTATGGTTCAGCCTGTTGGTGCTCCAAACTTCCGTGAAGCATTGCGCTATGGTGCTGAAATTTTCCATGCCTTGAAAAAAGTATTGAGCGACCGTGGCCTGAATACAGCTGTTGGTGACGAAGGTGGTTTTGCGCCAAACCTTGCTTCAAATGCTGAAGCACTTGCTGTAATCAAAGAAGCAGTAGCTAATGCTGGTTATGAGTTAGGTAAAGACATTACCTTAGCTATGGATTGTGCTGCATCTGAGTTTTATGAAGATGGTCAATACAACCTAAAAGGCGAAGGCAAAATCTTTTCTTCAGAAGGTTTTTCTGATTACTTAGCGGATCTATGTGAACAATATCCAATTGTTTCTATTGAAGATGGTCTGAATGAGTCTGATTGGGAAGGTTTTGCTTATCAAACGAAAATCTTAGGCGATAAGATTCAATTGGTTGGTGATGATTTGTTTGTTACTAATACTAAAATCTTGAAGCGTGGTATCGATGAGGGTATTGCTAACTCTATCCTTATTAAATTCAACCAAATTGGTTCATTGACTGAAACTCTTGAAGCAATTCGTATGGCGAAAGCGGCAGGATATACTGCTGTTATTTCTCATCGTTCAGGTGAAACAGAAGATGCAACTATTGCTGATTTAGCTGTTGGTACAGCGGCAGGTCAGATTAAAACGGGTTCTTTATGCCGTTCTGATCGTGTTTCTAAATATAACCAATTATTGCGTATCGAAGAGCAATTGGGCTCAGATGTAGCTTACAATGGGTTATCTGAGATAAAAGGTCAGGCTTAATTCTTTAAGCTTGCTAAAAAAGGGAGAACATATGTTCTCCCTTTTTTGTTAGGATTGTTTGGTAATAATGATGTCTATATTTTAATTGAGATGCTTTAGAGAAGACTATGTGGCGTGTTGTTTTTTTGCTGTTTCTTGTTGTTTTCGTTTATTCAAGTTACCAACTGATTAGTGGGGAGCAGGGAATTAAGCGACAGGAAGAGTTGGCTAAGCAAATCAAATATCAAGAAAATAAAAATAAGCGATTAGAGCAGAGGAATAATGCCTTACGTGCTCAAGTAGAAGATCTGCGTAAAGGTAAAGACGCTATTGAGGAGCGAGTCCGAACTGAGTTGCAATATATTAAAGAGAATGAAGTTTTTTATCGGATAGTCGATCAATGAAGAAAAAAATATGGGTAGTAGTGCCAGCAGCGGGTGTTGGTAAGCGGATGGCCTCAAATTTTCCCAAACAATATCTTATGTTAGGTAAGCAAACTGTGTTAGATCATACGCTAGGGCAGCTTATTTCACATGAGCAGATTGCTGGCATAGCACTTGGGTTAGGACCAGAAGACAGCTTTTGGCCTGATTCTATTTGGTGTGATCACCCTCAGATAGTAACTTATGTGGGAGGAAAAGAGCGCAGCGATACTGTGCGATTAGGTCTTGAGCTTTTAATGCATACAAAGCAAGTAAAAGACGATTTTGTATTGGTGCATGATGCTGCTCGGCCATTAATTTCACATGACTTAATTGATCGTTTGTTGTTTGATGAGCACCCGATTGGTGGTTTGTTGGCCATCGTGGCAAAAGACACAATTAAGCAAAGTGCTTTTGTTACTGGGAAAGTAACGGTTGAGAAAACCATAGATCGTTCGTTTATTTGGCAAGCTCAAACACCTCAAAAATTTGTTCTTAGTGAATTAATTCATGCTCTTGATTTCGCTGAGTCTCAAGGTGTAGTTATTACTGACGAAAGTTCTGCAATGGAGTTTTCGGGTCATCAGCCTGCATTAGTTGAAGGTGATGCACGCAATTTCAAAATAACCTTGCCGATTGATTTAATTATTGCGAATGCATTATTGTCCCATCCTTCCAGTTAGTCTTAGTTTCCCTATACAGCATAAAAGAGGAAAATTTCAATATGTTACCTTTTAGAATTGGTCATGGTTTTGATGTGCATAAATTTGGTGAGGGCAGTCAAATTGTAATATGCGGAGTCACAATCCCCTATGAACAAGGATTGGTTGCTCATTCAGATGGAGATGTGGCCTTACATGCTTTAGCTGACTCGTTGCTGGGAGCTGCTGCATTAGGTGATATTGGTCAGCATTTTCCTGATACGGACCCTAATTTCAAAGGTGCTGATAGTCGAGCTCTTTTGCGGCATGTGGTTTCATTGTTAAAAGAAAACCAATTCCTTGTTAATAATGTTGACCTTACTATCATTGCGCAAGCCCCCAAAATGTCTCCTCATATTCGTTTAATGAGAGAAAACATAGCGTCCGATTTGGAGGTTGCTCTAGATCAAGTTAATGTGAAAGCCACAACAACTGAAAAACTGGGCTTTACAGGGCGAAAAGAAGGCATTGCCGTTGAGGCGGTTGCTCTTATATATCAAGGCTAATGCTTTAGATACGTTTTTATTATTAAATTATTTCCTTCCCACCTGTCATTAAGGCACGTAAGTTTATGAATACAAATTGGCATTATGCATGGACAAAACCAAAGTTAACAGGGGATTTAAAAGCTACCCCGCAGGATTTCTTTGTTGAAGAAGTTCTCGGTTTCCAACCTGATGGCTTAGGTGAATTTGTATTTGTGTTTATTGAAAAGGTGGGTGTGAATACGGATTTTTTGGCTAAGCGTTTAGCAAGTTTCGCTGATATTGATCCTAATAAAGTAACATACAGTGGTGTTAAAGATCGCCATGCTTGTACTAGACAATGGTTTTGCTTACACCTTCTTAATAGGAACGTGGACTTTTCTGAGCTTGTACATGGATTTGTAAAAGGTGAGCAAGTACGTATTTTAGATGTGGTTAGGCATTCTAAAAAGCTCAAGATAGGAACTCATATAGCAAATCGATTTGTTATACGTATTCGTTCTTTAGAAGGCGATTTGATTGAATTGGAAAATAGATTGTCTCTAGTGAAAATGGCTGGTGTCCCTAATTATTATGGTGCTCAGCGTTTTGGAATTAATGGAAATAATTTAGAGAATGGTATGCGCTGGCTGGAAAAAGGCCGCGTAGGAAGGAAAAGGCTAAGTAAAACCGAGTCTTTCTGGCTTTCTGCAATGCGTTCATGGTGCTTTAATCAATCGTTAAGTTTTCAGGTCCTTCAAGGTGACTGGAATAAGGTGTTAGTGGGCGATATCGCGCAAGAAGCAAACAGTGATACTCAATTTCGTGTAAAAAACATCAAGCCTGGTACATTATTACGTTTAATGACTATGAAGATTCAACCTGTGCTGCCGTTAATAAGTAATGGTTGGCAAGATGGAACAAGTAGTGAGCGTGCCCAATGGGTTTTAGAATCTCTTAACGGTGCTGAATCCGTTGTTGAAGGCTTGCTAAACTTGGATTTATCGAGAGACAGTCGAACGTCTAGGTTGAGTCCAAATGATATGGAATGGGAACTTATCAATAAAAACTCCGAATCTCCAGAGTTATTGATGCAGTTCTCATTGCCTAAAGGCGCGTTTGCTACAAGCGTATTACGTGAGTTAGTAGATGTTAATGATTGTTCAATAGAGAAGCATAATGCGAGTATTGATAGCTAATGATGATGGAATTGATGCGCTAGGTATTCAAACCTTATACAGTAAAGTAAAGGCGTCTTATGAGTGTGTCTTGATTGCTCCAGATCGAAATCGTAGTGGAGCAAGTAATTCTTTAACCTTATCTCGACCGCTTCAACCAACAGAAGTGCGAAAAAATGAATATTCAGTAGACGGGACGCCTTCGGATTGCGTTAATCTTGCTTTATCGGAAGTGATTGACGGGCAATTTGATGTGGTTGTGTCTGGTGTTAATCATGGTCCTAATCTCGGGGATGATGTTATTTATTCTGGAACAGTCGCTGCGGCAATGGAAGCTAGGCATTTGGGTAGGCCATCAATAGCCATTTCTTTAGTAGGTAAAAACCATTTTGATACAGCCGCAGATGTATTGTTACGTCTTTTATCCGATTCTCATACTCTCAATTTATCCCCCGGTGTTTTGTTAAATGTAAATGTTCCAGACCTGCCATACGATGAACTGCAAGGCATTCAAATAACCCGTTTAGGATATAGAAAGTGTGCTCAACCTGCGATTTCAGCTCAGCACCCTAAAGGTGTCCCAAGCTTTTGGATTGGGGCATTGTCAGAGCCTCATGACAGCTCAATCGGAACAGATTTTTGGGCTGTAGAAAATGGTTATGTGTCAGTAACCCCTATTCATGCGGATATGACCTGTTATCAAGCCATGCAACCTTTGGCAGAATGGGGAGAAAAAGGGCTGTTATGACAAACTCTCAGTTACATAATTTGACGACTACAAATTCAAAAGCATCAAAGATGATTGTGGAGTTACAGCGGCATGGTATTCAACATGAGACATTATTATCCTTAATGTTATCCATTCCGAGGCACGACTTTGTTGAGTCGGCTTTTTCTCATCTTGCTTATTCAGCTACTCCTTTGCCAATTGGTCGTAATCAGACGATTAGTCAGCCATTAACCGTAGCTAGAATGACTCAATGGCTTTTGGAGCACTCTAGAATGGGCCGAGTCTTGGAGGTAGGAACTGGATCTGGTTATCAAACATGTATCTTATCTCACTTTTTTAACAAGGTTCATACTATTGAAAGGCAGCAGAGTTTATTCGAAAGTGCACAAAAGAGGCTTTCTCAGCTTGCTATTAATAATGTTGAATTTCTTCATGGGGATGGGCATTTAGGTTGGCCAGCAGCTTTAGATGTGGATGCTGTTATTGTAACGGCAATGGCAAATAAGGTTCCTTTGGCCTTAATGGATTGTTTAAAAGATGGTGGTATTTTAATTATGCCATTGGATCAACCAGCACCTATGATAGGTTGTTGGAAAAAAATGGGGAATCAATGGAAGTGCTTGGGAGAAAGTCCGGCTCACTTTGTTCCGATGTTAGAAGGGTTAGTGTGTGAATAACGTGATAAAAATATTTTTTAGTGGTTTGTTGATGGGGATTGCAGATGTTGTTCCTGGCGTATCTGGGGGAACGATGGCCTTTATACTAGGGGTCTATGATCGCTTAATTAATGCCCTGAGTGGCGTTAATAAAACAAGCATTAGGTTGTTGTTTTCAGGAAATTTAAAGGGTTTGTGGCACCACTTTGATGTGGGTTTTTTATTGGTTTTAGGTCTTGGTATCGTGACGAGTATTCTCTTATTTGCTCAAATCATTACCTATTGGTTAAATGAATATCCTTTGTATCTATGGGGTTTTTTCTTTGGGCTGATTCTAGCTTCAGCTGTATTGCTGCTCAAACAAATAGATGAGATTAACTTAACAACAATATTTGTATGCTTATGTGGTGTTGGGGTTGGAGCGGTCGCTTCTATTCTTGTTCCTGTTCAGTTTGAAGTTACAAACAGTATGATTTTTATATCTGGCATGATTGCTATTTGTGCCATGATCTTACCGGGTATTTCAGGGAGTTTTCTGTTGCTGATAATGGGGATGTATGAATTTATTATATCCTCTATAAAAGCAATGCAAATTGATGTGGTTACTATTTTTGCTGTTGGTGCTTTAGTGGGTTTATTGAGTTTCTCCAAGTTTCTTAAGTGGCTTTTGTCGACTTATAAATCAATCGCTCTTGCAGGGTTAACTGGAATAATGATTGGAGCATTAACAAAAGTATGGCCATGGAAGGAGGCTCAGAATTGGGTGGTAGACGGAAGTGAAATCATACCTATTGGTGAATCATTGGTGATGCCATGGAGCATGGTGATGTATGATTTTACTGGGGATTTGGTAATACCAATTTTGTATATGGGGGGAGGGGTAATAAGTATCTTTCTCATTAATTACATTTCTTTACCAAAACTAAGATGAACGTATACAAAATGGGTGGGTAGCTGTTGTTTTTTAGGGGTGATGTTTGTTGCTTGTAAACTTGCACGGTAATGCTTTAATCAGGGCGCGTGATTTTATCGGTACTTTTTTTATTGTACTGATTCTATCTGGTTGTGCTGCTGATAGTTTTCATTATCAAGATGAGAGTTCTAGCTCTTCACCTTCTCGTGCGCAAGTTTCACCTATTCCTAAGAGTGGTTATTATCGAGTAAAGAGCGGTGATACCTTATTTGCAATTGCCTTTAGGTATGGAGTTGACTACAAAGCGTTAGCTGAAACGAATCGAATAGCGTCACCATACGTCATCTATCCCCAGCAAAAAATACGACTGAATGTCTCTAAGCAAGTTTCAAAAACATCTAAAGGTTCTAGTGGAAAGACGGCGTCACTTTCGAAAACGAACACAAAAAATACCTCATCTAAGCAAACTCAAGTTGTAAAAAATACTGTAAAACCAAAAGTGAACGATACTTCAAAAACCGTCTCCAAAAGGAATGTACCTCAAAAAACAAGCCTTAATTGGCGTTGGCCTATCAAGGGTTTTGTGGTGAGGGGCTTTTCAAATACCGGAGTTAGTAGTAAAGGTATAGATGTGAAAGGCATTACTGGCAATCCTGTTAGAGCCGCAGAGGATGGTGTTGTTGTTTATTCTGGTAATGGGTTGATTGGTTATGGGAACTTGGTCATCGTAAAACACAGCGATACTTACTTGAGTGCCTATGCTTACAATCAAAGTATTCTAGTTAAAGAACAGCAAGTTGTGAAAGCTGGTGACTCTCTAGCAATTATTGGAGGGAAGGGCGAAGAAAGACCATTGTTACACTTTGAAATTCGTCGAGATGGTCAACCGATAGATCCATTAACAGTGCTACCAAATCAGTAAATAGTATGGCTTGGAAGACTAAGGAGGAGTTTATGAAAACGCTTGATCAAGATATTCAGAAAGAGATCTCTAGTGAAGAGAAACTCGATTTTAATTTAGACGGTGATGTATTAGTTGATACAACTGAGTTTGATTTAGCGGTGAGTTCTCGCTATGCAAACGAAGATACCGGAAAAAATATTGATGTTACTCAGTTGTACTTAAACGAAATTGGCTTTTCTCCTTTATTGACTGCTGAAGAAGAGGTTTTCTTTTCTCGAAAAGCATTAAAAGGTGATGAAGCTTCTCGTAAGCGAATGATTGAAAGTAATTTAAGATTGGTTGTAAAAATCTCTCGACGTTACTTAAATCGAGGACTTTCATTATTGGATTTGATTGAAGAAGGGAATTTAGGGTTAATTAGAGCGGTAGAAAAATTTGACCCTGAGAGAGGGTTTAGGTTTTCCACCTATGCAACATGGTGGATTAGACAAACAATAGAACGAGCAATAATGAATCAAACAAGAACCATTCGTTTACCGATTCATGTTGTAAAAGAGCTTAATGTGTATTTAAGAGCTGCTCGTGAGCTAACTCAGCAGCTCGATCATGAGCCAACCCCTGAAGAGATTGCAGATCTTTTAGATTGCCCTGTAGAGGGTGTGCAGAAGATGTTGAAACTGAATGAAAGAGTCAGCTCTATTGATTCTCCAATGGGTGGAATGGATTCAGATAAGAACCTTGTAGAAATATTGGCGGACACACAACACATTGGTCCAGAGGGTGAGCGACAAGCTAGTGATGTATTGCATAATATTGATAACTGGTTGGACGGTTTAAATGAGAAACAGAGAGAGGTAATCTCTCGTCGATTTGGTCTAAGGGGATTTGAAGCAAGCACGCTTGAAGATGTTGGCTCTGAGATTGACTTAACGCGAGAAAGAGTTAGACAGATCCAAGTTGAGGCACTAAAAAAATTGAGATTAATGCTTGATAAGCAAGGATTAACATTGAGTGATGTTTTACACGTTGAAGAGCTTTAAATATTTAGCATCAAGATGAAAGGTTATAGTTTAAACTTGCCTTTTATCTTGATGCAGTGATGTTCAGATCATTGTCTAAATCGTAATCGTCTTGTTTTGTTTCTTGGTTTTCTTGCTCATAAATCGTGTTAATGCTTTCTATGCTAGGGCGAATTTTAAGATTTAGCTTTTCAGATGTGCCTTTAACGGCATAAACCATTGTTTCATTTTCCTCATTCTCTCCAAGTATTTCTGGTAGTCCAGAAAAAACTCTATTTTGTATGTCTGGAAGCATAAACACTTCTTCACTGAGTAATAAGGTATCAAGATTCTCAGAGTCTCTAAAGCGCATAATTTGATTCAGGAGTGGTTGAATATCATCTGTATGGAAGGCGTTTTCTTTGATGATTTCATTCACATGAGAGCTTCCTTGATGCAAGCTTATATGAAAATGGATGTCAGGAGTTTCTGAATATATATCAGAGGAGATTAACTCCTTTATAACACCCAAAAAGACTTCAGCAGTACAGACTGCATTTGTATATAGATCATCACCTGACTCTTGTGCCGAATAAAAAATTAATGCTGAGTGACCTTCATATTGATGAACCTGACCATAAAAAGACTCACTCGCTTGAAAGAGTGCTCTGTATATAGGGGTTAGTAAATTGGCAACTTGTAGAGGTTGCATTTGTTCATGCCATTCATCTAGATTTTGTATTTCAAAAAATAAGGCGCAGCTTCTTTGTGATTGTTCTTTTAAAATTTGGTCAAAATCTATCTCAAATTGAGGTACTTCTAATTGAGCTTGGGCTGGGTCAATTTCTTCTTTTGTCCAGTCGATCAGTTGGACCGATTTTACTGCGCTGGCAAGCTGGAATGCTTCTGTATAAAAGGCATCTGGAACTGGAGCATCTTTATGTCTATGGGTTAAGGCTTTAAGGACGTCAGTTATATTATTGATTGAGGAGAACAGTCGTTTGCTTAGAAATAAAATGATAACAATTGAGAACGCACAAACAAAAATGGCAAGACTAATTAGGAGTTTATTAATATCGGCTAATGCCTTTTGTGGTGAGGTCCTATCAAGTGTGATTAGTACGTGGCCAACAACGTCATTACGAAACTTAACACTTGAGCTGTAAACAAGGTGTGCTTCATCTGGTCTAATCTCACCTCCTTCGATTAGGTTTTCGAAATTTCCGCTGTTGGCTTCGGCGAGTAATTCATCTTTTTTATTGTATACTCGGGCGCTAATAATATTATCGTCTACAACGAGCCTAGTTAAGAGAACGTTTAGGCTTAACAGATCATTATTGAGAATTGATTGTGTGGCATTAAAGGCTGCTTGAGTTGCTAGACTGCTACCTAATACTTCAGTTTGTTGTGCTAAATACGATTCGAGAGAGTTTGTTAACGTATACCAGAATAAGGCAACGGTAAAAGAAATGAGTATGAGAAAGGTGGCAATTAGTACTATTGCCGCACTAATGTGTTGTTGGCAAAAAGCTAAAAAACGATGAGTTGCTTTAGTTGTTTCCATTAATGTTCTATTTCCTGAAACTGTAATGATGAGTGCTCAGTATCTACTTCATATCGGCGGTAAAATAGAATCTTTAATATAAAGCTGCACTTAGAGTAAATTAATAAATTTGCTATAGTGGGCGCATCTTGAATTAGGAATGTCTTATGTCTGCAAGTATTACGTTAATCGGTTCTATCACTCAATCTTATCTAGAGAGCTTCGAAGAATGGCTTTATAAAGAAAATTTCGTTACAAATAAACAAAAATTAACAAATAACTCTGATATTAATATTGTTATTCGATATAATTTGCAAAATTCCTATTCTGAAGTTAAAGCCACTGAGGTTAGGCAGTATTTGCTTTCATTGTCTGATAGTACAAATATTGATCACGTATATCAATCTAAGGCGATTGATATAAAACAGCCTGGAGTGGCTGTGTTTGATATGGATTCAACCTTAATAAAAGCAGAAGTTATGGATGAACTGGCGGTTGAGTTTGGTATTGGCGAACAAATAGCAAGCGTGACGGCAAGTGCGATGAGAGGTGAAATTGATTTCACTGAAAGCTTTGTAAAACGTCTTGCTCTGCTTGAGGGTTTAGGTAGTGATGTCATGGATGGTGTATATGATCGAATCGTTCATATGGATGGTATAGCTGTCCTAATGAAGGTGTTGAATCATTTTCAGTGGCGTACAGCTGTTTTGTCTGGTGGATTTACTTATTTTGCAGACCGTCTAGCTGATGCATATTCAATTTCTGAAGTGCATGCAAACGTTTTAGATATTGAAAAAGGAAAGTTAACAGGGAAGCATATTGGTCCGATTGTTGATGCGGCTCGTAAAAAGCAATTATTAGAAAGTATTGTTCAAACTAATGGTGCAGCATGGTCGCAGACGATTGCTTGTGGTGATGGTGCGAATGATTTACTAATGCTAAATACTGCTTCAATGGGTGTGGCTTTGCATGCGAAGCCTTTGGTGAGAAAAGAAGCTCCTCATCCTGTTAACGTATTAGGTTTAGAGAGTGTTTTATATTTGCTTGGTATGAGCTCGTCAGAGATTCGAGCGATTGCTGATTTATAAATAAATTAATTTGATGGAGTGTGTTCTTGCAGGAAATAAAGTTATCTGAGGTCGATTTAAATTTGTTATATATTTTACAAATTTTAATCGAAGAGCTGAATGTCACTAAAGCGGCACAGCGTTTAAATGTGAGTCAACCTGCTGTTAGTAGGTCCTTATCTCGTCTTAGGGAAGTATTTGGAGACCCTCTATTTGTAAGAACATCTCATGGGCTTTCTCTAACTGCGCGAACGGAAAGTTTGGCTCCTTTTCTAACGGATATGCTTAAAGGCCTGGAAAATCTTATCCAGCCTCCTGAGTTCACTCCGTTGACATCAAGTCGTCGTTTTTCTCTATCGACAACCGATTTTGGTGTGTTAACCGTTCTCCCCAAAATTCTAGATAACTTTCGACAGGCTGCACCTAATGCCGTGTTAGAAGTGAAACACTGGAATGAAGAAACATCATTTGAGCTCGATTCAAATGAAATTGATGTTGCGGTTGCCGTATTATCGAAAGAGCCACCAAATAGTGTGCAGTCTGTGAAACTGGATACAGATGAGATGGTGTGCCTTGCACGAGCTGACCATGAGCATTTGGGGGGCGAGTTGACCTTAGGGTCATATGTTAACCTTCATCATGCTCAAGTCGTGTTAGGGAAGAGAGAGTTTGCAGCTGTTGATAGAGTTCTAGCTAAAATGGGCCATCAAAGACATATTGCGGTCCAGCTACCTAATTTCGTACCTGCCGTAAGAGTTGTTGAAAGCAGTGATTTACTGTTAACCATTCCAAGGCTTTTTGCTACAGATATCATATCTATGCATTCTAACCTTGCTATTTATGATCTTCCGTTTGATACTAAAGAGTTTGATTACTCAATGATTTGGCATGAAAGACATGAATATGACCCAGGGCATCAATGGTTAAGAGAAATTATCCAAAAAGCATTTCTTTGATTGATGAATACACGGTTATCTAATATGTAAAATAAGAGTTATGGTACCTCTTATTTTACATTTGATAGCTGTGTAATCCATTCCTTTGCCAATACTTCTACCAAACTATAACGTCTCAGATCCATTGCACTTTCGAGGAGTGTGAAGTTTTCATCGAGATAATCAAATAGCACTTTTTCTCTTAAGTCGATTAAGGCTTTCATTTGCTCTCCTTGCTCAAAAGTAATGTCTTGATGTTCTAGTAGAGAGTTTAAAACGTCTTTTCTCGATGTGACTTCTGTTTGGTAATGATTACTTAATACGTATGTTGCTAGATCCAGCATGGACGCAACTAAAAGTTGGAATGAGTGTTCAATCACCATTCTCTCGTCTCGGCTGATTGTGTCTTTATTTTTTTGCTTCCTAAACTTATCCAGTCTTTGGATCATAGAGTGTTGGTGCTCTATTAATGACATTTCCCATTCTGTGTTTCTCATAAGCTTGCTCTCTTAGTTACACTTTGAATAATCATAGACTATTCAAAGTGTAGTTTAGAAACTTGAGAATGGGTAAAAATCAAAGAGTTGACTCTGATCAATTGATTGATTGGCAGGGATATGTAAATAGCCATCGGAAACACAAGAAGCAAATAGGGCACCTGAGCTTTGTTGCGGATGTGGTTCTGCTTTATTATCTTCAGAAAGGCTAACACGTAAAAACTCATCGCGGCCTATTGCTTTTTTGCGAGAAAAACTTGGATAGACTTTGTACTTTTGTGGGTGTTTTACTCGCCCACCAGCATGAGCAGTGATTGCTACACGTGCAAACCAATGAAAAGTGACCAATGAAGAGCTTGGGTTTCCAGGTAGCCCTATAAAAGGCGTTTCAAATACATGACCAAATACTAAGGGTTTTCCTGGTTTGATTGCTACTTTCCACAGATCCATAGCTCCGTTCTTTTCAATAACTTCTTTTACATGATCTTCTTCACCAACCGATACTCCTCCGCTAGATAAAATAAGATCGCATTCAGCGGATAATGTTCTTAAGGCATTTTTGGTTTCTTCAGGGTTGTCATTTGCATGTAGGCAACTATGAGCAGAATGACCTAAGTTTTGAATTAAACTAATCAGCATTGGCCCATTGCTATTGTAGATTTGGCCACTTTTAAGAAATGGTGTTTCTACAGCTGTTAATTCGTCTCCAGTTGTTAATACTCCAATTTTAAGTTTTTCAAAGCAGGTTACTTGGTGGATACCTAAGCTGGCTAGCATGCCTATATGTTGTGGAGTAAGGCGTGTTCCTTTTGTTAATACTTGCTGGCCAATTTTAACATCTTGTCCTGTTGGTCTAACATTATCGCCTTGAGACAGTGGATGGTTGAATACAACTCGGCCTGCCGAATCAATCGACGTATTTTCCTGCATTACTACTGTGTCTGCTCCTTCTGGTAGAATAGCTCCGGTAAAAATGCGCACGCACGTATTAGGCTTTAATGCTTGTGGCGAGATTCCAGCAGGTATTCGCTGGCTAATTTCTAAAGGTTGGTTGGCTTGCCATTCTTTGGCGTTTAATGCATACCCATCCATGGCACTGTTATCGGCTGGAGGAATATTTATACCTGCAATGATGTCGGTTGCTAATATTCGATTAAGTGCATGATGTAACTTGATATACTCTTGTTTAACTAAACAGGAGCTGGCTTTTTCTATAGCGTTCAGTGCATCTTTAAAAGGCATCATTGGCGAGTGAGACATGGTCTTACATTTTTCCAAAAAGTTGGGCTAGTTGTTATCTTGATAAGGGCCTAAAAGCATTTCGACGAAATTGCATGGTCTGCATGTGGCATCTAATTGCTGAGACAGGATTTTATTCCAAGCGGTTTTACAAGCACTGGTTGACCCCGGTAAACAAAAGATTAGGGTTTTATTGGATAAGCCTGCAACTGCGCGAGATTGAATGGTTGAGGTGCCAATTTCATCGTAGGAAACCTGTCTAAATAACTCGCCAAACCCCTCAATATTTTTATCAAATAAAGGTGTCATTGCCTCTGGGGTACTGTCCCTTGAATAGAATCCTGTCCCTCCAGTAATTAACACTGTGTGAACATTCTTATTGGCAATCCACTGTGAAACAACTGCTCTCATATCGTAAATATCGTCTTTTACCAGATCTCTATGAATAAGCTGGTGGCCAGCCTCAGTGAGCATTGTAATAAGAGCGTCTCCAGATGTGTCTTCTGCTAGGCTTCGAGTATCAGAAACTGTCAGTACTGCAATATTAAGAGGTCTAAATGGTGAGCGTGTTTTTGTCATTTTTCGATCCGTATTTTAACCACCGGTTGCACTCATAAAGCGTAAAATCTGTGGTTCTTCGTTTAAATTAAAGTGGTGTTTTTCTGGCTTTAGATCAAGAGATTTAATAATTGCCTCATCTAGAGTGATGTCTTGTTCTTCTGGCTGTCTAAGGTAAGGTTTTAAATCCATAGAGTGTTCATTGCCGAGGCAGAGTAATAATCTTCCTTCTGCTGTGAGCCTTATTCGGTTACAGGTAGAGCAAAAATTATGGCTATGGGGAGAAATAATACCAATATGACCTTGGTGATTCTCAACATCAAAATAAGTAGATGGGCCACCTGTTTTCAATACGCTTGGATTAAGAGTGAAGCGTTTCTTCAAAGTGTCAATGATTTCATCACTAGAAATATAGGCGGCAGCTCTATCATGGTCGGTAATGACGCCTAATGGCATCTCTTCAATAAAACTGATGTCCATATTTCTATTTAAGGCAAACTGAGCTAAATCTGCAATTTCATTATCATTGTGGTTTTTTAATATGACGCTGTTGATTTTGTTTCTTTTAAAATCATGTAAAGCCATTTCTTCTATGCCTTCAATGACTTGATGGAACTGATCTCGGCGAGTCATTTTCTCGAACAACTCTGGACTTAATGTGTCTAAGCTGACGTTGATTCGAGTTACACCTGCATTTGACAGAGACTTTGCCATCTTCTTCAATTGAGAGCCATTTGTGGTTAGTGTGAGTTCTTCTAATCCCGGAGTGTTGCTGATCTGCTCTAGAGCCCAGAGGATGTTTTTTCGAACAAGAGGTTCTCCGCCTGTAATACGTATTCTCTTACTGCCAAGTTTGATAAAGGTCTGAGCGATGTTAACAATTTCTTCTAGCGAGAGAATGTCTTTACGCCGCAGAAAAGTAACATCTTCATCCATGCAATATGTACAACGAAAATCGCAACGGTCTGTAACTGAGATGCGTACATAATCAATGTGACGCCCAAATGGGTCAATAAGGTTTGCAGAGCTCAAGGGAATTACCTCATGAAGAATATTATTCATAAAAGCAAATTGCCTATGAATATGCAAAGGTGAATGCTTAATATTTACATATTGGGCCAGTAAAAATGAATTCAATGCATACATTCATTTTAGATGTTGAGTTTTTTATAGTTAAAACTTAATCTTACTGCTCACATTCGATACTTGCCTTGAATCGCAGGCTTTTATCCACATGCTGAGTCAAGAGGACTTGTCCGTACCTTCCTAAAGCACCTGTATTTAACAAGGAATAACATTGAGCAAAGTTGTAGAAAATCTTATTACATTATTGAAGCTAGAGTCTATTGGTGAAGGAAAGTTCTTAGGAAGAAGCCAAGATATAGGTTTGCCTAAACTTTTCGGGGGACAAGTGGTTGGTCAAGCGTTAAGCGCAGCCCATCAAACCGTTGAAAATAGAACCGCTCATTCTTTGCACTGTTATTTTTTGCGGCCAGGAGATGCCCGTTTAGCTGTTGAATTTGATGTTGAAACTGTAAGGGATGGTGGCAGTTTTAGTGTTAGGCATGTAAAGGCAAGTCAGGCTGGAAAAGTAATACTCTCAATGACGGCTTCTTTTCATATTCAGGAAGAAGGGTTTGAGCATTATGACCCTATACCTAACGTGCCGGGGCCTGAGTGTTTCGAATCTGAGTGGGATCTACATCAAAAGCATTCAAATGAACTGCCGGAGAAAATACGGGAACTATTTCTTGCTGAAAGGCCAATTGAGCGCAGGATTGTAGAGAATCAAAACCCATTTCGCCCGCGCCATGGTATTGCAAAGCGTCATGTTTGGCTTAAAAGCATTGCGTCTTTACCAGATGAGGAATTGGTTCATCAGTCTATGTTAGCTTATGCTACTGATTATGGTTTCTTGGATACTGCTCTTGTTCCACATGGTATTTCTCTTGGAAATCCGTATTTAAATATTGCGAGTCTTGATCATTCTATCTGGTTTCATCGCCCCTTTCGTTTAGATGAGTGGTTGCTTTATGTTGCTGATAGTCCTTCCGCAGCTGGCGCTAGGGGATTTGTAAGAGGGCAAATCTTTAACAAAGAAGGTGTATTAGTAGCCTCTACAGTACAAGAGGGGCTTTTACGCTACACGAAAAAAAGCAAATAGCGCGAGTTCTTTTATTAAGAAGAGACCTCAGCATAATTCGGTAAATTGATTTTTCCGTGTAAAAAAAAACACCAATAAAATCAAAGGGTAATTTTTCCCATTTTTGAAAAAATGAGAGTTATGCTGATGTCTCAAGAAAGTAAAAAGTACTGAGAAAACAAAGAGCATTGAGAAAGCAGAACATTGGCGGTGTAATTATTGTTGTTGGTGTCTGCTAAGTGCCCATAATACATGCTCTTTGACAATATCAGACTCATGATTGCGCCTTTGCTCTAAAGCATCAATGATTGAAGTAGATGTTTTTGCATTTCCAAGGGCGATAGCAATATTTCTTAGCCAGTTAATATAGCCAGTTCGTCGAATGGGTGAACCTTCTGTTTTTTTTAAGAATGACTCTTCATCCCATAAAAATAATTCAGTTAGATCTGCGCTATCTAGATTATGTCTCGGTTGAAAGTCGTCTTCCTGAGTGTAGTTTACGTATTTTGTCCAAGGGCAAACCAGCTGGCAGTCGTCGCATCCAAAAATACGATTCCCCATTTTTGGCCTGAGTTCTTCAGGAATGATACCGTCGTATTCAATTGTTAAATAGGAAATGCATTTTCTAGCGTCCAGTACCCAAGGTTCAACAAAAGCATTGGTGGGGCAGAGGTCTAAACAAGCGCTACAGCTGCCACAGTGTTTGGTTTGTTGTGGTGGATCAATCGGTAGTGGGAGGTTTGTAAAAATCTCTCCTAATAAAAACCAACTGCCAGCCTTTGGAGTGAGTAATAATGTATTTTTCCCAACCCATCCCATCCCTGCGCTTTCAGCGACTTGTCTTTCAAGAATAGGGGCACTATCGACGAACGCTCTGTATCCATGATCACCAATATGCTCTTGGATGCGTTTAGCAAGTTGTGTAAGACGTTTCCGTATTAATTTGTGATAGTCTCGACCTAACGCATAGCGTGCAATATAGGCTTTCTCTGAAGTTTTTAAGAGCCTAACTGTTTCAACCGATTGAGGAAGGTAATGCATTCTCAGAGAGATTATTCGTCGAGTTCCAGGGTGCAGTAAGTCTGCCTTAAAACGCATATCTCCGTGGTTTTCCAAATAAGACATGGTGCCTTGATAGCCCTGCGCAATCCATTTATCAAAGTGTTCTTGGTGGTGACTATGATCAATTCCTGTGATTTTAGCTTCTGCAAAACCGAACTCTTTGGCCCACTCTTTTATATTTGATGTAAGGGTATCTAACGATTCAGGAGATACATGAAAGGAAGTTGACTCGTCGGGTTGAGATATCATAAGGAATACAAATAGAAAGCGGGGAAAACAAAAATAATAGGGGCTAACGATCGCCTAATAAATGTAAAATTAACACATATTAGGCGATTTAATATCACTGCTATTCGTTAGTACAGCATTGAGTCGCCTTTTACGACATCAATCAATGTTTTAATAAACATTTTATCTGCTTCTGTCATTTCTTCTGGAATTTTTAATGTTGTCTGATTAGAAACTTCCATTGCAATGGTATTGAACGCATCAGGGTCATTGATATGGTCCTTGGCAATTCTTACTAATTCAGCTGAAATTTCTGGCTCCATTAGCATTTTGCGGAAGCAGCGTAAAAATTCATCAATAATACGTTGTTGGTTTAATTCACTTGTCATTTTTAGACTCCTTTAACTGTTATTAAGCGTATCTCATCACGAAGGCTGCTTAAGAGCAATAGTTGAATGCAGCGTAAAGAAAAAATGTTGACAATCTAAAGAGAAATTTGTGAGAATCGGTACATACTTTCAACAAACACCCTTAGTTGAATTCCTATTTTAGGCCAACAGCCTATCCTGAGAAAGCACGTCTTTCTTCTTTATTATGTAACACTGACATTGATTCTTTGTCTGTGTTATCTCTCGCGAAAAGACGCGGGCAGTGTTGAACTGCAATTATTTTGCGTTATTAAACTAAATAATTACTTAAGTGTCTGCATATCTTATGCAAATTTGTCTAATCAACTTTTATCTGCTTAGCTGATGCGGTTACAATACGTGCATATTAAATGAGCATACAGATAAAACATAGAGGGTATCAAAGGTGGAGTTATTATCCGGTGGTGAAATGATCGCCCGCTTTCTCAAAGATGAGGGAGTTGAATTTATATACGGCTATCCAGGCGGAGCCGCATTGCATATTTATGATGCATTGCACCGCCAGTCAGATGTACAGCATATTCTAGTGAGACATGAACAAGCTGCGACACATATGGCTGATGGGTATGCCCGTGCAACAGGAAAACCTGGAACTGTGTTGGTTACATCTGGACCTGGAGCGACTAACACAATTACAGGTATCGCAACGGCCTATATGGACTCGATTCCAATGGTCATTATCTGTGGTCAGGTGATGAGCTATTTGATCGGTGAAGATGCGTTCCAAGAAACAGATATGATTGGGGTCTCTCGCCCAATAGTTAAGCACAGCTTTACTATTAAGCACCCATCAGAAATACCAATGATTATGAAGAAAGCGTATCACATTGCTTCTTCAGGTCGTCCTGGCCCTGTCGTTATTGATGTGCCAAAAGACATGACGATGCCGAATGATAAGTATGAATATTCATATCCTCAATCCGTATCGCTGCGCTCTTATACTCCACCAATAAAAGGTCATAGTGGTCAAATTAAGAAAGCTGTTGATTTAATTCTTTCAGCGAAACGTCCTGTGTTTTATACGGGAGGAGGGGTTATTCTTGGTGGCGCATCTCACTTGTTAGTTGAGTTGGCTAAAAAAGTAAATGTCCCTGTTACAAATACGTTAATGGGTCTTGGTGCTTACCCTGCAACAGATGAGCAATTTGTTGGAATGTTGGGCATGCATGGGAGTTATGAAGCGAATATGACAATGCACCACAGTGATTTAATTGTGTGTATTGGTGCTCGCTTTGATGACCGTGTAACAAATGATCCTGATAAGTTTTGCCCTGGTGCGAGAATCGTTCATATTGATATCGATCCAGCGTCAATCTCAAAAACAATTCGTGCTGATGTGCCAATTGTTGGGCCAGTTGACCAAGTCTTGACTGAGATGCTTTCTCTTGTGAATGAGTCTGAAAAGACAGTAGATGCGGCAAGTTTATCAAACTGGTGGAAACAAATTAATGAGTGGCGTTTGGTTCACGGTGGTCGTTATGATACTAGCGGCGAGAAAATCAAACCTCAAGCTGCGGTTGAAGCCTGCTGGAGAGCTACAAAAGGTGATGCTTTTGTTGCATCTGATGTAGGTCAGCATCAAATGTTTACTGCGCAATATTATAAGTTTGATAAACCAAACCGTTGGATTAACTCTGGTGGTCTTGGAACTATGGGCTTTGGTTTACCAGCGGCCATGGGTGTGAAACTTAACTTCCCTGAAAATGACGTAGTTTGTGTAACAGGGGAGGGTAGTATTCAAATGAATATACAAGAGCTTTCTACGTGTCTGCAATATGGCTTACCCGTAAAAATACTCTGCTTGAATAATGGATATTTAGGTATGGTCCGTCAATGGCAAGATATGAACTATGAAGGTCGTTACTCGAACTCCTTCATGGATTCTTTGCCAGATTTTGCAAAGTTGATGGAAGCTTATCGTCATAAATACGTTGAAATAGTAACCAAAGATGAGCTTGATGAAAAAATGGCTGAAGCTTTTGCCATGAAAGATCAGCTTGTTTTTATTAATTGTTTTGTAGATCAAGAAGAACATGTTTATCCAATGCAAGTGCCTCGTGGAGCTATGCGTGATATGTTTTTGAGCAAGACGGAGCGAACTTAATATGCGACATATAATCTCTGTTTTAATGGAAAATGAGCCGGGTGCCTTGTCTCGAGTTGTAGGTTTGTTTTCTCAGCGCAACTTTAATATTGAGTCATTAAATGTTGCGACTACAGATGACCCTACTTTATCTCGTTTAACTTTGACGACATTCGGGTCTGATCAAGTTGTGGAACAAATTACTAAACAACTGAATAAGCTTGTAGATGTAATTAAGCTAGTTGATCTAACAGAAGGTCAGCATATAGAGCGTGAGTTGATGCTGGTTAAAGTTCGTTCTACTGGAGCACAAAGAGCCGAAGTGAAACGAACAGTGGATATTTTTAGAGGGAATATTGTTGATATGACGCCTTCTATTTATACAATTCAAATTGTTGGTGAATCCGATAAGTTAGATGGTTTTCTTCAGGCTCTTGGGTCTATTCATTTACTTGAAGTGGTTCGTACCGGTGTTTCAGGTGTTGCTCGCGGCGAGAAAGTATTAAGCGTTTAATAATAAAAAGACACTTAGCTTTTATAGTTATACAAGACTGAAAGCTTATAAAACCCCATATTTTATATTGAAATGTGGGGTTTTTTTATATAAATTGACATAGTGTTGTTTTTAAATATCGGTTAATGGACGCCTATTTGCTCCCAGAATGCTTTTACAATGGGGTTATTGAGATTTTTCCTTAGAGTGAAAAAACCAACATCGAAAGCTTCTAGTTCTGGCTGTATATCTAAAATTGTAATCTTGCTAGCTAAAGGGCTATTATCTAAGACAATCTTTGGTACGACTCCAATACCAAAACCTAGGGAAACCATGCTGACAATAGCTTCATTGCCAGAAACTTGAGCATATATATTAGGTTTCACTCCCTTTTGTTTAAACCATTGGTCTGAGCGAGATCGTGCGAGTCCTTCTTCAGACAATATCATTGGTATTTTTTCCCATTGGATATCGTGTTTATTGGATATTCCAATGGCGTTGTTTGCAAGTGCGCCATTAGGAGCGATAAACACCAAGGGTGAAATTGCAATACGTTTAAAAACTAAGTTTGCAGGTACGTTTGCGGGCCTTGCTGCAATCGCTATGTCTTCATGCTTTTCTAATACACGGGTGAGGGCGGGTGCTGGATCTCCAGTGTGTAACTTCATTTCGATTTTAGGATGTAAGCCTCGAAATTGGCTTAATATATCGTATAAGAAGCTATAGCTTGCTGTAACAGAACAGTAGAGGCTTATTTCTCCGGTTAATTGAGTGTTTTGGTCCTCGATTGATCTTTTGAATACTTGCCAGTGGGCAAGGCTTTCTCGACAATAATTTTGAAACAGCTGTCCTTCTCTTGTTAGGGACACGGATCGATTATCTCTTGTTAAAAGGCAATAACCTAGATCGTCTTCAAGTTGTTTTATGTGTCTACTTAGAGTTGAAGGGCTCATATGGAAAGCATCACTGGTGCGGCTAAAATGCAAGGATTCCGATAGATGGAGAAAAATTTTATAGGTTTTAATGTCCATAAATAAAAACGTTTGATGTCATATAGTGAAAACTAAGTTTATATTTATTTTGAAACCTTTGCACGACTACTGCGCTTGCTAATACTTTGTTAAAAACAGACTCGTCTTATCATTGCTCATGACTTTGTGCAAAGGTTTCATTTTATAAATAACAATACTTTTTTATTGAGATAAAAAAACACCAAATTAACAATATAATTTGGTGTTTTTAGTGGTATACACGTATTTTAAGTGTACTTTTTAGCCAACAACTTGAGTGATAGCATTACATAAGTAATCTATATTATTGTCTGTGATGCCCGCAACATTCATACGACCTGTATCTGCAATATAAATAGAATATTCACTCCTAAGTTTTCTAACTTGTTCTAATGTTAGTCCAGAATAGGAGAACATGCCTCGTTGGTTACGAATAAAACTAAAGTCTTTTGATACACCAGAAGCTGCTAGTTTTAATACAAGCTTTTCACGAAGTCCGTTAATTCGATCTCGCATTGCATCAACTTCAGTAATCCATTCTGCTTTCAATTCCGGGTCACTCATAATCGTAAATACCACGGCTGCACCGTGTGCTGGTGGCATGGAATAATTGGCGCGAATAGAAAGACCAATGATTGAATAAGCGTTGCTTGCTTCTTCTGTTGTTTCAGCAATGATGCTCAAGCCACCACAGCGTTCGCGATAAATTCCAAAGTTCTTTGAGAAAGAGTTACAGATGAGCATATTAGGGATTTTTGACGCAAGATGACGTAACCCCGCCATATCTTCATCTAATCCATCACCAAATCCTTGATATGCGGCATCAACTAAAGGTAATAAACCGCGTTCAGCAATAAAGTCAGTAACCACTTTCCATTGCTCGAAAGATAAATCTATGCCTGTTGGGTTATGACAGCAAGCATGCAATAAAATTGTGTCGCCGGCTTTGGCATTTTCTTTTAGTGACGCCATCATGTCATCGAAACGAACTCCATTTGTTTCTGGGTCATAGTAAGGATAGGTTTCTATCTGCAAGCCTGCGCTACGAAAAATGGGTAAATGATTTCCCCATGTAGGGTCACTTACCCATATGCGAGTTTCTGGTAAACTAGAGCTAATAAAATCCGCCGCAACTTTTAATGCGCCTGTGCCACCCGGTGTTTGTGCTGAAAAAATACGTTTTTCATTGATGATAGGGTTGTTTTCACCTAGAAGAAGTTCTTGAATGATGGGAGGGAACTCTGGCGCCCCGTTAATGCCTAGGTAACTTTTAGAATGTTCTTGCTCCAATAAAATAGCTTCAGCTTTCTTTACACTATTTAAGATGGGAGTGTTACCTTGATCGTCTTTATATACTCCGACCCCTAAATCTACCTTATTTGGGTTTGTGTCGTTTTTGTGAGCGATGATTAAGGCTAGTAAAGGGTCACCTGGAACGGCGCTAAGATGTTTAAACATAATAAAAACAAGTCCTAAAATAGAGCGGTAAGCTAAGACTTTTACTGGTCGGCTAGGTGATTTAATAAAATCACTTATGCGATAAAATAACGCGTTTCAACGTTCAGCAAAAGCTTGATAATATCTTCGTTCTTACGAAAAAGTTAGATGTTCAATAGAAAACTTGAAGATAACTATCGACCTTTTTTATTTTGCTCTTTTTTGAACGAAATACAATCCCCAATATTAGAAAGTTAGGTTTTTAACAAAGTGTTAGCAAGCGTATTAGTCGTGCAAAGCTCTCTAAATGCCTCAAAAGCGCGCGGTTGGGAGTTTTGCTTAAATGAGGTCTTATCGCACAATGGTCTCACGGCATATTCGAACATCCCCACAGAATCATGTCTTGAGACCTTTGTGTAACTCTCATTTTTTAAAAAATAGAAAATTTCACCTTTGATTATATTGATGTTTTTCACACGGAAAAATCAATATATCGAGTTATGCTGAGATCTCGTCTTGTTTGACTATTCCTATGAAAGATTGAGACTTATACGTATTTGTAAAAAAATTCAAGGTTTTTATTTTTCTAAACCAATAAAGGCAAAAGAAGTAAGTAAGGTATGCTTGAGTTCACTACCTATTCAAGTGGAGTATAAAGAGATTTAAGAGAAGAGTATTCTAATCTGAAATTGTGCAGTTTCTACCATTCTTTTTTGCTTGATAGAGATGTTTGTCAGCTCTGTTAATTACATTGTCTACTGGCTCTTGATCATTGAAACGAGCAATACCAAAACTTAATGTAATATGAAAAGTGTCATCCAAATCACCAAAGCGTACACCTTCAATGCGTTTTCTAAAGCGTTCCACTTCTGGCTGAATGAGTTCGAATAAAGATGATGGAATAAATACTAAAAACTCTTCTCCTCCCCAGCGACTAATATGGGCACCTTGGCCCCAGCTTTCTTTGAAAAGTTGAGCAAGTTTAATGAGAACTGCATCACCAATGTTGTGACCATATTTATCATTGACCTGTTTAAAAAAGTCTACATCGCAAATAATCAATGCATTATCAAAAACAGTTTTTTCATTTGAGTGTGATTCACTAATGACTTCAAGTATTCCTCGGCGGTTTAGCAGATTGGTGAGAGGATCTGTTTTAGATGCTACTTGCAGTTCCTCACTTAAGTTGCGTAATAAATTAATGGATTTCATCCTAGAATATTCATAAAAAGCGGATAAAAAGCCAAGGACTAAAAAAGAGTAAATAATTCGTTGCTTCAGTTCTAAAGACCAATTGTAAGTTGTGCCGAGTTGGCTAGGAAAGCAAAAAAAGAGCAGTATAACCACAAGAAAAAAAACAATTTCAATTAGCCCTCGTTTTAGCCCATGGAGGAATAACGCAACAGGAGGAATGCAATAAATCCAGACAAACCCCGTTTGAGACACGCCACCTGTAAAGGCTAAAAAAAACATCAGGATGAATAGAGGGTATAAAATAACATTTGAGGAAATTTCGTAGTTGAGAGTAAACCTTAAATAAATATGGTTTAGGGTATAAAGTGATGAGATAAATAAGGTTGAAAATGCGACTAACCAATCTTGATCTACAATCGCGATTAGTCCTAAAGGAAAAGTAAATAATATGCCGACAAAGCAAAATAAATTAATTAGAAAAACTTTTCTTGATCGCTCAGATAAGTCTTCACCAGATAAACCGCAAAATGCGTAATTATGAATAATCGCTTTGAAGCTATTGGTGAGACCCTTGAGCATTATTACCTTCTATATTGGAACTATAACTCTTATTTTTAAAACATAAACTGTAGCAGTTGATTAAAATGAATACAATTTTAATCTTGTGCTCTTATGTTATTGGGTTGGGGTGGGAGTAAAAAGTTATTATTCTTGCGCTTTATCATAATTTTTTTGTGCTGTTGTTACGTGTTTTACATTATCTTCGGCCCAATCAATAAAGTTACTTATTGTTTCGGAAAAGGAATAGCCAAGATCAGTTAATTTATATTCTACCGTGACGGGAACTGTTGCATATGGGTGACGGGAAATAAGCCCATCTCTTTCAAGCTGCTTTAGTTTCTGAGATAGAACTTTTTGAGAAATACCTTCAACTTCTTTTTTTAGTTGATTGAAGCGATATGTTTTCTTTTTTAGTAAGTCAATAATTAGCAGTGTCCACCTATCTGCTAGCCTGTCTAAGAAGGCTCTAGCTGGGCAGTCGTTATCATAAACATTGTATTTCTGTTGATCGGATAGCATAAGGGGGGTTTCCTTTTGGTAACCTAGTGATATTAAAGTTACTTCTTGTTGGGTTAGTTTCAAAAATATACTATAGCTCTTGTTGTAAATAGATGCACTTTTATAAGGCATTTTTTTGTGTAAATAATAGGAGTTAAGTATGAGTAAAACAGCTGTTATATTTTTTTCAGGATATGGTCATACACGTCGTGTAGCGGAATACGTTGTGGAAGGTGCTCAGGCATCAAGTATTGAAGTTGATGAGAATGGTGATATCACTGAAGCGGATTGGGATACCTTAAATGAAGCGGATGCTATTATTTTTGGTGCGCCAACGTATATGGGAGGAGTGCCTTGGCAATTTAAAAAATTTGCTGATGCATCTTCTAAAGTTTGGTTTACTCGTGGATGGCAAGATAAAGCATTTGGCGGTTTTACCAACAGTGGTAGTTTGAATGGAGATAAACAAGTAACCTTATCTTATTTACAAACTTTAGCTGGTCAACATGGTGGTTTATGGGTAAGTTTAGGTTTACCACCTGCAAATACTTTATCTTCAACTCGCAATGATGTGAATAATTTAGGTGGATCTGGTGGTGTATTGGTGCAATCACCATCAGATGCTGGTGCAGAAGCCATACCTGATGGTGACTTAGAAACAGCTCGCCTTTATGGTGAGCGTGTCGCGAAAATAGCAAGTCGTTTAGCGAGCTAAGATGTTCTTTGAGTTTATAAATAACGATATGACTATTGCGGTCATATCGTTATTTATCTAAATGTCGACGGTGGTTTGTGGAATTCACGGCTCCATAGGCTCAAATTGTCGATCATCGTTGTATCCGCACCGATTGACCAATGTCTCAATGCTATTTAAATATCCCTATCAGGTGGCGCTCGCTGCAATGAGCTACTTCTGTGGTTAAGGAAGGTGCGATAAGTCTACTTAGGAAAGAGGGCTTGTTCCCACCTTACTCTAGTACATATCTGTATCTTATTGTGAGGGCAAGTTAAGACTATTATGAAAAATAGGGTTTTATTTAGAATAGTGTCTATTTTTGTATTAGCTCTTGAATTTAAGTAATAAAGAGTGTTACTTTTATCTGGTATAGTCTGTAGTTATAATGCATTTATTAATAATCTGTTATACAGTTATAGCAAATAATGTAATCTTTGATTAGAGTGCAATGGAATGATGAAAATACATTGGATCGATCGTTTTTCGCAGAAGTTTACAGATAGGGTATTTGCATTAGTTATGCTTGCGCTGTATTTATCTGCCACTGTGCTTTTTACCTATATAAATTTTCAAACTCGTCAATCTGAACTCTTGTCTGTGACGAAATCGACTCTTTTTACTTCGGCAATTTCTTCTGAGCACTTGATAGGCGTTGATTTCGGCGAACGTTTTACAAAAGATTCTCCACCTGATCAGGCAATTTATCGTTATTTAGTAAAAAAATTGAATAAGTGGGTTGATACCTTACCAGTAACCTATGTTTATTTGATGGATAAAGTAGGCGAAGACGTTTATTTTGTTATTAGTAATGAGACTAAAGAAGATATCGAGAATGGGTACTTAAGCTTATTTTATAATCCTTACCCTTCTGCGCCTCCCTCTTTGTTAAAAAGCTTTCAAACTAAAGAAACTGAATTTAGCCCATATTACCAAAATGACTGGGGGCAATTTCAATCTGTTTTTGTTCCCGTGGAACGTGAAGATGGCTCGGTTTATGTTCTAGCGGCTGATATTAAAGTGGATGGCTCGAATGCTCTTTTGCTTCAAAGTGCTCGTCAATCGCTATGGATTGCTTTGTTTTTGTTATTGCCGCTAATGCCGATGATGTATTTATATGCATATTTACAAAAGAAAAAGAAAAAAGAGTTTAAAGAATCACTGTATAAACATAAACCAACAAATTTACCTAATTTACACCAAATTCAAGAGGATATTGGTCGTAATAATCATTTTCACTCAGGAATACTCATTGCTTTTGCTGATACAAGTGAAATCAGTGGTATTTTTGGCCAAGCGGCTATTGAAGAGTTATTTGTCAATATAGCTCAAAGCTTGCGCTCGGTATTACCTTCGTCAGCTACATTGTATTTAATAGAAGAACGTGAGTTTTTCATTTTATATGATGATGCAAATGAAGAAAAATTACTCCTTCTCTCTGAGAAAGTATTACAGCATTTGAACTGTTGTATGAAAGTTAACTCTTTGAGCATGGATGACCAAGAAATAGTTATTACTGCGAAGATTGGCATTGTTAATCGAGTGCAAGGTTGTCAGGTAGTTGAATGTGCTCGGGATGCTTTAGCCAATGCAATCAAGTTGGGACAATCATTATTTTTATATAAACCCGGGACAGAAAGAGATAAACACTCAGAAAATAGCTATTACTGGCAAAAAGAAGTACTTCATGCTCTACAGGAAGACCGAATTGTTCCATTCTTTCAGCCCATTTATGAAAATGCTTACAGCAAAGTGACACGCTATGAAATGTTGGTACGGTTAATTGATAAAGAAGGAAAAGTGATTACTCCTTACTTTTTTTTGGATGCAATTAGGGGATCCTATTTATATAAAAAAATGACCTGCTGCATGATTGAAAAAGGTTTTGCTGCCTTTTCTGACAGAGAAGAATCTGTCACTTTAAATTTGTGTAAAGCTGACCTCTTAGATAAAGATACGGTTTCGTTTTTACAGTCATCAATTGAGCGTTTTGATTTGCAAGGAAAAGTGACAGTTGAGGTGGTTGAATCTGATTGGATTGGTTATCAAGATGAAGTCCTCGAAGTGCTGAGTAATTTACGATCTTCTGGAATTTGTGTTGCCATTGATGACTTTGGTAGCGGTTTTTCGAATTTTGATCAATTGCTTAAAATGGAAGTAGACTATTTAAAAATTGATGGATCCCTTATTAAGGCTATGTTTGTAAACGATCGAGCTTTTTCAATGGTTGAAGCTATTATTGCATTGGCAAATGGTTTAGGAGTGCCAGTCATTCCAGAATTTGTAGAGAATGAAGCTATGCTAGAAACATTAAAAGAACTGGGATGTGAATATCTTCAAGGTTATGTAATTGGCAAACCAGTTTCAGGAAAAGAGTTACCTAATTAATCTGTCTCGCTCCTTCGAGCTTCGTAATATAAGATGAGTTCTTTACACGAAGTCATGAAGGATGATACGACGAGGAAAAAACAGACGAAGAAGCGGAGTTTATGAGTTTTTAATGAGCATTTTGAATCTGTTTTTAACAACGTATTAGTAAGCGCAATAGTCGTGCAAAAGACTCAAGATATTGTTTTTGATATTTTTAAGGAAAGTTCGAATAAGTTGAAAGAGTTGGGTTGTGAGTATGCCCAAGGTTATGTCATTAGTGCTCCTATACCTAGTGAGAAGCTGCCAAATGTTTCCCTCTAGGGTTAAATTCTTCTAACGTCTCAATGCCTTATTAGTTTTATTAGTTGCTAGTGCTGTAAATGGATCATCAGGCCAAGGATGCTTAGGGTAGCGGCCTCGCATTTCTTTTTTTACATCTGAATAAACAAATTCCCAAAAGTTAGGCAAATCTTGCGTAACTGCTAAGGGCTTCTTTGAAGGAGAGAGCAGGGCAATTTTTATTTGAACCCCAGCGACTTCAGGAGTTTTTAAACAACCAAACATTTCCTGTAGTTTTACTTCTAAGCTGGGAGGGAAGCTAGAATAATCTAAGGCAATAGTTGAACCTGATGGAACTTTAATTTTTTCAGGTGCTTGAGTATTAAGCTCTTGTTGCTTTTTCCAATTAAACTGATTAAGTAAAATTGTCGCCATATCAAGTTTTTTAAGGTGGTTTTTGTGTGTAATAGCACCTAAGTAAGGGCCTAACCAGACTTCTAATGAGTCCAGTAAGTAATCATTTTCAACATTTGGCCATAAGTCTTTGGTAGTTGGGTTTTGATGTAAAAAGTTGATTCTATCCTGTATTTTTTTACTATTTTCGTCCCAAGGTAAAATGTGTAAACCAATAGATCTGATATATTGGCAGACGGTCTTGCTGATGTCCTGTTCAGGCACTTTAATTAAGGGGGATTCACTAATGAGTAACTTCCCTAACATTACTCGCTCAGTTGCTCTTAACGACTCGTCTTTTTTTGGCCATGTTAAATAGCTTTCATTTTTCAGAAGATGTGAAAGCTCTGTTTTAATTAACTCTTGGTTTATTTCACTTGCTAAATAAATAGAGTCATGGGCTGTATTGGTAGAGCTGCCGACATTAATGGCGATAATCCATTCTGTTTGAGTCAAGTGATCTTCAATTGGTAGCTCTGCAATACGTCCATTAGAGAGTTTGTACGAAACAACATAACTGTTTTTAATTGGCAATCGTTTACCAATTCTATCTGGATATGCCATGGCCAATAATCTTGCTGTTTCTTTGTGCTTTGTTAAGGGCTGTCGTGACATACACGAATGATTTTTGATTTGTATTTCAGGGTTAGATAACAAAATCCCTTTTAACTGCTTAATGCTTTTCAGGTGGCTTTGATTGTTGGGATTTTGATGGCTTTTCTTGGAAGATGTTAACCAAGAAAGTCTTGTTTCTATGTCTGTTTGTCGCAGGTCTTTTCTTTGTGAACTGAGAGGGTCTTTGTCGCTGAGGATACTAGCGATCTTAACTGCCAATTCTTGGCTTGCTTCTGAATCTGCCGCTAAGATAAGTCTTGCTAATCTAGGTTCTAATGGAAGGTTGGTAATGTTTTCGCCCAAAGACGTAAGAGTTAAGTTATTTTCAGTTAATAACCCTAATTGCTGTAACAAGGTTTTTGCTTGCTGAATGTGTGCAGGTGTCGGTGCGTCTAGCCAATCTAATTCATCAATAGATGATACCCCCCAGCGTGCTAATTCAATCACTAAAGAGGATAAATCCGTTTGATGTATTTCTGCTACGGGTTGAGGGCTTAATCGTTGCTGTTGTTCTTGGCTCCACCAGCGATAACCAATACCTGAATCGGTTCTTCCAGCCCGTCCTAAGCGTTGGATGCTTTCTGCTTGTGTGACACGGCGAGTATGCAGCCGCGTAATACCAACATTGGGATCAAAAATCGCTTCTCTACTTAGACCACTATCTATGACGATGCGAATTCCTTCAATAGTTAAACTGGTTTGAGCGATATTAGTAGAAAGTACGATCTTCCTTTTATTTTCTTTGCTGGGCGTTATAACCTCCTGCTGTTGCGAAAATGGTAAATTGCCATACAAAGGGAGAATGCTCAGAGGTGAGTTTTGATACTCGAAATCTAGTTGCTGTTTTAGCGTGAGGATTTCTTTTTGACCGGGAAGAAAAACCAAAATATCACCTGAGTGATTCCCTATAGCATGTTTCACTTGTTTGAAAATAATCGGCAGTATCTGATCTTGCTTTAATGATAAGTTATCGTACTTTAGTTCTATAGGGTAAGTACGACCTTCACATTGAATGCTTCTTGTATCTAATAAAGACTCTAATGCTTGTGTGTCCAAAGTGGCAGACATCACAAGCATCTTTAAAGGACGATCTTCTCGAAATAGCTCTCGTCCTTGCAAGCAAAGAGTGAGAGCGAGGTCTGAATGTATGCTGCGTTCATGAAACTCATCAAAAATGACCAGTCCAACCCCTTCTAAACTGGGGTCTGTTTGCAGCATTTTGGTTAAAACTCCTTCGGTAACAACTTCTATTCGGGTTTGTTTCGAAACATGGGTTTCATGACGAATACGGTACCCAATAGTGTGACCAAGAGGCTCATTTAATGAATGAGCTAACCTTTGAGCAGCGGACTTAGCAGCTAACTTTCTTGGCTCAAGCATAATAATTTTCTGCTGTTCTAACCAAGGTTCGTTTAGCAGAGCAAGAGGTACAAAGGATGTTTTTCCAGCACCAGGTGCTGCTTCTAATATGGCTGTGTCCTGATTGTGTAGCTGTTCTTTTAATGCAGGAATAACAGAATGAATTGGCAGTGTGTTAGAGTCTACTATCATAATTAAAGGTCGTTAAATGGAATGATGTTATAGTACGTAGTTAAGTGGTTATTTTCGAGTGATTGAGGGAGATGATATTTGAATTACAACATCATTTTTACAGTGAGCAATACAGGAAAGTATGTAACCTGCTTGTAACTCCTTATTATTTAACCCTCTGGGAATTCGATTTTTATAATCAATGTTTCCTCTTATTAGCTTTACCAGACAAATACCGCATGCTCCATTGATACAGGCTTTTCTCATAGGTAGCTTTTGTTCTAATAGAGCTTCTAAAAGAGTGATTTTCGACGGAATGGAGATGGTTTCTTGAACTGAGTCATTAAAAGAATAAGTGCATTGATTCATCATGGTATTACCTTTAAAAATAAGCCCTTTGTACAGGGCGCCTTCTTTAAATGATACTTTAAGTAGCGAGTAAAAACTGAACTGGCTACACTTATTTTAATTGATATTAATTAATAGAGAACTTTGCACACTACTACGTTTGTTAATACTTTGAGACCTTTGCCTGTCTGCCCCTGCGATTTTGAATTATATGGTGGCTGAACTCTATCAACAGGAACCACAAAAGGTAGCGTCTATTGTATTAATTGGGAATTTGTTTAGCTTATTGGTCATTCCATTAGTGCTATTTTTTGTTTTATAGGTGAGGTTTGTATGCTTGAGTTGGTAAATAGTCACATGAAATTAATGTTGGTGTGTTTCGTCTTATTGGGGTACTTCATTATTTCTCGCTTGATTCGAACCAGCATTAGGTTATTAGGAAAGAAAAAATCGGTTAGTGAAATGAGGGTGAGCTATGTCAGTAAGATGTTGAATTTAGGCCTTACTGGAACCGCCATTATAGTAGTCTGCTTGATTCTAGGCGTTGAATACGGACAATTAACCGTGTTTTTCTCTTCTGTATTTGCAGTTATAGGTGTGGCGTTGTTTGCGCAATGGTCAATATTAAGCAATATAACGGCAAGTTTATTGATTTTCTTTGGCTTTCCATATCGAGTAGGCGATTGGGTTAAAGTTTGCGACAACGATGAAAACATTACTGGCCATATTATTGAAATTTCTACTTTTCATGTGATTTTACAGCGTTTAGATGGAGATATTATAACCTACCCAAACAGTCTAATTTTGCAAAAAGCTGTGATTAAAATATCAAGTCAGAACGTTGCTTTACTGCAACAGACTAATATAGAAAACGGAAAAATAAAGTCGCCAGAAAGCTCTTCAGGGCATGAATAGAGCTGGTTAAATAATATACACAAACTCTTTGGGAGATATGAGATACTAGGGTAACGATGACTTTAAATGAGGTGTGTTAGTGATTTCTGACCCGAAAGACTTGCTAAAAAAGAACGAACAATTAATCCATTCGGATGCCAAGCGAGTGATATCACATGTACAGCGCCAAAAAGGTGAGTGGGTATTGCATACACTTATGTTAGAAGATTGTGATGTGCCTTTTCGTTTTAAGAGGCAAAAACAATACATGTCATTAAAAGGCTGTCGAGTTAATTTAACCTATTATGCAGATACTGAGCTTGTTGCTGGAATGCCAATAGAAATAATGAAAGTGGTTAGAATTAAACGTACCTAATCACAGCACTTTTATAATGACTTCCTTTATACTTACGCCAAAAAATACATGCCTTTTGGCGTGAGTATAAGTGTGATGAAAGTAGGCGACTCCATTGGATCAGATTTTAAAAAAAATTGTTAAACAGGTAGTTCCCCTAATCGGCTCTGGTCAGGTAGCAAGCTATATCCCCGCATTAGAAGAAGTAAATTCAAATCAGTTTGGTATTGCTATATACAGTAATACAGGTGAATTATTCGAAATAGGTGATTCACGAGTAGAGTTCTCAATCCAAAGTATTTCTAAAGTATTCAGCCTTACTTTAGCTATGAAGCACTATGGTGAAACGATGTGGAACCGTGTTGGACGGGAACCATCTGGCCAGCCTTTTAACTCTCTTGTTCAGCTCGAATATGAATCTGGTATCCCAAGAAACCCCTTTATTAATGCGGGTGCTTTAGTGGTAAGCGATATGAATCAATCTCGCTTTGCTTCCCCTCAGCATGCAATGAGAGAGTTTGTTCGACGTTTATCTGGCAATAAAAATATTCAATATGATAGAAAAGTAGCAGACTCAGAATTTGAATTTCGAGCAAGGAATGCGTCTATGGCGTATTTAATGCAATCATTCAAAAACTTTGATAACGATGTCGAAAAAGTTCTACGTAATTATTTTAATAATTGTGCGATCAAGATGAATTGCGTGGATTTAGCAAAAGCATTTAGCTTCCTATCTAACCGAGGGAATTGCCCCCATAGCGGTGAAAATGTATTAACAAGCCAGGAAACGAAACAAGTCAATGCGTTAATGGCTACAAGTGGTTTGTATGATGAGGCTGGTAACTTTGCTTACAGAGTGGGACTTCCCGGAAAAAGCGGTGTTGGTGGTGGCATAGTTGCCATTGTTCCTGACCAGTTTTCTGTTTGTGTTTGGTCTCCGGAATTAAATAAAGCCGGTAACTCTTTGGCAGGAATGGCGGCGTTAGAAGCTTTATCTGAAGGTATTGGCTGGTCTGTTTTTTAATGACTTAATAGGCTTTGTTTAAAAAGCCCCTGCTTTACTTGAGGCAAATGATCGTTAAGCAGGGGAAAAGGGAGGCTATTTAACTCGCTGTTACAAAAAACTTATTAAGCCTTTTAGAAAATAAGCACTGGTTGTTAATGTTATAAAGCCGATAAGGTAAAGTCCGATAAACCATACCCATTGCTGAGTAGCGTTCTTTTTACCTGAAAGAAGTTGATGTTTTATTTTAGAAAAAGACATCATTAGTAACCCTCCTGATAATCTTCAATCTTACCTGCGAAAACACGGTATCCCCATAAGGTATACCCACAAATTAGCGGGATAAAAATGCATACCCCATAAAGTAAAAACTCTAAACTGGAATCAGGTGCTGCGGCTTCCATAAAGGTGAGCTGTGTTGGGATTAAGTAAGGAAATAAACTGACGACTAATCCGCTGAATCCTAATAGAAATAGCCCAGCGACACACCAAAAAGACCGACTTTCAAGCTGAGTGCTACTTAAGCTACGCCATGCAATAACGCCTAAGACAATACTCAAAATAGGAAGAGGGCTTAAAATAATAGGGTTTAAGCCATCAAACCAACGATGGCGAATGTCTTCCTGGGCAATAACCGTCCATAAACTCACAGTTAGCATAAAAAAGAAAATCAGTAGGAGTAGGCGTTTTGCATAGGTTGCTGCTCTTTGTTGTATTTCGTTTCGACTTTTCATATACAGGTAGCATGCGGCCAATAAGGCATAACCTGTTACAACCGCAAACCCTGTAAAGATTGAGAAGGGTGTTAACCATATCCAACTCGATGCCATGATGGCATTTTCAGGAACCCCTTGAACCAGAGAACCTAATAAAATTCCCTGACAAAAGCCGGCAATTGTAGAACCTGAGCTAAACGCAAGATCCCACCACGCTTTTGAGCGATTGGATTTAAAGCGATATTCAAATGCAACACCGCGAAAGATTAGGGCAAATAGCATGATCATTATCGGCAAATAAAAGGTGGATAAAATAGCACCATATGCCATTGGAAATGCAGCAAAGAGCACAACACCTCCAAACACTAGCCATGTTTCATTACCATCCCAAACATGAGAAATAGAGCGCATCAAATGATCCCTCTGGTTCTGCTCTTCAAACCAAGGAAATAAAATACCAATGCCTAAATCAAAGCCATCCAATAAAACATACATAAAGATGGCAAACCCTAGAATGAGGAAGTAAAAAAAAGCTAAGTCCATCACTTTTCTCCTTGTTTTGGTGAATTAAGGTTTTTTACCCACGCTAATGCATAGCCAGGCGCTTTCATGCCAATCATTTGTTTCTCTAAGGCTTCCATGCTTGGTGGCCCTTTTCTTATCAGCTTACGCATAAAGTAAAGGTACACGCCAAACAGTAAGCTGTAGATAATTACAAATAAGGTGAGGGAAAAAAGCACTCTTTCTGGTGGTAAAGGTGAGACAACATCAATGGTTCTAACCAGACCTTGCACAAGCCAAGGTTGACGACCAATCTCTACGACATACCAACCAGCTAATACTGCGATTACGCCAGTTGGAGTGAAAAGAGTCACTATAAAAAGAAATGCTTTATTGCTATACAAGGTTCCTTTATGTCTTAGTATTAGTGCCAATACGGCAATAGCTATCATGCCAAAACCAATGGCAACCATGACTCTAAATGACCAAAACACGAGAGGAACATTGGGTCTGTCTTCTGGTGGTACAGATTTTAAGCCTTGAACGGCTCCATCCCATGTGTGAGTCAAAATTAGACTGCCTAAATTGGGAATGCCTATTTCAGCATGGTTCTTTTCTGCTTCCATATCAGGTAGAGCGAACAGGAGTAGAGGGACATTTTCCTCTTCTTCAGGCCAGATACCTTCCATAGCGGCTAATTTTATGGGTTGATGCTCTTTTACATTTAGGCCATGCAAGTCTCCAATGTAAGCTTGAAGTGGCGTTAGTATAAGAGCAATCCACATACACATAGATAGACCTTTTTTGGCCATATGTTGATGCTGCTGCTTTAGTAGGTAATAAGCGCAGATACCGGCAACAACAAAAGTTGCTGTGATAAAACTAGCGGTTAACATGTGAGTAAAGCGATAGGGCATAGAAGGATTAAAAATGACCTCAAACCAGCTTTCGACTTCAAATTTCCCATCAACAATAATGTGGCCAGTAGGTGTGTGCATCCATGAATTAGCGACAATGATCCAGAAGGCTGAAATCCATGTTCCTAGCGCAACAACCAGTGTAGACATAAAATGCATTTTAGGACTAACTCGTTGCCAGCCAAACAGCATAACCCCAAGAAATCCTGCTTCCAAGAAAAAAGCAGTTAATACTTCGTAAGCCATTAACGGGCCTAATACTGCGCCAGTTAATTCGGAAAAAACTGAAAAATTTGTGCCAAATTCGTAGGATAAAACAATGCCTGAAACAACGCCCATTCCAAAGGTAATTGCAAAAGGCTTAATCCAAAACTTGGCTAGTTGAAGGTAGTAAGGGTTATGCGTTTTTAACCATAAACCTTCCCAAATGGCAATCAAGGTCGCTAACCCAATAGTGATACTTGGAAATATAATGTGGAAGCTAACGGTAAAAGCAAATTGGATGCGAGATAAAATGGCAACATCTAATTCCATAATATGACCTGCTTATTTGATTGAAAGGTGAATCATGACATTCATAAAAAGACCTTTGCACGACTATTGCGCTTGCTAATACTTTGTTAAAAACAGACTCAAAATGCGCATTTATCACTCATAAACTTCGCTTTTTCGTCTGTTTTTGCTTCGTTTTATCATCGCTAAAGACTTAGTGCAAAGGTCTCAAAAAATATGCTGCTATGACGCTTTATTTTTAATTGCTGCAATGAGAGTCGGTAAGAGTGCTAAGCAAATAATGCTGCTGATCGTGATGACTTCCATCAGTAAAATGTCGTTATTCATGCGGTTTGCCCTATTAAGTGAGAGAGTCTTGAGTTGGATCAATTTTTGTATGTAAGTTATAGCAAAACCTAGGCCAGAAAATTTTATTTATATAAGTTTTTGAATTATAAGGTTTTTTGAAAAATCTCTGACAAAGTATGTAAACTTAGTTTACGATTAGTAGAGGGTCTTTTATTTGACTGTTAATGAGGTTGACACATTGTCTCTATCTTTTATTTTTGAAATTGCCATGCTAATGACAAGTGTTATTGGTTGTTTAGTTGCTGGTTGGATAGTGTGGCGAGCGAAACATCAAAGGGATCTACAGGCCTTATCAGGTTTTGCCATTATGATGGCGGTTTGGTGTTTAGGGCACAGTGCTTTATTTCATGGTTTCTCTACTTTAGGGGTGTCGCTGATTTTAGCGAACCCGCTAATGCCGACCTTTTTCCTGCATTTCTCAACCGCATTTGTAAAGACGGGAATATCTTCTCCTGCATGGTTGACCCTTTTATATAAACACCTCTCATGGGTTTATATTGTGAGTACTGCTGTTGTTTTATTAAGCTGGTTTGTTGATGCTGGTGGTATTGCTTCATCGACAACCATGGACGTATTCTTCGTATTTACCGATAAAGGATGGTTTAACTTAATTTATACTGTTTTTATTGGTGTGCTTGCTCATGTGGTTTTGTTGTTTGGCTGGCGTCAACACAAGGGGAATAAGAAGCGCTCTATTTTAGTTATTTTTGGGGTAGCTGCTTGGGGGCTAACATTAGCAACGAGTTTTGTTTTTCCTTCTTTTGGGGTTGATTGGTTCCCTTACCCAATGTTGCTATTGCCTTCGTACTTGTTGTTATTAGTGTATGCAGTACTGCGTTATAAAATCCTTTCTGTAAATGCGTTTGCCAATAGAGCATTGCTCTGGTTGGCAATGATGATAGTGGTTTTGTGTGTGATGGCCTTGGCAAGTGTAATTTCAGGGCGCTTTGGTTTACAGGCCTTGGCAAATGTGCCGAGTTGGCAGTTATGGCTTTATTCAATGCTTGTTTTGTTGGTGGGCACTTTTACTTATTCCCCATTAAATCGACTTATAGCGCGTTTAGTTTACCCTGGTGCTGGTTTGAGTGAGTCCGCACTTGAATCTTGGTCGAACCTATTAAAACAATCCACTAGCTGGAATGAGTTAGTAATTATTGGAGAAAGTATATTAGGGCAGCAACTAGGGCAGAAGGTTACGGTTGTTATTAATGTTGCTAATACCGTTAAAACACCTGCAAAAGAGAATATTGAGAGAAAAGAAAATTTACATGTTTTAGGCAACAATGCTCCACCTAAAATGTTGGTAAGTAAATCATCTTCCGGGTGGGGATTTGTTTTGTATGGATGGGGGGAAGCCAGCCCGGGCCAAAGATTGACCGCTGAAGTATTTGGTTCACTGCTGTCAACTCAATGTGGCTTATTAGAGCAGTCTTTAGTCTTGGCTGAAACGGAGCGAAAGCGTTTATCTGAAAGTCATTTAGTTGAACTCGGTGGTTTATCCGCAGCGATGGCTCATGAATTGCGTAATCCGTTAAATATTATATCCATGGCTTCTTATAATGCGGCACCAGAAACGAAACGCCACATACAAACTCAGTTAGCAAGAGCCGATCGATTAATTCAAGACATGTTAATTTATTCAGGCAAATTGTCGATTCAAAAAACAAATATTGTGGTTGCTACTTTAATCCACTCTGTTGTTCAGCAGATGGATATGAAAGGGATTGAGTTAATAATAAAGGTAGATCCTTTGTTGAAGATGGAAGTGGATGCTCATCGCTTTCAACAGGTTATTGTTAATTTATTAGATAATGCGGTGGCGTTTCTGCGTAATGAAAATGACAGTCGCTTGTTAATAGAGGCTCTATTGGATGAAAGAGATCAATCTGTGACATTGAGAGTTCATAATAATGGGCCAGCACTAAGCGAGGAATTAACGGAGCAAACCTTATTTCGCCCTTTTGTTACTAAGCGTTCCGGAGGGAGTGGCTTAGGGTTAGCTATCGTGAAGCGAATTATGGATGCGCATCAAGGTCATATTCAACATAGAGTGGATTTTGGATGGTCGGTTACTTTTGAGCTGATTTTTCCACAGAAATTAACGTAATCTTAAAAAGCATAGAATAATAAGGCAGTAATACGATGGCGCTAGGTAAAATATTATTAGTAGATGATGAGCCTGCTTTTTGTGAATTGGCCTCTTTATGGTTAACCAATAGCGACTATGAGGTCATGACCGCTGGTCAAGTCAATAGTGCTTTAACGATATTAGAAACATTTGATGCAGATCTTGTGTTATTAGATTTATCATTACCGCCTGCATTCAGCCCTCAGCAAACGCTGTCTCAATTACCTAATTTTGGTTCTCGTCCTGTTATTATTATTACTGGGCATGCAGAGCGTGATTTAGCTTTAGAGGCGATTTCTCAAGGCGCTTGGGACTTTATTGCGAAGCCGATTGATCCTGATATGCTTGCAGTTGTGGTTAAGCGAGCAGTCAGCAAGCGTTTATTAGAAAGAGAGCTTGAGCATGTTAAGTTGCAGCAAAGTTATAATGACATTGATGCAAGTGCATTTATTGGCTGCTCTAATAATGCATTGCAGGTACGAGCTTTAATAGAGCGTATTGCTCCAACCGATGTCAGAGTGCTAGTAACTGGGCCGTCTGGAACAGGGAAAGAAGTCATCTCTCGAACTTTGCATACATTGAGTTTACGAGCGGATAAGGCGTTTGTATCAGTTCATTGTGGTGCTATTCCTGCGGATTTATTAGAAAGTGAGTTATTTGGTTACACTAAAGGCGCATTTACAGGGGCTGATAAAGACAAACAGGGTTTGTTGTCTCTGGCAAATCATGGGACGTTATTCCTTGATGAAATAGGAGAAATGCCTCTTCCTATGCAAGTGAAACTTTTAAGAGTGCTGCAAGAAGGGGTCTATTTTCCTATCGGTGGAAGAGTTGAAAAACACATTGATGTACGTGTGATTTCGGCGACCAATGCAAATCTTGTGGAAAAAATTGCCGAAGGTTATTTTAGAGAAGATTTATATTATCGAATTAAAGGCGTTAATATTGAAACTCAATCATTAAATGAGCGTTTGGAAGACGTTTCTGTATTAGTTCCTAGTTTTCTTCATCAGCTCTCGAAAAAACATAAACAAGACTATGTTTTATCGAGTGATGCGTTTAGTTGGTTTCGACTACAGCAATGGCCAGGTAATGTGAGGGAGTTAAAAAATGCCCTAGAGAGTGTGGTTTCTATTGCTCGAAATGGAGAAGTTACCTTGCAGGACATCGCTTTGTTATACCCTAATGCGACACAGGAATTACTGGATGGTGGGCAATTAGGGCAAGGTGTGGATCTACAAGGTATAGGGCTAATTGAAAAAAGATCAAAAGCGTCTATTAATCAGCATGGAGGAAGTTTGGTTGATTTAACTGTATCAATGGAGCAACAGGTAAAGCAGCTAGAAATTCAATTAATGTATTCTGCATTAGAGCATTGTCAAGGAAACCGCAGTCAAGCAGCTCGTTTGCTTGGGCTATCAAGACAAGGGTTATTGAAAAAAATTGAACGTTATGGGCTGGAAGTATAGTAAAGACGTGACGCTCTTACAGTTAAGCAACACAGCTCTTCTACTTAAAGCGCTGTGTTGCTGATAGGCGTCGGGTTATGTAACTTCGCATTCTATTATGCCGTCTTCGACCCTAAGATTAATCGCATCGCCTTTTGTAACCTCGTTTACCGAGCGTATAACATGCCTGTCTTTTGTAGGAATTGCATAGCCGCGGGATAAAATATTCAAAGGGCTGACTAAATTTAGTTTCTCAATAATACTGGTAAAACGTTGTTGCTGGTTTGAGAGATTTTGTTGTAACGAGTTTTCAAGTCTGTCCTTGTATTGTGCAAGCTGTGCTTTATGGGCTTCTAAGGCTTTTTGGGGAGAGTTATCTTCCAGTCTTTGAGTTCTATGTTCTGTATTGGTTTTATGTTTTTCTAGAATCAGCCTAATGGATTGTACTAGCCTTTGGTTAAGCTGTTTAAGCTGTTTATCTTGTTGATCAAGCCTTTCTGTTGGGTGGCGCATTGACTTGATTAAAAAGTCGAGTTGTTGCTGATGCTGCTGTATGTGTCGTTCAATACGGTGTTCAAGAGCGTCACGTTGTTGATGGCACTTTTCAATTAAATTGTGTTTATCTGGACTTAATAGTTCTGCGGCTGCGGTTGGTGTGGCTGCCCGAGTGTCAGCAACAAAGTCGCAAATGGTAAAATCAGTTTCATGGCCGACAGCTGATACAATGGGGGTGGTTGCTTCAAAAATTGCTCTGGCTAAGACTTCATCATTGAAACTCCATAAATCCTCCAAAGAACCACCGCCTCTCCCAATAATGATGGCATCGAAATAGCGGTTGCTGTCCGCACGATATAGCTGCTTAATTAAGTTTTCAGCGCTGCCGCTACCTTGTACTGCGGATGGAAATAAGGTTAGTTCTGTTAACGGGAAGCGGCGTTTAAATGTTGTGATTAGATCTCGAATTACGGCTCCAGACGAGGAGGTAATGAGTGCTACTTTTTCTGGCATTTTAGGTAATGGTTTTTTTGTTGTAGGGTCAAATAGCCCTTCTGCTTTTAAACGAACTTTTAATTGTTCAAAAGCCATTTGCAATGCACCTTCCCCCGCTGACTCCATTGATTCAACTGATAATTGGCAATCACCACGAGGGCCATAAAAAGTAACTTTCGCTCGTAGTCTAACCATGTCTCCTTCTTTGGGTTTAAAACGAACCAAATGGTTTTTGTTTTTAAACATGGTACAGCGAATTTGAGACTTACTGTCTTTGAGTGAAAAGTACCAATGCCCTGAGTTTGGTCGAGCAAGATTAGATATTTCTCCCTCTACTAAAATCCACGGTAAACTTGCTTCAAGTAACTGTTGGATTTGCCTATTTAAACTGGATACAGTGAAGGCGGTTTCTTTTGTCATAGGCGTTGTAAAATAATTCATCAATCTCTCGTACTTTTGATTTACCGATAGTGACTATTCAGATAGAATTACTTGCCATCTTAAACCCTCTAGTTGGCATTGGAAACACCTCATTATGTTACGAATTGCGCAAGAAGCTTTAACGTTTGACGACGTATTGCTTATCCCCGGCTATTCTGAAGTCCTCCCGAAGGACGTTAGCCTAAAAACTCGTATAACCAAAAACATAGAACTGAATTTGCCACTTGTTTCAGCAGCAATGGATACGGTTACTGAACACCGTATGGCTATTGCACTGGCTCAAGAAGGAGGCATTGGTTTTATTCATAAAAACCTTACTGTTGAAGAACAAGCTGCGGAAGTCCGTCGTGTCAAGAAATACGAATCTGGTATTGTTCGTGATCCTGTGACGATTTCTCCAACGGCTTCTGTTCGTGAATTGGTTCAACTAACTGCAAGCTACAATATATCAGGCGTTCCTGTTGTAGAAGGCGATAATTTAGTTGGTATAGTAACCAGTCGCGACGTTCGCTTTGTGAAAAACTTTGAAAAAACAGTGGCTGATATTATGACTCCTAAAGACCGTTTAGTTACGGTTCTGGAAGGTGCTTCATCAGGTTCTGTTCGTAAACTATTACATGAACACCGTATTGAAAAAGTACTTGTTGTAAACGATAGCTTTGAATTGTGTGGTATGCACACAGTGACAGATATTGATAAAGCAACAGCCTACCCAAATGCATGTAAAGATTCTGAAGGCAGATTACGTGTAGGAGCGGCAGTAGGAACAGGTGCAGACACATCAGCACGAGTGACTGCTTTGGTTGAAGCGGGTGTTGATGTGATCGTGGTTGATACCGCTCATGGGCATTCCAAAGGTGTGATTGATCGTGTTCGTTGGGTAAAAGAAAACTTTCCTCAAGTTCAAGTTATTGGTGGTAACATCGCTACGGCTGATGCAGCGATTGCTCTTGCTAAAGCTGGTGCTGATGGTGTGAAAGTTGGTATTGGCCCAGGATCTATCTGTACTACACGAATTATCTCTGGTGTTGGTGTGCCTCAAATTACCGCTGTAGGTAACGTTGCAGCAGCGATGAAGGAATATGATATTCCTGTTATTGCTGATGGCGGTATTCGCTTCTCAGGAGATATTGCAAAAGCCATTGCTGCTGGAGCGAGCGCGATAATGGTGGGTGGCTTGATGGCTGGTACCGATGAAGCGCCTGGTGAAGTTGTTTTGTATCAAGGTCGTTCATTTAAATCTTATCGAGGCATGGGCTCTTTAGGAGCTATGGCTCAATCTCAAGGTTCAAGTGACCGTTATTTCCAAGATGCTAGTACAGGTGTTGAGAAATTGGTTCCTGAAGGCATTGAAGGTCGTGTTCCTTGTAAAGGGCCGATGGTTGCTGTTGTGCATCAAATGATGGGCGGTGTTCGTTCTTCAATGGGTTACACTGGCTCAGCAAGTATTGATGAGATGCGAACCAAAACACAATTTTCTAGAATTACTGGTGCTGGTATGCGTGAAAGTCATGTGCATGATGTCACGATAACCAAAGAAGCGCCAAACTATCACGCGGGTTAACCTCAGATAGTATGTATGATTTCAGATGGGGCTTATTTGCCCCATCTTTTTTTATTGATTAGCCCGATAAAAAGGGCAAAGGACAGGCTGAATAATGTCTCAAAATATCCACGCTCATAAAATTTTGATTATTGATTTTGGTTCTCAGTATACTCAGTTAATTGCTCGACGTGTTCGTGAAATTGGTGTGTACTGTGAAGTTCGTGCTTTTGATATGGATGATCAGGAAGTAAAGGATTTTGATCCTAAGGGGATTATTTTAGCCGGTGGCCCTGAATCTGTGCCAGAGCCCGGTTCCCCTAGAGCTCCTGAAGCGGTATTTAGCTTAGGTGTTCCTGTTTTAGGTATTTGTTATGGTATGCAAACCATGGCAGAGCAAATGGGCGGTAAGGTTTCTGCTTCTGACGTTCGAGAGTTTGGTTATGCGCAAATTCGTACTCATGATGAATCTTCTTTATTGCAAGGAATAGAAGACCATATTGCGAACAATGGCGTGCCTTTGTTGGATGTTTGGATGAGTCATGGTGATAAAGTCACGACTATGCCTGAAGGTTTTGCCCTAATGGCATCAACGGAAAGTTGCCCTATAGCAGGTATGGTGAATGAAGCTAAAAAATTCTATGGTGTTCAGTTCCACCCAGAAGTGACTCACACCAAACAAGGTGGCCGAATTTTATCTCGCTTTGTTGAAGAAATTTGTGCTTGTGAGACTTTATGGACTCCTGCCAATATTGCGCAAGATGCGATTGAACGCATGCGTGAACAAATTGGTGACAAGAAAGTTCTATTGGCTCTTTCTGGCGGTGTTGATTCATCTGTTGTTGCTGCTTTATTGCATAAAGCTGTAGGTACTCAATTAACTTGTGTTTTTGTTGATAATGGCCTGTTGCGTTTAAACGAAGGCGATCAAGTAATGGCCATGTTTGCTGAAAATATGGGCGTTAAAGTAATTCGTGTTGATGCAGAAGACTTATTCTTAGGTAAGCTGAGTGGGGAGTCTGACCCAGAGAAGAAACGTAAGATTATCGGAAATACCTTTATTGAAATTTTTGATGAAGAATCTTCAAATCTAAATGAGGTTGAGTTTTTGGCTCAAGGAACAATTTACCCTGATGTGATTGAATCCGCTGCCTCTAAAACAGGTAAGGCGCATGTTATCAAGTCTCATCATAATGTTGGTGGCTTGCCTGAAGACATGAAAATGGAGTTGGTTGAACCATTACGGGAATTGTTTAAAGACGAAGTGCGTAAATTGGGTCTGGAGTTAGGTTTGCCATATGATATGGTTTATCGTCATCCTTTCCCCGGGCCGGGTCTAGGTGTGCGTATTCTTGGTGAGGTGAAAAAAGAATATGCTGATATCCTTCGTTTGGCAGACGCTATTTTTATTGAAGAATTACGTCGTTCTGGTTGGTATGAGAAAACAAGCCAAGCATTTGCAGTGTTCTTACCTGTTAAGTCAGTAGGTGTCGTCGGTGATGGTCGTCGTTATGAATACGTTGTAGCATTGCGTGCCGTTGAAACCATTGACTTTATGACAGCTCGTTGGGCTCACCTTCCTTATGAATTGTTGGAAACGGTTTCAAGTCGAATTATCAACGAAATCGAGAATATTTCTCGCGTTACTTACGATGTTTCATCAAAACCGCCTGCAACGATTGAGTGGGAATAATCTTTAATGTTATTTTACGCCCTAAAGTAAATTCATTTAGGGTATGCAATGGAACGCACTGAGTTAACGCATCCAAAATATCGCTCTGACATAGACGGCTTAAGGGCCGTCTCTGTTTTTGCAGTCGTCATTTATCACGCCTTTCCTGCTGTTATTGCTGGAGGCTTTATAGGTGTTGATCTTTTCTTTGTTATTTCTGGTTATTTGATTTCGAGTATTATCTTTGAGAATTTAGCTAAAGGAACCTTTAGTTTCTCTGAGTTTTATATGCGTCGAATTAAGAGAATATTTCCTGCGCTGCTTCTCGTATTCGTTTTTTGCCTAGTTTTTGGTTGGTATGCATTATTGGCAAATGAATATAAGCAACTTGGTAAGCATGTATTGTCAGGCGCAAGCTTCGTTTCTAATTTTGTTTTATGGGGAGAGGTTTCTTATTTTGATAATGCTTCTGAAACCAAACCTTTGTTGCATTTGTGGTCTTTGGCTATTGAAGAGCAGTTTTATCTTATTTGGCCTTTTATGCTTTGGTTGTTATGGCGATGGAAGTTGAACCTTCTTGTTATAACATTTGTTATCGCAGTTTTGTCTTTCGGTCTTAATATTAGTGGTATTGAGCGAAGTGAGTCTGAAATTTTTTACTCTCCTTATACTCGGTTTTGGGAGCTATTATGTGGGAGTTTACTTGCATGGTTTGTGTTAAATAAAGCAACGTTTTTTGCAACACTAAAAAAACATTCAGCAAGCTCTTTTGTATTCAATGTATTGTCTTTTGTTGGAATCGGTTTAATCGGCAGCGGTTTCTGGGTTATTGATAAAACGAGTGTGTTTCCTGGTTATTGGGCTTTACTTCCTGTTATTGGAGCCGTTCTTATCATTTTTGCTGGCCCTAATGCTTGGTTTAATCGGACAGTCTTATCTAATCGGGTGTTGGTGTGGTTTGGCTTAATTAGTTTCCCGTTATATTTATGGCATTGGCCTCTTTTATCTTTTGCCAGAATTGTTGAGGGAGACGTCCCAAGTTTTACGATTCGTATGGTTGTTGTGTGTCTCTCGATTGGTTTGGCTTGGGTTACCTTCCGTTTTATAGAGAGTCCTATTCGGCAGGGGAGAATAAGCCAAAGCCTGAGGTATGCTTTGATTGGTTTGATGATTTTTGTAGGAGTGGCTGGATACAGCGTTGATCATTTTAATGGTTTTGAATCTCGACGTTTTATGTTGGAAATGACGGAGCGTAACGAGGATTTAAAATTTAATTTTTCTAATAAAGAAGGTTGGCTCTGTGATGAGCTTATTTATGAAGGTGCTCGTTGTTATTATGAAGGGGAAAGTCCTTCTGTTGTAATTGTTGGTGACAGTCATGTGCCAACCATTTATTCAGGATTAAGAGGCCTTTACTCTGGGCAGAATAAAGGGATTGGCGTGTTTGGTGGTGGTGATGGTTGCCCACCATTGTTGAATGTAGTGAGTAAAAGTCACAGTGGACCTGAGGAAAGAGGCTGCATTCAAAAAACAACAGCCTCTATGCTTCGATTAATGGAGGAAGACTCAGTTAAAGAAATTATTTTTTCGAGTCGAGGACCTATATACACAACATCAAAAGGTTTCGGTAATTTTGATGGTGATGCATTTGATTCTTGGGTGATTCGTTTTGATGGTGAAGATCAAGGTTTTCGTAGTAATGAGGAGGTTTTTGAAATGGCTTTACTTCAAACCTTCGATGCTTTTATAAAGGCGGGTAAGAAAGTAACTTATTTGTATGATGTGCCTGAGCTGGGTTTTGATATTTCCAGTTGTCTTTCTAATCGGCCTTTTACAATATCAGGAAAAGTGCGTAGTCCTTGTGCTGTAAGTAGGGCTGAATTCGACTTAAGAAATAAAGACTTCAGAGCTATGATTAAACGTGTTCTTATCCATTATCCATCAATACGGACGATCGATTTAGCTGAAGCATTATGTGACGAGGACTGGTGTTATGGGGCAAAGGATGGCGTTCCATTTTACATTGATGACGACCACTTGAATCGAAGAGGGTCTGATTACGTTGTAAATCGTCTAAAAGATCAGTTTTTTTAATCGCATCAAGCCTAAAAGATATTTGATTATGACGATTTAATTCAGGGGAGAAGTTATGAAGTATTCATCCTACTTAATTGAGGCGAAACTGATTAAGAGGTACAAGCGTTTTCTTGCTGATGTTCAGTTAAGTGATGGTTCTGTGATAACGGTTCATTGCCCTAATACGGGGTCTATGAAGCGTTGCCAACAAGACAATGCGAGAGTTTGGATCTCAAAAAGTAACAACACAAAAAGAAAATATGCTTATACATGGGAATTGGTAGAAGTAGATCAAGCTTATTTAGCCTGTATTAATACTGGACTGCCAAATAAGCTGGTAAAAGAGGCAATTGATTCTGGTGTTATTATAGAGCTTCAAGGCTATCTATATCATAAAGCAGAAGTTAAATATGGGGGAAACAGTAGGATTGATTGGTTACTTTCAGACTCAGAGAGCATGGAAGATAAGTTATGTTATGTAGAAGTGAAAAATGTCACCTTATTAGAAGAGGATGGAGTTGGGTATTTTCCGGATGCAGTGACTGACAGAGGCAGAAAGCATCTTTATGAATTGGCTGCTATGGCTGAAGAGGGGCATAGAGCGGTTCTAGTATTTTGTGTGAGTCATACAGGGATTAATGAAGTTAAGCCTGCGGAGTCAATTGACCCAAAGTATACTGCGGCATTAAGAGAGGTGGTTGAAAAAGGTGTGGAAGTCATTGCTTATAAAGCAGATATAAGCGCCCAAGAGCTGTGTTTAGTACAAAAAATAGACATAACTTTGTAGTTTTGGTTTGAAGTTTAATTAATTGAAACTTTTATTGAAAAAATACGATAAAAGACTTGCACTAAATCTGTAGATCCTTAATATACGCCCTCGCTGACACGGACAACCACTCAGAACAACGAGGCACTGTCCAGCAAGACGAAACCGAAGAACATCTTCTTTCACTTGTTACCTAAGTTAGCACGCTCTTTAAAATAGTTA
>CANLRQ010000019.1 GCA_947493575.1 uncultured Marinomonas sp.
TCTATTTGGTTATTGGTAATACAGGTCAGATTTCAACTTTATTAATCATTTGCATAATAAATATAAAAGGCAATTGTATAAACCGGTCAAATGGTTCTCGATCCAATCGATCGGCGCATATGGCGTTAACGCAATGTGGGCGTAACTGTCGTTTAAAAAGTTACGTATTAGAGGTAGATATTAAGGCCTTTTTTGATCATGTTGACCATGATCTGGTGGTCAAAGCGTTAGAGCACCATGATATGCCTCGCTGGGTAGTATTGTGCTGTCGTAGGTGGATGCAAGTCCCTATGTCAGGCTCAAGAAGACCGATACCCTAACATTGAAAGAACTTGCACAGAGGTATAATGCTTCGTTAAGAGGGTGGATACACTACTATGGCAAGTTTTGATACCGACACTTTAGTTATCGTATCAGGTCTGTCTTTCAATCAAGATTGCTTAAATGGGCAAGGTGCAAACTGAAAATAGGCACGCGAGAAGCGGAACGCAAGCTTGATCCGGTACGTAAACGCATGCCAGCGCTCATTGGGAATATCAAATGTGCGGCCAAGAGCTGTATGACGAGAGACTGTCACGTACGGTTCTGTGAGCAGCTTGGGGGCGAAACTCTCCCAAGCTGACTCGACTTGCGAACACAGGCAACGGTGCAAAAAGTAGCGCTATTTTCTACAGCATTATCGAAACAGCGAAAGCGAATGGGTTAACCCCTTACGAATACCTAGTGAAATTGTTTGAAGAACTTCCAAAGCACAACACAGAGGATAGTCTAGAAGGCCTATCGTCTTGGAATATTAAGTTCTAAGGTAGAAACAAGGTGGCTCCCCTACGCTTACGGCTTTTATTCACATGCTGAGGCAAGGGGGCTTATTCGCTCCTTCCTTAAGCCGCACTTTCTAGAATGGCTTTAGTCACATCTAGGGTGATGGCTTGGTTTTCACCTAGTGCCGTTGCGCCGTGTTTCTCTAGAGATTCTAAAATGGTGGGAATGGCTTCACTTGCTGCGATTCCTTCGTCTTTTAAATGCGTCGCCATACCAAGTGAATTATAAAGCGCTTCGATAGCATCAATTGTGTCTAATGCCAATGTGTCTGATGCAGCCAGACCAAAAACATTTTGCCCCATTTGCTCCAGTTTATCTTTCTTAACCGTAATTTGATTGCGTAATAGAGATGGCTGAACGAGGGCTAAAGTTCTAGCATGGTCTACACCGTAAAACGCTGTCAGTTCATGACCAATCATATGAGTTGCCCAGTCTTGTGGGCCACCAGTGCCGATAAGTCCATTCAGCGCTTGATTGGCTGTCCACATTAAATTACTGCGCCATTCTTTTGAGTCTCTTTGGTTGTAATCTTGCGCAAGTTTAACAAGATTACGTAACAGCACTTCTGCATATCCTTCTTGAACCCACGCATCCGTTTTAACCGTTAAATACTGCTCACAAACGTGAACAAAGGCGTCAACAATACCATTAATTAATTGCTTTTCAGGTAATGTCTTAATAACGTCAGGATCAAGTATAGCGAATTGAGGCAAGACATTCGGGTTCATAAATGACAGCTTATCTTGTGTGGACTTTTTGGTAATAACCGCAGCCGAGTTGGATTCAGAACCTGTTGCAGGTAAGGTTAAAATAGCACCCAGTGGAACCGCCTCTGTCACTTTATGTTTGCCCATTAAGATGTCCCAACCTTCACCCTCGTATGAGATTGCAGCAGCAACATATTTACTGCCATCAATCACTGAACCGCCTCCGACAGCTAAGATAAAGTCAGCTTTCTCTTCACGGGCTAATGCAACCGCCTTATTAAGAGTTTCCACTGTAGGGTTGGCTTCAACGCCAGAAAACTCAATCCAATTGTGGTCTTTTAAGCCATTGGTAACTTGATCATAGATACCATTTTTTTTAATAGAACCGCCACCATAGATGACTAGGACTTTTTTATCGTGAGGGATTAAATTTTGAATGCCAGCTATGCTGTCTTCACCAAACTGAATATGGGTTTTATTTGAGTAACTAAAATTCACGGTTTATGAACTCCTATATAGGTAGAGAGCTATTTTAAAAATAAAATGCAAATACGGGATAAATTAAATCTTTGTAATTAATGATACGAGACCTTCCCTTGCTAATACTTTGTTAAAAACAGACTCAAAATGCGCATTTATAACTCGTAAACTCCGCTTTTTCGTTTGTTTTTGCCTCGTTTTATCATCGATCATGACTTCGTGCAAAGGTCTCTATACAAATTTTTTCTGAATGATATTAAGAATACGCTTTTAATAGGTTCTTTTCATGATAATTAAAGCCTTAATAGAGCATAAAATGTGAAAGAGCCTCTTGTGATGAGGTGCTCCGTTTGTTTTATGAATAACTGCATCAATTCATCTTTTCATTAGCCTAACTTGAACGCTGTATACCTGAGTCTTTTTCTGGGATAATGGCTCCTTAAACACTCCGATTGTTATGGCCGTAATGATAAACGGTTCATCAAGAGCAAAATCATGATAAAAAAACACAAAACTGCCCCCGACTTATTTTCTTACCCCCAATACTGGGCTGAGTGCTACGGTGTATCGCCTTTTCTGCCAACATCAAGAGAAGAGATGGATCAATTAGGTTGGGATAGTTGTGATGTAATTATTGTGACTGGAGATGCCTATGTTGATCATCCTAGTTTTGGAATGGCTGTCATGGGGCGTTTATTAGAGCGTCATGGCTACCGAGTAGGAATTATTGATCAACCTGATTGGCGCAGTGCTGAAGACTTTACAAGATTAGGTGAACCAAATCTTTTCTTTGGTGTTACCGCAGGCAATATGGATTCCTTGATTAATCGCTATACCGCCGATTTAAAAGTACGTAATGACGATGCCTATACGCCATATGGTGCTGGTGGAAAGCGTCCTGATCGAGCGGTTATTGTTTACTCTCAGCGCTGTAAAGAAGCCTTTAATAAAGTGCCTGTTATGATTGGTGGAATAGAAGCCAGTTTAAGGCGTATTGCTCAATATGATTATTGGAGTGATGAAGTTCGTCGATCTGTGTTGGTTGATTCAACGGCGGACATCTTGCTTTATGGAAATGCCGAGCGGGCAATGGTTGAGGTGACCCACTCTATAGCGAACGGGCGGAAAATGTCCGAATTAACGAACATTCGTGGTACAACCATCATTCGTAATGCTCCTCCAGGCGGTTATACGGAAATTGACTCCACACGAGTAGACTGGCCCGGTAAAGTAGATAAAATTTATAGCCCTTACGAATACATCCCTGAAGGAAAGTGTCAGGATGGGGAAGATAATGACCCTGATGTGATGCCCATTCGTGTTATTCCTGCGCCTCTACGTCGAGGGAATAAGTTAGATCCTGAAAAAACCTATGTTCGACTACCTTCCTTTGAGAAAGTCTCTAAAGATCCAGTCTTATATGCACACACTTCTCGAATTCTGCATTTGGAATCCAATCCACATAATGCAAGAGCTCTAATTCAAAAACACGGTAAAAAAGAAATTTGGGTAAATCCGCCTCCAATTCCTTTAGAAACGCCTGAAATGGACAGTGTTTTTGATTTACCCTATGCGCGAGTTCCTCACCCTAAATACGGTAAAGCACGCATTCCAGCCTACGACATGATTAAAACATCCATTAATATCATGCGTGGATGTTTCGGAGGTTGTACTTTTTGCTCTATTACTGAGCACGAAGGCCGTGTTATCCAAAGCCGTTCACATGAGTCTATTTTGAATGAAATAGAAGACATTAAGCTGAAAGTGCCAGGTTTTACGGGTCATATTTCGGATCTTGGTGGTCCAACATCAAACATGTATACCTTGAATTGTAAGGATGACGAAATTCAAGCTTCCTGCCGTAAGTTATCCTGTGTTTACCCTGTTATTTGTGAGAATCTGAATACAGACCATAGCCCAACCACGGAATTGTATCGTAAAACGAGAGCGGTAGAAGGGGTTCATACCGTGTCTATTGCGTCAGGCTTACGCTATGATCTTGCTGTAGAAGACCCAGAATATGTGCGTGAGCTGGTTACTCATCACGTTGGTGGTTTATTGAAAATTGCCCCAGAACATTCTGAAAATCATACTTTATCTAAGATGATGAAGCCGGGAATGGGAACATATGACAACTTTAAACGTATGTTTGAAAAATACTCTAAAGAAGCAGGTAAAAAGCAGTACTTAATACCTTACTTTATTGCCGCTCACCCGGGGAGTGATGATGAAGACATGATGAATTTGGCGTTATGGCTAAAGAAAAATGATTTTAAACCCGATCAGGTGCAAACGTTTTATCCTTCTCCTATGTCTTTAGCTACAGCTATGTACCACTCAAACAAGAACCCATTAAAACCGGTTTCTTATAAGAGTGAAATGGTACATAACACGAAAGACGCAGAACAGCGTGTAACGCAAAAAGGTTTTTTACGTTATCACGATTCAAATAACTGGCCTGCATTGCGTAAAACCCTACGAAATATGGGACGAGAAGATTTAATTGGTAAAGGTAAGGATAAATTAGTTCCTGCGGAAGAAGAGGACAATAGGCAAAATCGTCGTCCAACAAAAGCCAAGCCGGGACAGCAGGTTGGTGCATCCCATTCGAGTAATCGCCCGACAAAAGAGAACATTGAAGCCAGAGAAAGAGCGAAGAGAAAGCAAGAGACGGAGGCCCGAATTAAAGCCGCCAATACAAATGGTAATGGTTCCGCCAAATCAACCAAAAGAAAGCCAAAACCCAAGCCTAAAGTAAAGCGTAGAACTTCTGGCTAGTGTTTTTAGAAATCTATCTAAATTGCGCTTTCATAAAAAGTGCGTCATTTGCATATCTTTCTGAATAATTGACAGCAGTATTTTATTCTCGTCTAAGTTACTTGATGTTAGACGAGCTGCGGCAATAGGCAATCTCCAGCGTTGAATGCTTTCTTTAACTTCGTTGATATTAAGGTCAGGGTTGCTTTCACAATAGCTTTTAATAAATAGATTAATAATCAAGGGCTTAAGTGTCGATATAGCGGCTTTAAGATATAAAGGTATATTATCACCTTCCATTGATGTGGCTTGAAATTGGATAATTGCTAAAGTTAAGTCTGCTACTTTGGGGCCGCGAGAGACTCCGCCCCAATCTATGATATATAAATCATCGTCTTCAACCATAATATTGCCAAAATGAAAATCACCATGGCAAAGGTGATAGTCGTTTTCTAAGTTAAATAGATACTTATTAATGGCATTCTTTTCATCGCCGCTTAGTGAATTAGCCTGACTAATTTTTTCAGACAGTTGAGCTTTAAACGGTATTAAATTTCTGGTTCTAATTTTATGAACACGAGAAAAAAGACTGGCAGAGTTTTTAACATACGATCTTAGCTTTAACGGTGAAGCTATAAGTTTATCTGTTAAAGTCTGACCATTAATCTTTTTAAAAACAATGCCTTTTTGTGCTCCTACTTGTATTAGGTTATAGGCAGCAGGTGTTTTAATACCTAATTGATGCAATTCATTTGAGACTTGGTACTCATAGTCTACATTGGCTTGATCGACATGTTTATGAAACAGTTTTACTACATATTTATGATTGTATTCATACACATTCGCACAATGCCCAGAGCCAATAAGTTTACCAATTTGAGTCATAACTATTGTTCCTCAATCCTTGAAGATGATATAAATAATTCTATTATCATAGTTGGTGCTAATGTATGATAATTTTGAAATTTAATGTTTTATAGAACTTAAGTCAAATCTTTATTGAAAAAATTAGTTAAAAAATAATTGACAAGTTTTTTATTTCTTATTACTCTTCAAATCACCTTATATTTACAAGGATGTAAAAATAATGAATATGAATCTTTATAACTCACCTTTACCTGCGATCTCTGATGTTGAGAAAGTAACTTTTTGGCAATTTATTGGCATTGCTTCAATGCTTTTCTCATGTCATTCTAGATATTCAAATTATACCGTTTCTAACTTCTTCTCATCATTGTCAGCAGCATTTAAAGATAAAAGAGTAATTGTTTTAGTAGACTCTGAGAAGAGACCTAGCGGAATAGCAATTTATGCTAAAAATACAGAATGCTTAAATAGCTTGTATCATGTTGAAAATATTGATTCTTCAGATCTGATATTTGAAAGCATTGTATTTCCTTTTTCCTCTCCCTTATTGTTTTATCGATTTCTTAAGAATTACTGTTTAGAACATAATATTGCCTGTAACAATGCTTACCTCAAAGATAATAAGGTAACAGAGTTACGGAAAATTTGGTGAGTGTAAAAAAGATTAAAATTTTATCTAAAGGATTAGATTATATGGATTTTGAAACATCATTAGGTATGTCAGTTTGGTTAATGTCTCAGTCGGAATATCATAAGGATTGGACAATGAGAAATGTTGACTTAGAAATTATTGCTCCACTTCTGCAGAATCAAGTAAAAATCTACTTTGATGATCATCAAAACCCTCTTGGTTTAGCTTCATGGGCATGGATTGGTGATGAGCAAAAACAAAGAATTTTAGAGGATACAGGTACGTTAGAGTTTAAGGAGTGGAACTCTGGTAAGCATTTATTGTTTCACGATTATATTGCACCTTGGGGCCATGCTAAAGCCATATTAAAAGATTTAAGAACTCATGTATTTCCCAATGAAACGGCTTTTAGCTTAGGGCGAAATCCAGATGGAAGTATAAGGAAAATCTATCAATGGAAAGGCGTTAATGTAAACAAAAAAATATTTCAAAAAAATCAACTGCTTTAGAGTTTTAGAAGGCAATGTCTTCTAATAAAGCTGTAGCTAGAGTTTTTCTAGCTACAAATATCAATGCGATTAACCAATATAGAAAGGAGTTCTATTTATGTCGCGCATTTATAAAAAATCTAATTTAACACATTCTGAATCATTATCTGGCATCGCTTTTGGCGGTGGCGGTGGCGGTGGCGGTGGCGGTGGCGGCGGCGGTGTCGGAAGTCTAGATGCAGCAGAATCATCGTATAGACGAAACACCCATGGCGGTGTCGGAAGTCTAGATGCAGCAGAATCATCTTATAGACGAAACACCCATGTCTCATCAGGTTCTGATAATAGATCAAAAAATAGGCAGAGTGTTTTGAACGGTTCTGGGAAATTTATAGGGAATACTGACCGTTTAAATAGTGGGCATACAGTTCTAAATGATACTAAGAAACACATCAATAATGGTAATTCAGGCGCTGGAGCTTTTGTTAAAGCTGCATTGCAACAAGCGGATGATGTGGTCGTTGGTGAGGTTGTAGCTGGATTAGCAAACACTTTTGGAACAGCAACATCCCCTGTGACTATGGGGGTAAGTAAAGTTATATCTGAAATGGCAGGAGTTTCTGCTTCTAATGCCTATGATAATTCATTTATTGATCAGGGTTGGGATAATAAAGTAGATAAAGGTGTAGACTATATTGATAAAGGTGGCCTTGCTAGAGATGTTAGAAATGGATTGCAGGAAGCTGAAAATCGTATAACTGCAAAGTCATTATTGGCGTGTGGTGGTAATTGGCGTAGATCAAGGTAAGTAATTTTTTGTGGGGTGTGTGTGAAAAATATTTTTATTATTTTTGTGGTTTTACTTGTTGGATGTTCTGAAAAAATAAAAATTGGAGAACAGCCATTTCTATGGGAAGCTTCAATTTCTGAGGAGTGGGTTGTTGATGATACTTCTGAGAAAAACTTGCTGAAAATAAATAATGATATGTATGATATTGTAGCTGGAATAACATTTAATGAGATTTCTGCATCAGATGAGCTTGATTTTTGGAAGAAAAGCTTCAAAAATGAAGTGTATCAACAAAGTCTTGGAACAATGGATATTGATTTTGAGAATGTTGAGACTTCTATTTCTGGATTTAATGCAATTGATTTAAAATATATTAGAATTGGCTCTAATGGGGAAAAAGCCCCAATAAATATTAAAAGTAGATTTTATTATTACTCTGAAAATATTAATGGTAAACAATATTCTATGACATTAAACGTTAAATTGAATGATGATAAAGCTGATTTAAATTTTGATTTCTTGAAGCTTTTTAATAGAGTAGAATAGAAAAATTAATACGTGTTAGTGTTTTTTACTGACACGTATTATATTATAAATGATCTCATGGATGTAAATATTATAAAAATGAAATTACCTGCATTACTTCAGGAAGACGTATTAAATCAATTAGCTCAGTGTTTTTCCGAAATTGAAATTTCTTCTTTTTCTTTTATATCGCTATCAAAAAAAGTTATAAATTCTCATATATCTACACCATTGCTGTGTGATTTTTTTGATGAAAATAAGGAGCTAGAATATGAATTGGTTTCTATTTTAAATGCTTTTTCTAAAAAAAACCACGTTAAAGCTTCTGTTATGGCTATATCAAAAAATGGGAATAGTTTCTTACTAAAAAAAAAGGATAGTAATAATGACTTTGATGTTGAAGGAGTGACCTTAACAGCGTATTTTAATGTTAACGAAGAGGTTTTCTTTTATGAAGGTGATTTAGATGATCTTATTGAAAAATTTAACTTAGTTGATCAGGTATTTATTTTTAATAAGAAGATAAATAAAAAAACAAATAAAAAAATTGAAGATGATTATACCTTTAGTCACTTCTTTAACCATAAAAAAACCATTTGGAGTATTATCGGCTCTGCGGTATTTATGGCATTGTTGGGTGTGGCCACACCTCTGGGCTTTCAAACCTTTACCGATAAAATTTTACCCTATTCAGCGACTGGTTCATTGTATGTTGTGGTGATTCTCTTATTACTGTCTGCTGTGGCATCCAGTGTATTTCAATGTTTCCATGATTTTCAAGAAAATGTCTTATTGGCTAAATATCAAAATGGACTAGGGAAGGAGGTGTTCTCTAGACTATTGGATATGGAAGTCGCGTATTTTGATCAAAATAAGGTTGGTGACCTGACCAAGCTAGTGGATCAAGTTAAAGAAGCCTCGAATTTTTTAATTCGGCAAGCCCTTTCATCTGTTGTTTCAGTAATTTCTTTAATCGTTGTCTTACCCATTTTATTTGTTTATAGCGCTCAGCTCACAGGGATAGTTCTTGGAATTGGTATGTTAATGGCGTTAACCATAGGCGTGGCACTTAAGCCGATTAGAAAACGTGTTATGCAAGCTTATACCTACGACGCAGGGTTTCAATCGACCCTAATTGAAACTCTTAAGGGAATGAAGACTATAAAGTCCCTGTCTAATGAGTCGTATTTTCGCAGTAGAGCTAACATTTCATTGGAAACAAATTTGTATGGCAATTTTAATGTGGCTCGATTAAGTAATGTTGTGAATGCCTTGGTGGGTTGTCAGAGTCAACTTATTAGTATTGCCGTTATTTTCTTTGGAGCTCAGGCCGTTTTTGCCAATGAATTAACCATTGGGCAGTTAATTGCTTTTAATATGCTGGCGAACAATGTGGTGAACCCGCTGGTTTCCTTAGTAATGACTGCCAGTGGATGGGAAAGCTTTAAACTGGCAAATAAAAAGCTTAATGAATTAAAGCCGTCTCCTGCATCTAAAATGCAGACAGTTCATGAGGATATTGACTTAAATGGTGATATTGAATTTGACAATGTCTGGTTTCGTTACCCTGAAGTCGATACGAATAACGACAAGCCAAATGAAGAAAAATACGTATTAAAAGGCGTCAGTTTTAAGATTCAACAAGGCTGCATAATGGGAGTTGTTGGTAGTAGTGGTTCAGGAAAATCTACTGTAGCAGCACTATTAATGGGCTTTTATAAACCGACGAGAGGTAAAATTAAAATTAACGGATACGATATCAGTTTAATACCTCCCGAAGTGTTGAGATCTAGAATATCATCAGTACAGCAAACCAGTTTCTTATTTAATGCATCTGTTATGGAAAATATTCATTTAGGGCGTTTAAGTTCTTCAATTGAAGATATTCGAACTTCTTTAACGGATGCGGGCGCAGACAGTTTTGTGGATGAAATGTCACATAAAATGTTTACTGAACTATCAGAAGACGGAGGGAATTTGTCTGGAGGGCAGCGCCAAAGACTTGCAATCGCAAGAGCGCTAGTAAGAAAGTCAGATGTATTATTGTTCGATGAGGCAACCAGTGCACTTGATAATCAAACAGAAGATAAGATCAAAGAAACGATCTATCAAGCGTGCCAAAATAAAACAGGTATCATCATTGCTCACCGTTTAAATACCCTGTCTTACTGCGATAAGTTGATTGTTATGACTCAAGGGAAAGTTGAAATAATAGGGACTCATGACGACCTAATTCAATCAGAAAACAGTTACCAAAAAATGTGGTTGTCACTTTCAAAAACCAGCGAAATAAATGAATCTGTAGAAAATAAGACGCTTAAACAAGGACGCTTAAGTTGTGGATTCATTAAAAAGGATGATGCGGATGCGATACAGTTTTAGTGAAATACATACCTTAAATATATTAAGCGATGACCCACAATACAGTCAGTATTTTAACACACCGAAAGATTTAACCTTTATGGTGAGAATCATATTTCTGTGTTTTTCTCTTGCTGTATTGGGAGCCATTTTCTTTAAAGTCGATAAAATCGTTCCAGCCCAAGGGATTATTGATACAAAATCTGAGTTGTTTGAAATTCGTAATACCGAGCCGGGATTTGTTGAAAAAATGCACGTTAGAGAAGGTGACCTAGTTAAAAAAGGCGAGCCTTTGATTCAATTTGAAACGGCTATGATTGATCTGGAAATTAGTGGTCTAAAACAACAATTGAAAAACCTGTCTCGAAATCTATGGAGTGATTTTTATCAAATACAGGCCTTGGTCGATGACTCAACAAAAGCTCAGTTGCAGCTTTCTCTTAAGAGTATTCCTAACTCAATCCTAAATTTAGGCTATGAAGGGTATTTATCGAAACCGTTTTCTGATGCTAAGGGGGTGAATGAGCAACAAAAAAACAGTTTAACTGAGCAGGTCTTTTCCGGAAAACGTCAGCAGGACAACATCCAATCTCGTCTTCAATTACAACTAAAAGAGCTTGATAGAGTAACAGTGCTTTTTCAAGAAGGTATTGAAAGCCAAGCAAGCCTTGACGAAGCCAAGTCAACAATATTGACGTTAGAATCTCAGTTGGAAAGTAATATCGAAACAGTTCAAGCATTAGAGTCAGAAATTATGCGTTTAGACAAAGAGCAAGGTCAAATGCAGAGTGAATACATTTTAGAGCGTTTGGTTAGAATACATGACCAGCTTGATGTCTATCATAGAACTGAATTTGAATTGGCTTCCAAAGAGCGGGTTAGAAGCGATTTAATGGTGAGATCACCTATTGACGGTATAGTAGATGCCTTGTTAATTCAGGGAGATAAAGAGCGCATACCTGAAACCACCACACTGTTATCTATTCGCCCTAGCTATGCAGAGAAAGATTTAGAAATTGATATTCAAATTCCGGCAAATTACGCCATTTGGGTGCGATCTGGCATGGAATTTCGAGCCAGTTCCCTTGGTAATAACCCAGAGGATCATGGTTATTTAACAGGTGAAATTACCTTTATAGCAGCGTCATCTCAAACTGATGAATCCTCTGGTGAGAGACTTTATCGAATGAAGGGAAAAATTCTTAAAATCACCTCATTAAGAGAGGACTCAAGAGATACCTTACTGCGCCCGGGTAGCGCACTGAATGTTGATATTCGAGCGGGCGAGAGGCGTTTAATTAACTATGTGTTTGATCCTTTCAGTAAATATTTACGTACAGCATTAAGTGAACCGTCATGAAGATCTTGTGTGTTTTTATTCTATTTATGGGATTTAGCATTAATATCTATAGCAAAGAAGCGCTAACCCTAAAGCAATACTTAGACATTCAATTAGATCAGAATTATCAAGTAGAGCAGCTTAAGGCTCAACAAAAAGCCCAGTCATTAGCATTACAGGTTGGTCGTGAGTATTGGAAGCCCACAGTCACTGCTGTTGCGGGTGTACAAGAAAACCGATCGACTGAACTTGGGACACAAACTTCGTTTAATCAACTTAATGTTGGTCTGGAAACCACTTGGGTATCCGATCTTGGTACTGAGGTATCAGTCAACATGAGTCATTTAAATGGAGAAAACTTAGGATTAGAACCCCTTGTAGAGCGACAAACATCTCAGCAAATAACAGCAACGATTAGCCAACCTTTGCTGAAAAACAATAGCTTACATTATCATAAAATAGAGAAAATTTTGGCCGAGAATCAGTGGCAGCAATTTATGAACTCTCAAAATAAAGTCTTATTGACGGTTTATAGAGATGCGTTAGCTAGCTTTTCTGATTATCAATTGGCGTATGAGAATTGGTTAATTCAACTAGAGCTATTAGACAGTATAAAGAAAACTACCTACATAGTAGAAAAAATGCATGATGTGGATAAGGCGACCTATTACGAATTACAGCAAGCTCGTTTGCAAGAGTCGTTACAAAAAACAGCGGTAGAGCAAAGCTTTTTACAAATGAAGCTTACTCAAAGCGAAGCCTTTTTAGAGGTTGAACTTGAGCAAGACTATCAGTTGCTTCCATTTACTTTATTAGAACTAATTAGCTTAATGGAAGAAGGCATTCAATCTCCTAATATGTTGGAAGAACACCCTGAATACTTAGAAGCACTTTTGTCTTATGAATCTTCTAAACTGGCTTATCAAAAAGAAAAGGATGCTCTAAAACCTGATCTTGATGTGTTTTATCAATATCAAAAAAATCAGTATCAGACTTCTTTAACGAACAAAGACGAGGTGTACGGCATTCGGTTTTCTTATTTATTGACGAATAAGAAAGTGAAACAAGAGCAGTCCGTTTTACTCGCTCAGATGGATAATGATTTTATTGACGTTGCATTTGCATTAAAAAGGCTTAATTCATCTTATGAACGCAATGTAAAAAACAGTGAATTATTAACGGTTCAAACAGGTGTGTTGAGAGAGCAAGTGGTATTAGCAAGAGTGGGATTGGAGCAACAAAGAAAGCGTTATCAAGTAGGTAGAGCCAGTTATTTTTCACTTGAGGAAGTACAACAAGATCTCATTGATAAGCAAACTGAGTGGCTCAATAGTCAGAATGATTTAGTGAACTCTCTAATTTCTCTAGCGTATTACACACAATTTGATATTAGAAGAAACCTTTGAACAAAGTATTAACAAGCGTAGTAGCCGTGCAAAGGTCTCTAGACGTTTTTATAGAAACATTAATTTAAGGATGAAGTTATATGGCAACAGCATTAGATTTACAGCATAAAAATACAGCGTTGAAAAAGACTGAGGATCAATCATCAATTGTCTCAGCATTGGCTGAAGAATTAGTTAATGGTTTTGAAAACCCAGAAAGAGCGTCAGGGAAGTGCCAATTTGATTTTGTTTCAGAAAGTGGAGAGCGCTATTACTTGTCTGTCTGTTTTGACCCTATGAACTTTGCCATAAACTATGAGCCATTAATCGATAAAGATGCGCATATTAAAATGCCGCTGAAGGTAGCGGAAAAAATAGTATCCAATATTGAAGGTGTGGATTATAGAGACCCAGACATTATTGGGCATATGGAAATGTCAGGTAATCTTCACCTAGTAAATCATTTAGCAAAAGCATTGGTAAAGCCTTCAAAAGCAACACAGCATACGTTACAAGATGCTACTCAAGTACCACGAGATGCATACACAAGAGGTGAAATACTCTATCTTGATTCGCCTACAGAATTGGAGGTTTTAGAGGCAATCGAGCAGAAAATTCCTTTTATTATTCGGAATCCTCCCGTCAGTATTCCTCATAATGCATGGTCTCTTAATAAGCTGAAAGAAAAATATGGCGATGTGTTATTGCGAGTGCGCTCTACCACAGAGAAAGAAACTGTCTCTGAATTTGTTGATAAAATAGACTCTTCAAAGCAGCAAAAAGCATCCGATGTCATAGAGGGGCACACCAAAGTTTATACAGAAGGGTGCAGTTTACCTTGGCAAATGATTGAAGACTTTTTACCTCATTATTTCACCACACATGACTTTTCTGCACCGCAGATTTGGCTGGGTTCCGTTCCTATTGATGCACCGGCAAGCAGCTTACACCGTGATCCTTTAGATGGTTTTTTATACCAAATAATGGGGCGAAAGAAAGTGATCTTATTTTCTCCTGATCAGGCGACATATTTATATCCCATGAAAGCCTACAATAATTACCAACCTTGTTGGGTAAAGCCGGAATCTCCAAACTTTGACCACTTCCCTTTATTTAGTAGAGCAAAGCCCATAGAGGCAATACTGCATCCTGGAGAAATATTGGTTCAACCCGCAGGATGGTTTCATGCGGTATATTGCCTTGATTCACCTACCTTTTCTGTCAGTTACTTTTTACAACATCCAGTTGGTGTTACTCCTTTGAATAAAGCGAACTGATAGAAGAGGTTGAACACAGAAATGCATAGGAAAGCATTGAGTAAAGGTGAATATGGGCAATGGTGTTTTGCTGTATTTGAAATGCCTGCGACCGTAACTGGTATTGTTCAACAAGCTCGAATTGTTCAGGAAAAAGCGCATTGCTTCAAAGAATCAACACGACTTTTTTCACAACAAATTGATGCTTTTAAAGAGCTGGATTTATTGCTTGATTCTTTAGAGTCACTACTTTTTTTAATGGAAAAAGGGCTTTCCAACAGAGATAGAAAGGCTTTAAAAGACTCGATTAATAAAACAGTAGTTGTGTTAACTGAAAGTACTCAACATTTTCTAAAAAGAATAGAAGAAACGCCTTCAGAAGGTTTACCTTTATGGGGACAACAGCTTAAAAGAGTTCTTAATGATCAGGATGAATCTAACTTGGTTATGCAAGGTTCATTCGGCTTGCTTGATCAAGAAGATTCTCTAGTTAGTCGTATTCGGTCACGCATAACATCCGATGTTATAGATAAGAATGGCTTCCCCCATCGTTTTAATCAGAGAGCTCATCCAAAAGAAGGTTTTGCCAGTGTGATTCTGGCCTTGACGGAAGAGCGTTTTTTTGAAGAGTCGAGATCGTATTTTAACTCTTTAATATCAAACTCACTAAAAGGGCAGCATAGCCATCAATACAGTAATCAAAATAGCAATCAAAACAGAAGGATTTCTTTAAGAGATCTACGGATGATTCAGAGAAAACCGTGGGCGAGTTTATCTTTTACAATACAAGAGGCCGTTGAATATATTGATAATCAATTTTCAACATACGATTCACGTTTCAATGGGAGGGTAAAGCAGGCTTTTTTAGAAGGGCGCATTTGCTTAATTTCACCTTCTTCAAATGAACCGTCTTTTTGCTTTGATACACCTAAAGGCTCGTTTATACAGGTTAAATTTGTTGGGGATTTAGAATCCCTTGCTTTGTTAGCGCACGAATGTGGACACCTAATACATCAAGAAATGGTGAGAAGCCAATTTGTGCTAAGGCAAGATATTCAAGCTTATCTTACAGAAGCCATTGCCATGTATTTTGAAAACTGTGTGATACAGAGTATTTTAAATAAAGCAGGTGTGTATTTATGTTGGAAAGAGGCTCAAAACAATGAATGGCTACTGCGGCATTTGCTATTGGTCAAGTTTGAGTTAGCGCTCTACCAGCTTGATTATGTTGACAGTGATTCTATCGCGAATGTCTGGAATGAGTTAAATCGAGAGTTTTATCCTTCATGTATTTCTTTCCCTAGTGCCTTTGCTAATGAAGGTGAAAAAATAGCACATTTACATCATGCGCCATTTTATACCTTGGTTTATCCTGCTGCTTACCTGTTTTCTCAAACAATGGATGAGGTATCTCTGAAGAAACTTGTTTTTCAGGTAGAAATATAAAGGTCTCAGTTTGTTTTGAAACATCGCAAAACTAGAATAGTGAATGACCTTGAGCTATTGGAATCTCCAACCTTGGGGGGCTGCACTATTCTGGTTTTAAGAAATGTTTTAACTGTTAAAAACAGACTGTTTTTGCCTTGTCATATCATCGCTCATGACTTAGTGCAAAGGTCTCTGTTAGTTGGAAAAATGTGTTGAGTTAAAAATTGTTTGTAGTTCATCGTATTTGTCGTTATAAGCGGCTGTTTTTTCAGACAAGGTTGTTGCACCTTGAAGATTAACGTCAGAGTTAAAGCTAATGCCTTGTTTCTCTAGTGTGTTGGACAAAGCTTCTAAACTTGAAATACTACTGCGGTAAGCTTCTTGTTGTGAGTCATCACTCGCAGCTTGAGGAGCTGAAAATGCAGATGTTGCAAGAACAGATGAAGTTAAAAGAGCCAATGTTGCTTTAGTTAATTTGTTCATAATGCGTCTCCAGAATGTTCAGGTTTTAATGCGTTGTGAATCGCTGTTGCGTTTCGATGGAGTGATTATTAACCAATAATTTTTTGAAAAATAGCCTTTAAGGTTCGCTTCCGCGGTTGTTACTTTTTTGCGCTTTGATTCACCACTTTTGCTAAATAAAAGGATGGAATGTGCAGAAATGGCACGATTTCTTAGGGATTTCTTAGGGATTTCTAGTGGGGAATATTTAAGGTAGCTTGCTTTTTCTTTGGTTATTAGCCCGTCTTATCTTTCGTATTTGAGTTTAAGACAGATCTATTTACACCGAATTTTGGCTTTGAATGTGAAGCAGATTAATTTTGGCTTGAGTAATGTGATTCGGTAATTTCATTAAGCTCAGGTACACTGTTTCATATGATCATTTGGTTTCTCTATAATGTCTGTTAAACGTAATGCAAAAGGTTAATAATGGCACTTTCTCAACGTAAAGAATTCCCCTTTTCTGCCGTGGCAGGGCAGGAGCAGTTTAAATTAGCGCTTATTTTGTCCGCAGTGAACCCTCTCATTGGGGGGGTTCTAGTAAGTGGACCAAGGGGATCTGCTAAATCTACGTTAGCCAGAGGCATTGCAGGCATTTTACCTAAAGACATCACGTTAGAAGGGACGGCTCAGCTGGATTCTGCGGGCTCTTTTCCTGCTTTTGTCACCTTGCCTTTAGGGGCCAGTGAGGACAGATTACTGGGTACTTTGGATTTACAACAAGTTTTACAAGATAAACAAGTGGCGTTTCATCCAGGTCTTTTGAAAAAGGCCCATGGTGGTGTTCTGTATGTAGACGAAGTAAACCTGTTAGCAGACAATTTAGTGGATCAACTTTTAGATGTTGCATCCAGTGGTGTTAATCGTGTGGAACGTGATGGTATTAGTCATGAGCATGATGCAAAGTTTTTATTGATTGGCACAATGAATCCAGATGAAGGAGAACTAAGGCCACAATTGCAAGATAGATTTGGTTTGATGGTGCAATTGACGAATCAATATAGCCTTGAAGAGCGTGTACAAATCGTTCAATTAAGGGAAAAATTTGATAATAATCCTGCTAAGTTTTGTGATGCGTTTCGTTTTAAACAAAAAAACCTAAAGCAAAGTATTCAAACGGCTCGAACTCAGCTGTTAAAAGTGGAATGCCAAGACTCAATGAGAATGGAAATTGCTCAAAGGTGTCATTCCGCAAATGTCGATGGTGTACGTGCAGACATTGTTTGGATACGTGCAGCAATGGCTCATTGTGCTTGGAGAGGGGCTCGTAGTGTTAGCTTGCAAGATATTGAGAAAGTTGAGGAGCTGGTGCTATCTCACCGTCGGCAGCAACCTCCATCAGGAGGGAATCACTCAAGTGATCACCGTTCTCAAACAAATTCCAAGAACAATTCATCCAATAAACGACCACCTGAAAGCCGACGACCTCCAGAGAATAAACCTTCTCTAGAGTCGGGTTATGGTTCAAGTAATACTCAAGATACTTTGAATCAAGAAAGTAAATCCCGTCAAAATGACGTGAGTGAAAATACTCAGAAGGAAGGTGATTGGGGAGCCATGTCGCCACAAAACTTTGATGCAGACCCATCCCTGCTGCCTGCAAAAGATTTTATCAGTAATCATAATACATCTTTGAAGCAAGCTTCTCGTTCTCCTTTTCTCCATGAAAATGTTCCTAGTGGGAAAAAATCCGGCAATACAGCGCTAGGACAGAGACCAGCCGCTAAGCATAAGGGAAAAGCAGTAGATTGGTTTGCAACATTAGCTAAAAACAGTCATTCATGGCCACCTAAAAACATGCAATATCAACCACGTAAGCTCGGTAAGGCCATGCTGCATTTTATTTTATTAGATACATCGGCTTCGACTGTGGGGCAGGCGTTTTTAAAGCGTGGAAAACAAGCCATTTTATCCATTGCAGAACACGCTTATTTGCGTCGAGAGCAGATTGCAATTCTTGGTTTTGGCAATAACCAAGTAACTTCATTATTACCCAAAATGAGAGCTCCAAAAGACCTACAACAACAATTGCAGTCGATTCAAGCTGGCGGTGGAACACCGTTACAAGAAGCGTTAAATCAAGCCAGTGAACAACTTCGACGATGGCAGTCTCAGCATGTTGGTTTACAAAGCCATGTGTATTTAGTAACAGATGGGCGAACCTCTTTGGAGTCTGTAGAAGTCGGTTTTACTTCACCCTGCAGTGTTCTGGATACGGAAGTTACGCCAGTGAAACGAGGCCGTGCAGAGCAACTTGCTCAATGCATAGGTGCGCAATATTTTTTATTAGAGGCTTAATGCATGTCTGCGGTATCTCCTATTTTTTGTCCCGCTCTTTTCCTTACGGCTCCTGCTTCGAATCAGGGGAAAACCACCATTACAGCCGCTCTGGCGCGTTATTTTACCCTGCAAGGAAAAGTGGTTCGTGTTTTTAAAACAGGGCCTGATTATCTAGATCCTCAAATATTGGCACAAGCATCAGGGCAACCTGTTGAACAATTAGATATGTGGATGGCTGGGGAAGAGCATTGTCAAAACAGTTTGTATGAAGCAGCTAAAACAGCGGATTTGATTTTAGTAGAAGGAGCCATGGGGATGTTCGACGGAGAACCTTCCAGTGCGGATTTAGCTGCTCGGTTTGGTATTCCATTAGTCATAGTTATGGATGTAAAAGGCATGGCTCAGACAGCTGCTGCCATTGCCCATGGTTTAGCAACATATCGTTCTGATGTCACAGTAGCAGGGCTTATTGCTAATCGTTGTGGCAGTGAGCGACATGCCCAGTTAATTCGTGATGCGTTACCAGAAAATTTACCTTTGTTGGCGAGTCTAAAGCGTGATGATGAGGTAAGTTTACCTGAACGTCATTTAGGTTTAGTGCAAGCTGATGAAGTCAAAGATGAATTAGAAGTTCGTTTTAATACAGCGACTCAATGGCTACAAAATACACAAGATCTTGCATTATTAACCCTACCAAAAGCCATTCCTTTTTACCCTGTTGATATATCGAACGAAGCAGTGACGCCATTACTTGAAGGGAAAGTCATTGGTATTGCGAAAGATGCAGCATTCAGTTTTATTTACGATACCAATGTGATGGCTTTAGAGTCATTAGGTGCTCGTTGTGTCTTTTTTTCTCCACTAAAAGATGCGCATTTACCTGAAGTGGATGCTTTGTGGTTTCCCGGCGGTTACCCTGAATTGCATACGAAAGCCTTATCTGAGAATCAATCTATCATGCAAGATGTTCGAGCTTTTCACCAAGAGGGTAAACCCATCCTATCAGAATGTGGTGGCCTACTTTATAGTTTAGAAACATTAACTGATTTAGACGGTAATACTTTTCCTATGTTAGGTATTTTGTCAGGTCAGGGTGCAATGCGAGGAAAACGCGGCTGCCAAGGCATGCAAACAGCTTGCTTACCTCAAGGGGAGATACGCGCCCATGCTCACCATCGTTCTCGCAGTGATAACACTCCTGACCCTATAGGGTATGGCCGACGACAGAGACACCCAGCACCTGGGGAGCCGATATTTCAAGATAAAGGTTTAACGGCGAGCTACCTGCATTTGTATTTCCCATCTAACTTAATCGCAGTGGCGAAGATATTTTCGACAACTATTTTTTCGACAACTGTTCTTTCTACAACTTCGACTATGTGACTTTAGAGCAATATTTGTATGTGGCCTGAAAGTAGCGATACAGCAAAAACATTACGCACAGGATTAACGACCGGATGTTGTGCTACTGCCTGTTGTGTGGCTGCAGCAAAAAAGCTCTTTACAGGGGACTCATTGGAGCAAGTTGAAGTGCTTTTACCTAAAGGCAAGCTGGTTCAATTGAACATGGCTTCAGTGTCCCTAAAAGGTAATTTGGTGAGAGCGAGCACGGTTAAAGATGCGGGTGATGATCCTGATGCGACTCATGGTGCAACGGTTTTTGTTGAACTTAGGTTAACTGAAGAAACTGGAATTCATTTTAGTGCCGCAGAAGGTGTGGGAACGGTGACACGTTCGGGTTTGTTATTGGATGTGGGTGAACCTGCAATTAATCCAGTCCCTAGAAAAATGATGCAGGAACATTTGGCGTCGCTCGCAACGACATACAAATATTCTGGTGGATTTGCGGTTTCCGTAGGGGTAGAAGATGGAGAGAAAATTGCTTTAAAAACAATGAACCCTCGATTAGGTATTATAGGCGGCCTTTCTATTTTAGGCACGACTGGTATCGTCAGGCCATTTTCTTGCGCGGCCTATATTGCTTCCATTCATCAAGGTATTGATGTTGCAAAATCAAATGGCATTAAACACATCGCCGCAACGACGGGTAATGCCAGTGAATCAGCCATTCAAACACATTATGATTTACCTGATATGGCCCTGATTGAGATGGGGGACTTTGTCGGTGCTGTGTTAAAACACATTAAGAAAGTGGAGGGAGCGGACCCCCAATTGATGAAGGTAAGCATATGTGGTGGCTTTGGCAAAATGACGAAGCTGGCTGCTGGGCATATGGATCTTAATAGTCGAGCTTCTAGTATTGACTTAGCACGCTTAGCGGATGTTGCAAAAACTCAGGGCGCTAATGATTCCCTAGTTGAACAGATTCGTTTGTCTAACACATCCACTCAAGCTTTATCTTTTTGTCAAATTGAACAAATTCCCTTAGGAGATACGATATGCCAGCAGGCGTTAGCTTTTGCTCGTCGCTGGATTCCTGCCCACATTGAATTGGATGTATGGGCCATTGATAGAAAGGGTCAGTTTGTTGGTTATGCGAGAAGCGAAGCAACTCAGTAAATAAAGAAAACAGATTAAAAAATGACTAACAAAAGAGCTTTTGAAAAATTGATGAGATTTGTGAAATGAAAACTGAAAAAGAAAAAATGCTTTCAGGAGAGATGTACATACCTTGGGATGCGGAGTTAGCTCAAGATAGAATGCAAGCCAAAGAATTGTGTTTTCAACTTAATCAGACGTCACCGACCCAAATTGAATCGCGAAAAGAAATCATTAAAACACTTTTTAATATGCCTGAAGAGGCTTGGATTGAGTCGCCTTTTAATTGTGACTATGGCTATAACATATCGTTTGGTAAAGGGTTTTATATTAATCATGGGTGTACCTTGTTGGATGCGGCAAAAATTACTTTTGGTAATGATTGTTTGCTGGCTCCAGGTGTTGTTATCTCAACAGCAGGGCATCCTCTTGATCCTGAAGAGCGAGCATCTGGGTCAGAATTTGCGAAAGCGATTAATGTGGGCAACGATGTTTGGTTTGGCGCCAATGTCACAGTATGTCCCGGAGTAACAATTGGAGACAATGTTGTCATCGGTGCGGGCAGCGTGGTTACCAAAGACCTTCCTTCAAATAGCGTGTGTGTCGGCTCACCAGCAAAAGTAATAAGAGAAAATAAATGACCATTTTATTGTTAGGAGGAACCGCAGATGCGCGTTATGCCGCAGATGCCTTACACCGAGCAGGGCTAGATATTATTTATAGTATTGCGGGTTTAGTACGTGTTCCTAAGGTGGATTGTAAGTTGTTAGTGGGTGGTTTTTCGAAAAGAGGCGGTTTATCCCATTATGTTCAACAACACGCCATCACCGCCATTTTAGATATTACACATCCTTATGCTCAAAATATGAGCAATAAAGCGGTGCTGGTGGCAAAAGAGCTAAACATTCCATATTGGCGATTAGATCGAGCTGCGTGGCAAGCAACGGCTGGAGATAATTGGCTTGAGTATCAGAGTGATATTGATTTACCTGATATCTTGAAAGGGTTTCAGAGGCCGTTATTAAGTGCCGGACAGATTGATTCTGAGCGCTTGTGGGACTTGGCGAATCTAGAAAATATTGAACGTATTTATTGGCGAACGGCGGTCGCGCCACGCTTTGATATACCTGGGAATGTAACCTGGCTAAAAGCCATTGGGCCGTTTCAATATAAGGACGAATTGGCTTTAATCGATGAGTATCGTATTGATGTCATTGTCAGTAAAAATAGCGGTGGCAAATCAACTTCCGCGAAGCTAGATGTTGCAAGAGACAAGGGCTTACCTGTGTATTTACAGCGCCGTCCTGCATTATTGGAAGCGCAGCGAGAATTTTGTGAACTTGAGAGCTGCGTAGCAGCCTGTATAGAAGCATTTTCACAATCTAATAATAAAATGCTTGGAGCGTCCCAGCAGTGAACTTTTCCTATGAAATTAATCCTCAATCGATTGAAAAAGACAGTTTCCGACAAATTCGAAGTTTGACAAATTTAACTTCTTTTTCTCAAGATGAACAACAAGTCGTTATGAGAATAGTGCACAGTATGGGGCTGCCAGATGTGGCCGATTCTGTACGCTTTAGTCGTCATGCTTGTCAGTCGGGAAGAGAAGCATTATCCAAGAACTGCACTATTTTGTGTGATGTGGAAATGGTCAAACAAGGTATAACCAAACGCATGATCGAAAAAGAACCCTTGTGCTTTTTGAATGATTCAAGAACACCTGAATTGGCAAAAGAGCGAGGAGAAACCCGTTCTATGTCTGCATTAACATTATGGGAGCCTGTTTTAGAAGGCAGTGTTGTTGTAATAGGCAATGCGCCAACGGCATTGTTTCGGTTGTTAGAAATGATTCAACAAGGGGCTGCGAAGCCTGCTCTTATTATTGGGATGCCTGTTGGGTTTGTTGGAGCCGCAGAATCAAAAGATGCCCTTTGGCAAGCTCATGAATCGTTAGGCATTGAGTGCATTACTTTATTAGGTCGTTGGGGCGGCAGTGCGGTGACTTCTGCAAGTTGCAATGCATTATTGCGCTGTAACCTTGGAGAGTATTATTAATGGATTCACAGTTAACTATCCATATCATTGGTTTAGGTGTTCAACAGGAAGCAGTACTGGATTCTAAAGCACAAACGGCACTGCTAAATGCAGATTGCATTATGGGCTCTGATCGTCAGTTAGAGGTGGTATCCCGCTTTGCTGCAGATGCTCAAATTTGTACTTTGCCCAGCTTGAAAGATTTACCTCAGACCTTAGTAGAGCTTGAAGACACAGGAGTGCAGAGCTTAGTCGTTTTAGCATCCGGTGATCCTTTATATTTTGGTATTGGTCGATGGTTTCGTCAGCGCTTTGAATTTGAGAAATTGCGCTTTTATCCTGCTGTTTCCAGCATTCAAGCCGCTTGCCATGTATTGGGATTATCATTGCAAGATGTAACGGTTGTCAGTCTGCATGGTCGTCCATTAACGAATTTAAGGCGATACCTTCAGCCTAATAGAAGCTTGATTTTATTGACGGATAAGAACAGTTCTCCTCAAGCTATTGCTGAGGAATGTGTGTTAGCTGAGTTGGATCAATCGAGAATCACTGTGTGTGAAAATTTGGGCTATGACACTGAGCGTATTAATACGTTCGAGGCGTCCTCTCTTGCTCATTCATTATTAGATTTTTCGGCGCTAAATGTGGTTGTTTTAGAAACATCTTCTCAAGTGAGCTATTACCCGTCAGCAGTGGGGTTTCAAGATACGCTTTTTGTTACAGATAAGGAGGAAGGCAAGGGCATGATTACCAAACGAGACATTCGTGTGGCAATTTTGTCTTATATGCAAATTGATCCTCAGGACATTGTTTGGGACATAGGCGCAGGTTGTGGCGGTGTGTCCGTTGAAATGAGCTATTGGCATGACACGGCTGAAGTCTATGCGATTGAGCATCATAATGAGCGTTTAGCTTGTTTGCAGGCAAATAAAACTCGTTTTGGTGTCTCTAACATGACAATTGTGCCTGTTAGCGCACCGGAGGGCTTGTTTGAATTACCAAATCCCAATAAAGTGTTTGTTGGTGGCAGTGATGGCCGTTTATCTGAGGTGTTATCTACCGTTTGGCAAAGATTACCTCTTGGAGGCATTTTGGTTGCGACGTCCGTAACAGAAGCTTCAAAGCGTACTTTGTTGGATTTTACTGAGTTGGTTACTGCGGATGAAAATCCTGTTGCAGAGTTTGTCTCAGTGCAGTTATCCTTGGCTAAAGATGATTTGCTAGCGAATCAAAGAGTGTATCGTCCAGCGCTCCCCGTGACCCTGTTTCAATTTAGAAAGCGATAAGGAACTGTTGTGCCAGAGTTGAGTTTATCTGAGTTAAGTCCTACTGATATTACTGCATTACAATTAAGTTTAGGTGTTGATGAAACAGAGACATCGGAAAGTGACCTTCCCTTGTCAGATGCAATTGGCCAAGCAACCAAGCAGAATGTTGCAAAAGGTCGATTGATTGGCGTAGGAGTAGGCCCTGGCGATCCAGAGCTTATTACGTTAAAAGCATTTCGCCTCATCCAGTCTGCTGAAGTAGTAAGTTACTTAACGAATCCTGAAGGTGTTTCTCAGGCTAAGCATATTGCTGGCGAAGCGTTTGAATCGATTTGTCATGATCAAGAACAAATTGGTATTTTGATGCCTATGTCAATGGATAGAGATGCGGCTAACCTAGCTTATGATGCAGGCGCATTTGCTATTCGTAAGGCTTTAGATAAAGGCAAAGATGTGGTGTTCTTATGTGAGGGTGATCCGCTTTTCTTTGGCTCTTTTGCGTATTTAATGGAGCGTCTTGAAGCTGTTTATGAATGTGTGGTTGTACCGGGAGTGTCGTCAATACATGCGGCTGCTTCCGCTCTGAAGCACCCTCTGACTATGTTGAAAGAATCTTTTGCAGTAGTCAGTGGAAGGCATACAGATCATCAGATTGAACAGGCTTTAAAACAGCATGACTCTGTTGTGATCATGAAAGCTGGCCGTGAACGACCTCGCATTTTATCTTTATTAGAATCGACTCAACGTCTTAATGATGCTCAATACTTGGAATACATTGGACGAGACAATGAGTACATCTGTACCGATGTTTCTGAATTAGGTATTGAGTCTGGCCCCTACTTTTCGCTATTTGTTGTAACTCGTACCGCAAATACTCGAAAAGAAGACACCGCTTAGCTGTGTTCTATGATTCGAATTATTGCATTAACGTCACAAGGTCTATTGTTGGCGGAGAAGCTATCCGCCTCTTTGAAGAACGCGTCAATTTGGTTTAAACCACATCCTTTTGGTCAAAAAGTACAAGATGCTTTTCTCGCTGGAGAGAAGCTTATTTTTATTTGTGCAACAGGGATAGTGGTTAGAACGCTTGCTCCAGTTCTCCAAAATAAGTTTCAAGACCCTCCTGTTTTAGTTATGGATGAAATGGGAAAGTTTGTAATTCCCTTATTGTCTGGCCATGAAGGAGGGGCAAATGATTGGTCGAAAGAAATCAGTAAGCTATTGTCTGCTGAATGTGTCATTACCACTGCAAAATCCTATTTCAACCCCGTTTATACTGTTGGCATGGGTTGTGAACGGGATTGCCCGATAGAGTACTTAGAAGATTTATTGTTAGATTGTCTCTCGCAAGCAAAATTAAACCTAGACCAAATTGATAGTATTCACAGCATTTCAATTAAATCCGATGAAGTAAACTTGATTTGTTTAAGTGAAAAACTGAATAAGCCCTTTCTTACTTGGGATGCTGAAACCTTACGAACAATGGAGCCTTTGCTTAGCAGGCGGTCTGATTATGTTTATCAAGTAACTGGGGTATATGGTGTTGCGGAATCCGCTGCATTATATGGCGCTCAGCAAATACATAATTCAGCACCAGAGTTATTATTAAAAAAGCAGAAAAACCCAAAAGCAACCTGTGCGATTGCTCGGAGCTTTTCTGATGCAGGATAAATCCATGCCAACTGAGGGTTTTGCTTTATCTTGAAAGGCGGTGTTTTCTGGTTATTCGGCCTGTTTTACCTGTAAAAAGCCGAATACATTTTTATTTGCAATAATGGCTCCAACGGCAATAAGTGTCATGGCGATTACTATGTTGTATGACCACATGTTAAGCCCCGCAGCCGAAAGAATAAAAGAAGAGAGAACGGGAGTGCTAAAGCTTAATGAAGCGAGCAGGGTTTTATTGCCATATTTTAAGCCCATATCCCAAAGATAAAATGCTCCACCTACAGGCCCTAGACCAAGTAAAATGACGCCTCCCCATTGTTGCCATGTTAGCTCCCAGTTACCTGTTTCAAATTGTAAATGAGCGATAAAGGCTAGAATTGATACAGCCAGAGAAAGCCAACCCACGTCTTCCACATCATTTTTTGATCCGGTTAAAAACCACGAATAGCTTGACCAGATACAAGAGCAAATTATAGCGAGCAAGAACCCCCAAACATACTCTTGCTCAAGAGATATTTGACTGTCTTTTAACACAATAAATGCGATGCCTAAAAAGCCGAGTAAACCACCGATAAGCGCACTAATCCTTGTGTTCCTTGTGGAAACAAAAAGAGTTAACAATAACGGCCATGAATACACGATAAGGCTGACTTCAATAGCTGATGCAAATTTCAATGCCATAAAGTAGCAAAAGTGAAAACCGAAAAGCCCTGTTATTCCAAAAATCCACTGTTTTTTTGTTAAGCTCGGTCGAGTGAACAAAGGCTTATTTTGCAAGGCTCTTTTTAAAATCATAATGAATGCTGAAATAAGAAAGCACATAGACAGCAATTGAAAAGCGGGTATTGCTAGCGTTAAAGTTCCTAATAAGGCGAGTAGTCCCCAAAGTAATAAGGCGACAATACCTAAATACGTAGACATGTGAATAATCCTCGATTGATGTGAGCAAAATTGAATAGCATCATTCTACTTATGAGGGGTTATTAGAAATAGGACAAAAAGCCGATTTTAGAACATGTAAAGCCGTAATTTTATTTGAGTCTTTTTTTAACAAAGTATTAGTAAGCGTAATAGTCGTGCAAAGGTCTCTATTTATGGTCTTTTACATAACTCTTAGGAGGTCGGCCAAAATATTTGGTAAAACGCTTCCCAAAAGTAGAGGCATCCTTGTAGCCAACTTGCTCAGCGATAATTGCCATAGGCGTATCAGTATGTACTAATAAGGCCAGTGCTTTTTCCATCCGAACCTTTATTAAATACTGCATGGGAGGCATTCCCATATTATGTTGAAATACGGTTTTGAATTGACTGAGACTTAAACAGGCTTTGTCTGCAAACTGAGAAAGGGTCCATTGTTTATTTAACTCTTGATGGATCTCATGTAGCACGTTTTCTATGCGTTTGTCTTTTTGATGATCTAGCTGTTGTTCTTTGAGCAAATGTTTAAAAAGCTCTAAACAGCTCTTTTCTAAATCTTTATTAGCGAGATTTTGAAGCTGGGTATCCAGAAAGTATAGATAAGACTTTAAGGGTGCTGAGATAGAAAATAGCTCAATGTTCTGATGTAACAAATTATCAGGTAACGTCGACAAATCGGCAACAATAAAACGAGCTTCCTCATCGGCTTGAAACGAATGCAGTTGATTTTTTTTAATTACACAGCATTCCCCTAGCCTGATTCTTAACGGGTTGTTGTCTAGCGTTATTTCTATAAACCCTTGTAAGGGCAAAACTAATTGGTTGAAATCGTGTGTATGCTGACGTACTGTTGTTGAATAGAAGCGTATGGATAAAAGGTCGCGCATAGTGAATTTTTTCCATCCAGAGAAAAAAGTGTTTTTGGTCTTTTCATTAATCAAGATTAGCGTTAAATTTAGCTAATTAAGAAATGAATCTCAATGTTAGTTTCTAGGGAGTCACAAGGATGAAAAATGAATAAGGTAATTACCGTAGTTAATAGTTTACTAATTGGAGCTGCAATCGTTGGCTGTAGCTCAATGAATTCAGCGAAAGTTTTTCAAGAGAATGAACTTGAATCGTCTCCTATTTCAGATGCTTTTAAGCAAGACCTTTTAACCATACCTTGGGTGGCCGGTGAGTTTCGACAGTACAAACAAGAAGACGGTCATAAAGCTTTTGCAACTTATCGTCTGGATGGGAAAATAAAAGCAACGGGTTTTTCTGATGAAAAGCTAACGTCAACTTTGGCAAGATCTGAAGCCCTAAGATTGTGCCATGTCTACGCAGATGTTCATTCTGGCTGTAAAATTGAGCTTATTGAGAGCACTCAAAACCCCCCTGTTGATTTATCTAAATACCCAAAAGAAGTTATTGGTTATCCAGATGTAGCGCATTTTGAGTATTATCAAAAGCAAAAAGGGCATAAAGCTTTAGCGGGTAATCTTTCTGGTATTTTAGGTGGTGCAATGGGGATAACTGAGCTTAAAGCCCAGAAAAAAGCCATTGAGCTGTGTCGCATAAATGCGCATTTTTCCTCAGGTAAATGCTATATAATTGCATCGGAATAAGTTTCATTAAGGTTGTTCGCGTTGTTACTTGATTACAACTATTGACCTCTATTTGGATCCAGTTTATTGACGTCAAATTTCTCCATCTAAAGTTGTAGCTTTTTAAAAAGGATATAGCTATCAATTAGCTACTTGATTTTTCACTTCATTGAATCCTTCTATCAAAGATGAATCAACGGAAAATTATTATTTGATTCATCTTTCTGATACTTAGAATGTGTATACTCTAATACTTCCCGTTTTCTTTGCCATGTTGGTTGTATTACTTTGAACGAATTACGCTTATTTTTCTCTTATGCTGTGCAACATAAGTATTCTTACTTATTGGGCATTGTGTGTCTTTTTATAACCAATTTATTGGCTGTGACTATTCCTGTTTACCTAGGAGAAAGCATTGATCTTCTTGGCGACTCTGGTGGTGAAGATTATGACTTGTTAATCGAGAAAATCTATTGGGTTATTGCATTTGCTTTGTGTGTGTTAGTAACCCGTACAGCGTCGAGAATGCTGTTTTTTAATCCCGGTCGCCTAGTAGAAAAAGAGTTTAAAAATGATGCGTTTAAAATTCTGACCCAATCGCAACAAAGTTTTTATCGTTTGAACCCTGTAGGGGGACTAATATCCATTGTAAACAATGATATTAATGGTATTCGTGCTATGGCTGGTGTGGGAATGATGAACGTATTTAACATTTTTTTCACCTTATCAATGACACCAATAAAAATGTGGCAAATTTCCCCAAGTTTAATGTTGTATTGCCTCGCACCTGTACTTGTGGCTTTTCTAATTGTGAACTATGCCATTGCAACCATGAGAAAACTGTTATCACAAAGAATGAGACACCTGCAAACCTTGTCCTCTCAAACCGTAAACTTTCTAAACGGCGTCGAAGTGATTAAAAGCAGTGGTATTCAATCTTGGGCTTTAAACAAGTTTAACCAAAGCAATGAAGACATTCTGGACGTCTCATTAAAGCAACTGCGCATTCGTACTTTCATAATGCCAATTTTAGAGTTCACCGAAGCCGCTCTCAAAATTATTATTTTAGGTGTGGGTGGATGGTATCTGGTGCAATCAGAGTTGTCTTTAGGTGATATTACCGCCTTTCTTGCCTACGCAACCTTATTAGCCATGCCCTTTATGTCATTAGGACGATTAATCTCTACGGTGCAAATGGGGCTGGTCAGTTTGAAAAGTATGGGGCGTATTTTGAATCAAGTTATTGTGGACGAAAATACCTTATCGGAAGAAGAGAAATCATCATTTAAGCAAGAAGCACTTTTTTCAAAAGGGTTGCAAGTTAGGAATTTGAATTTTAAATACCCCACATCCTCTGAATCTAGCGATAAGAAAACTTCAAACGAAGAGGGTTTGAATGAGGGACAACATAAAAATGAATTTGCCTTAAAAAACATCTCCTTTGATATAAAACCCGGTGAGAAAATTGCTATTTTAGGGCGTGTAGGTAGTGGTAAATCGACCTTGGTGAATTGCTTGAATCGTTTTTATGATGTACCTGAAAACAGTATTTTTATCGATGGGTTTGATGTCTCAAAATTGTCTCGACAACAGCTTCGCTCTGCCATACGGACTATTACACAAGAACCTTTTTTATTTTCTGATACATTAGAGAGCAACATAAAGTTTGGCTCTAGTCATTCAGAAACACCTCTATCTATGGAAGAAGTGTTACAACAAAGCGCGATGGCAAAGGAAGTAACCACCTTTCCTGAAGGCACTCAAACGCTGGTGGGAGAAAAAGGAATTCTTTTATCCGGAGGTCAAAAGCAACGAATTAGTTTAGCTAGAGGAATGTATACACCAGCAAAACTAATGGTTTTAGATAACGTTCTTTCTGCTGTTGATAATGAGACAGAGCGCTTTTTATTGGATCAAATATTCAATCATATTCAAGCGGAAAGTTGCTTAATCGTATCTCACCGTCAAGCGGTATTGGAAAAAGTGGATAAAATTTTATTATTAGAAGATGGAGAAATTACGGCATCTGGCAGCCACGATGAATTATTAAAAACATCTAGTTTATATCGTGATACCTGGCAATTCCTGCAAACGGGAGCACTGGAGGAGGGCAATAACAATGATTAAATCAAAAACTAAACCTTCATCTTCTTCTAATAACAATGCTCAAGGCTCTGCTACTGGCTCAAAGGAAAGGACATTGTCACTAAAAGAATATTGGAAGCAATTTTTGCCATTTATGTCTCCCTATAAAAAGCTGTATTTTTTAGGGCTTTTACCTATTCCTGTTTCAATCTTTTGTAGTATTGCGTTTCCTTGGTTGATTATTCAGATTGTAGATAAACAATTGACGGTTCAAAAATGGGAAGGAATGCCGCTTTGGCTTATGTTGATTTCTTTTGTATTAATCGCCAATTATCTTGCCAGTTCGAGCTATTCGTACTTCATTCAAAAAGCTGCGCTTTATACAATGCGGGACATGCGGGTCAACATGTTTAATCGAGTATTGAACTTTCCCCGTAGCTATTTTGATAAAACCCCAATGGGAGCAGTGTTAACCCGCTTAACCAGTGACTTGGAAGCCATAAATGAGTCTCTTGCTTCTGGGATACTCGCCATGATTCGTGATGTGCTGATAACAACCGCGTTATTAATTTTCTTAGCAACAATTAGTTGGCAATTAACCCTTGTTACCTTAATTATTGCGCCACCGATTTACTGGATCACATCTTCTCTTAGGCGCTTACTGCACGATTCTCAGTTGGCATCCCGTGCTGTGCTTTCTCAGAGTATCGGCTATTTACAAGAAAGTTTGCAAGGAATTAAAACGGTCCAGCTTTATAATGCAGAAAAAGAATCCCAGTCTCGTTTTGCTTTCTTTACCGAGGCGTTTTTCCGCTTTCAATCACGTTCAAACTTAATTGATGCAAGTTTGTTCTCCATTATAGAAGGCATAACAACCATCAGTATGGGCCTTATTATTTGGTACGGCGCTCATGAGATTCTCGCTGTGGCTCTTTCTGTTGGTGTTTTAATCGGTTTTATTCAAACGCTGGATAAAATATTTGTTCCAGTGAGGGACTTTACGTCGCAAATAGCCTCTATTCAAAGAGCATTAGCAGCGCTGAGTAATATTCAATCCTTGTACAATCAACCATTAGAAACAGATAATGACGACGCCCATTTATCTCCAGATCAAAGTAAGTGGATGAGTGCTCAATTAGACTCGTTTGACTCTTTAACCTTTGAAAATGTTCGTTTTAGGTATCTAAAGAATGGACCTTATGTTTTAAAAGGCGTGACTTTTGCTTTACATAAAGGCGATAAAATCGCTCTAGTTGGCAGCACCGGTTCAGGTAAATCCACCATTCTTCGACTATTAACAAAAACCTATAGCGACTATGAAGGCAGCATTAAGCTGAATGGTTTGGAATTAAGAGAAATTCCTAAAAAATGGGTGAATAACTTCTTTTCTTTAATGCAACAAGAAGTGTATTTGTTCAATGAAAGTCTGGCGTTTAATATTGGTTTGCAGCGGGAAGGAGTCAGTGATGAAGATATAAAAGCCGCAGCTAAGTATGTTTATGCGGATGAATTTATTGAAAAACTCCCAAATGGGTATCAGTTTGTTTTAGCTGAAAACGGCAGTAACTTATCCGCAGGCCAAGCTCAATTGGTTGCTTTTGCCCGTGCCATGGCCAGCGGCAGTGACCTTGTATTATTAGATGAAGCCACCAGCTCGGTGGACTCGGTTACTGAGAATATGATCCAGCGGGCGATAGATCATGTGTTTGCAGAAAAAACCGTGATTGCGATTGCCCATAGACTGAGCACTATCCAACACTCTGATCAAATCATTGTATTGGATCAAGGGGAAATCATAGAGAAAGGCACGCATGACTCGCTTGTTTCATTGGGTGGATTTTATGCAAATCTGGTCGAAAGTACTGATGAGTAGAAGCGTTAAATGGATATAAAATTTGAACCCATTGATGTGGATAATAATTTTTCTCGTTGTTTAGAGTTTCGACGTGATGCTCATTTTTGCAGTTTTGATACTTATGCGGGTTTTGAAGAGTCTATTGCTAATTATGAAACTCAAATACGACAAAGAGTGAATGAGACTAATTGGTATTATATGCATATGTTGTGTGGGGATGAGATTATAGGGCAATTGGAGTTTAGAACGTTTTCAAGCTTTGCAGAAACAGGCTATGTTCATTTGCTTTATATAGCGCCTAAATTTCGTGGTTTAGGTATGGCGGGGCTAGCACAAAGTTTTATCATTCAAACTCTGATTGCTAGTGGTTGTAAAAGTGCGATGCTACTAGTTAGCCGAACCAACAAACGGGCAATCAATCATTACAAGCGTTTTGGCTGGGAATATGTCAAACCTAATCCTAAAGACAAGTTAACGGACTTCTACAGGTGTCAGTTATGCTTGTAGTCTCAGCTAAGATAATAAGGAATTTATGTCGATTTAGTCGCAATACCGAGTGTCGTACTAACATTTACATTGCCAAAAAGAAAAATAAGATAAAAGGAAAAGTCACCGAGTTTTTTTGGGATTCATTCTGACAAGTGCGTTTTCATTATAAGTAGATGTAAGAGCGAATGCTCGTTACAGCCCCTTAACCCATTGCGTTTTTGCGTAGTACTTTAAAAGCGTAATAAATTCTTTTTCAATGCTTCTTTGCTTTTTATCTAAGAGCTGAATGATATTTATGTTATTTGGCTCGCCTCTAGAATGGGGCGTGATTTCAATGAACTCGCCTTTATTCACATAGTCTTGCGTTACAATACTACCGGAAACAAAAAGCCCTAAATGCCTATGGGCGCACTTTAAAACTGTGAGGCCATCGGCGGTAGTGAGCTTTTTCTTTAAAGAAAGGGGAGAGCGATTAAACTGGTAATGAAACCAGCTTTTTATATCCATTGAGTCATTTCTTAAAGAAAGGAAATCCTGCTGAGCTAAATGTTCAAAGGATAGATCTCCTTTTATCCGCTCATTGTAATAGTGATCAGAACACAGCATCACTATGTATTCTTCTATGAGAGGCTCTTGATGGCAGAAAGCATGAAACTCCCTTTGCAAACTTACCCCTCCAAAGACGTCAATAATAGCGAGATCCAATTTTCCCGATAGAACAAGTTCACTTAATGAATGTGAATCCATTAAAGTGAGATGTATTTCTACATTGGGATTTATCTTGTTGTATGCCTCAATGATTTTTGGCATATGAAAAGCACCTGAGGCTGGGGGCGCTCCAATATTTAACACACCAGCATTAAGCGATTGATTGGATTTTATGCTGTTTACTTTTTCGTTTATTTCATTCAAAAGAGGCGATAAGGAACGCGCTAACTCGTGGGCGATTGAGGTAGGGTTTAGCCCTTTAGGTGTTCGAGTAAAAAGGCTTGCACCCAGTTCTGATTCAAGTTTTGTTAAATTTTGACTAATGGCCGAACGAGTAACATGCAGTGATTCTGCGGCTTTGGCTGTGCTGCCGCATTCATAAAGTGCTTTAAAAACGTGCAATCTATTTAAAATCATAAGGTGTAAGAAAAACTTAACAAATTGGTTAAAAAGTGTGATTTTGATTGTCACCTTGTTCATGTCATATTGTCAACATTGAAAACGTGAGAGGTGTTACATGAACAGAACGAGGTTAGTTGGTTTGACCGCTGGGTTAGGAGTAACCCTAACTTGGGCAAGCTGGTCTATTGCCACAAAAGTTGGGCTTAAAGCCGATATAGAAATACTGGACTTACTGGCCTTAAGGTTGTTTGTTGGAAGCATTTTAGTTCTCCCTTTTCTTATCTATTTTAAAGCCTGGAAAGGGCTTTCTTGGAAGCAATATTTAGTACTTGGGTTCTTTGGTGGAATTCCTCATAGCTTATTGTCATATGGAGGGCTTGAGCGTACCTCAATTACTCACTTTAGTGTGTTTGTTTATGGGATGGCTCCTGTCATGACTGCATTAATTGGATATCTCTTCTTTTCTAAAAAAATAAATAAAAATCAAATGTTTGGTGCTATTTTTATTATTTTAGGCATTGCCTCTATTGGGTACGAAGACATAATGCAAGGTCTTAATCTTACGGCTTGGGTAGGTAATTTTATGGCTCTGGGGGGCATTACTTCTTTTGTTGTTTACATGGTGTTTGCTGCTAGATGGAATATCTCGGTACTGCAAAGTCTGATGGCTTGCACTCTTCTTAATGGTTTAATTTTTATACCTTATTGGTGGTCATTTACCGACACTTCTTTGGGGCAACTGAGTTCGAATGATTTGATCTTTCATGGGGTATTTCAAGGTATTGTTCCGGGAGTACTCGCCATTTTTATGACAACAGTAGCGACTCGAAATATAGGAGCGGATTTAACCTCATTGTTTTTTGCTTTGATTCCAATAGCAGCTTCATTCTTTGCTGTTGCTTTATTGGGTGAAGTGATGACTCTGGGTATTGTTGTAGGTTTACTGCTTGCCTCCATTGGCGTATTGATATGCTCGATTAAACTTGAGTTCTTATTCGGTGTGAAAAAAATTCCGGAGCCTGTTGTGACAACTTATCACTGATTAATGATACTAGGCTTTAAATAGATAAACCCTTGAACCGTTTTTTATAAAATGAAAAAGCGGTTCTTTTTTATGCTTGAAAAAAAAGTCTTTTAAAGATGATTTTTTTAGATTAAATTGTCTCTCGTTAAGTATTAGATGTAGGGACGACCCTACTATTCTATCTCGTTATGTTGGGGACGGCCCCGTCTTCATAAGGTAGAATTATGTCTTGGATACTTTTACTCATTGCTGGAGTGTTGGAAGCAGGCTGGCTAGTTGGCATTCAAAAATCCGAATCCTTTACTAAAATTCCTTTTGTGTTTATGGCCGTTGTTTCTATGGCACTAAGCTTGTTGTTGTTTTCAATGGCGATTAAAACAATTCCTGTTAGTTATGCTTATTTAATATGGATTGCTGTAGGTGTTACTAGCATCTCAGTAGTGAACCATTACTTCTTTGGTCAATCTCTATCCCTGAAACAGTTGTTTTTCTTTGCGCTCATTATGGTGGGTGTGATGGGATTAAAGCTTACAAATTAATACTTATAATACAAAAAGGTGTTGTTATGTCTGGTGAAAAAAATCTTGAAAAACTAATCTCTTCTATGACTCCTGTTTTGATAGACAAAACATTAATCTATGGCACTCTGGAAGACGACTTGATGCATTTGCTTGGGTCTTTAAAACCAATGGGAACTTTCCGTGAAACAGAAGGGCTAACTGTTATTTTGGAGAAACATGAAGCGGATGAGAATAACATTGAATACCATGGTATTTTTAAATGCATTACTTTAAATGTGCATTCCAGTTTAGACGCGGTTGGCCTAACGGCGGCTGTGGCAACAAAACTGACGCAATTAAACATCAGCGCAAATGTGGTAGCCGCCTATTACCATGATCACATATTTGTAGCAGAAAAAGATGCTGAGAATGCCTTAGCGGGTTTACTTGAGTTGACACAAACAGGAGTCTAACCAATGTTAGAAGTGACGTGCCATATGAACTGAATTACATTCATATTTGTTCATATTGAATAGATTCAGACCTTTACACGGCTACTAAGTTTGCTAATACTTTATTAAAAACAGACTTATCATCGCTCATAACTTCGTGCAAAGGTCTCAGGTTAACTGTTTTGGGTTTCTAGCCAGTCCGATAGCTGTAAACATGGGCCTTCAAAGATAATTTGATTGCCCTTTTTTATTTGCAATGACACGCTGTTTTTAATGGCTGTCCATTCTATTTTACTCAAATGGCGGTTGAGCATGTTCTCTAATGAACCTAGCTGGGTGATTGCTCCGTCTGTTTTAGCAATAGATAGCAGCTCCCACTGAGAAATATCTCTTTGTTTTTGTGCTGAATTCCATTGAATTTGTAATGTGGATTGACCAGCTTTTTGTCCTTTGTAAGCTGTCAGTACCAAATCAATATGTGGTCCTTGGTTCTGGGCTAAAGAAGTATCTGAGCTATTTGAAGACATTACGGCTAAATAACCGATAGATTTAACTGCTGTATCAGATGAGTTTGGCTGCATTAATGCCAATGTAAGAACAAACGTCAGCGCGGATGATAGCGCAAGGCTAGCCCATGCAAATGGAAAGTGATACCAAGGTTTCTGCTTTAAATTCAAGTTTGGGAACAATCGTTCCTGTACTTGATGCCATACGCGAGTTGGTGGAATAGCTTCGGCGGTAGCTTCATCTAAGTAGTTAAAATGTTTTTGCCATTTTAACATTGCTTTAGCTAACTCTGGGTTATTTAGACTGAGTTTATAGGTGGCTTGACGAACGGTTTCAGTTTGCAGACCAAGCACGTAATGGCTCGCAAGATGGTCTATTACCTCAGGCTGTGAGTATCTTAATCTTGTAGACATGATTCGATCTCCTTTAAACCTCGTTTCACCCATGACTTTAATGTGCCTAAAGGTTGTTGTAATTTCACCGCCAACTCGCTGTGACTAAACCCATAAAAATACGCCAGTACAATCGTGTGCCTTGCATCTTTTCGAACTTTTTGTAGGCAACTGTGCAAATCATATCCTATATCTAGATAGGGCTTTTGAGACTGTAATAAGGTCTCTAATTCGGCTTCACTAATGGTTTCAATGTCATCAATCACACTGCTATGGCGTTTTTTGCTGCGTAATGCATCTAAAGCGCAATGGCGAGTTAATTGGCAAATCCAAGGCCATGGATCACCTGTAGAAGAGTGGTATTGATGACTGTTAAGCCAAATTTTGATATAGCTTTCTTGTAGCACATCGGCAGCGAGATCAGGGTCATTGAGTAACTTAATCAATAACCCAAATAGCTTTGAGCTGGTTTTCGCGTACAAGGACTCGAACGCCGAACGGTCGCCGAGTTTGATACTTGCCATGTCTTTATCAAGAGAATGCTTCCAGCTCAAAAGTGTCTTCTGCCTTATTGATGAATCACTAAAGGCTTAATAGCCCATGGATTTGGTCACAATATGCCACACGCCTTTCACACCGTCACCTGTTGTTTGGCCGCTTTGCGTGTCGTTTATCCAAGTATAAAGAGGTTGACCATTATAAGCCCATTGCTGAGAGCCATCTTTACGGTCAATTTTTGAATATTTTCCTGTTGCTTTATCAGATTCCGTAGCCAGTGCTGGTGGCCATAATGTTGCACATTGACCGTAACAGTTTGACTTGCCTGCACTATCTTTATCGAATGTGTACAGTGTCATACCCTCGGCATTCGCCAGTACTTTTTTAGACCCTGTATCGACCCAAGTAAAAGAATCCATTGGCTCAGTCGCTGAAATTGCACTGCATCCCATTAGAGCGGCAGTAAATAATGACCCTGTGATAACGTTTTGAATCGCCTTGTTCATTTTGGATTGTCCTGTTGTTTATAGTATGTTGTTTAGATGACTGACCTTTCTCATAATCAGTGCTTCTACCAATAGAAACGTTGGGCAAACCCTATTTGGATGCAGGGGGTGAAAAAAAGTGAAAAATTATTTTAAATGAGACCTTTATACGAAGTCATGATCATTGTGAGTCTGTTTTTAACAAAGTATTAGCAGGCGTAGTAGTTGTGCAAAGGTCTCTAAATATCTTTAATAGAATAATACTTGGTTGTGTTTTCTATTAAAGAAAGACAATATAAAGCAATGTAGATACAAAAATTTCATTTATCTATTTTTTGAGATAAATGGATTAATAAAAACAAACAGGTCTCTGCTTGTTGTAGCTGAGAGTGTTACTGATAAGTAAAGAAGGATGAGTGTATGACTGATCGAATTCAAGAAGGTGGTTTACAGGTTGCGGAGCCACTGTGGAAGCTGGTAAATGAAGAAATTGCGCCCAATACTGGCATTGAACCCTCTCATTTTTGGGCAGAGTTTGAGTCTATCTTGTCTGAATTTACGCCGAAAAACCAAGAGCTGCTAAAAAAGCGAGATGAGCTTCAGGCAAAAATTGATGCATGGCACGGTGAACGCAAAGGCCAGAAACATGATGCAGCGGCCTATAAGGCTTTTTTACGAACAATAGGTTACCTTGTTGAAGAAGGGCCAAGCTTTAGTGTGACAACGGAAAATGTGGACTCTGAAATTGCTTTGCAGGCAGGCCCTCAATTAGTTGTACCTGTGAAAAATGCACGTTTTGCTTTGAATGCGGCCAATGCCCGTTGGGGCAGTTTATACGATGCCTTGTATGGTACGGATGCCATTTCAGAAGAAGATGGCGCTGGTAAGATGTCATCTTATAATCCTGTTCGTGGGGAAAAGGTGATCGCTTTTGCTCGCAGACATTTAGATAATGCTGCACCGTTAGAGCAAGGCCTACATCAAGATGCTGTTGCCTACAAAATTAAAAATGATGCTCTAGTAGTAATGCTTTCAAATGGTGATGAAGTGCCACTAGCACAGCCAGAAAAATGCATTGGTTACACTGGTAATGCGATGGCACCTTCTTCCATTCTGCTAAAAAATAATGAGCTGCACATAGAAATTCAAATTGATCATACTCATATGATTGGTCAAACCGATGCGGCTGGGGTAAAAGATTTATTACTGGAAGCTGCGGTGACCACCATAATGGATTGCGAAGATTCTGTTGCTGCGGTGGATGCGGAAGATAAAGTAGAAGTTTATCGTAATTGGCTCGGCTTAATGAAGGGCACCTTGTCTGAATCATTCGAAAAAGCCGGTAAAACGGTTACTCGTCGCTTAAATGCAGATCGTGAGTATATCTCTTTAGAAGACGGTGAATCATTTTCTTTGCATGGTCGTAGTTTGCTGTTTGTACGTAATGTGGGCCATTTGATGACCAATCCAGCCATTTTGGATAAAGAAGGTAATGAAGTACCTGAAGGCATTATGGATGGCATGATGACGGCTTTTGCCGCAATGCATGATTTAAAAGGGCTTACAGAGCGCAAAAATAGCCGAGCTGGCAGTGTGAATATTGTGAAGCCTAAAATGCATGGCCCAGAAGAAGTGGCATTTACCGTGGATCTTTTTGCCCGTATAGAAACCGCCTTGGGATTGGACAAAAACACCTTGAAAGTCGGCATTATGGATGAAGAGCGCCGAACAACGGTTAATTTAAAAGAATGCATACGTGCTGCTTCTGAGCGTGTGGTGTTTATTAATACCGGCTTCCTTGATAGAACCGGGGATGAAATTCATACTTCCATGATGGCTGGGCCTTTTGTTGCAAAATCAAAAATGAAGCAACAGGCATGGATTCAAGCTTATGAAGATTGGAATGTGGATATTGGTATTGAGTGCGGCCTTCCTGGGAAGTCTCAAATAGGGAAAGGAATGTGGGCAATGCCTGATGAAATGGCGGCCATGTTAGAGCAAAAAATTGGTCATCCACATTCGGGGGCCAATACTGCATGGGTGCCATCTCCTAATGGCGCCGTGTTACATAGCACTCATTATCATATAGTCAATGTTTCAGAGAGACAAAGTGTTTTAGCCTATCGAGAAAGGGCGAGCTTAGACGACATTCTTCATATTCCTTTATTGGAAGAAGGGCAAGAATTGACCCCTGAAGAGATTCAATTTGAGTTGGATAATAATGCTCAAGGCATTTTAGGTTATGTTGTTCGTTGGATTGATCAAGGTGTTGGCTGCTCAAAAGTGCCTGATATTAATAATATTGGTTTAATGGAAGACAGAGCGACTCTGCGAATTTCATCCCAACATTTGGCAAATTGGTTAGAGCATGGCTTGTGTACGGAAGAGCAGGTTATGGAATCGTTAAAGCGTATGGCAGCCATAGTGGATGAACAAAATGCCACGGATGCAAGCTATGAAAGCATGTCTCCTAAATTTGATGGTATTGCCTTTAAAGCCGCATGTGATCTAGTCTTTAAAGGGAAAGCTCAGCCCTCTGGTTACACTGAACCTTTGTTACACGCTTATCGGATTGATAAGAAACAGCAGTAATGAAATTGAAAACGGACTTGAAAGAGTCCGTTTTTTTTATCTTATTATAGGAATCTTTTAATGATTTTATGTGAGTTGTACGACTATATTGAAATTGCCTGCATGCACCATTTAGAGATACGACTGACTTTGAAAGACGGTTCAAAATGGAAGGGGTTTGCACAAGATACAGCCCGCAATGAGAAAAAAGAGGAATGCATTAAAATTACTCAAAGCGAAACGGGGGAAGTTAAATTGATTTTATTAGATGAGCTAATAAGCATGGAAGCGATCACCGAAAACCCACATTTCCAAAACATAGATTTTTCCACAGGCTCAGCAATAAAAGAAAAATAAATAATTTATTTAATTTACAACGAATCTTATAGCACTTTGGAAGGGGAGTCGTTAACCCGTGAAGAGTTTGCTTTAAAAGCCATTCGTTTGTCTCGACTGCTTTATGAGCTATTGCCACATTCCAATTGTGGCGGACTATTGGCATTATTGTTATTGCATGACGCGCGTAGAGAAGCGCGTAACAAAATGCGCAATAGACGTGTAATGAGGCTGCACACCCCCAGACAAACTCATAAAAGTAAGTTCTACAGCCTCAACGCTTACTTAAGCGAAAAGTATAGTTGGCTACAATAAGTTGGTTTCGATACTGGAAAGAATAACTAGGAGGGTGTTCTGTACTGATACAAGATTGGATAAGCGACGCGCCATCCGGCGAACGACATCCTAAGTGAAACGACCTGTGCGGAGCCGCATGCAGTGTGTTGTGGGGTCTGGAGGTTAGAAACCTCCGGCTACTCGATTGTATTTTCATTTACAAAATGCAAAATTTACTGCATGTACATTGGTTAAATTTAGGTTTTGTTTCGCATGCCATAGGTCATAAGCATCTTGCATTGCTAACCAACTTTCAGGTGTTCTACCTAAAGCCTTAGATAAACGTAATGCCATTTCAGGAGAAATAGCGCTTTGGCCTTTAAGTACTCTATTTAATGTAGACGAAGCCACATCAAGTTGCTTAGCCAAAAAACGACAACTATATCCTGATGGCTCAAGATATATGTCATAAATAAATTCACCTGGGTGTGGAGGGTTATGCATACTCATTAGTGATAGTCCTCATAATTGAGAATATAAGCATTACCATCAATAAATTCGAAGGTAACACGCCAATTACCCTTTACAGTAATAGACCAAATCCCATCTTGACTCCCTTTTAAAGGGTGTAACTTAAAGCCGGGCAAATTGACATCATCAATTTTTTGAGCGGTATCAATAGCAGCAAGTTGCATCCGTAATTTACGTTGATGTTTTGCTTGGATACCTGAAATACTTCCTGTTTCAAAGTATTTCTTTAGGACTTTATGTTTAAATGATTTAATCATAAGGTAATTGTAGCGTGATGCGCAACAACTCTCAAACTTGAGAAAATATAACAGCGGAGAAGACGTCAGATGCCTTGCTTTGTGTACGCCCAGCATGGGCATGAACTAATGAGGTGAAAGTCCTCTGTAGGAAGATCACCATTGTTTAACTTATGTTATTCAACGCTAACTACTAGCGAATGGCAAGGGCAAATCTGTGAGGATATGTCTGAAGGAAGCCGGACGCACAAAATGGTCTGGAACCATTTTGAACAGCCTCTGGCTGGCCTTTGGTGAAATGCATGGACGCATTTCATAAATTTGCGAGCTGACAAGGCAGGACGGCACCCAAAGACATTACTGAAATTTAAGCAGCAAGTCAGAAGGTTAACGAACCGTAACTGGGGCGTGTCCATGCGTTATCAACTCTTTAAGCTCAGTCAATATTTACGAGGCTGGATAAACTACTTTGGTATTGCTAGTGGGTATCAGCGATGCGTCAATCTAGATCACTGGATCAGGCGCAGAGTTCGAATGGCCTATTGGCGACAGTGGCGAAGGCCACGTACTAAGGTAAGAAGTTTAATGAGATTAGGCGTGCATGTTCAGGCCGCAGTTGCATGTGGTATTACCAGCAAAGGGCCATGGCGCAGTGCTAAAACTCCGGGGATCAACCAAGCCTTATCGCTTGATTACTTAAAATCCGAAGGGCTTTATTCATTGCGAGATGGTTGGATCGCGCTTCACCATCCTAAATGAAACGCCCTGTGCGGAGCCGCATGCAGGGTGTTGTGGGGGCTGGAGGTTAGAAACCTCCGGCTACTCGATTATGAATGCTCAACCTCGAGCTTTGATCTCTCGATATACTCGTCTAACATGCCAATTGAGTCATGAATTTGAGCAACTCGATAATTATATAGCTTGATCTTCTTTGTTGTAAAATCTGGGGGAGGTACCATAGCTCTTGCACCATCTACAGCAACTAAAATGATGCGATCTAGAAAAGCACCATCGTAGTAAAGGTCATACCAATACCCTATTGCCCTACTGTCAGGATGGCAATTTGCCCAATCTTCTTTGAAGTCTTCGCATTGGATACCTTCCTCGCTAAAATTTGCACGAAACCGTAGTCTTGGGTCTTCCTTGAGAAATCGCTCGCTAGACCAGTCTCTAGAAATTCCGTACCAATCCTCCTTTGGGTCAGTTGTAGGTATGAACTCAATGATTTCTCCGAAAGTCATTTCTTTTACTGGCTTTCTATTAGGAAGAATGTACTCGGCCACTGAAGGGCTAGCAAAAAGAAGGGAACTAATTAAGTCGAGAACAAAAGCCAACGGTTCAATCTCTTTACCGCCCATCCAAAACAAACCAGCAATTAGCGCTAACACAAAGAAGATGCCCCCAAGTACGCGAAGTGCATGGGCATACTCTTTAATCCATAAGGCTGCGTTATCTAAATGTGGCTTTGCCCTTTTAGTATATTTGGTCAGGTCTCTCATTTTAACGTGCGATGCCTCTTGGGTTCATAACGCTTTGCTCACCGGAAAATTAGGAGCGTAGCGAGTGATTTTTCCGTGTGAAGCAACTTGTATGGATAATAATCCCACAAAGTAATTATTATTTAAACTAGGTTCGGGTAATGTGAGGCCCAAGCTTTGGCTGCAACCAAAGCCTTTTATACAGTAGTTCGATTGAGCGAAGGCTCCTCTATTGAGAGACCGTTAACAAGTACGAACGCTGTATAAACTCCAAGCATTAAACTCGGATAGTCAACTGGGCCTCGAGCCCGAATAGCAAGGCAGAGTCAGCTTATTATGGATAACACAAATAATCAAAGTGAAATTAACGTCGGTGTCGATACAGGTAAAACTCAACTCGATATTTACATCAGACCGTTAGATATTTACTTCACCGTAACAAACAATGAGAGTGGCATTAAAGAAGCCATGAAAACATTAAAGAAGTATCCCATCACTCGCGTCATCATTGAAGCAACAGGACGGCTCGAACAGCTTTTTATTATGGCCTGCGCCGAAGCAAATATTCCTTTTGTTATTGCCAATCCTGTAAACATAAAACGCTTCGCTGGTGCCATTGGTCAGAAAGCAAAAACAGACAAACTTGATGCAAAACTGATTGCTCATTTTGGTGAAGCAATAAAACCATCATTATCAACCTTAAAGCCCGAACAGATGCGCCTCATGAGTGATTTACTGTCTAGAAGAAGACAGCTAATGGACATGCAAACGATGGAAAAAAATCGCTCTCAGATAATGCCCAAAACAATTTCTTCATTCATAAAACCTGTCTTGACGGCATTGAAAAATCAAATAGACAAAGTAGATTTGAAGCTACAAAAACTCATTGAAGAATGTGATGAATACAAAGCAAAAAATGACATTATTCAGAGTGTACCCGGTGTGGGGAATGTTGTTGCATTTAACCTACTCAGCGACATGCCAGAGCTCGGTTATGTGAATAATAAAGAAGCAGCATCCTTAGTTGGTGTTGCTCCATTTAATCGAGAGAGTGGCGCTTATCAAGGAAAACGAATGATACGTGGTGGAAGACCTAAAATCAGAACTGCCATGTATATGGCAATGATGTCAGCTATCCAATGTAACCCGAAATTTAAAGAGATTTATCATCGAATGGTCGCATCTGGAAAACCTAAAAAAGTCGCCATTATTGCCTGTATAAGAAAGCTCGTAGTAATCATAAATTCGATGGTGAGAGATGGTGTCATGTGGAACCCTAAAATGGTTTAACATTAGGAATTGACGCCATAGTCACTTGTTAGGCGGTTTTATCATCCAACTCTTGCTCTATTTCATCGGCCGCTGACTCAATGCTTTCTATATTTTCTTCCTCGATATTACTCTCGGAGTCATCTGACTCTTTGTCAGATTTAGAAGAAAACACACTGTCCATATGGTTATTAAACTCTTCTTTCACAAGCTCTTCTTGTTGTGCGTAATCTTTGTCAAATAACTCTTTAAACGCTTCAAAGAATGGTTCTGTTTTTCTGAATTCTTTGAATAAAGGCCATTCAACTATTTCTTCTTCTGATAAATCGCCTGCACCGACAACCGTTTTTAATAATTTTGCAGCACAATCGTTATCTTGGTTTAGCACAGCCACAGCCAATTTAAATTCGTAACCAGTTGCGCTCCAATCAAACCGCTTTAAAACACCTTGTGACTTATCTTTTTGATCAGACCTTAAGTAAGCTTGAGCTAAGTTAATGGCCATCATTCTTTTAATGGTTTCGTTATGATGCTTAGGTAAAGAAATCGAAAACTCTAAAAGATCTGCTGCGAGCGAGTTTTTTCCTTTTGAAACTAAGTTAAAGCCAACATTATTCAAACTATTATCAGCATTTTCACGATCTGCTGGGAATAGCTTACGCCAAAGTACATGAGCTAATTTTACTGATATCTCGTAAATGACCTTGTAAGCACGTGAAAGATACTCACTATCAACCGTTAAACGATCACCAACTGTAATATCTTTGATATCACACCCATGCTGCGTACACACTTTTATATATTGACTAGATACGATGCCGTTTGCATGAACAAATAGGTTTCTACGCTCAGTTATCTCAATGAATTCACTCCAGATATCCAAGTCTTTCCTGAGTTTAATATCGAATTTACTTTCAAGTATAGAGAAGTGTTCAGAGTGGCTTTTCCTTAGTATTGATTCGATTTCCTTTTCCAATACTTGCTCTTTTGCATCATCCAAAGATTCAAAAGATAGTAAATCTACATAGGTAATTTGGCGAGAACTATCATTAAGTAACTCAGGCTTGTTTGTGTATAGCACCCTTAACAATGAACCAAGAAAACAATCAAACTCACTAACATATGACACTAAAAAGTTGCGTGGGATTAACTGTATAGATGTTCTTAAACTGCTTGATTGTTCTCTTAAGCGTCTAACTCTGCCTTGGCGTTCAACAGGAACAGAATAGACTTTCTTTTCATCATCCTGCTCTGTTATTTCACCATACTTTTCAAGGTAATCACCATGAGCTTTTGTCAATTTAGAAGCAACTGTTGCAACTGTTGATAAGACAAGTGGCGTACTTTCGTTTAAAGCATCCATGTTTTCAATAAAGTCGAAAACGACATCACTAATTTTCTTTTCTTCCATAATACTCTCAATCTAGACTTATGCTCAAAACGCCTAACGCCTTGCTCTGTTGCGCCCAAACTGGAGCAAATTGTTAGACATTTTACTATCCAATTTAATTACCAAATTGGTTTACCTGGTCCGTTACTACCCGGAAATTGCAACCCCATTTGAGTTACAGAATTTATAATATCGCAAATTAGCTCTTTCACATGTGCTTGCACTTGTATTAAAAACTCGATATCGACCGGTGTTTCAAATACTTCCTTTTTACGATTCACAAAAAATGGAATTGACCGTCCATTAGAATCAGGTATACTCCAAGAGCCATGACAGAGTACGTTTCGTATTTTTGAAGCTTCCTTTAATGATTCAATTAGATCACTCAAATTTTCAGTTTTTGCCATTGGATGTTCACGTACAGCCTTACCGAATGACTCGGTTAAATTGAATAACTGGTCTGTCAAGGCACTTTCCAGTTTCGGCAGCCATTTCTCATATGCTTCCTGCACCTCGGCTTCTTCGTATGGCTTGGTTGCAGTAAACGCAAAAATAGCTTTAGCAAGTATCTCTTCGAGGAAACCAAAAGTACCCACGGTTCTCCCCAAAAACTCCCAAAATCTAGCTTCATGAAACTGCGTAGGGAATAACTCGGGTAATTCCTTAGCATTAACGTAATACTTACTTTCCTCTTCCACTATGCTCTCCGAATTAGGGTCTAACATTTTTAATAACACGCATGCGTGTTTGCACATTTCCTAAAACCGTCAAATAGCTCTATAAAGATTTGAAGAATAAGAAAATTATAAGTTTTTCCACAAAACCCAAAACTGGAAAAACAAGCATGCTCGTTTACACAATTATCCACGGCCTGTTATTTCCGCTGCGAATAATCTCATCCATTGATACTAAAAGAGTTTTTGTTTTTCTACCAGTGCAAACGCGCAAAACCATGACTATTTTTTATACAAAACGAGCAAATTATTGGCAACTTAAAAAATAAACTGTATATTTGCACAGTTTTCTTTAAATTATCCACAAGGAGTGTGTGATGCTTTTTCTGGCCTAGAGACCTAGTGAGTAGATTTGTCGGCCTGAAGGCGCGACCTTGTATCCACAGGTAAAAAAGCACTAGAAGCCATCCATTCAGTTAATCTAATAATTTCAAACAGTTATCTTTTCTTTATCAGAACAACTCCATAAAAAACATGAAGGCTTTGCTGCATGTGATTATTCAGCTTTGTGGCGGTTAAGGGCGTTGTCGGCCTGAAGGCGCGACAAAAAAGCGATGTTCAGTTAAATAAAAAGACGAAGGCTTTTTGCTTTGTGATGAATACTCGATTGTGTTGCAAGCCGCCTTATAAGGCAGATATACGGGACACCCATTACTTTATTGATATGTTTCTAATCAGTGCTTAAACTAAAAAAATCTACTCAAGGATGAGGAAATAATTATGCCTAGGGCAAGAAGCCAGCAAGTCAGTTTGCCTGATACTTCGTATTACCATTTTCTCTTAAATGGTAATTGCTCTTCTATAATGCGTTCTTAGCTTTGTCTAAACCTTGATTAAATTCATAGGTAGTAAGGTCTACTATGTAATTTTTATAATTAGGTGTCTTGGATTTATTTCTTAAACTATTGAAATATATAAGTTAACTACATAGGTGGCCTATATGACTCTACTTTTCCGCTGATTCAAATAGAACGTACTGCTTGTTCTTAGAATAATTTCTTACTCATCCTTGAATTTGTTTTTTTCAGTCTTGATGTTGGTTGAAAAAGAGCAATTATCAGATAGGTGTTCAGTGTTTTTTCTTTAACTTATTGAGAAGCATGAATTAATTACTAAAGTGGCCTAGATGACTCGAGTTTGACACCATAGTCACTTGTTAGTTTTCCGTATACAACATTGTAGCTGTTTCTAGTTTTGTAAAGTCACAAGAGATCTTAACGAAAGTGGGGATTTTTTTTACGGTTACCATGTTGTATAGTTTTTCTGCTTTTTTGAGTAACTTATCTCTGTGAGTTCTTATATAGTTTATCTCTTTAAGTAAGAGATACTGATATTTAATATCCATTGAAGATACATCAAGTTTATTTATACATTTACTTAAAACGGGGATCATATTATTGAGTTGGACAAGTGCCAATAAATCGCCCTCAGAAGTGCCATCAAAAACTTTGAAAGAGGCTGGGTTACTATTTTTGATTTTTTCGTGTTTTGGTTTTGCAGAAGTTAATGGAGCGATATAATCTAACCCGTTGACAGATAACAATATGCCTACAAACGGTTTAGCTTCAGAGTAGTTATTAGGTACTTTAGAATCTAATTTTTTGAGGTACTGGATATACTTTTCATCCACTGTAAAGTATTTCAAATCCAAGTTACTGCCCCTTTATAAACGACTAAGCCCCTATAAAGGGGCTTAGAAGAGTTGTATCGTTCACACTTATGGTAGTGAATCACCAATTTTATAGCTCGCCTTTCAGGTCGCGAATCACCTATGGCATAATTATGGATCACCCTTGTTAATATTGCAACTACCTATAACATTACACTGGACTCTGATAATTACATACGTGACACCCATTACTTTATTGATGTTTCTCAAATCACTGTCTAAACTAAAAAACCAAACTCAAGGATGAGGAAGTAATTATGCCAAGGGCCAGAAGCCAACAAGTCAGTTTGTCTGATACACCGTATTATCATTGTATCAGTCGATGCGTTCGCCGTGCTTTTCTGTGTGGTGAAGATGTTGTTACAGGTAAAAGTTTTGAACACCGTCGGGGTTGGATCGAAGCGCGAATTTTGTTTTTATCTCAAATTTTCTCAATAGATATCTGTGCTTATGCGGTGATGAGCAATCACCTTCATCTCGTATTACATGTTGATGATAAACAAGCAAAAAATTGGTCTACACACGAAGTATTACGGCGGTGGCATTCTCTCCATAAAGGCACATTGTTTACCCAACAATTCGCTCGTGGTGATGCTATGCCAGAGTACGCTATTGAATTGGTTGAAAGATCGGCTGCAATCTATCGTGAAAGATTGTCTGATATTAGTTGGTTTATGCGTGAACTAAACGAACCGATTGCTAGACAAGCAAACTTTGAGGATGAATGTACAGGGCGATTCTGGGAAGGGCGTTTTAAATCTCAAGCATTATTAGATGAAGCCTCGATTCTTGCTTGCATGGCGTATGTCGATTTGAATCCAATTAGAGCGGGCATTGCTACTACGCCTGAGAAATCGGAATTCACCAGTATCAAAAAAAGGGCTGGAGTCGCGAAAGAAGGAATTCAGTCAAAAGTTCTCTATCCATTTGTTGGTAATGATAAAAAAGGCAAACCAAATGGAATCCTTTTTAAACTGACTGATTACTTGCAACTGGTTGATCTTACAGGGCGTATTGTCCGACATGATAAACGTGGTGCAATTGATTTGTCTTTGTCCCCGATATTGCAACGTCTAGGAATCGACTCAGAAAATTGGATGGAGATTGCAACGAAATTTGAAGCGCATACACACGGAGTTGTTGGCCAAACCCAGAGTATTGAACGTTACAAAAACAGCCAACCAAGAGCAAGGCCGAATAAACGCTGCTGCCGATTGTTAGCTTAATCTAAATATTTCATTACGCTTACTTCATTAAAATGACATCACAACAGGATGATTGATTTTACTCGTTTAGATTTTCTTATTTCTACTGAATTAGGGTTTTATCGTTGTCTAACACGGATAAATACTGCCATGAATCCGATTTGAATATTCTGTGTTTTAGCTTAGTTGTGTTTTTAGTATTCTATTTATGGTTATTTTTACTTGGATGTCTTTGATGGATCCTTGATGGATCTTTCTAAAACTCCGGGGATCAATCAGGCCTTATCGCTTGATTACTTAAAATCCGAAGGGCTTTATTCATTGCGAGATGGTTGGATCGCGCTTCACCATCCTAAGTGAAACGCCCTGTGCGGAGCCGCATGCAGGGTGTTTTGGGGGCTGGAGGTTAGAAACCTCCGGCTACCCGATTAGGCATTCTCACTATCTTTTTTACTGCTGACTAAACCGCCGAAATAGAAGCCGACAATTGTCAACACTGAGGCTTTCAAATGTTCAGGTATGTTACCGTCGGGAGTGGTAACTGTTAGATAAACAGACGCTCCGACCAAAACCAAGGCAATTAACCCTGAAATATTAAAGACTTGATTAATCCAATTAATGCGACCACGCTCTTTGTTACTGGCGCTCTCAAGCTGTTGAATCAATTGACTTTCTGAGTCTGCGTAACCTTTATGTTGTTTGGTAACAACAACCCATTGCGTCAAGGATTCACCATTGTCTGTGTACTCAATTTGAGCTACTCGACCTCCAAGATATTCATCTTGACTCAACGTTTTGTGACCTGAACTTCGCGGTTTAACCCCTTTCAAATACTCAAGTGCTTGGTTTTTCTCCTTACTCATCGTTATCAACCTTAATCTGTGAACGCTCTAAGTATTCATCAACGCGGTCGCCAATGTTAACAATACGAGCAAAGTTCACTTTTGAAGGACTGACACGTAAATCATTCATTGATTTTGGCATAGGCAGCGTAGCTCTGTGCCCATCTACCGAAACTAAAATATGCTTCTCTACAAATGACGAACCATACTTGACTATGTATTCGACAGCTTCGGCATTAGGGTCAGGGTGGCCTTTTGCCCATGGCTCATTAAAATCCCTATATGAATCAAAGTCTGCTCTTTCAATGTGAAGATTCAAATCGTCTTTGTATGTAAATGAACCAGACTCATCGTCAACAACCCATTCTTCCTGAGAGGTGTTTGCTAATATTTTTTTTACATCATCAAGTTTCATATTTTCTAATCTCTAGTTGTTCTCATTATTGCCTAACTACTAAGCGGTTATACAGTGGCGAAGCCATTGTTATAACCGTCTGTTGAACGGCCGCTTTATTTATAGGGAATTTGCTTTTTCAAGATTGGCGACGTCCCTGTTTATATCGCGGTGTTTTTTGTACTCTTTGAAGGTTACTTTTCAAAAACCTTCGTATTTTTAGATTTTTTCGTATTGCTTTTTTATACTTTTACTCGAATTCTAAGTATTAGGCAAGCAAGATCCCTCAGATTTCACAACCTGATATTTTTTACCCTTGCCATGACTTATTCAATTCTTTTCTAACTACTGTTTAGCCTCAACTGAGAGCCATGGTTGTTATCCCCCAAATAAACCACCTTTGATTCACCACAAGAGGGGCATCTACACATGGGTTTAGAGAGTGTTTCATCTATCATGATAGAAGTACTTTTTACCTCATGCTTCTGTCGTTTAATCTTTTCCAGAGATCGTTTTTTTATAGCATTTGATAGATAACCGTAATGCCTAATACGCATAAACCCTCGGGGCAATACATGCAACAGAAAGCGCCTAATCAGCTCCTTTGGTTCAAGTGACAAGCGGATTGCTTTATTGGTTTTGTTATCGAAATAGGACAGAGTCACTTGATTGTCTTTCCATGATTCAAGTCGATGATTGCTCAAACCAACCCTATAAGTATAACGAGCTAGGTAGCTGACTAAGGTGTCCCTATATTCTAATGCAGATTTGCAATAAACAACCCATGGGTGACTCATTAAATGGCTTTAAACTCAGTCAATATTTACGAGGCTGGATAAACTACTTTGGTATTGCTAGTGGGTATCAGCGATGCGTCGATCTAGATCACTGGATCAGGCGCAGAGTTCGAATGGCCTATTGGCGACAGTGGCGAAGGCCACGTACTAAGGTAAGAAGTTTAATGAGATTAGGTGTGCATGTTCAGGCCGCAGTTGCATGTGGTATTACCAGCAAAGGGCCATGGCGCAGCGCTAAAACTCCGGGGATCAATCAGGCCTTATCGCTTGATTACTTAAAATCCGAAGGGCTTTATTCATTGCGAGATGGTTGGATCGCGCTTCACCATCCTAAGTGAAACGCCCTGTGCGGAGCCGCATGCAGGGTGTTGTGGGGGCTGGAGGTTAGAAACCTCCGGCTACCCGATTATATTTCATTGCTGAAGGTCACGTTTTGCTTCAGAGATTATTTTCTTCATATATTTATCTGTAATCCCCAAATCAGTGTCTAAATACTCTATCCATGAGTGACAGTCAGATAGTTTATCCGATTCTTTCTCATAATCTTTGAGTATGTTTAACGCCTCATCAGATAATATAAAGGCTCCAATATCCGTGGCTTTTAGTATCTCGTCTCTAGCCACTTTAGCTATTGCACGTAACTCTTCATCTCTTTCTTTTGGTAGTTCTTTGCCTTTAAATTCTGCATCCATATGCTCTGTTGCGAACTTTTTTGAGCCATGAAATGCTTCAATAACCTGTTCATAAGCTGAAACTTTCTTTTCCCACCACTTTTCCGTTCTAAAGCGAGCCAAGGATAAACGAACAGTAATAAAAGAACTAAGAGTAGCAATGGCTATCCCGACAATAAATTTAAGAAAAAACTCCATGCCAATTAACCTCCTTTGAAATCTAACTACTAAGCGGTTATACAGTGGCGCAGCCATGGTTATAACCGTCTGTTGAATGGCCGCTTTATTTATAGGGAATTTGCTTTTTCAAGATTGGTGACGTCCCTGTTTATATCGCGGTGTTTTTTGTACTTTTTGAAGGTTACTTTTCAAAAACCTTCGTATTTTTAGATTTTTTCATATTGCTTTTTTATACTTTTACTCGAATTTTAAGTGTTAGGCAAGCAAGATCCCTCAGATTTCACAACCTGATATTTTTACCCTTGTTATTGACTGACTCAAAAAAAGCCTTCTGTCTTCTTTGCGCTGACGACGACAGTGACGCAAGCAAAAAAGACGAAGGCTTTTTGCTTTGTACATAATCCATTGTGTTACCACCAGATCAAAATGTCGGAAGACGCCTGCGGCTTTTTCGACCTACCCTACAAGATAAAAAAGTCTCCTTATTACGTCAAATGATGTCTGCCTCTGCGACAATCGGCGAATTTTTTCGTTCCCACGTGGTAATGAACGCGGATGCAGCTAATAACACGGTATGAATTCCCACGGAGACAGACTGTGAAAGTATTCTTGTTATAGTGTGTCGATAGTCCTGAGTTAGGTTGATTATCGTCATTATGAATAAAAGATATCGAAAAACTGAGAATCGGATCGGCCTCAAAGCCCTTTTAAAAGATATTTTCTTAATCTACATAAAGAGCTTTTAAGCTATAAAAAGCTTTTTGCTTCATAAAAAATCATTGAAGTTAATTCTTTCACAGTCTGTGGAGCGTGGGAGCGAGAAAAACTCATACCGTGCTTCACTTTTCCTGTTGGTATTTATCGTCAGTGGGTCTTTTTAGAATCTTCATGGCTTTCTTCCATTGGGTGGCTGTAGTAGCATAAAAACATGAAAAAACTATTGGATTATCTTCCTTACAGGGAGTCTGAATATGAGGCTGAGCAGGCTTCTGCTGTAGGGCCTAGGCTGCAAACTTTTCCTAAACCTTTGTCTGAGCGTAAGTTACAGGACATTGAAACCATTGCGACTATTATTCGTGATGTGCTTGATGAATTTATGCAGGGTAGGTCTGGGAAGAGGGCGAAATATCGTATCAATAAAATCATTTTGTTTGGTAGCCATGCTACAGGTACGTGGGTGAATGATCCTGCGAATGGTTATGTGAGTGATTACGATATTTTGGTGATAGTGAACCAGATTGCTTTGGTTGAAGAGTACGAGGTGTGGCATGCGGTGGAAGATAAAGTTGCTCGTCGAATAAAGTCCCCACTTGGTTTGATTGTACATACTCAGCGTGACATAAACGAGATGCTGAAAGAGGGCCATTACTTCTTTAAAGACATCCGTGATCAAGGTATTGAACTCTTCAGTGTGGATGGAAAAGCGCTTCCACTAGCCAGCAATATTCCACCAGAAGAACAGTTTGTTATTGCTAATAGACATTGGGATCAGTGGAGTAAAAGCTCGTCTCGATTTCTCACATTTTCTCAAGATTCATTACAAAGAGAATGGCTTAATGAAACAGCTTTTCTTTTACATCAAACGTCCGAACACTTGTTTGCCTGTACTTTGTTAGTTTGTACTAACTATCTTCCTAAAACCCACAATCTAGAACACATGCGTTCACTTTGTGCGCAACAAAACCCTGAGTTTGCTTCCCTTTTCCCTGCCGATAATAAAATTAACCGCCGAAGTTTCCAACGCCTTAAACGCGCTTATGTAGATGCCCGTTATTCTGCTCATTATGTGATTACTCTTGAAGAGTTAAGGTATCTTGCGAATGAAGTCAGTAAATTGCAGCGCATTACCGAAGAGACGTGCCAACAGAAGATGGCAGTGTATTCTTCTTTATCTCAATCGACTGCTGAATAGCTATTGTTAAAGAGGTCAAAACCCTTAAAAAGTAGTTTCGTTGTGTTTGATGATGTTGCGTGTTTTTAAGGGTGATGACCCCTTTAAGAGACATTTTCGGCACTGTCTTGACGTTAATTCTTTCACAGCCTCAGACCGTGGGAACTAGAGTAAAAAGCATGAAGGCTTCTGTCTTTTATGCGCTGACGACGGTAGTGACGCAAGCAGAAAAGACGAAGGTTTTTTGTGTTCCAAAGGTGGATTTAATCAAAGAGGTAAATTTGTCGGCCTGAAGGCCGGACCTACACAGGCTCTGCGCTGACGACGGTATGTAACGCAAGCAGAAAAGACGAAGACTTTGCTGGGTGTGATTATTCGATTTTGTGGTGGTGGATGGTGTTGTAAGCGTGGAAGTAACACATAGCTTCTGACAATGTCGGAAGGCGCCTGCGGCTTTTCCGACCTTGTATGATGATTTTAATGGTTATTGAGGTATATTATTTAACCATTATCGGGAGGCCGTTCCGACCTTGAGGCAGTGTACTGACCTCGCTTGTAGAGTGGCCCCCGCCTCATTTACTCATCTCGAAGAGTATCAAGAA
>CANLRQ010000020.1 GCA_947493575.1 uncultured Marinomonas sp.
GTTGGCTTTATTTCTTGAAGCAATAAAACCAACGGATACTCAGTTAGGTAGAAACCTGACTTTTTCAGGGCTGACTATTTAAATTGCTATTATGTTTTATCAGACAGAAGTTTCAAATGAAAGTTATTTTTGTTTTTTTAATGAGTTTTTGTGTGAATTATTGATTTTTTGAATTTATTTTTATAATTTTGAAACTTAATTTATTTTCAAATTAATGGTTTTTTTCTGTTTTATTACTATCTTTTATAAAAACTAAAGATGAATAGCATGATATTTTTGATAGCTTTGCCATATTTATCTAGGGAAGGTGCGAATAAGTTCTCTTGTCTCAGAGTGTGGATAAAAGTCTGTCATTCGAAGTGAGTATCGAAGGTGAATAGCCGGGCTATTGTCGAGATGTTCCCTAGAGCATTAGAGAAAAGTTTACCTGTTCCTGTAGAGAATAAGACTATCGGTTCTGTTTATTTATCTCGGGATGATATTGACTATATTCATAGATAAGTAACTTGAAACATCAGCATAACTCTTACCTTTTCAAAAATGGGAAAATTACCCTTTGATTTTATTGATGTTTTTTACACGGAAAAATCAAATTACCGAATTATGCTGAGATCTCAACTTATTACTTATCTTGAGATTTTTGCATGACTACTACGCTTACTAATACTTTAGTTAAAAACAGGTTCAAAATGCAGCTTTATAACTCATAAACTCCGCTTTTACGTCTGTTTTTGCCTCGTTTTATCATCGCTCATGACTTTGTGCAAAGGTCTCGTTTAAAGTATGAGGTGAAGAGCCCCCTAATAAAAAGAGCCGAGGCTCTCCTTCTTAGAGGGAATACCGAGTGATGAATATGGTTTAAATAACCAAACCATCCCCCACAACTTCATCCTGATAACTGCTTATGCCTGTTAAAGCCACAAAACCATCTTCTCTAGAAAAGTTGGTGTCCAGGCGGAATGTCCAATAATCTACCTCATCGGAGGACAATGGAACATCCAGCACGGCTTGGCTTACTTGTTCTACAAAGGCTCTATTATCTAACTGCCCCCATGAGTTTTGATACGCTTCAGACGCCATAAAGACTTGGGTTTGCATAAAGAGGCTATTGCCACTTTCTTGATACTGATTCAGATCTTCCAGTGTCACACTCTGTCCAGTGATTAACTGCTTCATTGCAGTCACCTGCTTCATAGAGTAGCTTGATAAATTGGTCGCAGAAAAATCCTCAGAGGTATCTGAGAAAGTCACAATTTCAATGTCCTTTAATGTATCTGTTTCAACATAGGCATTGTCTTGATAAACAAGAGTGATGGTCCCTTCTGCTGTTAATACCACTTCATAATCTGAAGACGCTCTGTATTGTATGGCCGTATCCGTACCGTCACCGCCATTAAGTTGGTCACTCCCGTGACCACCGATTAATGTATCGTCACCTTCATCTCCATTTAGAATGTCTTCCCCAGCATCCGGCATAATGCCGTTGTCTTGCACGTTGTCGGCTTCAGCCAATTGTAAATTGCCTGTAGTGTCTAAAAGTAGGTGTTGGGAATGATCGTTCTCTACAATCTCTAACAATAAGTCTTCAAAAGAGGTGCCCGTATTTATTTTAGAAACGGCACTAAACACATTATTTATGCCTGCGTTCTCTGCGCCCCAGAAAGTTGTTAATAAGTCCGTTACTTGCTCTGTTGTGCTGCTTTCTTCATCTATTGCGGAATGAGTACGCCAGTAATCCAATGCAAGAGATGCCAATTGATTGACATCATTACTGCTCACGGCAAAGGCATTTAACTCTTCAACGGTCGGTAATTGTCCGATTACGGCAGTATAGAGTGTGGCAATGGCTTTTAAGCGTGTGTTGTCGGTTGCCATAAAGGCATAATCATTGTTTGCCTGTAAGACAAAGCTGGAACTGTCAAAGTCATCTAGATTGGCCTGTGAGGTATCCGTAGCAACAGCTTGTCCTTCAATGACGTAAACAGGTCGGCTGAACCAATCCCCTGTAAAGGAAGCAGATGTAGCCCCTAAATCTGAAAAATCCACACTATCAGGTGTGTAGGTTGTTTGTATTTTTCCCTCTGCGGTGAGGCTGAAAGTAAAGGATCCTTTGCTTTGTTGACCACCTTCTAAGGTGTCATTTCCTGTGCCACCGTGTAAGGTGTCGTTACCTGCACCGCCAACAACGGTGTCATTGCCTTCGTCGCCGAATAAAATGTCATCACCACCTTTGGAGCCCAGTACATCGTCACCTTCGCCCGCATGCAGTTCATCGTCTTCCGCACCTAAGATAATGGTTTGATTGCCTGCACCAGCATAGACAATGTTCTCACCTGAACCACCATTAACGCTGACGTTACCAATGATAACCGCGAATTCAATACCGTCTAATTGCAGTACAGTGCCTCGTGGTAACTGACTCGCATCGATGATTAAGGCTTCGTTTAATCTTGTATCATCACTGCCTGAAATCACAATAGGATCATTGTCTGTTCGTTGAGAGCCGGATGATTCAAACGTGACTCGGTTTACCCAGAGTTCATTACCCGATGATGCTGCATCCTCTAAAAATATTTGGCCTGCATTAGAAGATTCCTTTTTTTCTTCCTCTGAGTTTTCTGTAATTAGGTTGATCAAATCAGTCAGATCTTCATCTGAGTTTCTTTCGCTGGCGGTGTCATTGGTTCTCGCACTGATACCCACACCTGTCGGTAAACTGACCGTCGTAACAACTTCTTCTGCATTGTCTCCTCTGAAGTGCAGAGGCACATCTGCATTAGCAGAGTTGCTGTTGGTGTCTTCACGCGATGCTGTCGTTGGCGCTACTGTAATGGTTTCAATGTTCTGCCCCGTTTCATCCTGTTCTACTTCCGTAGTAACAACTGCGCCATCAATAACAACTGAGTCAAGAGGCGGTTCTTCAGGCGTTTCAGTTGTAGGCTCTGGCTCAGTCACAGTCGTCTGGAGGGTAAAGGTATTCGGTGTAATATCTGTCGTGTTAACGGATGCAGAATCATCAATCACACTAAAAGTAAAACTGTCTTCACCAGAAGCGGTTGAGCTGTAAGTTAGCTTATCCAAATCAGCTAATGTGATGATTTGTCCATCTGTGATGCTTGTTCCTGACAGCTCCAATCGGCCATTATTAATTGACTGAACGTTTATTTGAATGCCAGAAATCGCTGTGTTGTCGACATCAGTAAAGGTAAAGTCGCTTGTACCAAAGGAATAAGTTTGTAAGCCTAAAATGTCTACTGTTTTGTTGGCTCCCTCAGGAGCATCATTCACTGAGCTGACTTCAATAGTGCGAGTATCGCTTGCTGTGCCTGAGTCATTATCAGTGACAGTGACTGTTACGGTACGATCCGATGTGCCAGGGTCTTCTGATGTACTTGAATAACGTAGTGATTGTAAGGTTTCTTCTACGTCTGACGTTGTCGCATCGTCATCAAAGGTAATTGTTAAGGCGGTGCCGTTTGTTACAGTGCCACCGGACGCACTTAAATTACCAATGTCGATGGCACCCGATCCTGTATTGGAAAAGATGTCGGTGCCGCTAACGGTAATTTCTGGACCATTTAAATCAGTATCCTGCAAACTTATTGTGTCATCCGCTTCCGCGTTGCCAGTAATTTGCACGACTAAAGTGGCTTCATTCCAATCGGTACTGCTGTCCACATCACTGACTGTACCAGACGCATCAATTTGTGTAGCTGAATCGTTCTCTGTGTAAGAGAGGCTCGTATCGGATATTGACAGGGTTGGGGCGTCGTTTACCGCTGTGATGTCCAGATTGACTGTACCTAATGACACTTCACCTGAGCCGTCACCGTCGTTGGCTGTTACGGTAAAGGTCGCAGCATCGTCACCATTTGCATTACTTGCGCCTGTATACTGAATGTTAGAAGCGGTATCAAGGAAGGTGTTGATGTTTGCAAAGGTGCCTGTTAACACAAGGGTGTCGGTACCTGACCCTGTTAGAGTAACATTGCCACTACCTCTGGTGTTGTCAGAAAAGATACCTGCGCTAGCGGTTAATGTTACTGATGATCCAGTGCTGTCCACATCAGCAAGCGTAAGCGCGGATAAATCCACATTGCTCGCAACGTCTTCTGTCACAGTCACGTCAGTGACCAAACTGGAGGCAGTTGGATCGTCATTGACAGCCGTGATGTCAAGATTGACCGTACCAAGTGAGATGTCACCTGAACCATCACCGTCGTTGGCTGTTACCGTAAAGGTCGCGGAATCTCCGCCGTTTACATTACTTGCGCCTGTGTACTGGATACTAGAAGCGGTATCAAGGAAGGAATTGATGTTTGCAAAGGTGCCTGTTAACACAAGAGTGTCTGTGCCTGAACCCGTTAGGGAGACACTGCCGCTGCCTCTGGAGTTATCGGAAAAAGTACCTGCACTGGCTGCTAAGGTGACAGTAACGGAACCGGTACTGTCCAAATCGGCCAGTGTAAGCGCAGACAAATCCACGTTGCCCGCCACATCTTCTGTCACAGTTACGTCTGAAACTAGACCTGAAGCGGTTGGGTTGTCATTAACCGTGACTACTTCAATGGTACGTGTTTCAGTAGCGACGCCACCGTTACTATCCGTGGCGGTTATTGTAATGGTTCGATCTGACGTACCGGGGTCTTCGGAAGTGCTTGAGTAGCGTATAGATTGTAAAATCTCTTCTATTATAGCGTTGGTGATGTTTGATCCTAGCGCTATGGAAAGCGCAGTTCCATTGGTTACAGAACCGCCAGAGACACTAAGAGAACCTAATGCCGTTGGTGTTGTTCCAACGTAATGCAAAAGTGTCGAGTTACTGACGAGTATCCCTATGCTGTCACTGTCTGTATCTGAAATACTAATAGTGTCTGATTCTTCAGCGTTGCCAGTAATTTGTATGACTAACGAACCGCCAGTCCAGTCAGTGTCTCCATCAACATCACTTAACGTTGCTGCGGAGTCAATTTGAACGGCTGTGTCATTTTCTGTATAGGTTAGACTTGAGTCAGCGACACTAATAACGGGGAGGTCATTGACTGCTTCTACCTCAATAGTACGCGTATCACTGGCTGTGCCTGAGTCATTATCAGTGACAGTGACTGTTACGGTACGATCCGATGTGCCAGGGTTTTCTGATGTGCTTGAATAACGCAGTGCTTGTAATGTTTCTTCAATGTCTGAAGTTGTCGCATCGTCATCAAAAGTGATCGTCAAGGCGGTGCCGTTGGTTACAGAGCCACCGGACGCGCTTAAATTACCAATGTCGATGGCACCCGATCCTGTATTGGAAAAGATGTCGGTGCCGCTAACGGTAATTTCTGGACCATTTAAATCAGTATCCTGCAAACTTATTGTGTCATCCGCTTCCGCGTTGCCAGTAATTTGCACGACTAAAGTGGCTTCATTCCAATCGGTGCTGCTATCTACATCACTGACTGTACCAGACGCATCAATTTGTGTAGCTGAATCGTTCTCTATGTAAGAGAGGCTCGTATCGGATATTGACAGGGTTGGGTCGTCGTTTACCGCTGTGATGTCCAGATTGACTGTACCTAATGACACTTCACCTGAGCCGTCACCGTCGTTGGCTGTTACGGTAAAGGTCGCAGCATCGTCACCATTTGCATTACTTGCGCCTGTATACTGAATGTTAGAAGCGGTATCAAGGAAGGTATTGATGTTTGCAAAGGTGCCTGTTAACACAAGAGTGTCGGTACCTGAACCCGTTAGGGAGACACTGCCGCTGCCGCTGGTGTTATCGGAAAAAGTACCTGCGCTGGCGGTTAAAGTAACAGTACCTGTTCCTGTGCTGTCTACATCGGCGAAGGTGACGGCAGACAAATCCACATTGCTTGCCACATCTTCTGTCACAGTAACGTCTGATACTAAGCCAGACTCAGTTGGGTCATCATTGATTGCAGCGACAGTAACGGTGGAAGCAAGTGATAAATTGGCAACATTATCATTACTGCCTGTATTGCTGCCACTGTCGGTTAAGCTGGAGATTGTCACTACACGGTTAGAAGAGGTGGTAGGATCTTCACTGGTGTTGCTGTAGGTCATGCCATCAATTAAAGTTTGCAGTTCGGCTTCAGAAAGTGTGCCGCCTGAAAAACTCACAGTAGCGGTTGTGCCAGAGACAGAAACACTATAACTCAATGAATTTGTTGCACTGGTGCCAGAATTTGAATCATTTAACGTGATAGCCGTGCTATCTGCTGTTAATACTTCACTTGATCCATCATTGACGTTTGTTACTGTTATTTCAAACGCTGTAAAAGTCTGTCCAGACTCAATAGTTGATGCCGTCACAGAGCTGAATAAATCTACCGCAGAACCGCCTTCTGTGAAAGTCGGTGTTGCGCCAGTTGCAACAAGAGTTGGTTCGTCATTGACGGATGTAATATCAAAATTCACTGAACCTAATGACACTTCACCTGAGCCGTCACCGTCGTTGGCTGTTACGGTAAAGGTCGCGGCATCGTCACCATTTGCATTACTTGCGCCTGTATACTGAATGTTAGAAGCGGTATCAAGGAAGGTATTGATGTTTGCAAAGGTGCCTGTTAACACAAGAGTGTCGGTACCTGAACCCGTTAGGGAGACACTGCCGCTGCCACTGGAGTTATCGGAAAAAGTACCTGCACTGGCGGTTAAGGTTACTGTGGCAGATCCTGTGCTGTCCACATCGGCAAGCGTAAACGCGGATAAATCAACATTGCTCGCCACATCTTCTGTCACTGTAACGTCTGATACTAAACCTGAAGCAGTTGGATCATCATTGACTGCGGCTACCTCAATAGTACGCGTATCACTGGCTGTGCCTGAGTCATTATCAGTGACAGTGACTGTTACGATACGATCTGATGTGTCAGGGTCTTCTGATGTGCTTGAATAACGCAGTGCTTGTAAGGTTTCTTCAATGTCTGACGTTGTCGCATCGTCATCAAAGGTAATTGTTAAGGCGGTGCCGTTTGTTACAGTGCCACCGGACGCACTTAAATTACCAATGTCGATGGCACCCGATCCTGTATTAGAAAAGATGTCGGTGCCGCTAACGGTAATTTCTGGACCATTTAAATCAGTATCCTGCAAACTTATTGAGTCATCCGCTTCCGCGTTGCCAGTAATTTGCACGACTAAAGTGGCTTCATTCCAATCGGTACTGCTGTCCACATCACTGACTGTACCAGACGCATCAATCTGTGTAGCTGAATCGTTTTCTGTGTAAGAGAGGCTCGTATCGGATATTGACAGGGTTGGGTCATCGTTTACCGCTGTGATGTCAATGTTGATTGTTTGGGCAGTCATTGCCGTGTTATTACTGTCTTTTGCGTTAACCGTCAGAGTAGCTTGATCTTGCCCATTGGCATTAGTTGCGCCTGTGTATTGAATGTTGTTTGTTGTATCTAAGTAGGTATTAATATCGTCTGCGGAGCCAACCAGAGTGATTTGAGTTGAACTCACTAGAGTTTCCACAACGCCACTGCCGACACCCGAGCCATCTGTTGGAGTGGCAAATGTGCCAGCATCAATATCAAGAGTGACAGTAATTTGTTCTCCTTCTAACTCTGCAAAGGTAAGAGCAGATAGATCAACATTACTTAACGTGTCTTCAGTAACGGTCGTGTCTGTCGGTGCATTGCTTAGTGTTGGGGCATCATCAACGGCGGCAACGGTAACGGTGGAAGTCAGCGATAAACTGGCGACATTATCATTACTGCCTGTATTGCTGCCACTGTCGGTTAAGCTGGAGATTGTCACTACACGGTTAGAAGAGGTGGTAGGATCTTCACTGGTGTTGCTGTAGGTCATGCCATCAATTAAAGTTTGCAGTTCGGCTTCAGAAAGTGTGCCGCCTGAAAAACTCACAGTAGCGGTTGTGCCAGAGACAGAAACACTATAAGTCAATGAATTTGTTGCACTGGCGCCAGAATTTGAATCATTTAACGTGATGGTTGTACCATCTGCTGTTAATACTTCACTTGATCCATCATTGACGTTTGTTACTGTTATTTCAAACGCTGTAAAGGTCTGTCCAGACTCAATAGTTGATGCCGTCACAGAGCTGAATAAATCTACCGCAGAACCGCCTTCTGTGAAAGTCGGTGTTGCGCCAGTTGCAACAAGAGTTGGTTCGTCATTGACGCTTGTTATACTAATAGTACGGGTATCACTATTCGTGCCAGAGTTTGAATCTGTTGCTGTAATGGTTACCGTTCTGTTCGACGTACCTAGATCATCGGATGAGTTTGAATAGCGTATTGAGTTCAGTACTTCTTGCACATTGGCGTTGGTTGCATCAGAGTCAAATGTGATGGTTAACGCTGTGTCATTGGTTACCGTGCCATTTGAAGCACTCATGGTTCCAATCACTGTACCGTTTGCTGAAATATTGGTTCCACTGACCGTTATTGCTGTTCCATCACCGTCCGTATCTGAAATACTGAGAGTATCGTTAGCTTCATTATTTGCGGTAATTTGAGCGACTAATGTACCGCCGTCCCAATCCGCATCGCCATCTGCATCGCTTACTGTTCCTGATGAATCAATTTGAACGGCCGCATCGCCTTCTACATAATCTAAATTTGCATCAGAGATAGCAATGGTAGGGGAGGCGTTGGCAATAATATCAAAAGTGACGGTCTCATCATCCGTGCCACTGTTGCTGTCGTCTGTTTGAATGCGTATCGAGCCTGCATTTGAGCCGCTTAAATTGGCTGTGGGAGTAAAGGTTAAGGAATCCAGTTCAGTATTGATGTCGGTTAAGGTGCCAGAGATGGTAATGGTGGCGGTATTATTATTGCTAACCGTTGCGCTGCTTGAATCTGCTACACTAGCCGTACCGCCTGTAATAGTTAAGGTCACCGTTTGGTTGTCTGTATCATCATCGGTGATATGGATGTTGTCAGCAATAGCGACGTTAGTATCGTTTTGATTGACGGATGGCGCTGTAGGCAGAGTAATAACAGGTGCATTATTACCGCCACCGCCACCAGTTATTACACCTCCTAATAGAGTGCATGATGCCTCTAATAAGAAAGCGAGACTACAACCTAGACAGTGATCTATGTCTTGCATGCCCTGTACGGTAAAAGGCAGGACGGTTTCTATTTCGCCCTCAGTAAATTCTAAGTCCCAATCGCCTCTCAGGTCTAACGGACCAGTTTTGTCGGTTGAGGCGGCAATGTCCACATTAAGGGAGTCGGCCAATTGAGAGACAAATTCCTTGCCTTCGTCACCTGCGGCCACACTACAGCCATACAAAAGCATATCAGCACCGGGAGCAAAACTTCCAGCAATGCTTGCTAGGGCGTCTGTTTGCTCGATAAGGGAGTCTTGATTAATGGGGCTGTCACCTAGTTGCAAACTGCCTTTGCTTCCGTGAGACACCAAATGCACAGCCGAGAGGTCCGTATACCCAGATAAGGCATCAGCGATGTTTTGTAGCCCATTACCGTCGGCAGGTAAAATAATGACAGGAATGTCTGGGCTTAAATCGCTGATCAGTGTCTTGTAATCGGAAACACTAGGGTCAATGATAATGACTTCGGTGGCTTGCATGGGGCTCTCCATATTTGTGTTCCATAATTAGATTTTGTCTTTTGTCTTTTGTCTTTTTATGGAGTATTCAATTAATTGCACTTATTGCTTGAGTTCAAGTTTTTCAATCGCGTAATACTAAAACTATTTTGGTCGCATTATAGGCTTATCGGGCAAATTCATAAATTCTTGATGCATTTCAGGCTCTCTGAAACCGGGAGAAAAAGGTGTGGCAATCTCTGGCAAAAACGCAATGTCATAAAGTTCGGTAATAGGCCCTTCAATAGTGAGCCAATGGGTTAACTTGCCTGTTTGAAGGTGAAATAATTGTAAACCACAGCGTTGATAGGTTTTGCGCTCGTCTAGATTACGAGCAAGATTAATGCCTGCCATTATACCTTCTTTAGTTGGTCTTAAGCGAGATAAACCGACTATTGCAAATTCACCGACGAAGTTTAGGCCTCGGGCAAAACCTGTACACTGGGAAAAAGGCACAAAACATTTGTTATCAAAGTCCACATAACCTAATTCGCCTTCCCCTGAGTTTAATACCCAGAGTTTGCCATTGTGCCAGCGGGGAGAGTGGGGCATGGAGAGGCCAGTACAAACAATTTCTTCAGTGGCTAAATCCATAATAAAGCCCGTGCCCGTTTGTTTTTCTTTCCAACTTAGAAGTGTGTCTGTTTTATCACAGAAAGTGGCGTAACGTAGCTCGCCTTCCCGCGCACAAATACCGTTTAAATGACAGCGGTCCTCCGGTGCAAGAGCGGTAATAAAATCAGGCCACCAAATGGGTACAAAGCTAAAATGTTGGTCGGTGGCAGAGATGCAGCTGTATTGAGTATTGGCATAGATAAAATCATAATCTTGACCACGAAAGGAAACATCGGCAAGCACATCGTGAGTATTGCTGTTGCCCACCATATAACAGGTTCTAGGCATGTAATTGGCTTGATAATTCGTGCTATCCACTGTGACTGGCCCTGTGTTACTAAAGCGCCAAATTTGTTCGCGAGTGCCAACCCAGAGTTTGTCCTGGTCCACGGCAAGTCCCATGGCGGTTCCTACGGCTCTGTCCAGAGTATAAAGCTCGCCATTAGGTTGTGCCCCCAGAAGAATCACTCGACCAGACTGGTACGTTGATAAGAACAAAGAGCCGCCTGTGCTAGTTAACCAATCAGCAAATTTAGGGGATGGTAAAAATTGCGGTGCCCCTGCTTCTTTTACCGTCTCTTGGGTACGGTTACCTTGATTATCAAATCCACTGCGCTTTAGTTCGTCAGAGGACCAGTGCTCAGGCGTGTGTTCAGTATCTAAACGGTTGTCCATATTATTGGCTTCTAGTTCGGTCATGCTTGTGTCTTTTTTAATACTTCTGTTTTTTAATAATTCTATTAGTTAGTCGAGATTATAGGCCATAGATTGCCGTACTGATATTATAATCTATGGCCCATACGCCACTAGTTACGAGAAGGGTAAGTTCCGTCAAGTGCAATCATAAAGTTTAATGCTAAATATGGCTGGCGATTTTCATGTGCTTGAGATGCTCCAGCAGTGCTTAACGCATGTTCCGACATTTGAATCAGGGGCTCTGTTGGAGACCTATAATAATTTTGTGCAGGTGAGCTGTCTGCAGCGACGAATTGATTGGCAGGAGAGTCTTGAGTGCCTGCCGCTAATAAGCCTGATGCGGTGTGTGTATGGGTTGGTAAATTATGCACTCCTAACTGTATGGTAGGAGAGCCGTCTCTAAAACCTAGATTTGTTGGTGATAAACCTGGGGCTGTACTGCCACCATAGTGCATAGGAACTCGCCCGATTAGATTAGGTAAATCGAAGGTTATGCGACCATCTCCACCATAGGTTGTGCCTACTAGAGAGAATAATGCTGTGTTTTGTGCAATTTGCATTACGCTGCCTTGACAAAATGCCCAGTCTCGGGGAGCAAATGTATAAGGGAATATTTGAATTTGAGCGATAAAAGGGTCAGACATAATGTACTCCTTATTAGTTTCTAGATGGGTAAGTGCCTAGCAACGCAATGATGAAATTGATGCTGAGTGTTGGCATCATATTACTGTGAGCTATGTCACCCCCTGCATCTTCAACGGCTCGACCGTCAAACTCGACTATTTTTGTAGCGTCAGTACTGGTTCCGTAGGTCTTTGTACCTGCTGTTGTTGCTAGTATTAGATTTTGAGGGTCGGTGTTAGTTGCATCGTTAGTAGACCCTTGCATCGGATGAGTGTGAGCGGGCATATTGGCTTCAGTTAGGGTTACCTCTTCAACACCTTGCATTGATCCAAGTGGTGAGTGTATTCCCCCAGTAGGGCTGCCTCCCACTGATTGATGTACTGGAATTCTGCCTCTCAAATCCGGCAAACCGAAACTTGAGCGTCCATTTCCGCCATAAGTGGTGCCAAGTAAACTGAACAACGCATCGTTTTCTGAAATAGCAAGTATTGCTCCATTACAAAATCCGTAATTTTTTGGAGCAAAAGTCCCTGCGAACATGATGATTTCACCTACATAAGGTTGCATTGGTCTCTCCTTTTTAGTTTCTAGACGGGAATAAACCCGTTAGTGCGATGACAAAATTGATAGCAAGGCAAGGCTGTATATTGGTGTGCGATGCTGAGCCTCCGGTTGTGCTTACAGTACCTCCATTCATAGATGTTAGACTCGCAGCGGGTGCATAATAATCAATAGTTCCATCAGAGGTTGTGGCCAATATAGTGTCTTTGCTTGGGGATATGAAATTGAAGTTGCCTGGTTCTGACGTGGCCATAAAAGCGTGGGTATGTTGCGGTAGTGTTTGAGTTGTTAATGTCACACTTCCTTGACCGCCAAACTGCCCTTGAGAGTAGTGATCACCAAAGGCTCCCGTTCCTACTCCTATTGGAACTCGACCGCGGAGGTCTGGAAGAGCCATTGTACTTCGGCCATCACCGCCAAATGTGTTTCCAATTAAAGCAAAAAGTGTCTGGTTCTCGCTTATGGAAATGATTTGCCCATTACACATCGAGTAGTGTAATGGGGCAAAAGTAAAGCCTATTAATTGTATCTGGCCGACAAATGGTTCAGACATAATTGGTTCTCCTTATTTCTATTTAGGCTCTGAGGGCTTGGTTGGTTGGGTACCAAATCATTCTCTCAGAGGTTGGGGTGCTTATTTCTACTTGAAATCCAAGTTTTAAATAGAGTCTTTTTGCATGATAGTTCATGGGATTCACGCTTAATGTCATGGGGGCTTTACTGGCGGCGGCGGCATATTGCAACGCTTGTATAACCCCTTCGCCAAAACCTTTACCTCTTGCCGCTTCAATAAATGCGATATCCAACATGTGCACTTCGTTGCTGCCAAAATCAATGACTACACGGCCGATAGGTTCGTAGGCTTTCTCAATGATGAAATACATGGCGTTTGGGTGGGTAGCACCGTAGCCAACCTTTTGCGCTTCTTGTTGTTGCTCAACGAGCAGATCAATAAAGCCCTGCTCGGCATCAATTAATTGAAGGTCATTGCGTGTGCTTTGGTACAGTTTTTCTAGAAAAGCCGCATCTGAGGAGCGAGAGGGTCTGACTCCTAACCCATGGGGTAGCGTAAATGCTTGCATCGTTTTACCCCTCTGCTGTTTTTCTTGATATGGTGGTTTCGTAGGTGGTTTCGCTTCTTGGGCAACTAAAGAGTTTTATTGAACCGAAAATGTCGTGTTCAAAGTAGTAATTGCCTTGAGGCAAATGAAATTCGTTGGTGCCCTTATAAAAAACAGAGAAGGACGTCCACACTTCGTCGTTTAATGAGCCTTGTTTGACAGATTCTACTAGTAAGGTGACTTGATTGTCTTGCTCATCTTTAACTGTAACTTCTTGATTTATGATTTTTGTCAAGTTTTCGAAGTTGTATAAACTCATTTCGATACGTTCCTTAATAGTGTCTCTTTTAAGATATGATTAGAGTAATACTATGAAATCTTTACACGACTATTACGCTTGCTAATACTTTGTTAAAAACAGACTCAAATATACGCATTTATAACTCATAAACTCCGCTTTTTCGTCTGTTTTTGCCTCGTCTTATCATCGCTCATGACTTCATGTAAAGGTCTCACTATAATGTTAAGTGTTAAAGGTAATTTTTGATATGTTTATTAATTATGATTGCTTCATATTTAACCTAATGGCAATAAAAAATCAATAGCATGGGATTACACTTAAATACACAAATAAATTAAACGCGCTTTAATTTTGAGCTTGATTCTCTAATAAACCGCTTTTTATAGGTTTTTATTAGCATTTTCTTAATGACTTTAATTGTCTGATAGCCTTCAGATTGAAGGTGATTACTAATGTTTAAAATTTTATATTCTATTGCTATCAATAGGTTGCAAAAAGGGGGGCGAAAAATTGAGTACATTTACCCTCTGGAAAAATAGCAGAATCAGCTTTGGCTAGAGATTAAGGAAGAGTAAGTTTTATTCTTTGTATTATGAACCTTAGCTCTTGTTGAATGTTTGGTTCTTTATCAATCTTGTCGATGGTTTATTTCTTTTAATTCATTATAAATATTATTGATAATGCTGAATTCTTTTTCGTAAGCGGCTAATGTTCTCTGATTTTTACCTGTTTCTTTAACAAAAGGTGTGTTGTATTTTGAATGATTGTTAGATGCACTGGAGAAACTTTTATATTCTTTTTCAGTTAGGCGTAAAGCAATATCACATACAAATGCATTGATGGTTATTTCGGGCAGCTCTTTATAGTTTATTAATTTAAGTTGCTCTTCTTTAGCGTATTTAAGGACAAATGCATAGATTCGCTCAAGAACTTGCAGTGAATATAAATCCAGTTGATATGCTTTTATATTCGTTAAATCTAATGATAAGGCGGATGAGTCAATTAATCCGGGAACCATCTGTTGCCCTATTATTTTTTGATGAGACTGAAAAACCTCGACTGGGTTTCTATATAAACAAAATAGAGGTGTGTTGGGAAAGGCTTTTCTAAAAAGTGGTAAATCGGCGATATGCCAGCAATCCAGTTTTATAATAAAGTGTGTTTGTTTGGTATTTTGAGGTCTTCCAAGAGCATATATTGCAGATTGAAGATGCATTATTCTTTCTGCTTCAGAGCTTAAATTGCGTGAATAGCTTAAAACAGATTCTATAATAGATGGCTCAGAAATGACTAGGCAACGATCAGACTGTCGCAATTGTTGTGTCATCAGTGTTGAACCGCAGCGTGAAACATGAAAAATTAGGGCCGAAAGAGGTAGGCTATGTTGTGCTGTGAAGTGTTTGAGGCTGCTTAAAGGCGTTGTTTTAGTATGATTTTTGGGTGTACGGGTAAATTCATCAAAAAAAAATGGTTGAGTAAAATGTTGGCGGACGAATTTTTTCCAGTGAACTAAAGTAGGGGTTTCTGTAAGGGAAATGGGGTACCAGTTGTTGAAGTCGCTTAATTGCTCTATGTGTGTATCCATTTTTTCTTATTTCTAAATATTGAATAAAACAATTGCTCAGGATAGCGTGCTTTCTGGTTTGAACCTATCAAAAATTGACTAGAATGATTCTATTTCTGGATTGACGCAATAATGAGGTAAGTTAATGGAAAAAAATGATATAGATCGAATGTTAAATTTTTTTACGGAAATCCGTATTAAGTATCATATTTGTTCGATTGAAGAAAAAACCTTTCTACCTGGCGTTAAAATTTCGGACGGGGCTTTATTAATTGATTTTGAAAAGCTGTTGTATCCTGGAGATTTATTGCACGAAGCTGGGCATATTGCCGTAAGCGATGAGGTTAGTAGAGCGCATTTAACGGGAGATATGCAAGATGAGGGGCATCAAGCGGCCGATGAAATGGCGACTATTGCTTGGTCTTGGGCGGCGGCCCAGCATTTAAATATAGCGCCAGAGGTCTTGTTCCATAAAGACGGCTACAAAGGCGGATCGGAAAGCCTTATCCGCGCGTTTCGTGATAATGGAGGCTTTGGTTATCCACTGCTTTATACTTGGTTTATGTGTGAGCAGCCTGATCACCCTCAAGGTTACCCTAAGATGTTACGTTGGTTGAGGAATGAAGCGTATCGTCAAACGCAGCTAGAGTCTTTGGCTACGAATTAGAGCTACGAATTAGAGCTACGAATTAGAGCAATAAGTGCGCATATTTGAGTCTGTTTTTAACAAAGTATTAGCAAGCGTAGTCGTCGCGCAAAGATCTCTTTTAATAGCTTTTTGTTTAAAAGAGCCTAGCGCACAGAATGAAATACGCTAGGGCAAGCTGTAGATTTAGCAGAATTGAACGTGTTAGTTGGCAGGTTGCATGTTGATGTATTGAACAATTCTAGGTTGAGTCGCTGTATTAGAGCTGCTCCCATGTGGCAAGGCATGATGCCAAATAATTAAATCACCTGCATTGGCTGCAATGGGCTTTATTCCTAAGTCAGACCATGGTTGTTTCTGAGGGTCTTGACCTGATGGTATGTTTTGTAGCCACTGATTAAACTCTTTATGGAATTTAGGAATGCAGCAAAACGCACCTTGCTTTTCGCTAGTATCTGTTAAATAAATCATGCCTTGTGTGCCAAACGGAACTGGGGTTTTTAATTCCAAATCTAAATGGATATTAGGCCCTTGGAATTGCCACTCGGCTGTTTCTGGAGGGTTAAAACTGGCTCGATCAGTGGACACAAGCAAATTATTGCTTTGCCACAGTTGATAAAATACTTTATGGATGTTGGTTTTGTTTCTTATGGCTTTTTGCATTGGGCTGTCGAATAAAGGCACCATGATTTTTTGTAATGGTATTGATGGGCGATACCAGGTGCTGGGTTTATCTAATGAGATACCAATAAAGTTGCAAATCTCTGAGATTAGCTGTTGGCATTCATTGTTATCTAATACCTTTGGGATGATTAGATAGCCATTTTCCTCCCAAAACTGGATTTGTTGTTGATCTAAAACCTTTTCAATGTCTTGTGATGTTTGTTCTTTTTGCTCTTCTTGCTCTTCTTCTTGTTTTACTTCTAGTGATGCGAAGTGTTGATTCACGCACTGTAACAGCATCTTACTTTGTGTATCTGAAATTTTTCCTTGGTTTTGCTGGAGTATGTAATCGGTAAATTCATCTTCTACCGTGCTTGCAAATAATATTTGCAATGTCGGCTCTAGCCCAAGCTGAAGAATATCAAAGCATTTTGACTGTAAAGAATGTTCTTGTTGCATTACTTGAATGATGTTTTTGTGCTGTTTTTTCATAGATTGAGCGCAATGCCACATTCTTTTTAAGTAAGGCAGAGAAAGAGAGTTGAGCTCGTAGGGGGCTGGTAAAGGAGTGTCTTCTTTTATGCTGTCTTTGTGTTTTGGGTATTTAAAGATAAATTGCGGGAAATCGCTAAAAGAGTAGCTGGCGGTAAATATGCCTGCTGGCTCTGGATCCTCATTAGCTATGATACGAGGTAAATTTAAGGAACATTGGTTGTCGGTAAGCCAATGATCACCATAAGCTTGAATCTGAGTCGTATAGTGTAAATCGGCAGAGTGTCCTTCATAGGATGGAATGATAAATGACGATTCTATAGTGGGCGTTGTTTGTTGATTGAGTTCTTGGGATGTTGTTTTTGATAAAGTAAAAAAATTGCCTATATGCTGTGGTTTTGCTCCTTTGTATTTAGCTTTTAGCCAAGCATCTAAAACCACCTGTTGTGGAATAAGACACCCTGTGTCTTTTAATGAGGGTATTAAATGCCTAAAGATAGACACTTGTGGCTCATTGGCGAGTAAGGCCATCATGGTTTCAGATACAATGATGTCGTATTCTTTTTCAGGAACTTCCCATTCTAAAATATCTGTACATTGAACCTGTTTGATGTAACTTGATACATCGAGTGTTTGAATCACTTTCGCTAATAGGTTAAGGGATTCTTGATGGATGTCCAATAGTGTGATTTGTAACTCTTGGTCAGAAAAACGATGTAGTAAGGGCAAAACTAATAGACCAAAAGGCCCTGTTCCCCCATAAAGTAGATTAACCTTTTTGTTTTGGGCAAGCTGGTCTTCAATAGCTTGGTTTACCCCTCTAATAAATACTTGAGTACGCAAGTATTCTTCTGCACATTGCGCCGCGGTTGTCATGGATACCGCTTTGCCTTTTGATGTTCTTGTTGCGTTTTCGTCAGTAAAAAAATCAGGGTGTAAATCAATATGGGTTATGTCGCATAGATGAGACACTAAATCGTCAACGATTGCTTTATTGGAGTTAACTGTTTTATCACTGGACTGAATAATTTGATCAATCAATTGGTTCATTGCTAATTTTTTATCTTTGTTCGTCATTTGTTTTTTTATCCTTCTGATGTCCGTAGATAGTAGGGTAATTTATTCTGACTCTTTGTTTTGATGCCATTTCGCTCGTAGGTTTTGAGCCATTTCTTTTGCAGTGGGTGTGTTGAAATGCATTAACTGCTCAATGACTTGTAGAACGTTTTCATCGGTTATGCCAGCAGAGCCGTATTTGTATTCAATGATTTTTGTTTCATATCCTGACTTGAAAAATAGCGTTTGTAACCATTTATTGACAACACAATCGATGACGAGGTGCACCCTGTCTGTGTTGCTGTTGTTTTCTACTTGATGGAAATAATTTGCATTCATATACCAGCATTCTCCTTCTGAGAAATGCACGGGTTCATCATTAATTTGGAAAATAACATCTTGATGGGTGCGAATAGGAATATGTAAGCGAGCACAACCGTCTTCAAAACAAAGATCATGGTCATTGTGTCGAGCTATGCTAGAACCCGCTTTTAACCGCATCAGACGTGCAGAAACAATCTGGCATTGGAAATGAGCTAATACATCTTGAAAATAAGAACATTGTGTTAAATATTTAGTGCTTTTATAGCGCTCTGGGTTTATTTCGACAACGGCACCATTGTCTGTTTTTCCGTCTACTGAACGCAGCGGAAGATTATCCCAACCACCATCATGAGCACCTGTGTTGACATGTTGAAGCCATAGATTGTGGGTAATGAGTTCAAGATCAGATTGCAGTTTTTTAATATTAAATGAGACCGGAAGTCTATGAAATGCGTCAGTCATCATATTGTTCTCGTTAAAAATATAAAGGAAGGTGCGAATCAGTCTACTAAGCCTGCGTTCTTTGTTGAACATCTCGAATAGCAGACTTTATCCACATACTGAGGCAAGAGAACTTATTCGCACCTTTCCTAAACAATGACGGATAATTTATTCAGAGGGAAGTACTTTTATCTATTAGGTTTAAAGGTTTTGATGAATAGCAGAAGAAATGTTGAAACTTAAGAGGTTGTTGCTTGATGGATCAACAGCCGTTGAATAGTGCCTTCCCTCGGGAAGGCACGAATAAAATTGAAAGCTGGTGGTTTATTCGTCCCCGTCCTTAAAATAAATCCTCTAGAGCTGTGTCTTGAGTTTCATTAGCAAGGTTTGTTTGGTCGTTTTCGTTATTTAGCGCCGGGGAAGTGGCTAAACGAACTGGCGGTAAGTTCTGCTTTCTGAAAATTTCAAAGATGGCATTTTTTTGTCCAGGTAAAGCGCGTTCTCCTGTTTCAGGGTCAATACGAACTGTAACTAAACTGGAAGGCTTTTTAATAAATGCGGGTTCAGTGCCGTCGAGTGCAACGCGCATATAATTTATCCACGTAGGCAGAGACACGGAGCCACCCCATTCACCACGACCTAACTCACTGGAGTTATCGAAACCACTCCAAACGGTTGTTACTATGTCGCCATTGAATCCTGAAAACCAAGCATCACGGCCATCGTTGGTGGTGCCAGTTTTACCCGCGATGTCATCTCGTTTTAATACAAGTGCGCGGCGCCCGGTACCGTATTTAATAACATCACGCATCATGTCATAAATGATGTAGTTGACTTCAGGGTTGAGCACTAATTGAGCCACTGGTCGAGTTTGAATACCAAGAGGGGAATCAAATAACCCCATTTGTCTTCTATCTTCACTGGCTTGAGTGCTGGCTAAGATGTCGTCGATATTTTCTTCTATTAAAGAGCAGGTTTCACAAACGGTTATTGGCGCTGCTTGATAGAGTTCTTCGCCTTCTTTACCTTCTACCCGATCAATTATATAAGGTTCAACTTGGTAACCTCCATTGGAGAGAACGGCATAACCTTTAGCAATTTGCAGTGGTGAAATATTGGCGCTACCAAGGGATAAGGAGAGGTTGTTCGGTAATTCTTCAGGAGAAAAGCCAAAACGCTTGAGAAACTCTAAAGTGGGTCTGACTCCCATTTCATCTAATAGGCGGACAGATACAATGTTTTGGGAACGATAGAGAGCTTGACGTAAGCGCGTTGGGCCGTAGAACTTTCCTCCATCATTGGTGGGTCTCCATGCCGTTGCTAAGTTTGGGTCATTAAAGACAACAGGGGCATCGTTGATAGTGCTGGCCGCACTGTAGCCTTGAGAAAGGGCACTCGTGTAAATGAAGGGTTTAAAGCTTGAACCCGGTTGGCGTTTTGATTGAGTGACACGATTGAATTTATTTTGAAAAAAGTTTAATCCGCCGACTAAAGCATGAATCGCTCCGTTTTTGCTGTCTAGGGAAACAAGCGCACTCTGGACTTTGGGTATTTGAGAAAGTTTCCAAGTGAGCGTAGCATCTGGTTTTACATAAATTATGTCACCTTCTACTATGATCTCATTGGCTTTTTTAGGTTTGCTGCCTCTTTTGCTGTGGTCAATATAAGGTCTAGCCCAGTTTAAAGCATCCCAAGGTAGGGTGTGTCTTTCTCCTGATGGTAAGCGGATCAGAGCGGACTGATCTTCAAGTTGCAATACAAGAGCAGGCATCCATTGGCCAATACTCGGTATCTTGGATAGTGCATTAAGTTGCTCTTCTTGTGTTGCATCTATTAGTTCAGTTCTTGTTTCAATTGATCCCCTATACCCATGGCGTTCATCATAGGATGCTAAGCCTGTCTCGATGGCTTTGTTGGCGGCAACTTGTTTTACAGAATCAATGGTTGTGTAAACAGAGAGGCCAGCCTCATACAAGTCATCACCAAAGGTTTCATACAGTTCGGAACGCACCATTTCTGCGACATAATTTGCTTCAATAACAGGCGTCACACCATGATTTAATGCCGTGATAGAGGATTCAACCGCTTCTTGATAGCTGTCTTTATCAATTTTCCCAAGGGTGAGCATGCGCTGTAAAATCCAATTACGGCGAATAAGTGCTCTTGATGGGTTGGCAATGGGGTTGTAGCGAGAAGGTGCTTTGGGCAAACCTGCTATCATGGCAAGTTGCGCTAAATTTAATTCGTCTAATGATTTTCCATAATACACTTGAGCCGCAGCTTGAAAGCCGTATGCACGTTTTCCTAGATAAATTTTATTTATATAAAGCTCGAGTATTTCTTCTTTACTGAGCTCTTGTTCCATTTTTAATGCGATGAATATTTCAGTAAATTTTCGAGTAAAAGTTTGTTCAAATGATAGGAAATAGTTACGAGCAACCTGCATGGTGATAGTACTACCACCACCTTGTTTTTCTCCTGTTGTGATAAGCTGAAATACCGCGCGGCCTAAGCCCATAATATCGACACCCGGATGTTGATAAAAGTGGGTGTCTTCAGCAGACAATACGGCTTCTTCGAGTTGTTTGGGGATCTCATCATAAGATATTGGGGTGCGGCGTTTTTCGCCAAACTCACCGATAAGCAGCTTATCAGACGTATAAATTCTTAAAGGAACTTGTAGTTCAATTTCTCTAAGTTTTTCTACCGTAGGAATGTTGTGTTTAACGCTTTGGTAAATACCGTATGTAATGCCTGCAGCAGATAAAGCGCCGAGCAAACCAAGAATAAACAGTATTTTAAAAGTCTTTAACATAGCAGTTGGACTATCGTTGATAAAAAGGAAAAATACATTATAGCGAATTCTTAATCATTAATGTGCTTAACTTTTCAGCAAATCGTGTTATCTTTTTGTAAAACTAATATCGATGGAACTTGTTTGTATTGTTGTTAGGTCGATGTTATTTGAAAATACAGAGACCTTAATACTTTGTTAAAAGCAGACTTGTCGTTGTTCATGACTTAGTGCAAAGGTCTCATACACATTTAATTTAAGAAATTTTAATAGCTCAAGGATGAACTATGACATTTTCGCTTTCCCACGGACTCTTGGTGTTGTCCGAGTCTAACTGTCGCTTGATTGCGCCTAAAAAAATACTCAAATCTAATACTGTTATAACTGCTGACTCCCAATATGTGCTGGACAATGACTTTGACTTTTCGGAACTAGAAGAGAGTGCATTTAGTCGTGCATTGATAAAGTTGGATAAAGAATGGTCAGAGTGCTTTGCAAAAGAAGCTTGTAAAGTAAAGCAATGGAGAGTGCTTTTACCTGAACATTGGTTTTCTTTTACTAATGCAGAGCTACCTCACATTGGAAGTGATTATTTACTATCTTTATCTAGCTTGTCTATTATTTCAGAAACAATACGACTGGCTCCTGAGCAACTGTGTTATGGGTATCAGTCTGTGAACAATCAGTCTAACTCATTTAATATTTATGGGTGCCCACGGGATTGGTTAAATCAGCTTACTGACATTTGTGGAGTGGAAATTGTCAGTATTTCCCCTTATTCATTAGCTGCAAATTATGCTGTTGAAGAGGTAGGTGCTTTGCCAGAATTGGAGCCTTATCAACCTTTGAAGTGGTGGTTCCAAAAACAAAAGCGTTTAGCTATTCAGTTGGTTTATTTGAGTGTATTAATTGGAGGAATCGGCCTTTCGATCTTGTATTGGGTTAATAGTAGGCAGGATTTACTATCGCAATCGATACAGCATGTTCAATCTCAGTATTTCCCTTTGAAGACTCCATCAAACAAGCAGTTGCAGTTTGAAGCATTATTGCTTGCCTTAGTGGAGGTTCCTCCTCAAATTAGAGTGAACTCATTGACGTACTCCCAAGGTGAATTGGTATTAAATATTCATGCTTCTGAGAAGGCATTACAGGATTTTTTACATACATGGCAAACACGCTGGGGGACGTTTGTATGGTCTGCTTTTGATTCAGGGGTTCAAGGTGAAAGCCATCTTGGTATGTTGCTCGAACAAAGGAATGGTGAAATAGGGAGGGAGGTGATCCATGCAAATGTATTGGTTAAAGCTCGTTAATTTCAAAAAGTTAGAACAGATACTTCTTAATTCTACTTCGAGTAAGGTGCCATTAACTTATACTAATGTTTCTTTGTTGGTTTTATTGCAGTTATGTTTGTGGGGAGTAGGAATCTACAATGTTTGGCTTAATGAAGAAGATCTTATTAGGGAGCACAATAAATCACAGAAGTCGCTTACCATACAAAATCGTTTGCAAGCGGGTAACTATTTTCCTGATGCTTTAAAGGCGCTGCCGTGGCTTTCGTGGGAGTGGCAAAAAAACACTTGTGGTGCTTTATCTAATTGGGAGGCAACATCTGCAATGAATTCAACTAAGGCGTTAATTCCACAACAAACTTCCCTGGAATTTTGTTTGCTTCTTAAAGGAACGGCGAGCGCAAAGCAGTGGCAAACAGCACTTGTTCAATTGGATGAATTTGCACCATTTCGACCAATGAATGTGCATTGGGAAAAAACGAATTTAGGTGAATGGCAAGCAGAGTTGGGTCTTCGTCCTGTGTCAAAAAAAGCCAATCGTCAGGCTTATTCTTTATTTCCTTTTTCGGGTTTTTCTAGAGTGCAATTGCAACATCAAGTTCAACTTGTAGGAACTGTTTATCTTGAGGAAGAGTTTAGAGGTTTGTTAGAGGTCAACGACACGACATTGTCTGTTTTACAGGGTGACTGGTTGCCTGAGCTTTTAGCCAGTGTGGTGTTTATTGATAGCAAAAAAATAGTACTGCGTTATTTGGATGGTAATGAGAGCGAGGTGTTTTTAAATAAGTTAAGCCTTTTTCAGTAAGGAGAAAAGAGAATGGCGTTTTTGATAGGGCACGTTAGGTTTTTTATTTTAAGTTGTATCTTGTTAATAAGTCCTGCTTTGTTTGCATTTGATGTGCAAATTAAAGACAGGGAGTTGAATGAATTTCTTCCTTGGTTAGCGAATGAAACGGGTGAGAGTTTAGTGATGAGCCCTGATATTACAGGTCGATTGAGCTTAAATTTGCATGATACGAATTGGAAGGCATTGCTGCAAACCGTCTCACAAAAGCATAATTTGTCGCTAACTTGGTCGGGTAAAACCGCATTGCTGTCTAAGGCTCTTCCTAACGATTTAGCGGTGGGCGTATTACAAGGAGATGATCAAGGAGAAGGGAGAAAAGGAGAGCTTTGTCGTACACAATTTTGGTCGCTTGAGCATGCAGAAGCAGAAACGGTAGGTAAGCATTTGCATTCTTTGTTTCCTAAATTCAATGTGAGTGTAGACAGTCGAACGAACTCTATTATTGTATTGAATTGTCAAAAAGACGATCAACTATCAGACGTTATTCATTGGCTAGATAGCCCTTTAAGGCAAATTGAGATTAGTGCTCGCATTGCTCAGATACGAGGTAATGCACAGTCTCAATTTGGCGTGAATTGGGAAACTCAAACCGCGAATACCATGGTGGAATCTGGTTTTGGTGGAGCAATTGATTTAGGCGCATTAGAATCTTCAGGTGCGTTTAATTTTGCTTTGTCTAAAGGTGAGAAAATCTTAGCGTTGACATTGGATTTGCTAGAAAGTGAAGGGCGAGCAAATATTATTTCAGAACCAAAAATTGTTACGGCTGAAGGGCAAGCGGCTAGGATTGAGTCAGGTACCGAAGTGCCATACCAAACCCGTGAAAATGAAGATGTAAAAATTGAGTTTAAACAGGCGGGTTTGATGTTAGAGGTCACCCCCTTTGTTAAAGATGGTGATAAAATACAGTTGGATTTAACGATTCATCAAGATGCCGTTGGAGACTTGGTAAATGGTATTCCCAGTTTAGAGACGAACCGCCTTAATACTCAGGTTGTTGTCGTTGACCAAGAAACTTTAGTGCTGGGTGGCATTTTTAGAGATGAAAATTTAGTCAGTGAGAGTAAAATTCCTGTTTTGGGTGACTTGCCATTGATCGGTGCCCTCTTTAAAAGACGTATTGAGCGGCAAGAAAAAGTTGAATTACTTGTATTTATTACCCCAAAACTGCTACAAATGACAAATAACTAGGTGTAAACCTAAATCCGCTAAATATCAATATAAAAAAAGACCATGATTATTGCCCCCAATATAATTCTAGTAGGCCCGATGGGTGCTGGAAAAACGACTATAGGTCGCTTATTGTCACAATCTCTAGGTAATGAGTTCTATGACTCAGATAGAGTAATTGAAGAAAACGCTGGGGCTGACATCCCATGGATTTTTGAAAAAGAAGGCGAAGATGGATTTCGTCGCCGTGAGACACAAGCGCTTTATGAACTGACAAATAACATGGATAAACCTATTGTATTAGCAACAGGTGGTGGTGCAATAATGCGTGAAGAGAATCGTACCATTTTGCACGAAGGTGGTTTAGTCGTGTATTTATATGCAACTGTAAATCAGCAATGGGTACGAACCTCAAAAAGTAATCACCGACCTTTATTACAAACTGGTAATCCAAAAGTGACACTGAGTAAACTGTTTACAGTCCGTGACCCTCTATATAAAGAGGTTGCACATATTATTGTTGAAACAGATACTCGTCACCCTAAATCAGTAGCTAAAAAAGTATGGGATGCCATTAATAAGCATTTGCAAGTGGAGAAAGCCTAATACAATGCGCACATTAAACGTTGATCTTGGAGATCGCAGTTACCCTATTTTTATTGGAGCAGGTATTCGTAACCAACAGTCCTTGTTTGACGATGCCATTCAAGGGAAGCAGGTTATGGTTGTTACCAATGAAACCATAGCGCCTCTTTATCTTGATGCTTTGCTTAATATATTAAAAAATGACTATCAGGTTGATACTTGTGTGTTACCAGATGGTGAGCCATTTAAAACTCTTGATACATATCAAATGATTATGACGCGCCTATTAGAGGCTCGTCATAACCGAACCACAACTATTATTGCTCTTGGTGGCGGTGTTGTTGGCGATATGGCTGGATTTGCTGCGGCTACCTACCAACGAGGAGTGCCTTTTATTCAGGTTCCAACAACGTTATTGTCTCAAGTAGACTCTTCCGTAGGCGGGAAAACAGGCGTTAACCACCCTCTAGGTAAAAATATGATTGGGGCATTTTATCAGCCTCAAGCTGTCATTATTGATACCGAAACATTGAACACTTTACCACCGCGTGAGTTGTCTGCTGGAATGGCTGAGGTCATTAAGTACGGGTTGATTTGTGATCGCTCTATGTTTGAGTGGTTAGAAAATAATATGACTGCATTAATGAGTTTAAATGCTGATCTAATTACCGAAGCAATTTATTTATCTTGTGTGGCGAAAAGTAAGGTTGTTTCACAAGATGAACGTGAAGGTGGAATTAGAGCGATTCTTAACCTAGGTCATACTTTTGGCCATGCGATTGAAACAGAGATGGGCTATGGTGTTTGGTTACATGGTGAAGCTGTAGCTGCCGGTTCTATGTTAGCATTGGATTTGTCTTGGAGAATGGGCAATTTAGAGAATAGTGACTTAATTCGAAGTGCGGATTTGTTTAAAGCGGCTAGGTTGCCTCTTTTACCTCCTGCTGAAATGACACTGGATTCTTTTGTCGCTCGTATGTCAGTAGATAAAAAAGTGCTTGATGGTAATCTACGTTTAGTATTATTGAGCGAGTTGGGTCAGGCGATGATCACTTCAGACTTCCCGGTAGAAAGTTTTAATGAAACTATTTTAGATGCTTTAGAAGCAGCAATGTAAATAGGTCTCGAATAATATAAAAGATGCGTTAAGCCGTATCATGTAGCAGGAGAAAAAAAACGGGCCATGGCCGAACCAAGCTTTCAATTTGATTTGGAAAGTGCATTGGATCAGCAACCACCAGGAATGCTGAGGGATCCGTTTGGCTCGAATAATGCCTCCTATTTTACGACAGAAGTGCGTAATCAACAGCTTGCAATGTTGGAGCACTTAAGTCGTTATAGCTCTATGTTACTAGTGGTCGAAGGTGAGCAGGGCAGTGGAAAAACCTCTTTTATGAAAGAGTTTTCCACCCATCAAGCTGAAGATGCAGTCATTAGTCATGTTCATGGCTCGATGCTGATGACAGCGGGACAATTATTAAACTCGATTTATGAAGGGTTTGGCAGCGAAATAGAACACCTAAGCCCTGATTCAACCTTTGGGCCTCTTTTGTCTTTTGCCGCAGAGCAAGAACAGTCTGGCCAAGTGGCCTTGATTATTATTGATAATGCACAAGAACTAAACACGGACGCTGTTGTGATGCTGTTAGATATGATGTCTATGTCGAGTGAGCATCAAGCAACGCCTCATGTTTTGGTGTTTAGTGAATACCCCTTACAGAGAAATCTAGATGCATTTCAAAAAAATCGTTTTGAGCAGTTAAGCCATCAACAAACCTTGAACCCCTTTACATTAGAAGAAACCAAAGCTTATTTGCTGCATCGAATTCGCAGTATTAGTGGCGAAATTAATTTACCTTTTAGTGATAAGCAGGTTAAGGCGATTTTTAAAGAATCGAAGGGTTTTCCTGGTCGTATTAATACTGCCGCCCAAGGGCAAATGAGTAATGGCAATGATAATGGAGCCAGTAAGTCTGCATTTAAATTGAATATTGCTCAGGGTTTTCCTGCTGTTCATATGGCACTTTTATCTATTGTTATGCTGGGGATATTAGTCGCTGTGATTTTTAGTGATTCTGATGAAAGTGTGGAAACCTCGCCTATTGGTAATGCTATTCCTTTAAGTGGTGAAGGCAATTCTTCTTCGACGTCACCTACCATTGCTCGAATAGAAGAAATGCAGAAACGTCTAGGCAGTGAAGGTAATCAATTTTCTTTGCCTCCTATTCCAAATGATACACTTACAATAGAAACGCCTATAGTAAGTAACAATCAAGATAGTCGTTCTCAAAATGGTATTGCAGCAGCGCCTGTTAGGCAGGCCTCAGCTGCACCACTTGCTCCTATTCCGTTATCACCTCAAGTCGTTACAAGCGCACCGGTAATCCAACAAACCGTGTCGCCAACCTTATCGACCAACTCTGAACCTGAGGTTGAGTCAGCACCTAGTGATCGCTTTGAAAAAACAGCTTGGTGGCTTACCCAAAGTCCTAATCGCTATACTTTGCAGCTATTAGGTACTTATAATTTAGCAACCGTCAAAGAGTTTATTCGAGATCAGGGAAGTTTGGATGGTTTTAGCTATTTCCAAGCATTGCATAATAATCGAGATTGGTTTGTTGTTGTGTATGGCAATTATCGCAATCGAAGTGAAGCTATTGCCGCTGTTGAGACGCTTCCACAAGAGTTACAATCTCTAAATCCGTGGGCTCGTAGTGTCCGAGGTGTACAGCAAGATATTAGAAAAGCTCAGTAAATAATCTGACATTAGTGTTTTTTACATGTATTTCGTTAAAAATGAAAAAATAGTAAAAAAAACCGTATTTATTATAAAAAGCAGATTCATCAGTGGAATTTCCTGCTAAGAAAAAATCCTACCATAGATAATGCTCTTATTCGGTTTTATATCGGGTTAAAAAGCAACGCAATCAGTCGTAAATAGTCAAAAGTGCGATTTCTCTAATTTGAGCCTTGAAAATTATCAAGGTAAGATTGCTTGCAAATTAGTATCGAAAAATCGGTCAGAGTACATATTTATTTTTTTATTGGAAATAACGTGACTGAATAAATTTTCGTTTTTGTTCTTCTTAGTTATATTTTAGGAGTTGCTGTATGAGTACAGGCCTTTATCGTCCTGGTGAATTTAAAGACAACTGTGGTTTTGGTTTGATTGCTCACATGGAAGGCACAGCCAGTCATCACCTATTAAAAACGGCAATTGAATCACTTACTTGTATGACCCATCGCGGCGGTATTGCTGCAGATGGTAAAACGGGTGATGGCTGCGGGCTCTTAATTCAAAAGCCAGATGGTTTTTTAAGAAGTGAAGCAATAAAACTGTTTAATCATACCTTCTCAGATCTTTACGGTGCGGGGATGGTCTTTCTTGATCAGGATGAAACTCTAGCCTCAGAGCAAAGAGACGTCTTAACAGAGAAACTAATAGAGCAAGGTGTCAATGTTGTCGGTTGGCGTGAAGTGCCCGTTGACCCTGCATGCTTGGGGAGAATTGCTGAAGAGTGCCTACCTCGCATTGAACAGGTGTTTATTGACAGTAACCGAATGGATGCTAGAACGTTTACAACATGTTTGTTTGTTGCTCGTCGTAAAACTGAAATAGCATTGTCACACTATGAAAATTTCTATGTTTGTTCTTTGTCTGATAAGGTTTTATCTTACAAAGGTTTGATGATGCCAGTCGATCTGCCTTCTTTCTATAAAGATTTAGGTAATGAGGAGTTACAGACAGCGATATGTGTCTTCCATCAGCGTTTTTCTACAAACACTTTACCAAAATGGCCATTGGCTCAACCTTTTAGAATGCTTGCGCATAATGGTGAAATTAACACCATTGAAGGTAACCGGAATTGGGCATTGGCTCGAGCAAGCAAATTGCTTTCCCCTCTTATTCCTGAAGTTCAAAACCTACAACCATTAGTGAACCTAACTGGTTCAGACTCTTCTTCCATGGATAATATGTTGGAGTTAATGGTGATGGGGGGTATGGATATCTTCCGTGCTTCACGCTTGATGATACCGCCTGCATGGCAGAATGTTGAAAATATGGACCCAGAGCTACGAGCTTTTTATGAGTATAACTCTATGCATATGGAGCCATGGGATGGTCCAGCCGGTTTAGTATTATCGGATGGTCGTCATGCAGTATGTATGTTGGATCGTAATGGTTTGCGACCAGCTCGTTGGGTTATGACGAAGAACGGTTATCTTACTGTAGCGTCTGAGATTGGAACCTATAATTACCAACCTGAAGATGTAATTGCAAAAGGTCGTGTTGGGCCTGGTCAAATGTTAGTCGTTGATACTCAAAGCGGCAAGATCATGCATACTCAGGATATAGATAATCGTTTAAAAGTAGCTCACCCATACAAAAAATGGCTTAAGCAAGAAGCCATTCGCATTGAATCTTTATTGGTGGAATCTAAACAAGAATTTGAACAGTTCACCTCTGAAGAAATGCTGACTTATCAGAAAATGTTCCAAGTGAGCTTTGAAGAACGAGAACAGATTTTCCGCCCTCTAGTAGAAAGTGGTCATGAAGCAGTTGGTTCGATGGGAGATGATACTCCTATGGCTGTCATGTCAAGCCAGACTCGTCCAGTTACAGATTACTTCCGTCAAAAGTTTGCTCAGGTAACGAATCCACCAATAGACCCATTGCGTGAGTCTGTTGTTATGTCGCTTGAAACTTGTATTGGTGTTGAGAGGAATTTATTCGAAGAAACGCCAAAACATGCAAACCGAATTATTTTATCGTCGCCAATTTTATCTCCGCGTAAATTCAGTCGTTTATTAGCCTTAGACGATCATCGCTTCCGTTTGGTGCGTTTGAATACAAATTATAATCCTGAAGAAGTGGATCTAGAACAAGCAATTAAAAACTTGCAAAGAAGTGCAGAAGAGCTGGTTCTTAATGGTGCGGTTATTTTAGTATTAACAGATCGTGATATTGAAAAAGGCTGTTTACCGATTCCTGCGCCTATGGCAACAGGTGCGGTGCATCATCATTTATCTAAAGTTGGCCTGCGCTGCGATTCTAATATCGTTTGTGATACTGGATTTGCCCGTGACCCTCATCAATTTGCTGTACTTCTTGGTTTTGGTGCCACAGCAGTTTACCCTTATTTGAGCTATCGATTAATCAATGACATGATCGAAAAAGGGGAAGTGTTGGGTGATCCAATTGGATGCCATAGTAAGTATCGTAAAGGTATAAACAAAGGCTTGATGAAAATCCTATCTAAAATGGGAATTTCTACCGTTGCTTCGTATCGTGGAGCACAATTGTTTGAAGCCATAGGTCTTTCTGAGCCTGTTATTGAACTTTGTTTTAAAGGTGTTGCTAGTCGTATTAAAGGTGCTTGTTTTAAGGACTTCCAACAGGAACAGAGTAAAGTTGCAAACTACGCGTGGAAACTGCGTAAGCCTATTCAGCAAGGCGGGTACTTAAAATATGTACACGATGCGGAATACCATGCTTTTAATCCTGACGTGGTAAGAAACCTTCAGAAATCTGTTTCTAGTGGTAAGTTTGAAGATTTCTCTAAATATGCCGATCTTGTTAATACTCGTCCAGCATCCATGTTGCGAGATTTGTTTGCGATTTCTGACAAAGCAACACCCATTGCTCTAGAGGACGTTGAAGCGGTTACTGCCATTTTACCTCGCTTTGATTCCGCTGGTATGTCTTTAGGTGCGTTGTCGCCAGAAGCCCATGAAGCCTTAGCGCAAGCAATGAATGAATTGGGTTGCCGCTCTAACTCTGGTGAAGGTGGGGAAGATCCTGCTCGCCACGGTACTGAGAAGCGTTCTAAAATCAAACAGATTGCCTCTGGTCGATTTGGTGTTACCCCTGAATACTTAGTGAATGCAGAAGTTTTGCAAATTAAGGTCGCTCAAGGAGCGAAACCGGGAGAAGGTGGTCAGCTGCCTGGTGGTAAAGTTAATAGTCTGATTGCGCGTTTACGTTATTCTGTACCGGGCGTAACATTGATTTCACCGCCACCACATCATGATATCTATTCGATTGAAGATTTGGCGCAACTTATTTTTGATTTGAAACAAGTAAACCCTGAAGCTTTAGTTTCTGTGAAGCTGGTTTCTGAGCCTGGTGTTGGAACAATTGCTGCCGGTGTTGCTAAAGCGTATGCTGATTTAATCACCATTTCAGGATATGACGGTGGTACGGCTGCGTCCCCAATTACATCTATCCGTCACGCTGGTTCTCCATGGGAATTAGGCCTTGCTGAAGCTCAGCAGGCACTGCGTGCAAATGACTTGCGTGGAAAAATACGTTTACAAACTGATGGTGGTTTGAAAACTGGCCTTGATGTTGTCAAAGCGGCCATTTTAGGGGCTGAAAGTTTTGGTTTTGGTACAACTCCTATGATTGCCATGGGATGTAAATTCTTACGTATATGTCACTTAAATAACTGTGCGACGGGTGTTGCGACACAGGATCAACATTTACGTGATGACTTTTTCCTTGGTACAGTTGAAATGATTAAAAATTTCTTCTTGTTTATGGCGGAAGATACTCGCGCATGGTTAGCGAAATTAGGTGTATCTAGCCTTGGTGATTTGATTGGCCGTGTTGATCTATTGACGTTATTACCTGGAGAAACAGGTAAACAAGTTGGTTTGGACCTTTCTCCAATTCTAAATAACGATGCCATTCCAGCGGATAAACCTCAGTTTTGTGAAGTGCCTTTTAACCCACCACATGATAAGGGTCTGATGGCATTAAAAATGTGGGATACGGTTAAAAATGCTGTTGAAGAAAAAGAGGGCGGCGAGTTTGAATTTACAGTAACTAACTGTGATCGCTCAATTGGTGCTCGTTTGTCTGGTGAAATTGCTAAACGATATGGTAATCAGGGCATGAGTGATGCGCCAATCACTTTACGTATTAAGGGAACCGCAGGTCAAAGTTTCGGTGTTTGGAACGCTGGCGGTTTGGATATGTATCTTGAAGGCGATGCCAATGACTATGTAGGTAAAGGGATGACTGCGGGTAAGTTGGTTATCTTCCCACCGAAAGGGTCAATGTTTAATTCGCGAGACAGTGCCATTGTAGGTAATACTTGTTTATATGGTGCAACAGGCGGCAAGTTACTTGCGGCTGGTACGGCAGGAGAGCGATTTGCTGTTCGTAACTCTGGAGCTCATGCTGTTGTTGAAGGAGCAGGAGATCACTGTTGTGAATATATGACTGGAGGATCTGTCACTATTCTTGGCACAACTGGTTATAACTTTGGTGCTGGTATGACAGGTGGTTTTGCGTATGTGTTGGATATGGATCGTACCTTTGTAGATAGATATAACCATGAGTTAGTTGAAATCCATCGTATTGGTACTGAAACAACAGAAGAATATCGTTCTCATTTACGTAGTGTGATTGAAGAGCATGTAAAAGAGACGAACAGTGAATGGGGGCGTGAACTGTTAGAGAACTTCTACGATTACATTGGTAAATTCTGGCTTGTGAAACCAAAAGCGGCAAGCTTGAGTAATTTATTAGCCAATACTCGTCAGCGTCCAGAATAAGAGACGTTAATTTATTTGCAGGGGGGTTATTGACGCCCCTGTAACGATTTTATGTTTAGCAAGATGACATTATAGTTTATGTCTTCAGAGGAGTTAGTCGCTTATGTCTGAGCGCTTGAATAACGCATTTCAATTTGTAGAGGTCGACCGTAAAGACCCTAAGAAAAAACCTCTTATTACCCGTAAAGGGCAATTTGTTGAGATTTATAAACCCTTTGCTGAAGAAGTTGCAAAAGACCAATCTCATCGTTGTTTAGAATGTGGTAATCCCTATTGTGAGTGGAAATGTCCAGTCCATAACTATATCCCTAATTGGCTAAAATTGGTGAGTGAAGGCAATTTGCTTGAAGCGGCTGAGCTTAGCCATCAAACAAATTCACTTCCTGAAGTATGTGGTCGAGTTTGTCCGCAAGACCGTTTGTGTGAAGGTGCTTGTACTCTGGGTGAAGGTGGTTTTGGCGCTGTCACAATTGGCTCAGTTGAAAAATACATTACGGATACTGCGTTCGCCTTAGGTTGGCGACCTGATATGTCGAATGTTGTACCTGTTAATAAAACCGTGGCGATAGTCGGTGCTGGCCCTGCAGGACTTGCCTGTGCGGATGTGCTTGTTCGTAACGGTGTTAAGCCTGTGGTATTTGATCGTAATCCTGAAATCGGTGGCTTATTAACGTTTGGTATCCCTGAATTTAAACTTGAAAAATCAGTGATGACTCGTCGCCGTGAAGTCTTTGAAGAAATGGGTGTTGAATTTGTTCTTGGAACTTCTGTTGGTGATGATGTTCCATTTGAGCACCTTTTAGAAGAATATGATGCGGTTTTCCTTGGAATGGGAACTTATAAATCCATGAAAGGTGGCTTCCCTGGCGAAGACCTTCCAGGGGTTCATGAAGCATTAGATTATCTTGTTTCAAATGTAAATCACTGCCAAGGCTATGAAGAGGACGAAGACGATTACATTAACCTAAAGGGTAAGCAAGTAATTGTTCTTGGTGGTGGTGATACCGCTATGGATTGTAACAGGACAGCCATTCGCCAAGGCGTAAAATCAGTCTCTTGTGTCTATCGAAGAGACGAGGAAAATATGCCGGGTTCACGTCGAGAAGTAAAAAATGCGCGTGAAGAAGGCGTGAATTTTCTGTTTAACCGTCAACCAGTAGAAATTATCGGTAAAGATAAAGTAGAAGGCATCAAAGTCGTTGAAACCATTATGGGTGAACCGGACGCTAATGGTCGCCGCAGAGCGGAAGTTGTAGAAGGCAGTGAACAAATTATTCCTGCTGATGCGATATTAGTGGCTTTTGGATTCCAAGCAAGTCCATCTCCTTGGTTTGAGGCATTCTCTATTGATGTTGACTCTTATGGTCGAGTTTTAGCTCCAAAAAATGGCCAGTTTATGTATCAAACATCAAATGAAAAGATCTTTGCTGGTGGTGATATGGTAAGAGGTTCTGACTTGGTGGTAACGGCTATTGATGAAGGCCGTAAAGCGGCTGAAGGTATTATGGATTACCTAGATGTATAGAGTCTAAGCATTTTTATCGCTACTGTATCTTTTTGTTAAAAAATCACAGTCTAATAAAAATATAAATAAAACAGCGACTTAGGTCGTTGTTTTGTTTTAGGGAGTGTTATAAAATCGTTTTATAGTGATTTTTAGTTTATTGTAATTAAATGTAATTTATTTTTACCTGAAACCTTGTCAGAGTGTGGATGTAAGCTTATCCTTTATAACTAATGCTATGAAACCTTTGCACGACGACTACGCTTGCTAATACTTTGTTAAAAACAGACTTATCAATCACTCATAACTTTATGCAAAGGTCTCGTTTATTTACCCTATGGAGTACATGATGGACTTAGGTAAAGAAGTTACTTTCCCAGATGGCGTTGAATTGGTTTCAACAACCGATTTAGATAGTATAGTTACTTATGCAAATAAAGCGTTTTGTGATATCGCTGGGTATTCTGTAGAAGAGCTAGTCGGTAAACCTCATAATCAAGTTCGCCATCCCGACATGCCAAAAGAAGCATTTGCTAATATGTGGTCAGACTTAAAAGCAGATCGTTCATGGCGTGGTTTGGTAAAGAACCGTTGTAAGGACGGTAATTTCTATTGGGTTGATGCCTATGTTTCTCCTCTTTATGAGAATGGACGAAAAGTAGGGTACCAGTCTGTAAGAAGTAAGCCTACGCGTGAACAAATCACAAAAGCGCAGTCCTTATATCAAGAAATTAAACAAGGTAAACTAGCTTCTCTGATTAAGCCCAAATCAGTGTTTCGTTCCTACTTTCTCCAATATTTTCTTTTATGTGGGCTAGCTGATGGGCTTTTATTTGTTTCAGAGCTTGCTTCAATGGAAGTAATTAGCCTGTTTGTGGTTTTTCAATTATTGTCTTTGTCTCTTACCTTACCGATTATCAATAGGTTGAAAGCAATACAAAGGAAAAGCCAACAAGTGTGCAGTAATTTGTTAGTACAAAGAGTATTTGCAGATTCTATGGATGAGCTAGGTTGTGCTGAGTCTTCTATTGGAATGTTACAAGCTCAAAATCGAACTGTAATTGGACGCTTGGATGATTATGCAAATTTAATGTCTGTTTCTGTCGATGATACCAAATCTTCTATGGCGGAATCGTATGAAGAAAGTGTGAAAATTCAACAACAGGTAGAGATGGTATCTTCTGCTGTAAGTGAATCTACCAGCGCGACAGAAGAAATAGCAGGAAGTATTGGCGCAACGTCTGAAGCAAGTAAACAAGCATCGACTTCGGTTAATAGCGGGCTGAGCAATGTTAAGAGAGTGCAGTCTGATATTGAGGCGCTGAATGACAATATGACGAAGACGGCCGAGAAAACATTACAGTTGCAAAATAGCACCAATGAGATTGAAAACATTCTTTTAGTCATCAGCCAAATAGCAGAACAAACGAACCTACTGGCTTTAAATGCTGCTATTGAAGCGGCGAGGGCTGGAGAGCAAGGACGTGGTTTTGCGGTAGTTGCCGATGAAGTAAGGAATCTTGCAAGTAAAACTCAAGACTCAACGGAAGAAATTCGTACGTCGATTGAACAAGTTCAACTCTCTGTAAAAGAAACTGTGGATAATATTAAGAGTAATCAACTGAGTCTGTCTGATTTATCTACAGGTGTTAAGAGTAACAGTGATTTATTTAATTCATTACACACTTTAATGACAGAAGTGTCTGATAGGACAATTCAAGTAGCCAGTGCGGCGGAAGAGCAATCCAGTGTGTCTGTAGAAATTCAAAATAATATGTTACTCATTCAGGAAAGTGTCGAAATTAATCTCGAATCTTCGAAAAATACTCAATCACAATGTGATCAGTTAGATAAATTAGCAAATAATTTAGGCTCTATCGTAACTGCATTCAAATAAAGCGTTTACGATTATCTAAATCAATACAATTTGAACGTCTAAAAAGCCTTGTTTCTCTTGTGGAGATACAAGGCTTTTTTAATTGTATTGGTGATCTTCTCTTGCTATGACTGACGCAACGTTTGTTCCGTTGAATTAGATAGGCCAATTAACTGTAAGCTTTCTTCAGCAAAACCTGTTCCGGCTTCCGTATAGAAATTAAAGACATTGTCTATACCAGATGAAAGCAGTTCGCTACGCTCGTCTTGATAACGTGCGATGGCTGCGATTTTCCCAATATAACCGGATTTTCGTAGTTGCAGGGTAATGTTACTACTGTCTTCGATTGCGGGGAGAGCTAAGAGAACTAACTCGATACTTCTGGTATCCATTTTTTCCCAAACGTCAGCGTCTTCACCGTCTCCAAAAAAAACATTTTCGCCATTACTAAGCATCTTATGAATTCGTTTTTTATCGGCATCCATTCCCGCAACTTGTTCATTCAGGGTTTGGTGCAATACTTCAAATGCACCTCGACCGACACGACCAAGCCCAATAACTAAAATTCTAATGTCTTTGGGCTGAACTAGATTATCTTCATCTAGACAGTGTTCTGACTCGTAAGATTTGATGCTTTTTTTATGTCTTAAATAAAGCTTATGTGCATTTTTATAGAGTAGGCTTGTTACAACAAAAGAGAATGATACGGACAAAGCAAGAATAACTAACCATTCCTTACTCAACCAACCATTATTTACACTGAGAGCAGCAACGATAAGCCCAAACTCGCTGTAATTAGACATAGATAAAGCGGTTAAAAATGCGGTTCGTCCGCGTAACCGTAAGCGAGTAAAGATAAGGAAAAATAGAAAGAATTTGAAAATTAGGAAAATACTTAAAAGGACAGAAATACCTAACATATTTAATGTGGGTAATGCAGTAAACCCAATAGATAAGAAAAAGCCAATTAGGAAGATGTCTTTAAAATTCATCAAGGCCTTGTTAAGTTCGGCAGCTTTGGCGTGAGAAGCAAGTAAAACCCCCATAATTAGTGCTCCTAAATCGCCTTTAACCCCAACAAGGTAGAAAAGTTCATAACCTCCAAAGGCAAAGAATAAACCTGCTAACGGAAGCATTTCTCCATGACCGACACGTGTGAGTAATTGTGACAACACAGGTTTTAAGAAGATCAATCCGAATAATAAAATGGCCCAAAGTGTTGGTATTTTTCCTGTAGCAAACACCAAAAATACTACTGCGACAATGTCCTGCATGACTAATATGCCGAGCGCAATTTGACCATGGCGAGTTTTCATTTCGCCTGCATCTTCTAATAACTTCATGACACACACTGTACTGCTGAAACTCAGAGCAAAAGCAATGATTAATGCTGTGGTAAAATCAAGCTGACTAAAATAAGGGAGTTGTAAGGTAACAAAAAACAATGAGCATGATGCAATGATAAGGCTCCAGAGTGCTTTATGAGACAGTGCACTGACCCAGATCTCTGGTTTGAGCAAATCTTTAACATGCAGTTTTAACCCAATGCAAAATAACATTAATGTGATGCCAACATTAGCTAAAGTGTCCAAAGAAGCGGATGGCTCCACTCCTAAATAGTTAAGAAAAAAACCTGCGACTAAAAAACCGATTAAAGGCGGCATATTGATCATTTTCATGCTTAATCCGCAGATAAATGCACATAATATCCAGATAAACTCCATTAATGCTCTCTATTAAAAAGTTGAGTGATGCGTTAATAATAAACTATTTTTATAGCTAGGATAGGCTACTTAAGTCAAAGAAAAAGGTAAAAGTATTATAAAAAATTAATATTAGAAGTGAAGTGATGACGGTGGATTCGATGTTAAAAGTGAAGTAACTCTAATGGCGGGGGGGGGCAGGCAAATTGTCATTGTTCATGACTTCGTGAAAAGGTCTCATGTATATTTTGCAATGTTAGGAAAAGCAGGGTCGCGTGAATTGGAGAGAGTGGGTACCCGTAATATACGTTTTCAAGTCGTTGAGTAATAGGTTGCTAGATCATATGTGAATCTTTATAAAAAGCGTTTTATTGTTTTTTTTCTGCCTTACTATTTTCTTCTTTATTGGGTAAAAGTAACCAAATGTGGCCAAATTGTTTAAGTTGCCCTGCTAATATTTTTGCTTCGGCTCCTATCCCTTGATACCAATCAATGTGGCCAGAGCCTTTAATTGCTCCTCCTTTATCTTGCGCTAAGAGTAAATGAAATTCATGTCCAATTAACTCACCATGTTTGTCTAATTTGGGTAACTTTCCAAGTAAAATGGAACCGAGGGGGATAACATCAGGGTCAACAGCAATCGAATGTTTTGGTGTGAGCGGTAAATTAGCCGCGCCTACTGGTGAAGTTGGGCCTTCTGCGAAAAATAAGTAACTGGGGTTTGTTGATAATATTTCTTTTTGCCTGTGAGGGTGTTCTGCTAACCACTTACGTATGGCCTGTGCCGATATTTTACTTTTTTCTATTTCTTTTCGTTGAATAAGTTCTTTTCCTAAACTACGATAGGCATGTCCATTGACTCCGCCCCACGAAAGAAGTTTTCTTTCACCATCTTCATATTCAACGACACCTGAGCCTTGTACATGTAAGAAGAAGTTATCTATAAGGCTGTTAGTGTATGCTAACTCTAAACCTAAGCCATCTAGTGCTCCTTCAAAGTCAATTGCTTCACGGCTAGGAAGAGCTGTGTCAGCAGGCCAAACGGGAGGTTTAGGTTTTTTATAAAGTGGAAACCGATACTCTTCATTTGGTGTATGCCTAACAGATAAAATCGGGACGTAATACCCTGTGATTTGAACATTGCCCCTTTTGTCTTGACCTGAAATCTGATGAGCACTAATTTGCGGTAAATAGGTTGGATCTTCTATCCAATGTTGTATTTCGTTGGTTACTTTAATTAAGTCGGACTTAGAAAAGTTTAATGTATCAAATTGGTAATCTTGGGTTTTAATTTTATTTAGGTAGTTCTGTTGATGCTGTAAGCCTATATGAAAGTTGTCAGAGGGATAAGGCAGTCCAGGAGGTAGAGCTTCTTTTAAGTACAATGTTTCTCTTTTTAGGGACGTTAAATCACGTCCGTTGTTTTCAAAATGATTACTGTCTTCAATTTCATTGCGAGAGCAAGCACTCAACAAGCTTGCTGTGAATAAGACCATACCAATTAACCTGATGGTTTTTTTCATTGATTTTATGGCGTAGAGTTTATTAGATAACATGTGATGAGCTGTCATTAAGGTCTGCACTTTTGATTTTAGATCATACCTAAGTAAGCGTTCTGTAGAAAGTTAAATGTAATAACTATAGGGTGCTAAAGATAGCAGGTCATTTGTTTTGAATAAGTACTATTTACGAATTAATTTAAGATATTGCTCAGGTATCATAGGCTTATGGAAGAAATACCCTTGTCCTATTTGGCAATTGAGATCTCTCAATGTTTGTACTTCTTCATAGGTTTCAATTCCTTCTGCTGTGCTTTGCGACTGTGTTTTTGTGCAAAGGTTGATAATGCATTCACTTAACGTATGGTTAATTTCAGATTGATGGATGTCTTTCACAAAAACTCGGTCTAGCTTAATTTCAACTGGGTCTAATGTAATAACATTGTGCATGGAACTGTATCCAGTGCCGAAATCATCGACGGAAAAGCTAAAGCCATGATCGCGTAATAGAGCGATATTTACTCTAAATAACTCATTGTCTTCAAAAATAGCCGTTTCAGTTACTTCTAAAATAATGTTTTTTGCCGAGATATTATACTCTTGCTTGAGAGCCACGACTTGTTTAGAAAAATTCATTTGTAATAAGTCTTTCGCTGAAATATTTATGGAAATATGTCGATCTTGAGTCAAATTTGGATGCAAGCTAATCCATAAAAACACTTCTTGAATTATGTATTGAGTGATTTTTAAAATAAGACCCGCTTGCTCTGCTAATGGAATAAAAACAGCGGGGGAAATAGCGCCTAACTCTTTATTGTTCCAGCGTAATAATACCTCTGCACCAACAATGGAGTAATCCGTTAAGTCTACTTTTGGCTGCACATGGAAATTTAGTTGTTTATTTTTTAAGTCTCGGTTTAACAGAGATAAAATGTTTAATTGACGTTTCTGGTTGGATTTGAATTTTGCATCGTACCTTGTCCAGTCACTGTTGCTTTGTAGGTTTGCTTCTGTGGCTAATTGAGCACTATGGAAGAGCTTCTCTATATTATCGGCATCTTGGGGGTATTGAGCTACACCGATACTAACGTTGTGCTGGAACTCAAGATCATCGATCTTAACACTTGCTTCAAAAGTAGGCGCTAAAGATTCTAGAATATGATTGATGCCATCAGACGTTGTTAGAAAAGCGCAGTTACTGGCGCTGACACGTATTAATTTTACTGTCGACCTACTCTGCCAAGGGATGTCCACAATGGTGTTAAGAGTGGTTAATGCATTGTTAATTCTGAGAAAAGCTTGGCTGGCAGCTTGATCTGCTTGTGCTGGGCCAACAGCTTGGCTAAGTGTATGGTGTCCAAGAAGTCTGATAAAGACAAGGTTTAATGTAGAGCTTTCTTTATGCACTTTTTTGAGAGTGGGGCCTAATTGGGATAATAAAAATTGTCGATTCGGTAAGCCTGTAATGGAATCCATGAGAGCAAGTAAATGTCTATCATGGTTTGCTTGGCGTACTTGGGAGCTAAATGCAAATGAGAACCCCAATAGCTGGACAATGGTTGTGATTAAAAAGAGGTATTCAGTGAGTCCGTTGTAAGGAAGAAAGTTCCAGTAAATAGCAGAGCCAACTAATGACCCGATAATGAGTGCGCCTAAGGAAAATATGTACAAGCGTGTTGCGATTGTATGGGATGATTTCGTGTATATGGCCCAGTAAGTACATAAAGAAGGCACAATGAGTTGTAACAAAAGAAAAATGGGAGCCATTGAGCTTTCAGTTAAGAAGTAACTTAATACGGCAAAGCTTAATAGTAAGGTGTCTATTTTAAATCTGTGTTCCCAAAACAAAGGATAATGTTTTTTTAGATTCAGGAAATGTAAACTGAAGCGACTAACTCCCCAGAGCATAAGGGTGTGCAATGTGAGCAAGTGCAATGTAAGCCATTGCTGCATGGGTTCATAATAGAAGAAGTATCGATCAAACCCTAAAATACAGGCAAGGGAAACGATTAACCCAAGATTAAAAGACACATAATAGATGAAGGCAGAAACCCGCGTTAATGAATAAATAACAATGTTGTAAAACAGTAAGATAGTTAATGATGTAAGAGCGATAACCCATAGTGTCTTTTGCTGGTTTTTTGCTTGTTCAATATTTTCCTCATTATAAAGCGCAATAGGCATTAAAATAGGCCCTGTACTGTGCCTACGAATCAACAAATGAGTGGGTTCAGTACTGTGTAGAGAAATGGGAATCCAAATACCTTCATAGGGTCCGGATAAGTTCCATACTTGAGTATCTCCTCTTATCCATTCTTGAACGAGTCTTCTATCATGAAAAAGATAGAAATTGAGTTCGTCGATCATGAAATTACTGACTTTCAAATAAAAGGTATTGCTTGTTTCATCATTAGCAGGGGGGAAAGAAAGTTTGTGCCAAAAAGTATCTTTTGAAAAGCTGGTGTAAGTAGGAAACTCTTCTGAGCTAAATTCTTGTGTTAGGGCTACTTCAGGAGAGATAGGTATTGACTCGATCCAAGTTGGTAGATCTTGAGTGATATAAGAACCGTCTGCTGCAGGCATCTCAAACGCCTTGATATTGAGAGATATCAAGATAAAAGCAATACTTAATATAAACTTCAGCATGCTAAGCGGCCTTTGATTTTTAACATTGTTATTAAAACTACAGTGGGAATGCTTTATTTTAGTTATATCACATTTTCCATATTTGTAATATCACTATTTACACTCTTTATATCAATGATTATTTATTATGGGCAAGCAATTCAAATGCTTCGCGAAGCTCGATAAATTTTGTTGCAGATCCTCCTCTATCTGGGTGAGCTTGACTGGCCAATGCACGATATTGTTTTTTTATCTCTGCATATGTAGCATCTTTCGGCAAATTAAGAATCTCATAAGCCTCATTCATTTTTTTAGGCTGCTGTATGCCTTTGAAAAAATTGTCTAGCAGTGATCTAACCTCAGCTTCATCTGTATCGGTATATTCTTGCCAGTTGAGGTAGTAACTAGCCAGTTTAACTTCTGCTGAATGATTTACATCTGTTCTTTCTGTCTTGCTATCCTGTTCAGTATCTTTATCACTTTTTACAAATGAAAAATCGATGCGAATATGTATCGGTGATATTGTTAATTTTAAATTTTCTTCTTGCCAGAGTTGCGTTTGTAATTGATATAAAGCATTCATGACAAGAAAGTGTTGTCTGAATAAGCACAGATTAGCGTCTTTTGCCAAGGTGCAAAAATCAGGGAACTGAGATTTGAGCTCGCGTATTATATCGAATTCTGCCAACCCTTCTTTGTGTTGTTTTAATATACTTAATATAGGAATGATAAATGGATTTTTCATTTGTTGATACTTTATAAAATAGGTCAATTATAACGGAAGCTATAACTCCACTAATAAAAGGTAGGGAAGGCGAGAACAAGTCCTCTTGCCTCAGCATGTGGATAAAAGCCTGTTATTCGAGGCGGGCGGTCATCAAATGTGAATAGCCAAATGTGGACAGCCAAATGTGAATAGCCAAATGTGAATAGCTGGCCTATTTTCGAGAAGCCCTTCCCAAGAGTGGAATTAATGTTACCATTTGTATTAGTACAGCATAAGACATACGTAAAGGATTTTTTTTATAAGTTGAGACCTTTGCACAACTACTACGCTTGCTAATACTTTGTTAAAAATAAACTCAAAATGCGCATTTATAATTCATAGACTCCGCTTTTTCGTCTGTTTTTACCTCGTTTTATTATCGTTCATGACTTCGTGCAAAGGTCTCAGGTTGTTTTTTATTGTGAGTAAAAAGGTTTTATTGTGTGGATTCTAGCTATTATAGTGTTTTCAATTCTTATTTTCGCACCGAGTTTATGGGTTCGATATACTTTAAAGCGTTATGCATTTCACCGAAAAGATTTCCCCGGAACAGGCGGGGAGTTTGCGCAGCATTTGGCAAAGCGTTTTGCTTTAAATATTCAGATAGAGCATGGGCTAGAAGGGAAAGATCATTACGATACCAAGGCAAAAAGTGTACGTTTAAGCCCAAGTTATTTTGATGGCCAATCTCTAACGGCTATTACCGTTGCTGCCCATGAAATTGGACATGCTATTCAATATGAAAAACAAGAAAAAATAACTAAGCTGCGTTTGCGTTACCTTCCTTTAGCTCATTTTCTCAGAAAAGCGGGGTCATTCATATTATTCGGATGGCCTGTCATTACAGCGTTATTACAAGTTCCCTATGCGGTCCCTCTACACGTATTAGCTGTTGGGTTGACTGGTGTTGCAGGTGTATGCATCCATCTCATTATTTTACCCGAAGAAATGGACGCCAGTTTTCGTAAAGCGTTACCTATTCTGATAGAAGGGAAGTACGTTTTAGAAGAGGATATTCCCGCAGTACAACGAATCTTGAAAGCTTGCGCATATACCTATATTGCCAGTGCTTTAATAAACATTATTTTCGTATGGCGTTGGTTAAAACGTTAATACTCTTTGTAGCCCTCAAGTACTGTTTTTCGGGGTAAATTTAATCGAAGATTTTAGCACTAAAAGCATAAATATGAATAATGCGACTTGCCAAGTTAACAGTAACCCCCTGTGTCAGGTATTGTAAGGCTCTATATGTAGCGGTTAGCCTTCCCTAGGGGCTTTTACGCTTCGTCACGCCATTTGTTCATAATATCAAGAAACACGTCTAATACTTCTGGAATGCACTCTACCAACCTAGGATCAAAGTGTTTACCGCTTTCCGAGTAAATATAATCGGTAGCTTCTTCAAGCGTCCAAGCTCGTTTGTAGGGCCTGATGGTGGTCAATGCATCAAAAACATCTGCAATGGCGACAATTCGGCCTTCTAGCGGGATGTCATTGCCCGATAGGCCGTAAGGGTAACCTGTACCATTCCATTTTTCATGATGACTAACCGCAATGGACTTTGCTAATGCAATCAGCTCTGAATCAGATTCACCTAAGATTTCTTCGCCAATTTGGGGGTGTTTTTTCATTTCCTCAAACTCTTCAGGAGTGAGTTTTCCTGGCTTTAGTAAAATTTGGTCTGGAATACCAATTTTTCCGATATCATGCATCGGTGCAGCATTAAAGATTTTTTCAGCTTGAAATTCAGACAAACCATATTCTAGAGCCAACTCTTTTGCATAAAAGCTCATACGAATCACGTGTTTTCCAGTTTCATTGTCTTTGTATTCGGACGCTTTTCCTAATCGCTGAATAACCTGTAAACGAGTACGTTTTAGCTCATCTGAATTTACCAATGACAGATGGGTTTTAACGCGAGCTTTTACGATCGCAGGGACAACAGGCTTGGTTATGTAGTCTACTGCTCCTAGGTTAAACCCTTTTTCTTCATCTGATTCTTCATTTAATGCAGAAACAAAGATAACGGGTATGTGTTTGGTTTTATCTGATTGTTTCAGTTGAGTACAGACATCATAGCCCGACATATCGGGCATCATCACATCCAGTAAAATTAAGTTAGGCTCTTCCTTTTGGGTGATGCGCAATGCTTCCAGACCACTTTTAGCAAAGAATAGGCGGTAATCATCACTTAAAATATGCTTAAGTAAACGAAGATTTGTTGCTTCATCATCAACTACCAATATTTTAGGTATTCCACTTGGTATTTTTGAATGCGTTGATAGCTTACAATTTGTCATAATATTCTTTAATTTCTTGAAGTATTTTTATAGCCGTCTCGAATTCGAACTCATTAAGAGCGTTAACAATTTGTTTCACGTTTGCTGTTTGGCTTTTGGGTGCGAGCAGCATAAATTCTGTTAATAGGCTTTCATTGTATTCATTATGAGTAATAAGTTCTAATAACTTATTTACAGCAACCATAAATTGCTCAGGTTTTTTGGGATCTAGATAACTGCTTTCTACAATAAGCGATTCTTTTAAAGTGGCTTTATAATCATTTATTAATGAGGTAAGTTTTTTTAACGATTCGATTAATTGAATGTGAGTTTCTGCTATTGCTCTTGTATTTTGATCTTTGCAAACGGTTTCGAATTTAGAAAATAATGACATTAATGGGTACAGTGCTAAGTTGCCAGAAATTCCTTTAAGTGTATGAGCTGTTGAGATTGCTTTTGGCCAGCTTGGATTTGCTCCTAACGTATAATGGTGCATATCTGAAATTGTTGCAGAATTTGTTTCTACAAATCTTGAGAGTTCGGCGTAATAGCGTTCTTTACTGCCCCATAATTCTGAACCCTTTTCTTCATTGATTAGCGTTCTTTCAGCTGTAGAGCTATTGGTTTTTGCAGAGCTACTGGTTTTTGCAGAGCTGCTGCCTTTTGCATCTCTATTGATGCTTAAAGGAGGCTCAGAATATTCAATGTCTAGCACTTTGGCAATTTCACGATTTAACAGCGCAATATCAATGGGCTTATGACTGAAGCCTTCCATGCCTGCTGCTTTTGCTTCTGCTTTGTCTTTTTCTAAAACACCTGCTGTAAGAGCAATAATAGGAATGTGTTGCAGGTCTTGATCTTTTTCTAATGAACGCCTTGTTTTTGTTGTTGTTAAGCCATCCATAACTGGCATCTGTATGTCCATCAGAACAATATCAGGAGAGGTATTTTGCATTTGAGTAAGAGCCAGTTCACCATTTAATGCTGTAGTAACTGAATGACCATGTCGTGTTAATAGGAGGTAAAGTAGATCTAGATTTTGCTGTATATCATCCACAATTAAGATTTTTAAAGGGGGCAGTTGAGCACTTGTGTTATCTTTTCCTAAGGGGATTTGTTTCGATATTTTTAAGGGAATTGATATGAAAAATTCGGTGCCGATATTAAGCTGACTAGACAGGGTAATTTGGCCTCCCATTAACTCAATAAGCTGCTTGCTTATAGTCGTCCCCAAGCCTGTCCCACCAAACTTTCTATTCATCGAGGCATCAGCTTGAGTAAAAGCATCAAAAATATGTTTGACTTGTTTGTCTGTCATTCCGATACCTGAGTCTCTAATGGCAAAGGTAACAGATTCTTGGGATGGATCGGCCTTAACCGTTAAACTTACTTCGCCTTTTTCTGTAAATTTAATCGCATTGCCTAGAATGTTCATCAAAACCTGTCGAATACGATCTGGTGCTCCCCAGTAATAATGCTGAAGATTTGAGTCGAGATGTAGCTCAAGATTTAAACCTTTCTTTTGAGCTTGCAACCAGAGTGTGGAAATCACAGTGTCAATTTCTTCAATTAAAGAAAATGTTGTTTGCTCTAATTGCATCTTTCCTTTGTCTAGTTTTGCACTATCAAGAACATCATTTAATAGATGTAATAGTGACTTAGCGGATTTATTAATGGTTTTTAAATGATCTTTTTGTTTTTCTAACGAGAGGTTTTCATCTAATAAAAAGTCGCTAAAACCTATAATGGCGTTCATTGGAGTACGAATCTCATGGCTCATATTAGCAAGGAAAGCCGATCTAGATGCTGCAGCCTGCTCTGCTTGCTCTTTTGAGTACCTGAGCTCTTCTTCCATGGATTTTCTCTCTGTGATATCCATGATAAATCCATCAATATAAATACCTTGCGATTCAGTATTTGGAACGATTCGTCCATGTTCCAGTAACCATCGAACTTCTTTATTTTTTGTGACGATTCGATATTCTGTGGCGTAGGTTTGCTCTCTTTTTTGGGTGCTATGCAAAAATGCCGCGACGTCATCGGGATGGAGCAAGTCAATAAAGTCATGGTGTAAATGTGGTTCAATAAAGCTACTTACTGGATAGCCTGTTATTTTTTCCACAGCATCACTAATAAATAATATTTGGCTGTTACGAGTGTCTTTTGTACGGAAAACAATACCGGGAATATTACTGACAAGAGAACGGAATTTTTCTTCGTTCTCTTGCAGTTCTAATTGCATCTTTGTTCGTTCGCTAATATCAGAGAAAAATGCAACGTAGATGTTCTCATATCGAATTATTGCATGACCAATAACGAGCCGTATGTTTATTTGGCCACCATTTTTATGGAGTGCTATAACATCTTGTTCTTTACCTATAACAAGGCTTTCTCCGAAAATAATCGCTGAATTAGAATAGTTTTCGACATTTCTAGGTAAATAAGTCGGTAGTAATTCTCGGAGATGTTTGTTTAAAAACTCTTCTTTTGTCCAACCAAATAATGCACTCATTACTTGATTTATATTGAGAATATAACCGTTTTCATTAAAGGTTAGAACACCATCGATTGATGTATCTGTTATGGCTTTTAGGTACCTTTCATTCGCTTTAGCTTCTTGGGATATATCTTGATAGCGGAACATCATGTTCATCATGCTAACAAACCCCATAATTACAGATGTGATGACAGCAATTCCTAACCCTAAAAAGAGCGACACATTGGTGTCTGGTGGAATCATCGCCATACCTTCTGGAATGGTGAAGCGTGCGGCATACATACCGGTATAATGAGTGGATGAAATTGCAAACCCCATAAAACAACTTGCGATCAGAGTAGTTTGGAGTGATGTGAAATTGTGGTATTTGAATTGCTGTAATTGGCATCTAAGCCAAAGGGATAGCATTGATAGTACGATTGCCACAAGGATAGAAATACAAAATGTAATAAAGTCATAATGCAGCGACATCATCATTTCCATTGCAGCCATACCAATGTAATGCATGGAGCCAATACCTGAACCAACTAAAATTCCGCCGATTAAGACTGTATTAAAGTTGATGTCGGTTCTCATAAGAATATTTAACGTTATCCAAGATGCTAGCATCGCAGGGAAAAAAGACAGCAGCGTAATATAGGGGTCATAATGGACATGGGAGCCCAATTTAAAAGCAAGCATGCCGATAAAATGCATAGACCAAACGCCAATGCCCAAGGCGAGACTGCCTGAAAACAAGAGAAAATGACGACGCTTAAAGGATTTACTTGATTCCGCAAGGTGAGCCACATTAAAGCCTACAAAAGAGGCAATAATAGAGATAATAATAGAAACCACGACCATAAAAGGGTCAAGAGTGCCGTAAATAAATTGGCTCGCGTCTTGAGGTATATCGAACAGGGTTGCAAACTTATCTATCATGATATTCCTATAGCTTGAGTGAATTCTGATCTTTATTTGTATTGTATGGGATGATTTTCTGTGCAACTACTTTCCATACTAGCTGGTTTTTTATTATTTAGTATAGCCCATGCTAGTCTGTATCTTCCTTCTTTAAGTATCTGCCACTGTTTTCTTGTAATTGTCATTTATATACTGAGTTCTCACATTTAATGCAGGTGCGAATAGGTCCTTTTACCTCAGCATGTGGATAAAGCCTGCTATTCGCATCTTCCTTTAACTTAAGGAGTCAAAATGAAGACTATTGGTTTGATTGGTGGCATGAGTTGGGAATCGACAGCAAGTTATTACGCTTTTATAAATCAGCAAGTGAAAGCAGAATTAGGTGGCTTACACTCCGCTAAAGTATGTTTATACAGCGTGAATTTTGCTGAAATAGAGGTGCTGCAACATGCTAACAAATGGCATGAAGCGTCTGTTATTTTGATCGACGCTGCGAAACGTTTGGAAGCAGCGGGAGCAGATTTTATCGTTATTTGTACCAATACTATGCATAAGTTGTACTCAGAGATTCAAGCTGAAACCCAATTACCGATTATTCACATAGCAGATGCAACGGCGGAACAGCTAAAAAAAGATGGCATTGAGAAAGTTGGACTTTTAGGCACACGTTTTACAATGGAAGAAGATTTTTATAAAAGCCGTTTGCAGAGTCTGTATGGTATTGAGGTGTTGATTCCAAATGAAGAAGACAGACAATCTGTTCATAGAATTATTTACGACGAATTGTGTCTGGGAAAGGTTGAGAATGGATCAAGAGAGACTTATATTAATATTATTAATCGCTTGTATGAGCAAGGTGTCCAAGCGGTTATTTTAGGATGTACTGAAATAGCCTTATTAATTCAACAGGAACATACTCCTGTCAGACTTTACGATACGACTATGATACATGCTGAAAGTGCAGTGAAACTTGCTCTTAAATAACATGCGTCTCTCATACAAAAGGAATAGAAAATGGACATTATTCAGGGGTTATTATTAATCACGACGATACATTTGTTGGCGGCCATGTCTCCGGGGCCTGACTTTGTTTTAGCGTCTCAACAAACACTGGTGAATGGTAAAAAAGCCGGCTTTCTGGTGAGTTTTGGAATTACTTTAGGGCTGTCCATTCACATTTTGTATTCTGGACTTGGTTTAGCGACGATTATTGCAAACTCTGTGACAGCCTTGTGGGCAATTAAGATTCTTGGCGGCGGATATTTATTGTATTTAGGGTGGAAGGGCATTCGTGCAAAAGCATCGACAGGAGAATTGGTGAAGGAGAATGTGGTACAGCATTCCGCACTGAAAAGCATTGGGGTAGGATTTTTATGTAATGCACTCAACCCTAAAGCGCCTATTTATTTTGTCTCTTTATTTACCGTGGTACTTTCTCCTGATATTGGCTTCTTGGAGTTAGCTATATACGGTGCTTGGATGATGATCATTCAAATGGGCTGGTTTTCTGTCATTGTTATGTTGTTATCATCTCCTCCAATATATCGTCGATTTAAAGCGGCATCACATTGGGTTGACAGAGTAATGGGGGCAGCAATGATTGGGCTGGGTTTAAAGGTTATGCTGACTCGCTAAAATTCTGATATAAAAAAACGCCGATACTGTTTTTAGTGTCGGCGTTTTTTATGGGAAATTTTTGCAAGCTAGAGATTAGTCGTTTGTTGGACGTCTTCTAGGGGATCTAGGTGGATTAGGTTTTCCACTGTTTGTCGTTGAATTCACAGGCTTTTTCGTCGAGTTATTGTGATTATTTCTGCTTTGTCTGTTAGACGCTGGTTTATCAGATGTTGACGAATTGTTTTTATTTCCACCTTTCCCTTGATTACTTGGCTTAGAAGAATTGGAGCGAGGAGAATTAGCACGAGAAGAGTTACTTCTATTTGAAGCTGGTTTTGGCTTGTTCACTTTTATGGGGCGTGAATCCAAAGTGGTTACTGGCACACTATGGTTAGCTGAAAAACCTTCTATGTGACGGCGTTCCAATACTTGCTTAATCAAGCTTTCAATAGCAATAAGTTGGTTTACTTCATCGGCTGATACTAGTGAAACCGCATGACCTGTTGCTCCAGCTCTGCCCGTACGACCAATACGATGCACATAATCTTCTGCAACATTAGGTAAGTCAAAGTTAACAACTTGGGGTAATTGCTCAATATCCAGTCCACGTGCAGCAATGTCTGTGGCCACAAGAATTCGAGTAACATTGGTTTTAAATTCGGCAAGGGCTTTGGTTCGTGCACCTTGGCTTTTATTTCCATGAATAGCGGCGGCAGTTATGCCAGCTTCGTTTAATTGTTTTGTTAATTTGTTGGCTCCGTGTTTAGTACGGGTGAATACCAATACTTGCTTCCATTGATTGTCTTTTATTAATTGCGCTAATAAGCTGCCTTTTTCTTTTTTATCAACACAATGAATCCATTGTTTGACTGTGTTGGCGGTCGCATTTCTAGGAGTAACAGAAATCTCAACAGGGTTATTTACCAGACCTTTTGCCAGATCACGTATCTCATTGGAAAAGGTGGCGGAGAAGAGAAGGTTTTGGCGTTTTGCTGGTAAGACTTTCAGCACTCTTTTAATGTCATGAATAAAGCCCATGTCTAACATGCGGTCTGCTTCATCTAAAACTAAGATTTCTAACTGATTAAACTTCAAGGCATTTTGATTGTATAGGTCTAATAAACGCCCCGGTGTTGCAATGAGAATGTCTACTCCGCGACGCAGTGACGCTATTTGAGGGTTAATTTTCACGCCGCCAAACACTACCGCAGACCTTAATGGTAGATTTTGACCATAAGTTGCAATGCTTTCTCCTACTTGAGCTGCAAGTTCACGTGTTGGCGTTAACACAAGGCAACGAACTTGATAGGCTTTTGCTTGTTCTCCTTGGGAAAGAAGCTCAAGTAAGGGAAGGGTGAACCCTGCGGTTTTACCAGTACCTGTTTGTGCTGCTGCCATGACATCTTTACCATCCAATACTGCGGGAATGGCTTGTGATTGAATTGGTGTAGGGGTGTCATAACCTTGTTTTTCAATGGCTTTTAGAAGAGGGGCACTTAGGCCCAAGGCAGCAAAACTCATAGGTAAATCTCATAATAAAGAAGGAAAAAGCCACTTAATTGCGCTTGCTTCAAGTGGGGGGGCAGCATACCTGATTGCGCTACGCTCGACCAGCGTTACCCCAACACGAAAACGACAGAAATAGCATGCTTAAGAGAAAATTCTCTCTGCCCACACACCTAGCCCAGTAGCCACACTACCAAAATGATCGCCATCTAATATTTCTACATCTCCAAGGTTTTGTCTAATGGCTTCAAGAATAAGAGGTGATTGTGCGGAACCACCAGTAATAAAGACAACATCAGGTTTTTCCCCTGCTTCTTTTACTGCAAGATTCATAAGGGCCATCATTTTCAACAAGGGTGGCTGAATGGCATTTGAGTAGGCGTTTCTTGAAATATCACAGATAAGTGCTTTTTCAATATAACTAAGGTCAACTTGATGCTCTAGTTTACTAGATAAGGCGATCTTACATTTTTCCGCATCACGTACTAGCTGAAAGTTCTGTTTATTCTCGCGTAACATTATAAGCCGATTCAGTAGGTGCGGCTCTTTTGTATCACGTAACATTTGTTCTAAGTGAGTCTCTGTTTGGAGGCTGTTAAAATGAACCTGTGCACTGACATCGTTCGTTGTAACGGCATCCCAGAAAAATTTGGTTGGCATAGGTAAGCCATTTTTTAAATCTGACTCCATGCCGAACAAGGGCATAAAATTCTTCCCTGCAAGTTGGATATCTAGATCGTTACCGCCAACCCTTTCCCCTGTATGGCTTAAAAAGTCATTTTTCCGATCCATTTTATGTCGATAACTGGGCCCCATTCGGACCATTGCACAGTCAGAGGTACCACCCCCAATATCGATAACCAGTACGGTTTTATCTTGAGTTAATCTTTCTTCGAAGGCAAAACCCGCAGCGATGGGCTCATAGAGGAACTCGACCTCTTTATAGCCTGCGCGTTTGGCCGCAGTGGTTAAAATTGAAAGTGCTTGAGCATTACTTTTATCAGCATCAATACCTTGAAAATTTACCGGGCGCCCAATGACGGTATGAGTAAGTGTATCGCCTAAATGTGCTTCCGCTTTTTGTTTAATGTTCTGCATCATGGCGGTAACAATGTCTTCGAAGAACTCTATAAATTGAGGGCGAAAGCCGCTGCTTCCTAAGAAAGACTTTGGAGATTTAACAAAATAGCCTTCGTCTGGGCACTCTAAATAATGTGAAAATGCTTCTCTTCCAAAAAATAGAGTTTGTTCATCGGCACCAATATCATTAGACAATCGAACTCGGCTCGCTTGAGATAATTGATTACGTCGAGATTGAATGAAATGTGATTGATCGTCTTTTTCAGGGATGCATTTTGCTACTGATTCCACAATCAGCTCTCTTTCCAAGGCATATAAGGTAGAAGGCAGAAAAGGTTGGTCTTTTTCTAATGGAACTAAAGAAGGAGAAACTTCCCCTTTTGAATTTTGTAGCGGTGCGCTTAGAGCGCAATTTGAAGTGCCGTAATCTAGACCAGTAATCATTGTATGTATTCCAATAAAGCGATCAGTCAAAATGAATGTATAGGAAGGTTTTGAAATAAATAAAGGGGCGGGAAAATAGCACAATCTTAAATTGGATTCGATAAGAAATTTAAAATCTATACTAATCCATCATAAAATAAAGTGTTTAGGTAAAAACCAAATCAAATCGCTATTCACATTCGATACTCGCCTCGAATAGCAGGCTTTTATCCACATACTGAGACAAGAGGACTTATCCGCACCTCCCCTAATCGTTCTTGAGTTTTTAGGTTTGCTTTTTCACCGATATGAGACACAATTTGACTTGAATTGGTGAGTTTTATTGCAATGGCTTGATAGTCTTTAAACAACTCAGACAGTTGTGATAGAAGCTGATTGAAAAAAATCAATGGAAGATTGCGAATTGTCTAAACGAGCCGTTAAATGGTTATTCTTTTATTAAATAGATACTCTGTTTAAGCGCAAGCTTTTTTGTGCTCTTCACTAAATAGTTTTGAGGAGTCATAGGGTGTGTTTAATT
>CANLRQ010000021.1 GCA_947493575.1 uncultured Marinomonas sp.
ACATTCGATACTCGCCTCGAATAGCAGGCTTTTATCCACATGCTGAGGCAAGAGGACTTATTCGCACCTTCCTTAAACGCCAGCTCCATTTATTATGTTGTGTATGGTTATTCACATTCGATGTTCGCCCTGAATAGCAGGCTTTTATTTGCATGCTGAGGAAAGAGGACTTATTTGCATCTTCCTTAATTATCGTTAGCAGTCCTCTGTGTAACGGTTTTGTATTAACTAACTAAAGGAAAGGGTGTAGCCCTCTACTGCAAGGTAATCGGCTTCTTGTTGTAATGTGGCCTTTGTCAAAGGTCTGGAGTCTAGCCATTCGGGCAGGAATTCAATTTTTAGTGTTTTCCCTTCTGCTTGTAAAGTGAAGATTGGCATATCACCTTTTTTCCTATCGTGATGCATAACAATAGTAAGTCTTAATAAAATTGCTAATTTATCCAACTCAACTTGGTCGCTTTTGGTAAAACGGTATACCAAAGATTGACTAAACTTTCTTCTATGACGTAGTACCAACATAGCCAGTGCTTGTTGCTCTTGTTGAGAAAAGCCTGGTAAGTCTGATTCACTGAGAATATAGGCTCCGTGTTTGTGGTATTTACTGTGTGAAATACCGAGACCAACTTCATGCACTAATGCGCTCCATCTTAGTAGGTCTTCCACTGCAACACTGTTGAGTTGCCAGTCATCTTTTACTTGAGCGAGGGCCGATAGGGCTGTGTGGGCAACGAGTTTGGATTGTTGCGTATCTATGTGGTATTGATTAAGTAAATATTGAATGGTGCTCTCACGAATATCAGATTCGTTATAACGCCCCATGATGTCATACAGAACACCTTCACGTAACGCGCCGTTAGAGAAGTTCATCTGTTTAATATCAAAGCATTCAAAGATAGCGGTGAGAATGGCGATGCCTGCTGCAAAAGTGGATTTACGCTCAGGCTTTAAACCAATCAGGTCGATTTTATCTGAGTGACCAGCTTCCAATAACGACTTTTGAATCATTTTAAGGGCTTTTGGTGTAATGCCTTTTTTGCTCCAAGCATTTTCTTTAATGATGTTGTAAGCGGCTTTTATCGTTCCTGAGGAGCCAATGGCTACGTCCCAGTCTTTCTCTAAGTAATCATCTTGAATGCCTAGTAATTCTAGGCGAGCGGCTGTGACGGCTTTTTGAAAGTTAGATTTATTGATATTGCCATTTGCAAAAAAGCGCTGGCGGAAACTAACACAGCCCATATGTAGACTGTCTGTAAGGATGGGCTTAAGTTGTTGGCCAATAATAAGTTCTGTACTACCACCACCAATATCAACGACCAAGCGTTTTTGCTCACCATGGTCCATGGTATTTGATACACCAACATAAATTAGACGAGCTTCTTCTCTACCAGCAATAATTTCTACAGGGTGAGAGATGATGTCCATCGCTTTGCCTATAAAGCTATATCTATTACTGGCAACTCTTAGAGCATTGGTTCCCACAATACGTACTGAGCCAGGGGGCATGTCCTCAATGATCTGAGCAAAACGTGCAAGGCAGTCGAGGCCTCTCTGTTCTGCTTCTTCACTTAAAACGCCTTCGTTTAAACCTGCTGCTAACTGAACTTTTTCGCCATATTCGTTAGTGATACGCAATTGACCATGATGAATTTGCGCAGTTACCATGTGGAAACTATTCGATCCTAAATCGATAGCTGCAATTTTTTCAAATGGTAAATTATGAGATTGTTGTTGAAAGAGTGATTGCATCCGTTAAGCCTTTGCCAGTGTCGAATAATCGCAAGGGTATCTTAGAATGTTAAGAAAGTCATGAATTTGGCGCATGATCAAAAAATTAGCAAAAAAATACAAATTCCTGCTTTTCCCTATAGACCTTAAGGGAAAGTCACACTATAGTAGGGTTGTCTGAGTTAAATACGATTAAATATATTGATTTGCTTCAATAATGATTAACAAAGACTCCAATCAAATCGTTACGACTACTTAGACTTAATTATCTACAGTTAGCTTTCTTTGCAACGTAAAAGATAATTTATCAAGGCTATATATGGATTTTCTCGTCTAGTTGCCGTTACATTATTGCTTCAAGAAAAGACTATACATTTATTCACATTAACGTATTTATTTGAAGAGTAGACCCGTCCATTGTCCCCTAATGAGCAAACGCAAAATCCGTTTATGAACCTTACCGAATTAAAACAGAAATCAGTACAACAACTATTAGACATTGCTGCCGAGATGGGACTCGATAATATAGCCCGCTCTCGTAAACAAGATGTAATTTTTGCCATTCTAAAGCGTCGAGCTAAAGGTGGTGAAGATATTTATGGCGATGGTATTTTAGAAATTCTGCAAGACGGCTTTGGCTTTCTACGCTCCCCTGATAGTTCTTATCTTGCTGGTCCTGACGATATTTATGTCTCTCCGAGCCAAATTCGTCGATTCAATCTACGTACCGGTGATACGATTTCTGGAAAAATTAGACCTCCTAAAGATGGCGAACGTTATTTTGCGCTCTTAAAAGTTAATGAAATTAACTTTGACAAGCCAGAAAGCGTAAGAAACAAAATCTTATTTGAAAACTTAACTCCATTGTTTCCAGATCAACGCTTGTTGATGGAGGCTGGTAACGGGTCAACAGAAGACGTGACTTCTCGTATTATTGATCTTGTAGCACCAATGGGGTTGGGTCAACGTGCTTTGGTAGTGTCTCCTCCTAAAGCAGGTAAAACCTTTATGTTGCAGAATATTGCCAATGCAATTACTCGCAACTCTCCTGATTGCCATTTGATTGTTTTGTTAATCGATGAGCGTCCTGAGGAAGTAACAGAAATGACTCGCACAGTGCGTGGCGAAGTTGTTGCTTCAACTTTTGATGAACCTCCAAGCCGTCATGTTCAAGTTGCCGAAATGGTTATTGAGAAAGCCAAGCGTTTGGTTGAACATAAGCGTGATGTTGTTATTCTGCTGGACTCGATCACTCGTTTAGCAAGAGCCTATAACACGGTTATCCCTTCTTCTGGTAAGGTATTGACTGGTGGTGTTGATGCAAATGCATTAGAACGCCCAAAACGCTTTTTCGGTGCTGCTCGTAACATTGAAGAAGGCGGTAGTTTAACCATTATTGCAACAGCATTGGTTGATACTGGTTCTAAAATGGATGAAGTTATCTTTGAGGAATTTAAAGGTACTGGTAACAGTGAACTTCATTTGGATCGTAAAATAGCTGAAAAACGTACGTTCCCAGCGATTAATATTCGTCGTTCAGGTACTCGTCGAGAAGACTTGTTAACATCAGAAGACGAATTACAACGTATGTGGATTTTACGAAAACTATTGAATCCAATGGAAGACGTAGCTGCAACTGAGTTTCTAATCGATCGTTTGAAAGTTACAAAAACAAACGATGACTTCTTCGAGTCAATGAAAGGTAAAGGTAAGTAATTTACTATTTTATCGGAAAAAGCCACTTTCATTAGTGGCTTTTTTGTATTTGTCATAGAAGTTTAACTTTAATAAATGCCCTTGTCATATTGTTTACTTCACTTTTACTTTTTTTCCTGAATAGAGTCTAGCTGAGAATAGATAAGTAGATTAAAGCAAGTATAACAAACGAGTTTTGGAGTTATGGCGTGAGAGATGTAATGGCCCAAGTGGGTACGATTGAACTAATTAATCACAATGTTTATCAAGTAACATTAAAGGTTGAACAGCAAACTTTTATTGCTGGTCAGTATTTGATGATAGTGCTACCAAGTGGAGAGTCTGTTCCTTATTCTATTGGTAGTTCACCAAACGAATTGCCTGAACTTACTTTGTATATTTTGGTTAATGACGAGGAATCTCTGGCATTCAAAGTGATTGAGTTTTTGAAGGGGCAAACGGACATTACCATTAAAATGCCAGGAGGCGACAGTCATATAGAGTCACCTCTTGTGACTTCTGAAGTGGATCATATTTTACTCATTGCTGGTGGAACGGGCTTTTCTCAAATCAAAAGCATTTATGATCATCTAAGGAATCAAAACTATTCTGGTAAGGTTTCTTTCTATTGGGGGTTACGGACACCTGAAGATGTTTTTCAACAAACATGGATTGATGAAGCGTCGAACCTTGATGCTAATTTCTCTGTTGATGTGATCGTTAATGAGCCAAATGATACATGGAGTGGTCGCGCTGGGTGGCTTTATGAAGCTGTTCAAAGTGATCATCCTGATTTAAGCAAAAGCATTGCTTTTATTAGTGGTTCAGTTCCTATGGTATATGGAACAATGGATCAATTAAAAGCTCAAGGCTTAGAAGATGCTCAATGTGTTTCTGATGTATTCGCTTATGCTCCACGATCTTAGTTGGAAACTTACCAACTAGCATGTTTTAAGGATACGTTAGGATAGAGACATAATAATCATCCTAAGTGATGTATTTGAAGAGGCCTTAGTACTACTACTACGCTTACTAATATTTAGTAGCTCGTGACTTAGTGAAAAGGCCTCTTAAAGTGTTCCAGCTTTTTAAATTCTTGTTCCTCTCTTGTTGTGTTTACATTTCTAAGAATAAAGGGATGAGAATCGGTGTAAGTAAGCTCATTATAAAACCACTTGCGATGCAAATCGGAATGACTTCAGCACTATGGAATCGACTGAGCATGGGAAGTGTGAAGTCCATTGCTGTGGCACCAGAAAAGCCGATAGAAAGGTGAGGGCTGATTCTTGAAAAAATAGGGATAAGCATTAGCGTGAAAATTTCACGGCTTAAATCCAATAGAAAAGCTGTTGTTCCAAGAACTGGATTTCCTAACCCAGTAATTAAAATCCCCGATAAACTGTACCAACCAAATCCAGAAACGACAGCCAATCCATGTTGCCATGGTATATCAACTATAAGAGCAGTTGTTAGCCCCGCAAACAATGTACTGAATACGGTAACGCTGGCAATGATAACCCCCTGACTGTTGAGAAAAAGTTTCCGTAAGCGATAGTGCCCTTGACGCAACTGACAGCCAATTAGAAAGAGTAATAGATACAGAAGGAACATGACTAAATTATCTATATAAGTAGCAAAGTCAGCAAAGAAATACCCTAATACACTACCAATCAAAACCCAGCCAATTGTTTTTAGAGCCTCATTTAGAATGGCCCAACTGAGAATATCTTTAGTCGATATTGTTGATTGGGATGGATGATGTCTCGATGTTTTATTAACAAAGTAGCGGCCAGAAAAGAAAAGGGCCGTCCAGCTAAAAAAGCAAATCATTATCAAAAATAAAACGGCTTGTTGTCCTGCGGTAAGCAGTTTTTCCGAAAAGTTTTCCAAAGCGCCTAAGCTAAACCCAATAAGAGCCAATATTAAATAAGTTAGCTGACTTAAAAGACCGTTTACTCTTGAAGGTGTTAAAGGGGTTATATGAACCCAGTAACCGACTAATAATGCGAATAATAAAGGGCCAAGTGTAAAAATAACGGTCATGAAGGGTGAAATTTCCTTTTAGTTCATAGTACAAATATGAGGTGATATTTTGTGTGTATAAAAGATGAATAGCAAGGCTAGAGTCAATTTTAGAAAAGATTTATAAGAATTTGGTAAATACGTATTAAAGCTGGATTATATTAAGAAAGGTGCTACATTGTAGGCCGTTTTTTTTATGTTTCAGGGAATGTGTTTGTGTTTAGAAAATGGCCTAATTTAAGAGAAGTTCTTTTTCTATTGTTTCCCATGGTGCTTACCATGACATTGGAGCTTTCGATTAGTCTGGTAGATACTCTGATGTTGGGCCGTTATGACGCTTACCATCTTGCCGCAGTTGGATTGGCATCCAGTTTATGGCTTCCTATAGGCTGTTTTTTAATCGGGTTGTCCTTTGGTCTTACGCCTTTAGTAACCAAGCATCTTCATGGAAGACAAATAAAGCTTGTTAATATCTATATGTCCCAAGCGGTTGGTGTGTGTTTTTTCCTAGGGATAATAGGCATATTTTTGACTGCATTTTTGGCTCCTTTGGTTGTTCCATACATGGCGACTGAGCAGGTAACGCAAGATGTGACTGTTGGTTATTTGTGGTTGATTGCCCCTGCTATACCTATGTTAGGTATGATGACTGCCTATAAAAATTTATTTGAAGCAGCGGGGCGACCACACTTTCCTATGTTTGTCGCTTTCATGAGTTTAATACTTAATATTCTGTTTAATTATGTGCTGATTTTCGGCAACTTTGGATTTCCTGAAATGGGCGCAGAAGGCGCTGCCATCGCATCTACTTTATCGATATGGTTATCAGTGATGTATTTTTATATCTATGATCGCTATTTTAATAAGAGACCGCTATTTACAAAGCTGGTTATTCCCTATGTGAAAAAGTGCGGTTTATTGTTGAGTGTGGGCATTCCGGCGGGCTTTGCCTTTTCGTTCGAGATTGCACTGTTTTCTTCTTTAACTTGGCTGATTTCATCTTTTGGTGATTTTGCTTTGGGGGCAGGGCAAATAGTGATGTCTTACAGTTCCATATTATTTACCCCCATGATGGCCATGAGTGCCGTTGCGTCTATTGTTGTTGCAAAAGCACTATCAAAAGAGGGTGTGAGTGGGGTGAAACAAAGAATGAAGGTTTTATTGGGGTTAGGCGTTGGCTATTTTTTAGTGTGTTTCACATTAACTCAGTTTTTTAGTGACCAAATACCTTTATTATTTACCACAAATACCGAAGTGGCGGTAATGGCATCAGCGATTTTAATCGTATCTTCCACTTATCAATTTTCCGATGTTTTACAGACTATTTTTACAGGTGCTTTAAGAGGGTTCCGAGACACTCGGTCGTCTATGATTGCATTTGGGGTGTCTTTATTTGGGCTAAGTATGCCGTTAGGATATTGGCTGTCACATTATAGCCCTTGGGCTGAATCACTTGGCGTATTGGGTTTCTATGTTGGCTTATTAGCAGGATTAACCTTGTTATCTATCTTATTGGCTTTACGGTTTCGGTTTGTTTATCGAAGAGCGCAAACACGGCTTATGTCGAAAGATGCAACTTTTACCAATATGGTTTAGAAAGATAACCCTATTAAGCAAGGTGCTTGCTGCATCACTTTCTCAATAGGGCTTTCATAGACACTAAAATGACTCCTTGCGCTATTAACTTGAGCTATTAAATAGACAGTTTAAACTCCTCTGCTCTTTTTAACAACGCGTCTATGTCTAGGTGTTCTTCGCAGGAAGTAGCTAGCCGTTCTATTTCTGATTCTTTATAGGCATCGTAATTAAATGCGATAACATTTTTTACGCCTGCCCATTTTAATAGGGATTCTAGTGCTTCAGCTTGATCAAAAAGACCATGTAAGTAGCTACCAATAATCTGACCATCTTCACTGATGTAGCCTTCTAACTGGCCGTTTTCCAATGTTGAGAAGTGTTTATAAGGCTGGTGATGGGTTGAGATTCCCGCATGAATTTCGTAGCCAGACAGGTGAGCTTCAGACAACCAAGGAGAGCTTCCATTAATTTCTCCGTGTTGTAAATGAAGTTGTTTTTCTTCCTCTAACTCAGTCGTCATAGGAATAAAATTGAATCCATTTGTTTCGGATGGTTTATCGTTCTCAAGGCCTAATGGGTCTTTGAGATACTTACCTAGCATTTGATAGCCACCACAAATACCTAAAACTTTCCCTCCATAACGAAGGTGCTTGTTTAAGTAAGATTCCCACTCTTGCTCTTTTAAAAAGTTTAAATCCGATTGAACACTTTTACTGCCCGGAAGAATAACAAGATCCGCAGGGGGGATGGGTTGATTAGCATTAACGAGAGTAACATCAACTTGGGGGTGTAAATTTAATGGATCCCAATCTGTATGGTTACTGACTCTGGGAAAGATTGGAATGACGACTTTTAAAGGCTCAATGGTTGAGTTTAATAAAGAATCGACTTGATTGTTTTGTGTAACAGCATCCTCAGATTCAAGATAAAAACCTTTTAAATAAGGCAGAACTCCAAGAACCGGTTTGTTGGTTCTTTCTTCAAGCCAGTCTAAGCCCGATTGCAGTAGAGATAGGTCGCCTCGAAAACGATTAATCACAAAGCCGATAACTCTGTCTTGTTCAGATTGGCTAAGCAGTTCCAAGGTGCCAACTAAATGGGCAAATACTCCACCTTTATCAATGTCGGCAACAATAATAACAGGGCAATTAACACTTTCTGCAAAACCCATATTGGCGATATCACGGGAACGAAGGTTAATTTCAGCAGGGCTGCCTGCGCCTTCAACCAATACCCAATCGTATTGATCACATAAACGAGAGAATGATTGAAGAGAGGCTTTTTTCGCAATGAGTTTGTATTCGTGATAGCCCACAGCATTCATATTGCCAATAGCTTTACCTTGAATAATGACTTGTGCGCCTGTATCTGTATTGGGTTTGAGTAAAATTGGGCTCATATCCACATGGGGTTCAAGACCAGCAGCGTAAGCTTGTACGGCTTGCGCTCTGCCGATTTCTCCGCCATTTGGTGTTACTGCGCTATTTAGGGCCATATTTTGTGGCTTAAAAGGCGCAACGGCTAAACCGCGCTTTTTCAATAATCGACATAAGGCCGTAACTAACGTACTTTTCCCCGCATCAGAAGTGGTGCCTTGCACCATTAAACATTTTGAAGACATGAATTGCTATCACTGTTAATTGCATTAAGGTGATAGAATTCTACCTGAATATTTTGTTTAACACGGTAACTTTGAGAAAACTCTTTATGATTTTAGATTGGTTTTCAGCCACATTTGGGTCTTTGTTGTGTGCCCTGATAATAGATAGAATTGTGGGGGAGCCAAAATCATGGCACCCACTCGTTTGGTTTGGCGCTTGGGTTGACAGCTCTCGTTTATTTATTCAAAAGCCACTTGATTCACTAGTGCGAGATCAAAAAATAGCGGGAGCGCTTGCGTGGGCAATGGCGGTTTTACCTTGGCTATTGGTATTATTGGCCTTGTTTTGTATGTTGCCATCTAACGCTTCATGGTTAGTGTCCACTGCGGTTTTGTATTTCTGTATAGGTTGGCAGAGTTTAAGAGAGCATGCTCAAGCAATAGAAGAACCTTTGTTGCAAGGCAAGTTGGCGGAGGCTCGTATTGAAGTGGGTAAAATTGTCAGCCGAGATACTGAAAATTTAACGGAATCGGAAATCGCCAAAGCAAGTATAGAGTCTGTCTTAGAAAATGGCAGTGATGCCGTTTTTGCTCCAATCTTCTGGTTTATTATTTTGGGGGCGCCTGGGGTGATGCTTTATCGATTAGCAAACACTCTGGATGCTATGTGGGGCTATAAAACTGACGAATTTATTTACTTTGGATGGTTCGCAGCCCGTGTCGATGATGTATTGAACTTTATCCCTGCACGTTTGGTTGTTTATACCTATGCATTGTGTGGTGCTCTTCATGGGAACTTTTCCCGTGCTAAGCGCTGTGCAAGAAGACAATCATTATATTGGAAAAGCCCAAATGCTGGCCCTGTGATGGCGGCGGGTGCAGGTGCTTTAGGGGTAAAGCTTGGTGGCGATGCAGAATATTTTGGTAAGCTTGAAACCAGACCAACATTAGGTGAAGGAAGGGATCCTAGCGTGCAAGACATTGCTGCATCTATTCAATTGGTTGATAGAGGGGTTTTTGTATGGGTGGCCCTCATCTTCGTTTTGATCTAGCACCATTAAAGCATGGCGGTGATTTGGAAAGAGTTCAACGTGAAACAGGAGAATCAAACTCACCTATTTCTTGGTTAGATCTCTCTTCAGCGGTAAATAAAGAACCTTGGCCTGTTCCTTCTATTGATCCCGCAATGTGGATGGAATTACCTGATACTCATGATCTTAATCAAGCTGCTGCATTATATTATGGAAGAAGCAATCATTTAGCTGTGTCGGGAAGCCAGCAGGCGATAGAGTGGTTGCCCGTGATCTTGCCTCAAGTGAACCCAACTTTATATTTTCAGAAAAAAGCCAAAGTGATGCTGCCAGCTATTGGTTATCAAGAGCATGCGCAAGCATGGGAAAAATGGGGTTATAGAGTTGAGTATTATGACAGCCTTAACTCATTATTAACTTCATTTTGGGACATAGTAGTGGTGATTAATCCGAATAATCCCACTGCCGAATGGCCCGATATTCAATTGCTTGAACAATTGATGCAGTTAGCAAAAGAAAGGCAGGGTTATCTTCTGGTAGATGAAGCATTCATTGATTCAACTCCAGAAAAGAGTCTGCTAAGTCAAAAGGCGACTTTACGTTGGCCTGATGAGCTGATTGTTTTACGATCCGTTGGCAAATTTTTTGGATTAGCTGGTGCCAGAGTGGGTTTTTGTTTTGCCACTGATCGAGTTTTACAAGCGCTAAAGCAAGTCATTGGCCCATGGCCTATTACAACAGTATCCGCTCATGTGGTTACTTATGCTCTACAAGACACGCAATGGCAGAAGCAGGCAAATGATTCTTTAAGAAAAAGGCAAGCGCAATTTCGAGAATCGATTGAGCCACTACTGAGAGAGTGGTTCCAAGAGTTAAACTGTGAGTTTTATTGCTGTCGTTCTCACTTTTTCTTCAGTGCCTTTTTTAATAGAAGTTCAGCAGTGTGTAATAAAAGTGCTGAAGTAGAAGTGTTTGAAACATTACAAAGTATGGGTGTTCATATTCGTCTTGGAAATGGTTGGTTGCGTATTGCGTTACCTGAAGCGCCAATGTTCCCTCAGTTAGAAGCACGCATTCGACTTATTTTAGACAAGAGACTCTTAAGTAAAAAAGGAATAGGTGTGTGAGACATTTAGTACTTGGTGGCGTCCGCAGTGGAAAAAGTGATTTTGCAGAACGCTGGATAGAAGCCTTATCTAGTGAAAATGACAGCGCAGTTGTTACCTATATTGCAACGTCACAAGCTTGGGATGAGGAAATGAAAGCACGTATTTTGGCCCATCAATTAAAGCGATCCGAAAAATGGTCGTTAATAGAAGAACCTTTATTTTTATCACAAGCGATAGAGCGAGTAAATAATACAAATAGTTACCTTATTATTGAGTGCATTACCCTTTGGCTAACAAATTTATTGTGTTTAGAAGACGAGTCAAAATTAAAGGAGGAGAAAAATAATTTCTTATCCTCTTTGGAATGCTTTCAAGGCAAGCTTGTTATTGTCAGTGGTGAAGTTGGCTTAGGTATTATGCCTATAAATGCATTGGCTAGACGGTTTGCTGATGAGCTGGGGAGTTTAAACCAAGTTCTAGCACAGCAATGCCAAAAGGTTACATTAGTATCTGCTGGGTTGCCGTTAACCCTGAAGAATGAAAGCGACGATTCATAAGAACAATAGTGGAACGATGTGAGACCTTTGAACGATTACTACACTTGTTAATACTTTGTTAAAAACAGACTCGTTTTGTCGTCGTTCATGACTTCGTGTAAAGGTCTCTATGAATAATTGTTATGTAAATTACATTTACTTTGGTTAAAATTCGCAAATAATTTCGTTATTAAATCGAAGTAGTACGGCGAATGAATATCCATGATGCTGAATTTGTCACTTTTAGGAGTTTATAATGAATCCATACTCAAAGGATTACCCTGTTTCTTGGGAAGAATTACACCGTAATGCCCGTGCTTTATCATGGCGTTTATTAGAAAAAGGGCCATGGAAAGGTATTATCGCCATTACCCGTGGCGGGTTGGTGCCAGCGGCAATTATTTGTCGTGAATTGGATATCCGCCTTATCGACACTATTTGTATTGTCAGTTACTCTTCTGAGGGTGCAGAAGCAAATCAACAGGGTGAGCTAAACATTTTAAAAGGTGTTGAGGGTGATGGCGAAGGGATGCTGTTGATTGATGATTTGGTTGATACAGGTCGAACAGCTCAAAAAGTGAGAGAAATGTTGCCGAAAGCGCATTTTGCAACTATCTATGCAAAACCTGCTGGTAAACCATTGGTTGATACTTTTGTAACAGAAGTCAGTCAAGATACTTGGATTCGGTTTCCGTGGGACATGGAATACACTTTCTCAAAACCTTTAGCAGACAGAAATTAAACGCATTTTTCTAGGTAATGGAGGGGAGACCTTCCTAACCTTATAAATGTTTCCTCCAATTTAAAGTGTTATGGCCTAAACTAACGTAAGGTTAGTTGGGACATAAATGGATAAAAATGAAAGTAGTGATATTAGATGAATGAGGGTGCTTTTCAGCATATCACTGCATTTTGTTAAGTATCATTCAATAAATTAAATAGGATTTGTGTATGTGGAGATCAATCATTAAATTATGTGGGTTGAGCCTGTTGTCTTTTGGCTTAGCTCAGCCTGCATTAGCTTTAGTTGCTCGTGCTCAATTTGCAAATGATGTGGTGGATCGCGAACCTATTAATGACATTGGTGATACGATCAAGGTTGTCTATGGTGAGATTCAACGAGTGTATTTCTTTACTGATTTAAGAGATATGTCGGGCCATAAGGTGATTCACCGCTGGTTATTGGATGGTGTGGTGCAAGTGGAGCTGCCATTTGACATTGGGGGTGATCGCTGGCGTGTTTGGTCTAGCAAAAAACTCATGCCTGGTTTTGATGGAGAGTGGACAGTTGAAATTGTGGACAATGGCACAGTAATAGATTCACGCTCATTTAATTACGTGGATGACTTTGAGTAGATAGCCTTAGTTTTTACGCGTGTAGTTTAGAAGGCTTATTTAAGCCTTTTTTATGCTTTTTAATAAGGGGAGACCTTTGCACTACTATTACGCTTGCTAATACTTTGTTAAAAACAGGCTCAAAATGCTCATTTATAACTCATAAACTTCGCTGTTTTTTGCCGAAGAATATATCATGGTGGTTTTTCATGGAGTAAAAGGGGAAAACTATTATGAGAATGCGGAGCATTTTTAGTGGGTACCTAATCTCATAAAGCCAGTAAAAACAATGTTTTTCAACTGGCTTTAGAGGCTCTTTGTGCTGGAAGAGTTTATGCTTTTTGGAAGTTGTAAATGCTTCCAAGACTCATTATTTGAGTGAGTTCATCCAACGCAGTTCTGCTTTCTATTAATAGTTGAGGATCAGCAAGATCCTGTTCTACTAAACGGTCACGGTAATGTTGATCAACCCATTGATTTAATCGAGTATACAAGGTGTTATTCATTAAACAATGTGGATTGACCGCTGCTCTCTCTGCCTCTGTTAAAACAACTCGTAATCGTAAACATGCAGGCCCTCCTCCATTACTCATGCTTTGCTTTAAATCGTAAACTTTGATCTCATTAATAGGCCCGCTGCCTGTGACTAAACTGTTTAAGTACTGCCAAACAGCTGGATTATTTTGGCACTCTCCAGGAACAATAATGGTCATGTCACTTGGAGCACGACTTAGTAGCTGGCTATTAAACAGATACGACTTAACGCAGTCTTCCACAGAAACTAAGTTGCTTGGAACCTCAATAAAGTGGAAGGGTTCAGGGCTTCCTTCCCATGCAGACATAATATCTTGTTGCATTTTTTCAGTATGTAAAAATGCTTCTTCATGATAAAAATGTGTATTCCTATTACCGACCGCAATGACGTCATTATGAAAAACACCGGCGTCAATAACTGCAGGGTTCTGTTGAGCATAAACCACTTTGTTATCAGATAAACCATGCATACGCGCAACCGCCTCCGATGCTTCTAATGTATGTCGGGCAGGAAAGCGAGTGGGTTTTGGATGGGATGGATTAAAAGCCGCCATTCCGTAAACGAAAAACTCGATGCCTTTTTCACCATATTCTGCGCAAAATCGAGTGTGATTAGCTGCACCTTCATCACCAAAGTGTTCTACGCTAGGTAGAGCTTGATGATGGGCAAAATGTTTCTCATTGTTGAAAGTCGCAGCTAAAATAGCCCCTGTTGTTTCATGTTCAATGGAACGATGAAATTTATTAACTAAATTCGCCGGAGTAAAGTGAATACGCCCATCATGGGTATCTGCACTTGGAGAAACGGTTGCTGCATTGGCTGTCCACATGCAGGAAGCTGAACTTGCTGCTGCTAAAATACTAGGCGCTTTTTTTGCGGCTTGTTGCAATACTTGGGCATCACTCCCTGAGAATCCTAAACGACGTAAGCTAGGCAAATGAGGGCGTTCATGGGGTGCTAAAACACCTTGAACAAACCCTAAATCAGCCAATGCTTTCATTTTTGTCAAACCTTGCTTTGCCGCTTCCTTGGGGTTAGACGGTTTGTCTACGTTATTTAAAGAGGCGACATTACCAAATGAAAGGCCACTGTAATTGTGTGTTGGGCCGACTAATCCATCAAAATTTGCTTCGTTTGCCTTGTTCATTAGAACCTCAGGGTAAGGGGCTGTTAGCCTGTCTATGAAAGACTAACAACCGTGATGAAAGTAATTGTTAAGTTGAGAATTGTTAACTTAAGACCTTTGTACGACTATGACGTTTGCTAATACTTTGTTATAAACAGACTCAAAATGCGCATTGATAACTCATAAACGCCACTTTTTCGTCTATTTTTTTCTCGTCTTATCATTGCTCGTCGTATCATTGCTCGTCGTGCAAAGGTCGCAACTTGTAATAAGAGTTATTGTAAAGAGATAAATGCTTATAGATAAAGTCCTGGTACAAGCTTCTCTGGAACACTAAGCTCTTCAACTTCAATACTAGAAACCGGGTAAGCACAGTAATCTGCTGCGTAGTAAGCACTTGCTCTATGGTTTCCGCTTGCTCCTGTTCCACCAAATGGTGCTGCACTAGAAGCCCCTGTGGTTTGGCGGTTCCAGTTAATAATCCCAGCGCGGCTATTGCGGAAAAACCAATCGTACTCTGTTGCATCATCAGACAGAATTCCAGCCGATAACCCAAAGCGAGTATTGTTGGCAATTTCCATTGCTTCATCCATTGACTGATAACGAATGACAGTTAGTAAAGGACCAAAGTGTTCACTATCCGGTAATTCACTAAGTATTTCTGTGGCATCAACAATTCCTGGTGTAACAAACCCAGAGTCACTTGGGCCACGGCTCATTGGATACAATGATGCAGCACCAAGTTTCACTAGATTATTATAGGCTTGTAATAAGCCATCCGCTGCTTGAGCAGAAACAACAGGGCCCATAAATGGTTGTTCAGAGGCATCAAATCGATCAATATTCAATTTGCTGGTTGCTTCAATCAACTTAGTAATGACAGCATCGCCATGAGCACCTACTGGCACTAATAAACGACGAGCACAGGTACAACGTTGACCTGCTGAAAGGAAGGCAGATTGAATGATCTCATGCACTGTCGCATCTACATTTTGAGTTTTCTCTGAGACAAGGAGAGGGTTATTTCCACCCATTTCAAGAGCAAGAATTTTACCGGGATGTCCTGCAAAATCTTTATGTAGAATATGTCCAACCTGAGGACTGCCGGTAAAAAATAGGCCGTCGATCTCATTATGATTAGCTAATGCAACACCCGTTTCTCTTTCTCCTTGAACCATATTTAGCACGCCCTTTGGTAAGCCTGCTTGTTCCCAGAGTTGAATAACAAAATCTGATGTTGCTGGTGCCTGTTCACTTGGTTTAAGAACGATAGTATTGCCAGCAATTAATGCGGGAACAATATGACCATTTGGTAAATGACCGGGGAAATTGTATGGACCAAATACAGCGACGACACCATGAGGTTTATGGCGCAAGCGTGCTGTAGCACCCGGCATTGGTGTTGTTTTTTCGCCAGTACGCTCATTATAGGCTTGCTTGGATATAGTGACTTTACCAACCATAGCTGCTGCTTCAGTGCGTGTTTCCCAAATAGGTTTCCCTGTTTCACGGCTTATTGTATGTGCAATTTTTTCACTGTTTGCTTTTACTAACTCTGCAAAGCGATCAATGATAACAAGGCGATCATCTAAACTCATGTTCGCCCAATCAGAAAAAGCAATACGAGCGGCTTTTATTGCAGAGTCTACTTGTTCGGCTGTCGCTGCATTACTTTCCCATACAAGAGAGGCATCTGAAGGGTCAATAGAACGACTCAGTTTACCTAGACCTTCCACCCATTCACCATTAATAAAGTGAGCTTGTTTTACTGACTTTAACTGAATTGCTGTCATTGAGGTGTCCTCATAAATTAAAAATAAAAATTAACGACGAGATGAAAGCTCGACTAAACGAACCGTATCGTTGTTTTCAACACAAAGGCCGCGAGCTTCTTCTTCTGTTAAAGTAATAGAGCTTCCTGGAACGTTAGTGCGTTGTATGAGGATGCATCGGAAATCTTTTAACTTTAAGTTTGAAACTACGTAGAACTCACCTTCCTGCGCGCTCTTTGATTGTCCTATATTTACAATGGCTAAACGGCTATTACGTACTGCTCTAATATCCTGCACTCTTGCTTCAATCGTTGGGCCTCCATCGAAAATATCCACATAGTTTTCAAAGCGGAAGCCTTCTTGCTCTAGAAGTCGACGAGCTGGTGCTGTTTTTTCGTGTACCTTTCCTAATACGTCTTTGGCTTCATCGCTTAGTAAAGAAACATAGACTGGATTATTCGGCATAAGCTCGGCGATAAATTGCTTGCCACCCAAGGAAGTCATTTCATCTGCTTTTTTAAAGTCAATTGAGAAGAAGTGTCGACCTAAGCTTTCCCATAAAGGAGAGCGGCCGTTTTCATCACAGACACCTCTCATTTCTGCAAAGACTTTTTCAGTAAAGCGCTCAGGGAATTGAGCTAAAAACATAAAACGGCACTTAGAAAGAAGTTGACCATTTTTTGAGTGACGATAGCCTTCATCTAAGAAGAGGGTGCAGAGTTCACTAAAGCCTGTATAGTCATTATTGAGCACTAATGTAGGCATAATATTATGCACACTCAATTCTCTAGAAGAGTGCACAAGGTTACCTAAGTGATAACTATAGAAAGGCTCATCTAAACCTACGGCTCCGAGTAAACCGCTGGTGCCTACAAGTTCTCCTGTTTCTGTGTCTTCCATAACGAATAAGTAACTTTCATTGGTGGGCTCTTTTAGATCTGCTTGTTCAAATGCCTGTACAGAAGCTTGGATTTTTTGCTCAAGAATCTCATGGTTTGGTATTAAGGAGGTAAACCCTACTCCGGTTTTTTCTGCTAATTTATACAGCTGCTCAATTTCATGTTCTTGTATAGGGCGGATAATCATCATAATCAGGTATCTCTTTAATCAATATCTCTTTAATCAGTAAAAAGGTGCAATGGATCATAAACTAGTGAATGTAAGCTATAGTGGTATCCATTGTATTTTGTCACCTTCAAGTATTTTTAGTCTTTGCTGGGTAGCTGTTTCAATGGTTATGCCTGCATGGCTATCGTATGCGGGAGCTGCTGTTGCTCGAAAATCGCCTAACTCACCGGTGGCAATTAGGTGCATTGGAGCACTGCTTAGATCGTCTTCCACAGAGGCTTGACCCAGTTTACTGTTTGCTACTGTGTGTATGTCATGTAAGCGTGATTCAACAGTGGGCCCAGCATCAAAAATATCCACGTAATTACGGAATTGAAAACCTTCTTCTAACAGTATTTCAGCACTTTTATCTGATTCTTCATGAACAACACCAATAGCATCTTGCGCTTCTTTTGGCAGAGTAGGAACGTAAATTGGATACCTCGGCATTAAATCAGCTATAAAATTTTTATTGCTGACACCCGATAAATAGTCGGCTTTTTGAAAGTCCATTGAAAAAAAGTGCTTCCCTAAAGAGTCCCAAAAAGGAGAGATTCCATGGCGATCACTTTCACCCCGTAATTCAACAAACAATCTTTTTGTAAAGCGTTCTTTATGGCGTGCAATAAAAAGTAACCTTGCTCTTGAAAGTAATGACATCGCAATGTGATTTTGATGTGCACGATCAACAACCAAAGCCATCATACGACTGGTTCCATTGTAGTCATGGCATAGAAAAAGTGCAGAAATGCGATTATGAATTTGCATCTGCGGAGACGCATGAACCACTTCGTCAATACGATAACTGTAAAAAGGAGTGTCTGCCCCCACCATGGCTTCTAACCCGCAAACACCAACAATGGAGTCTCTACTGGTATCAATCAGAACAAAGCTATAAGATTCATCTCCTGGCTGGCTGACAGATGATTGCATTGATCTCTTGGTTGAAGCTATGCGATCATTCAAGCGATCACGATTTGCAGGAAAGTTGGTAAAGCCTATACCAGCTTGTTGAGCAAGTCGTTCTAATGCTGGTAAATCGGAAAAATCAACAGGTCTCACTAAATACATGATAAGTCTCCATATGAAGAGTTATGGCTTATTCTTGTATGTGTTTTAAATAATTCGGCATATACTTAATTTACGCTAGCAGTATGCCACTTAATACCAATAACTTAGATGGTGTATTATTCAGGAATATTGATAATGAGAGTAGATGTAAACTTTCAAATTTGCGACAAAATATTCTGAATAATGCTTAATTAAGTCAAAAATACAAAAGAAGAGCATTATGAGGACACTTAAACCGGGTTTATATCGTCACTTTAAAGGTATGGAATATTTAGTCGAAAACGTTGCTCGACACAGTGAAACGATGGAAGAGTTAGTTGTTTATCAGGCTTTGTATGGTGAATGTGGTTTATGGGTTCGCCCACTTAACATGTTTAAAGAAACGGTCGTTATAGGTGGTGAAGAGATCCCACGTTTTCAGTGGATTGGTTCCTTGGAAGAAGCAAAAGTGAAGTTAGCAGCGATATCATCTGAATCTTAGTGAGACAGTTAATTCCATGAGTATGGGGAATATCGGTAATCTTTTATACTCTCCCGAGAGCTTTTAACAAGCGTAATAGTCGTGCAAAGGTCTCTCCTGTAGCCACTACATTAAGGAGCGGTCATCCAAGGCGCTTCTCGCATTAAAGAAATTATTTTTTCTCTAAACCAACGATGTGCTAAATCGTTATTGTCTCTTTCATGCCAGCACATTTGAATTGGGTGCTTTCCCTTATAAGAGTTTAACTCGGAGATTTCTTTAGGAAAGGGGAGTATTTTGACAGGAGAGAACTGGCTTTTTTCACACATGACTTCTTGAAATAATTCACCAATAGAACGTGAGGCAATAAAGGCCATCCCTCTTTTAACCGCTTTCATAGCGACCATTAAACTTTCTGTTTCAATTGTTGGTTCTAAATCGTACCCCTGCTGTTGAAGTTTCTGTAAATTACTATAAAAATAGTAATTGCTGTTGTTGTGTTTTAAAAGAGTGACAAATTTATGGCTAGTTAACTCATTGAGAGATAATTGATCCTGTTCGAATAAAGGATGATTTTTATTTAATACAATGCACCCTTCAGTGAAGCCAACGAGTTTGCTGCGGATATGGGCGGGCGTGGTTGCTAGTGGACTGATGCCAATATCAATTGCTCCATTGAGTAAATCATCAATACTGTTATTGTTCCATGAGCTTAGTGACATTTTTATGTTGGGTGCTTCTTGATGAGTATGCTCGATTAAGGGCTCAATAAAACTTTCTAACTCACTCTCACTAGCGGCGACTCTAAAGCGTCTGTTGAGTCCTTCAAGGTCTAAAGACGTTGGGGCCATTAATGAAGTCAAAGAGCTTAAGATAGGGCGAATTTGTTCGTGAAGCTCATTAGCTCTTGCTGTGGGGCTAAGCCCATAGGCTTGACGAGTAAATAAAGAATCATTAAATAATTCACGTAATCTTTGTAGACTTTTACTTAACGCAGGTTGCGTTAAATTTAAACGTTCAGCAGCTCTTGAGACACTGCCTTCTTCCATTATAGTGATAAATGCGACCAGTAATTTGATATCCAGTTTTGAAATTTCTTCTAAACGCATGAATCCCTCGATTAAATAAATTATTAAGAAACAACGGCATAAATGAGATAGAGCCTGTTGCTTGTCTCGATATAGCTCTTGTTGCTTTCTCTATTAATAGTCACTTAAAGCAACATCCCCAAACTTAGTGGAGTTAGGGGGTGTTGCTTTAAAACTATCTTATTGTGAAAAGTCTTTCTGGGAGCGATACTTCACTCTAAATAGTAGAGAATAAAATACAGGAACTGCAATCAGTGTCAAAATGGTTGCGAATCCAAGACCGAACGAAATAACCACAGCCATACCTTCAAAAAAGGCATCGGACAACAGTGGTACCATGCCCAATATTGTTGTAATGGCTGCCATACAAACAGGTCTTACACGACTGACAGCTGAATTGAATACCGCTTGATAAGTTTCAGTACCATTACCAATTTCAACGTTAATCTGATCAGTCAGTACAATACCGTTTTTCACAATCATCCCAGATAGACTTAAAAAGCCTAATAAAGACATAAAGCCAAAGGCCGTGTTCATTGCCAGTAGACCAAAGGACACACCAATTAGAGCTAAGGGAACGCAAAACCAAATAACTAAAGGAACGCGAATAGAGTTAAAAAGCAGTATGGAAATGATAAACATAAACAAATAACCCATAGGCAATGCTTTGAATATGTTTGCTTGTGCATCATTACTGCTTTCAAATTCACCACCCCACTCAAGAGTATATCCTTGAGGTAACTCAAGTGCTTCAATTGGAGCACGGACGCGACCGAATACAGCCATGGCCGTTTCATCATCTAGAATTTTTGGGTCAGACATAACTGTAATAGTACGTTTTCTATCTAAGCGTTCAATGATAGGGTCTTCCCAGACAACTTCAAAGCCAGATACAACACTTGAAAGTGATACATAAGAGCCTGATGAGGCGCTATAAATTTGTAAATCACGAATCTGATCGATAGAGCGGCGCTCATTTTCTGGCACAGTTTGAATGATTGGTAACAGATCTGTACCCGAGCGATACATTCCAATTTGAGATCCTGTAAAGTTCGTTAGTAGCACATTATCTAAGTCGGTTTTACTGATTCCTAAACGACGTGCTTGAGCATCATCAAGAATTGGGCGAAGTACTTTAACTCGTTCAAGCCAATCATCTTTAATGTTTTCTAAGCCACCATCATTACGATAAATCTCTTTGATTTGCTCGCTATATTGACGTAATACATCTGGATTTGGACCGCTAATACGCGCTTCAATTTTTGCACCACCAGCGGGGCCTAATTGGAGGCGTTGCAGTTTTACTTCAAGATCAGGGAAGTTTTCCTGCATTTTAAAATATAGGCTTTCTATTAGGCTCGGAATAACATCAGAGTTTACTGCACGAATAATAAATTGTGCATAACTTGAGTTCTCTTGCTTGCTACTATAAGTCAGCATGAATCTTGGAGCACCTTGACCTGTAGTTGAAGTAACAAACTCAATACGTTCATCACCTAATATCTCTTTCTCAATTTCTTTTACTGTGTCATAGGTTGCATTAATGTAACTGCCTTCTGGAAGACGAATATCCATATACACCATTGGCGTAGTAGAAGGAGGGAAGAAAGCTTGTTTCACAAACTGGAATGCCCAACCGGCAGTGAATAGTGTTCCTATAAGAAGAACTACTGTCACCCAGCGAAAACGCATGGCTTTATCAAGCAACCATTTATAGCCAATGAATAAGAATCCAGAGTAAGGATCTTTGATCTCTTGTTGATCACCTTCATTCTTGATTGTCTCTTTAAAGAACAGGTCACAGAAAAACGGTGTGAGTGTAATCGCTGTAATCCAGCTAAGTAAGAGAGAAATAAGCAGAACGTAAAACAATGAGCCGACAAATTCACCCACAGCATCAGGGGATAGCCCGATAGGAGCAAAGGCAGTAATGGCAATGATGGTAGCGCCAAGTAAGGGCCATTTTGTTTGTTTTACAACAGCACCGGCCGCTTCACGTTTGCTTAACCCTCTTTGTAAGCCTATTAACACGCCTTCGGTGACCACAATGGCATTATCTACCAGCATCCCTAAGGCAATGATTAATCCACCAAGGGAAATACGTTGAAGATTGATGGCGAAATAATCCATGACAATAAAGGTGCCAAGGATAGTAAGTAGTAATATCAATCCAATTAGGATACCTGATTTAATGCCCATAAAGACAAGTAAAACGAGGGCAACGATACCGACCGCAGCAAATAGATTAAATAAGAAATTAGAAACCGAACTGTTTACTTCTTTTGATTGGAAGTAAACCGGATCCATACTCATGCCTATGGGTTGCTGATATTGCAGTTCATCGATTCGCTTTTCTAACGATTTACCTATGTTAACTACGTTTACCCCAGAAGAGAAAGATACACCCAGTAGTAATGAGCTTTTGCCATTGTAATTAATTAAATGAGTTTGAGGATCTCTATACTCTCTTTTAATCGTAGCAATATCGCTAAGACGAATAAGATTTCCTGAAATAGGTGTGCCAACTATAAGGTTTTCTAATTCAGAAATGTCTTTAAATTCCCCAGTAGGGCTAATACGAATGTATTCGCTTCCTACGACCACACGGCCAGCATTAGATACATTATTTTGAGTAGATAAAAGGTTTTTTAATTGATCTGGTGAGATCCCCATATTTGCAAGTTTCGAGCGTGAAATCTCAATGGTTACTTGCTCAGATTGTTCTCCTGCTACAGATACACGACTAACGCCATCAATTAAAACCAATTCTCGTTTAACATAATCAACGTAGTTTTTTAGGTCTTTATATGGGTAGCCTTCTCCATGAACAGCAAGCATAACCCCATAAACATCACCAAAATCATCGACAACAATGGGTGACTGTACGCCTGTTGGGAAAGTCGGAGTGATATCTTGTACTTTTTTACGTACTTCATCCCAAATTTGTTTGAGTTGTTCTTTACGATAGGTGTCTTTAATCGTTAATTGTATTAAAGAGTAGCCTGCTTTGGTGGTGGATTTGATTTTATCCACATAAGTTAAGTTTTGCAGTTCCGTTTCTATTTTGTAGGTAACTTCTTCCTCTACTTGTTCTGGTGATGCACCTGGATAATTGGTGATAATTAGAGCATCTTTAATGGTGAATTCAGGGTCTTCGAGCTGACCAAGATTAGTAAATGCAATAGCGCCGCCAATAAGCAGAATGAGAGTGATCATCCAGCTTGTGACTTTGCGTTCAATAAAATACGTTGCAATATTCACTTAGATGCCTCTCTCTCTAGTCCAAGGGCGAACGGGAATATCTTTATTTAGGCTATGAACACCAGCAGATACAATGCGCTCTCCATCGGCTAAACCTTCGATGACTTCAATTGTATTTGCTTGTAAGGTACCAACTTCAATTAAGCGACTTTCTACTCGGTTGGTTTCTTCATTAAAGACCCAAACTGAGCGTTCAGATTGACCTGTTTGATTATGAGTTTCTAAAACCGCTTCCACAGGAACTAAAATGTTTTTCTCAACGCCTAAAAGCTCACTGATGTTAATATCAATACTGGCAGTCATTCCGGGCAGTAGAGTAAGATCCTTATCATTATTTTCTTGTAGACTTAAGGTCACATCATAGGCTTTGGTTGTATTATCTGGCGTTGTATTGTGTTTCTTATACTGGCCTTTTAATGTATTTGTTGGTGCTGCATCAATGACCACATTTGGTTGATAGGCCGCTTCGTGACTTTGAATATTGATGATAAGTTTTTCAGGGACTTGGAAAACAACGTCTAATTGATTGATATTCTGTATATGAATCAAGGCTCGGGTTGCATTGACATATTGAAAGTTTTCCGTTGAAACGGTAGAAATAACTCCATCAAAAGGGGCGGTCAACTTAGTATAAGACAGTTGATTTTTAGCTTGAGTTAAAGCGTTTTCAGCTTGATCTAAACTGGCTTTTGCTTCGTCGAATTGCGCTAACGTTGTCGCATTTTGTTTATATACTGCTTCAACTCTATTAAAGGTCGCTTTTGCTAAACGGTAATTTGCTTCGGCTAAATCGACTTTTAGTTGGAAATCTTTTGGATCAAGCTGAGCAAGGAGTTCTCCTTTTTCTACCTGTTTACCTGCTATGGCATTTAGCGCTGTTAATTGTCCTCCCACTCGAAAAGCTAAATCTGCTTCTTGACTGGCTTTAAGTTCGCCGGGGAAACGGCGAATATCCACAGTGTTTTCTGTGTTAATGGTAAACAACTTTACGGGACGAATGATATCTGGTTTAGCTTCTTCAACAACGTCTTCACCAGAGCAAGCGCTCAATAAAAGAGATGTGGCTAAAATAGTGCCAATTAATATCGAGTTTTTAGCAGGGCTTTTCATTAAACTCTCCATGAGAATAACAGTAGTTATGAATAACTTTATTTTATATCTCTTTAATTAAGATATGAATTTCTTATTAAGTATGCTTGATATGAATATTTTCTATATCTTGTTTTGTACGGTTTTAATATAGAATGAGACCTTGCACGACTGCTGCGCTTGCTAATACTTTGTTAAAAACAGACTCAAATATGCGCATTTAAAACTCATAAAATTCGCTTTTACGTCTGTTTTTGTCTCGTTTTATCATCGCTCATGACTTCGTGCAAAGGTCTCAGAATGCTTTCATAAAAAAATGCACTTTTTGAGGCGAATTGCTTCCTTTTATCTGAAATAGCGCTATTTTTATTCAGTTGGTTTAATTTATTAAAAGAGAGTCTTGAATGATGTTGTTACGTTTTCCACGTATAGCTTCTCTTGTTTTATGGGGAGTCATGATTTCGTTAGTTTCTGCATGCAGCCATCAAAAAGCATCTTCACATAGAGATGAGCCAGTAAATGCTTTTTCTGTTACCACACAAATATTTAATGTGAAGGATCCGTATATTAATCTACCAAGCATTAAACCTGCTCATGATGGGCTGTCTTTTATTATTCAAGATGATGTGGCTTATTTATCCGGTGTGTTAAGTACTCATTCAAGCCATGAATTGAAGGAGATGATTCAACAGTACCCAAATGTTTCAACCTTGGCATTGGTCGATATCAGAGGTTCTTTGGATCAGCAAGAAACGGTGAAAACGGCTAGGCTCATTCGACGTTTAGAATTAGACACAATGATAGTAAAAACAGGCTTTGTAGTTTCAGGAGGGGTAGATTTATTTCTTGGGGGAGTCGAGAGAGTGATTGAATCTGGAGCTGGAGTTGGAGTGCATTCTTGGTTTGATACTACAGGGATTGACCCTCAGGAGCTAAATTTATCAGACCCAATACATGCAACGTATGTTAACTTTTATCTTGAAATGGGTATTCCAGAACGCTTTTATTGGTTTTCCTTAACTGCGGCGCCACCTGAAAGAGTGTATTTTTTATCCCCAGAAGAAATGTATGATTTTAATTTGGTTACGTTTTAAACTCAATTATCAACAATAGTACTTGAGGGGAAGGATGTGGAACAAATTGAATTATTTCAAGTTGAAAGTCCTTGCCGAGGTATTTGTCAAAACAGTGCCAAGGGTTTCTGTAAAGGTTGCTTACGCAGTCGAGAAGAGCGCTTTCAATGGTTTTCTCTATCAGAAGTTGAAAAAAGAAAAGTATTACAAACTTGCAAACAGCGCTGGCAGCGACTTTTAAAGGCTAGGCAGGACAAATTAGAAACATTAGATAGTAAAAAAAATCTACCTTATGGAATGACGGAAGAGGGAATAAAAGATCTATTTGATGATATCGAATAATCCATCAAGGGCTGATAGAAATTTTTAAGAAAATAAAACCCGCTCAATAAGTGAACGAGTTTTATAGGACAGGGCATATTTAATTCTCAAAAATGGCATCTAATGCTTGAGATAAACGATCTACACCAACAACCGTCATGCCTTCAATGGGCTTTTTGGGCACATTGCCTTTTGGAACGACTGCTTTGGTAAAACCATGCTTTGCTGCTTCGCTTATACGCTCTTGCCCTGAAGGCACAGGGCGAATTTCTCCAGAGAGTCCCACTTCCCCCAAAACCACTAATTTGTCGGATAACACCCTATCTCTAAAGCTGGAAACAACCGCTGAAATAGCCGCTAAATCACCACTGGTTTCTAATACCTTAACGCCACCGACAACGTTTAAATACACATCCTGATCCGAAGTGAGTAACCCACCATGCTTGTGTAAGACGGCCAATAACATGGCTAAACGATTTTGATCAAAACCAACTGTGACACGTTTAGGGTTACTAAAAGCTGAGTCATCAACGAGTGCTTGTAGTTCAACCAAAAGAGGGCGTGTGCCTTCCCACACCACCATAACTAAGCTACCAGCAGCTGGGTGTTTGTTACGGTTAAGGAAAATAGAGCTGGGATTTTTCACTTCCTTGAGGCCGTTTTCAAGCATAGCAAATACCCCTAGCTCATTGACTGCTCCAAAACGGTTTTTCATTCCTCGAAGCGTTCGAAAGCGAGAGTCCTCAGAGCCTTCAAGTAATACCGAACAATCCACCATATGCTCTAATACTTTTGGGCCTGCTAGGGTTCCATCTTTGGTTACATGGCCAACGAGCAATATGGCAGTTTGGGTTTGTTTTGCAAAGCGGGTTAGCACGGCTGCGCTTTCACGAACCTGAGAGACGCTACCGGGAGCGGATTCCACGCCATCAAGATGCATGACTTGAATGGAGTCAATGACCACGATTTTTGGCTTATTTTCTTGTGCAACATCAAGAATGCGTTCGATGTTAGTTTCGGACAACATTTTAAGGTTTTGAGTGGGCAAGCCCAGTCTTTGCGCTCTCATGGCCACTTGTTGTAAGGACTCTTCTCCAGTGACATAGAGGGCACTTTGCTGTTGAGCTAAAAGGCACATGGTTTGCAATAACAAGGTACTTTTTCCTGCTCCGGGGCTGCCGCCTATGAGTACAACTCCTCCAGGAACTAAGCCTCCACCTAACACTCTATCAAACTCGCCTGCCCCAGAGCTGAATCTTGGAACATCCGCTAAATCTATGTCTGAGAGGTTTTGTAAACCTGTTTTTGCACCCGAGTAACCTGTGTATTTGCTATCTTGAGATACAGCAACACGGGCGGATGTTTTACTATTGCTTACTTTAAATTCAGACAGTGAATTCCATGCGCCACAAGCATTGCATTGGCCTTGCCACTTTGAGTAATCCGCACCACATTCGTTACAAACGAACGCAACTTTTGCCTTTGCCATTGTTTTCTCTTTTAGTGTGTTTTAGTAGGCGCTTATTATTAGCGGCCTTTTTAGAAGGATATTTATGAATACCTTCCAAAAAGGACTGTTTTTAAGCGTAAATAATAGAGTAAAGATCTTTGCGACGGTCTTTTAAATTATTTACTGAGCCTTCACTGCGAGTGAGCTTTAGTTTATCCAAATCAAGGTCCGAAAACATGATCATCTCGGTGTTTGGGGTTGTTTCAGCCATCACCGCATCATGAGGATAAGCAAAATCAGAAGGAGAAAACACGGCACTCTGAGCATATTGAATGTCTAAGTTTTCCACTTGAGGCAAATTGCCGCAACTGCCGCAGATAACCACATAACATTCGTTTTCAATGGCTCTAGCTTGAGCGCAGTGGCGAACGCGCAGGTAACCATTTTTGGTATCTGTCCAGAATGGCACAAAAAGTATGTCCATATCTTGTTCTGCAAGTAAGCGACCGAGCTCAGGGAATTCCACATCATAACAAATGAGAATACCAACTCGACCTGCATCTGTATCAAATACTTTTAGCTCATTACCCCCTTCGATGATCCAATCTTTGCGTTCATGGGGAGTAATATGGATTTTACGTTGTTCTTCAATTGTGCCATCTCGACGGCATAAGTAGCTAACGTTATACATGACTTCATCTTCCAGCAATGGCATGGAACCTGTAATCACATTAATGTTATAGCTGACTGCTAGGGTCGACATTTCTGTTTTAAAGCGCTCAGTAAAGCTGGCTAAAAAACGTATGGCTTCTGTTTGGTTTTTTTGATCAGGGCTGAGTCCCATAAGAGGAGCATTAAAAAATTCAGGAAAAATGGCGAAATCACTTTTGTAATCGGAAACGGCATCAACGAAATATTCAACTTGGGTTAGTAATTCTTCAACACTGCTGACTTCACGCATTTGCCATTGAATCGCACCAGCCCGTACTAAGGTTTTACGGGATTCGATAACCGTTGTTTCAGGCTCAAAAAAGATGTTTTTCCATTCTAATAATGTGGCGTAGCCTTGTGATTTTTCATCTTCAGGAAGGTATTGCTTAAGCAGTCGAGTGACTTGAAAATCATTGGATAATTGAAAACTCAAAATAGGGTCGTAGAGCTTTCTCTCTCTCACTGCTTCCAGATATTCAACAGGTGACATGTTCTCTGAATGGGAGTAATAACTTGGAATACGTCCGCCTGCCAATATGGCTCGCAAATTGTGCTGACGGCATAATTCTTTACGTGCTTCATAGAGACGTCTGCCCAAACGATAGCCTCGATATTCGGGGGCAATAAGCATATCTAATCCATAGATGGTGTCGCCATTTACATCGTTGATTATGTTTTCTTTTTGATCTGTTAAATCATCGTAGGTATGAGGGTTACTAAAGCGTTGATAATCAACTTGAACGGATAGAGCAACACCCACAATTTGGTCGTGGTCAATTAGGCAGATTTGGCCTTCAGGAAAGTCTTTTATTAGCTTTTCAATAGTATGAAGTGGCCAAGCCCCTCCAATGTCGTCATAAACTTTATCCATTAACTCTTTTAATTGAGGGTAATCCTCTACTGTGATGTTTCGAATTTTTAGATGCAGATCTTCTAACATAAAAAGTCCTGTTAATTAACGAGTTAGTACTTTAGTACCTATTGTTTAAATGTTTCTTGTTTGAATGCCTAGTGTTTGAATGCCCAGTGTTTGAGTTGGAAGTTATCCAGTTATTGCTTGCTAACATAAGAATAATGATATTTCTGGAAACAATTTAGAGGCTTCAATTTTTCATGACAGCATACATGATTACTAGGGATAGAGGATAGAACAGCGATCATGGTTCCATAAAAAATCCCCCAATCTTGATAAAGAGAGGGGGATTTTATTTTAACTTTGAGTTGTTTGGATCTTGTTAACGATTACTTTTTACCAAACTCTGGGTATGCTTCCATACCGCACTCAGAAAGGTCAACACCTTCGTACTCTTCTTCTTCAGAAACACGTAGACCCATAATAGCTTTAATTACAGACCATACGACTAAACTTGCTAGGAAGACCCAAACGAAGATGGTTAGAGCGCCTGCAATTTGTCCTCCGAATGTTGCACCGTCATTTGTGAAAGGTACAGCTAATAGACCCCAAAGACCAACCACACCGTGTACTGAGATAGCACCTACTGGATCATCAATTTTTAGCTTATCTAGAGTCAAGATAGAGAATACAACGATAATACCACCAATAGCACCAATGATAGTTGCACCGAAAGCAGTTGGTGTAGAAGGTTCTGCCGTGATAGCAACAAGACCTGCAAGGGCACCATTCAATAGCATAGTTAAATCCGCTTTATTGAATAAAATACGGCCTACTACTAATGCTGCAATTGCACCACCAGCAGCTGCTGTGTTCGTATTTAGGAACACCATAGCTACGGAGTTTGCACTGGCAATATCACCCAGTTTTAGAACCGAACCACCATTGAAACCGAACCAACCCATCCAAAGGATGAATGTACCCAGCGTTGCAAGAGGTAGGTTTGCACCAGGAATAGCGCGTACTTCACCATTTGAACCGTATTTACCTTTACGAGCGCCAAGAAGTAAAACACCTGCAAGTGCAGCAGCAGCACCAGCCATATGAACGATACCAGAACCCGCGAAATCAGAGAATCCCATATCGCCAAGGTTGTACATACCGAAAACGTCGTTACCGCCCCAAGTCCAAGAACCTTCTAGAGGATAGATAACCGCAGTCATAGCAACCGCAAAGATCAAGAATGACCAAAGTTTCATACGTTCAGCAACAGCACCAGATACAATGGACATAGCTGTAGCAACAAAGACAACTTGGAAGAAGAAGTCAGAAGCGCCTGAGTAAATCGATCCGCCTTCAAAACCGTCTTCACGGCCAGCGAAATCACCTAAAGTAGAGTTTACGTCTACTTCTTGAATACCAGATAAGAACCAAGTGCCACCATACATAATGGCATAACCGCAAACGAGGTACATGATGCAAGAAATTGCAAACAAGGCAACGTTTTTGGTTAGAATTTCTGTTGTATTTTTACCGCGTACTAAACCGGCTTCTAGCATGGCAAACCCTGCTGCCATCCACATAACTAATGCACCACACACCAAGAAATAGAATGTATCCATGGCATATTGTAAATGAAATATTTGATCTTGCATGTTTCGCCCCCCTAAAGGCTAATAAAATGGAGACCGTAATTAAACGGCATCTTCACCTGTTTCTCCGGTACGAATACGAACCGCTTGTTCAAGATTTACGATAAAGATCTTACCGTCACCAATTTTGCCTGTGTTAGCCGAGTTGGTAATTGCTTCAACAACTTGGTCTGTCATATCATCAGAAATAGCCAATTCGATTTTTACTTTAGGTAAAAAATCGACAACGTACTCGGCACCACGATAAAGTTCTGTATGCCCTTTTTGGCGACCAAAACCTTTTACTTCCGTTACGGTTATGCCTTGCACACCAATTTCTGATAGTGCTTCTCTTACATCATCCAATTTAAATGGTTTGATGATTGCTGTTATAAGCTTCATACCCACAGTCTCCCTAAAAGTCTGTTTTCAGTCATAGTTGTTATTTCTCTATGGACTTAGTATTCAAGTACTGTGCCAATAACTTGAAAACCAGCAGTGGCGAGGGAAAGGGAGTTTTTTGATTCTTTTTTAAGCGTGTTTTTTTTCTAATGCTCTTTTTTTGTGCGGTATCATGGGGAGTAAAAAGTGGTCGGTGTTCTTTTTTGGTGCATTCGGTTTTTGATTTAAAAAAAGAGTAAGGAATTACTTTTAATAGGTGTAATTAAGCATTATTCATGCTTTGGCTTGTGCTACTATTTGGGAAATATTTATATACAGGTGATTCACAAATGATCGATCAATTTATTAAACAGTTTGGATCTGGATTGGAACAAGCGGCGACCCAACTTGGCAAGCTTCCAGCTGAAGAAATTCAATTGCAATTGCAGGAAATTGCGAAGTCTACCTTAACTAAGATGGATCTAGTGACTCGTGAAGAGTTTGAAATACAGGCCGCCATGCTCGCTAAATATCGAGAAAGATTAAATGAGTTAGAAGAGAAAATTAAAAAAATGGAGCAAGAATAAACTATTGTTTCTTGTTTTAGCTTGACGGTATAATCTAAATGCCCATGAAGGGCTATCTATTAAACTACATGAAAGGATTCAATTGTGAATGCACTCTCGCTTCTGTTATTGCCGTTATCCCTGTCTCATCTTTATTATTATAAGTTGTCAAATAATGGCTGTGCTTCCTATTTAAGGCGCTGCAGCTATCTAAAATGGTGCAGTGTTGTTTTTTCACTCATTTTTACAACCGCTTGTGTTGATTCCTCTAACATCTCTAGTAAAAACCTTAGTTCAAAGGGGGATTTAGCAACCTTTACTTTGGATAATGGTTTGGATGTCATTTTATGGGAAAATAATGAGAGTGATACGGCTTTTAAGCTGATTATTAAAAGTGGTAGCTTACAAGAAGAAGATCAACAGCTTGGTTATGCACATTTTGTAGAGCACATGGCGTTTAACCAAACGACACCAAATGGGACTAATCCTATTCATGAACAGCTTGAAAAACTGGATCTTAGCCTCGGCAAACATGCTAATGCCTTCACATATTTCTCCCATACAGACTACCACTTGTATATAGAAGACAATGAGGCTGAAAAAACTCAGATAGCCTTAGATTTGTTATCACACTTTGCAATTAACAGTCACTTTGACGAAAGGGAAGTTGAAAAAGAAAAGCCGATTATTATTGAAGAGTGGCGCTTAATTGATACAGAGCATAAATCCGTTGCATCTCAAATATTTCATTCAAGTATTCAAGACAGTCGCTATGCTGAACGTTTTCCTATTGGCTCTTATGAAAGTATCAATAGTGCAACAGCAGAATCTCTCAAGCAGTATTATGAGCGCCATTATCGTGCAGATAATGCCACTCTTGTTGTCACTGGAAATATGGACCCAAAAGCAATAAAAGAAAGTATCGAAGCTGCATTTGGTATGTGGAAGCCATCAAATGATGACAGCAATAATACTTATCCATTGCCTGCAGCAGACAACAAAAGTGTTGAGATTTATTCTGATGAAAATATAGGGAAATATGTTTTAACACGTTCCCATACTTTTAACACTTCTCCTTATTTATCTAATGAAGATGAGATAAAAACCAATCAACTCGTTGCTATTTTAGACACCTTCAATGATCGCTTTAAACACAGATTGTTAGACACGCAAGGTAATGTAGAAGGTATTAAGGCACGTTTCAAACAAGACAATCTAGGGCGTGTTACGTTGAGTTTTACCGCTGTGACGAATTACGACGGTATCTCTCAAGCTGTTATTATTCTAACGGAAGAAATTGCACGTATGACAAAATACGGCCTTTTAGAAAAAGAATGGCAACAATGGCGTGAAGAAAGGGAGTCTGAAATAACAGAGAACTTTGATGATCCTCTCTACCTTTCCTTTATTGCATCTAACCATGTTTTATATGACGAACTCATGTTAGATCAAAAGGATTATTTGCGTTTAATTAAAACATCTCATTCAGAAGCGAGCTTGAGTGACATAAAACAAACTGCTGTTGAATATCTTAACCTACCTTTCCAAACCACATTAGCTCATAAGACAGGCCAGCCCATTCCAACACATGAGACACTATTAAATTACTTTAAGCATAATACGGATCATATTGTTCCAAATGTGTCAGTGCTGGATGATCAAGAATGGCCATTGTCTAAAGAGGCTGGGCATATTGTAAGCAAAAAGACATTGTCTAGTGGTGTTGTGGAATATCAATTAAGTAATGACATGGTGGTTCGATTTTATGATTCTAGCTCAAGTGAAGATAATGTGTTTATGCACCTTGTCGGGTTAGGTGGATTAAATGAAATGCCTGAAAAAGAGGCATTAGCTGCACGTTTAGCCATCTCTGTTATGGGGGCCAGTGGTCTTAGAGATATGACAGGTCCAGAATTAGAAGAATGGTTTTCCAAGGCAGATGTCGGATTAAAAGCTCACTTTACTTTTAATGCTCGTGAACTGGAAATGAACTCTTCAATAGAGAGTGTCGATAAGATTTTACGGTTAATGCATATCGCGGTGACGGAAGTAAATGTTGACCCTAAAATGTTTACCTATATTCAAAAGCTGAATTTAGACCAATTAGAACAGATGGCGCTTAGTCCTACTAATGATTTTTCGCTTCAAGCCGAAGCCATTATGACTAATAATGACCCAGCATTGCGTCGTATGACCCAAGAAGAAGTGTTACAAATCGATGCAAATAGCATGTCAGACATTTATCAAGATTACTTTCAAGGTTCACAAAATTATGTATTAACCATAGTTGGTGGTGTTTCAATTGATTATCTTGAAACATTACTGGTTGATTATGTGGCGAATATTCCAAAGACTGAAGCCAAAAGATCAACTCCTAGACCAAGCCCCATCGCTTCCGAATCCATTGTCGTAGAAGGGAAAGGTTCAGGAAATAAAGCAACTCGCGTCACTATAATAAAAACGGTTCCGAAAACAACATTCGGTGATGGCTTTCATCCCGATACGGCATGGATAAAAGAGCGCATTAATAAAGCACTTTTTGAACAAATTCGAGAAGAGAAAGGCTTAGTGTATTCTATAAGTGCGGCTGTTGATGGTGACCTTTCGGTTGCTGAATCCTATGTTTTGAGAATTGATTTTTCAGCCGATCCAGATAAATCTCAATATGTAATAGATTCTGTGAATCAAGTTATTCAAGAAGTCGCGCTAGACAAGCCATCAAAATCAGAGTTAGAAAAATTCCTTAAGAAAAGCCGTGAGATGTACCAAAGTGAGCTTCTCGATGGTAAAAGGCTGGCTTCTTTATTAGCTGGTGTGGATTTTTATAATGTTTCAATTGATACACTTTTCTCTGTAGAAGACTTTATCCCAGAAAAAAGCCCAGCATCCACTCAAGAATTGATGTCTGCGTTTTTATCTGATGAAAGTATCGATACTACATTTATCCTCAACCCTTAAATACTCGTTTAACACAAGGGTAATGGGGTGGTGATTATCGCCACTCCATTATCTATTAATAACGTTATTTTAATAAAGTGCTAAATTTTTTTGGATTTAATATGACTTATTTATAAAATAATTTTGTTGAATATTTTTTATTCTCTTTACCGTCACCCAGAAGAGAGTTTACTTACTGGCTCGTGTTCGGCCTTCTTTAATCTTTAAAACTAATTATTTCTTCACTTAGGACAAAGAATATTTCATGGCAGATTATTTAACATTCGAAATCTTAATGATGGTGTTTGCAGGTGGCCTTGTTGCAGGTATTGTTGACTCAATTGCGGGCGGTGGTGGGTTAGTAGCCTTACCTATTCTATTAGGAGTTGGTCTACCACCAACTACCGCATTAGCAACTAGTAAGTTTCAAGCCTTATTTGGAAGCAGTTTTGCTGCAATAAGTTATTATCGCAGAGGTTTAGTATCATTTGAAGATACGGGTAAAACTATGCTTTTTACCTGTGTAGGCGCTATTTTAGGGTCACTATTATTATTAAATACACCCAACGATATACTTAAATATGTAGTACCAGTATTATTAGTTTGTATTTTCTTACTGTTAATCTTTAAACCAGCTCGATTAGAAAACGAGTCTACCTCTAAGTTTCCAAGAAAATTTTTTCCAGGGACATTTGGTACTTCACTAGGTTTTTATGATGGTTTTTTTGGGCCCGGTATTGGGACATTATGGTCAGTCACACTATCCTTATTTAAGGGATATAACCTAAAACAGTCCACTGGGACAGCAAAAATATACAATGCAACAAGTAACTTTGTTGGTGTTATGGTTTTATTATATGCAGGCGTTATTGTTATACCAATAGCAATTACAATGGCTATCGGGCAAGCAATAGGAGGGTATTTAGGGCCAATGATAGTACCTTGGATTAACTCTCGTCACTTAAGGCTTTCTATGCTGGCAATAATTGTTGTAACCATATCAAAATCTGTTCATCAACTTCTTATTATTTAATAATAAGTAATCTAACTAATAGAACCTGAATAATGGCATTTCAAGCGTGGAACGTCATGTTCTTCTCATGTACTGTATCTGGTAGCAATACAAGCCACCTATGCAATTAAATATTATCTTTCAATTACTTAGAGAATCACTCTACCTATGAGTGATTTTTTAATCATTAAAAAAGTAGTGGTTTCCTCTGTCGCGTCAGAAGGCTTTGAGTTTGTAGGGGGTGTGGCCGGCAACGAGGGAATTGATAACTTAACCTGTAAGGTAGCTGTTTAAAAAGGTATTTAAGGAAAATGCGAGTGGTTTTATGTTCCGTGCTTTTATGAGTGTGGTCATGTTGCTGTTCTGCCAATACCATATTTAACTTTTAAATAAGGTGTTTTTGAGGTAGTTGTGACTGTCCTAAGATCGCAACAATAAGAATGAAATCTTTCTCTTTCATGTAATAGGCTACATGCTTTCCGATTGGGAAATAGAAACCATTTTGATAAATATCATCGCAGCTTTTCCCTAACCCTGAATTCTCGGCCAAATTCTGAAAGCCAGAAGTTAACGTTGTTTTATACTTTTGCCATTGTATTTCTGAATAGTTTTCGATGGTATAGCGCTTGATTTTAAGTAAATGTTCTTGAGCCAAACGGCTCAGTTTAAATGATTTATTCGGCATATTGATTAATGAACCTTTTAGAGATGGTTTAAAAAAGTTTCACCATCTACAGTCGAGCCACTATCTAACTCTTTTTTGGCAGACTCAAAGCAGTGTTTAAGGTAATCAAGTTTCATTGCCTCAAGTTCCTCAAAATCTTTCATCGACATAACGACAACTGTGTCTTTACTGTTTTTGCTAATGATGACAGGCTCACGTTGAGCACTTAAAAGTAATTCACCAAAATTTCGCTTGGCATCGTTTGCCGTTAATGTATGCATAATTTAGTCTCGTATTTAGAATTATAAAAAGTATAATTTATAGCACGATTTAATTAAAGTGATTAAATCGTGTGATTTTTAAGATTCTAAAAGAGGAACTAGGGAAGGGGCGAATAAGTCTACTAAGCCTCAGTCTTTCAGAGAAATAGTAAAATAAGGCACGATTCGGCAGAAATGTTAATCCCTTTCAAAGAGTCGTAACGCAATGTGACGCTCTCTCTGAAAGGCACTGAAAGACCCGCAGGGCATGGTCGAAAAGCCTGTCTTCTTTGTTGAGCATCTCGAAAGTAGGTTGGCTATTCACATTCGATACTCGCCTTGAATAGCAGGCGGGTGATTATTTCCACCCCATTACCCATTGATCTTCTTGTTTCAAATTTGTCCATTCAGTGGTTATTTGATTTTTACTAATGACAGCTTCAAGAACACAGTGAGTAAGTAGCTCTTCATCATTCTCGATTAACTCGACAACAATAAAATGCTTCTCTTTATTTACTGGCTTGGTTGCAGTCCATTTACTTAGAAAAAGCTTTCTAGGATTGATTTTTCTCATGCATTCTTATCGTCTTTACTGTTAAGGGAGTATAGGTTTTAATACGGATCTATTGTGATTTTGGTTCAGTTGTATTTATGAGACCCTGAATAAACTGTCCGATTAAATGAATAAATAATCTAAACAACAATTCGATCAAGGAGTGATCATGAGTTTAGCGACACTGTATTGCCGTGCCCGTGTGGGTATTGAGTCCCCATTAGTTACTGTTGAAACCCATATATCGAGTGGCTTGCCCGCATTAAATATTGTTGGTTTGCCTGAAGCCGCTGTACGAGAAGCAAAAGATCGTGTCCGTAGTGCGATTATTAATAGTCAATTTGAATACCCCACACAACGCATTACCATAAATCTTGCTCCTGCAGATTTGCCAAAAGAAGGTGGGCGTTTTGACCTAGCAATTGCCATAAGTATTTTGTATGCCTCGGGGCAATTAGGTGATGTTGATTTAGATAAATACGAATTTATTGGTGAATTGTCATTAGCTGGGTCAATTAGATCTGTATCAGGCTTATTACCGTCAGCCGTTGCTTGTGCGAAGCAAGGAAGGCAACTGATTTTACCAGAGTCAAATCAAGGGGAAGCTGCACTGGTTGAAGCGGATCATTTATATGCAGAGCATTTAACTCAAGTAACGGCCTTTTTATTGGGGCTAACCACTCTTTCATCTTGTCAAAAATTAATAACAGAAAACTTAAAAGTAGACTATAAAGATATGGTGGATGTGAAAGGTCAGCCACTTGCTCGACGTGCTTTAGAAGTGGCTGCGGCTGGTGGGCATAACCTACTTTTCATAGGGCCGCCGGGAACGGGTAAAACGATGTTAGCGTCTCGATTACCGGGTATTATGCCATCCATGACGGAAGCTGAATCTCTAGCGGTTGCTTCTATTCAGTCTATATCAGGGAGAAAAATGGGAGCGGATTGGTTTTGGGAGCAACGCCCCTTTAGGTCTCCCCATCACAGCAGTTCTGCTGCGGCCTTAGTTGGTGGTGGTTCTATTCCTAAACCAGGAGAAATCTCTCTTGCTCATTGTGGCGTTTTGTTCCTTGATGAACTTCCAGAATTTGATCGTAAAGTACTAGAAGTATTACGTGAGCCATTAGAAAATGGGGAAATTCACCTTTCTCGGGCGCGTAGCCAAATGACCTACCCCGCACGTTTTCTCTTAGTTGCAGCGATGAATGCCAGTAATGAAGCCTATTCTGGAGAAGACGATTACTATCAATCCCAAGCAACTAAAAAATACCTGAGTAAATTATCCGCACCTTTTCTCGATAGAATTGATTTGCACGTAGAGGTGCCGCCTTTGCCTTCCGACATTCTGGTGAATGCTCAGGAGCAAGGAGAGTCGAGTGCTGATGTTAAAAATAGGGTAGAAGAAGCCGTTTTGCGACAAAGGTCGAGACAAGGATGTCAAAATGCCCAGTTGTCAGGCCGTCAATTGGAAGCTATTTGTGATCTGTCGGAAGAAGATAAACGCTTTATGCAGCAGGCGTTAGAGAAGCTAAAGCTCTCTGCTAGGGCTTATCACAGGGTATTAAAAGTTGCATTAACCTTAGCGGACCTGTCTAAGGAAGATAAAGTAACCCGACATCATTTAATGGAGTCTCTTGGTTATCGAAAAATGGAACAAAAATTAGCCAAGCTGGTTGGCTAACAGCTCAATTTAATAAATGAATGAGAAAAGGAAGAGTTGCTACCGAGCATGCCGTGGTTAATAAGACCGCGGTTGAAGCTTGATGCGGGTTTGCTTTGTACTCTTCAGCAATCACACCTAATACGGCCGCGCACGGCATAGCGGCCCCTAATGTTGCGGCCATAACCCATGTAGGATGAACTTGCATTATGGACATAAGTAGGTAGACCACAAATGGCATAATCAACAATTTAATGATGGACATATACAATGCTGGGATAGGTCTTTGGCTTACTTTTCGTCCGTATAGCGCGGTACCAACGATAAACATGGCGCATGGTCCAGCTGCGCTTCCTAACCATTGCAGGCTAATAATGAAGCTGTTAGGTAATTTTACCTCACTTACTGAGAGTAGTATTCCAAGAACAATAGATAGAATAAGGGGGCTGATTAGAGAGCGCTTTAATGCCTTAAGAGGAGTAAATTGAAGATCGTTAGATTTATTGGTTAATTGCAATAAAAAAGTAGCGAGAGGCAGTAATATCAATAGATCCAGAGTTAGCATCATTGCTAGAGGAACAGCGACCCACTCTCCGACGGTTGAGCTTAATACAGGAATAGCAAGGAAACCAATATTGCCGTAAACACCACCGAGCCCTGTCATAATGCTGTTTTTCTTATTTCGATCAAACACCAAATAACCAATGAAACCCGCTAAGAACATGACACTTAAAAGTGCCAATGTATACGCCGCTAAAAATGGGAAATTGATTAAAGTCTCAAAGTCAGTTATTGAAAGCTTACTTAATAGTACAGCCGGCAAGGATAGATACATAACAAACTGAGTGAGATACTTAATATTATTTGAACTAATCAAGGATTTTGCTTTACAAAAATAGCCGAGACCCACCAGAGCAAAAAATGGTGTGGTTTTTATTAAAATATCTAACATAGTTGCTCTTGAATGTGGTTTAAATTGGGTAGGGTGAATTTTAAAATCACAGATTAAAGAATACATTAATAGATTTTTTATTGTAAGGTATTGATTTAATAAAGCCTCTGAATGAACAGGCTTAAAGCCCGTAAGTGGTTTAGAGCTTGTGAGTAGCGTGAGGCTCATTTTTATAAATAGAGCTAGAGTCGTTCCTAACTACTTATAGAAGTTAGGAATATTTACAACTATCAAGGAAAATGACAATGTCTAAGGTTATTTTAACAGGGCATATTATTGTGTCTGATTTGGATTTAGCTGTAATAAAAAGTGAGTTAGAGACCCATATTCGTTTAACAAAAGCAGAAACGGGCTGTTTAAAATTCGAGGTTTTAGTTGATTCAGACAATCCTAATAAGCTTACTGTGTATGAGGAGTTTGTAAGCCAAGCTGATTTTGATAGCCATCAGTTAAGGGTGAAAAACTCCAAATGGGGAAGAGTCACGAAAGACGTTGAAAGACATTACACTATTCGTTATCAAGATTAGCGATTAAGGCTTTTCTCTAATCTTGATTCTCTTAGTTGAGTAACGTCCAATGATAGATTGTAGTTCTATTTGAGTATGTCGTGTTCTTTTAATTTCATGGCAATCTTATTGTGAGAAACATTGAGTCTTTGGGCGAGCTTACGAGTGCTTGGGTAATGAGGGTAGAGCTGATTCAATAGCTGCTTTTCAAATAAAGCCTGTGATGTCGCCCAGTCTTCTATTTTAAGATCTGTTGCTAGAGTTTCTTCTGGCTTCGCCGTGACGTCTTGATTAAGGTTCTTGCCTTCTTTTAATGTGTGATTGTGCTCGAACACTAGGCTTTGCTTACCGCCTTTTTTGCCTCGACTGTTTTTCTTCATCTGTTTTTGCCCCGTTTTATCAGCGCTCATGACTTGGTGCAAAGGTCTCAAAATAATTCATTGCGAGCGTTTTCTTCCAAGTGTGTAAGATAAGAGAATGCCCGTAATGAACCCCCAAAAGTGTGCAGACCAAGAAATATAAGGCACGAAACTGATGAGTGAAAATAAGGCGCCACCATAAGACAGAAAAGACAAGATAGCGAATAACCAACTACGTAAGCTAGGATTAAAAAATGCGTCGGCGAACAGGTAGCCAAGAAACGCAAACACCATTCCAGATGCTCCAACAACCAAGCCATTTGAAGCAAATAACCAGACTCCAACCCCTGATCCAATCGCCCCTAACAACATAACAAGCCGTAGTTTCTTTGGTCCAATGGATGTTTTAAGCAGGCTGCCTAATACCAATATGCCTATTGAATTGGAGATTAGGTGGTAAAGACCGCCATGTAAAAAGGGAGACAACAAAATACCATGTAAGCCGCCGATGTTTCTTGGCCGAATACCGAAGTAGTTTAAATTAATACCAAAAAGTACGGCATCTATTAAAAAAACGCCCCATATAATGGCAATAAACCAGAGTATCTCTGTGGGAACAAAACGTTTAAACATTGTGAGTCTGCTTTAATATTTCACGTAGGGCATCTTCTTCTAATTCTAGAACTTCAATAATGGCTGCGAACAGATCCGCTGAAAACATGCCTTTATGAGTCTTGCTGCGCAAGTTTTCCGGCGTCATCGATATGCCTTTTTCATTAAGAGCATCGCTGAGGTCGTCATACTTTAACCCTTTAAGTGCCAAAGATGATCTTATATAGCGAGTAATAGCCAGTTTATAGGGAGAGAGTGATTGTCGATTTTTTATACTCTGATCTTGGTTCATTCTTCCTTCCATACAGTGTTACTATTCGATAAGAAATTGCAGTAATTAAAAGAGACCTTTGCACGACTACTACGCTTGCTAATACTTTGTACAAAGGTCTCTAAAAAGGTGTTGCACATATTACCTCTCCATATTCTATATGGCAACGTATATAAAATATGTTTGACATAGTTACTTATAGTGCTATATTTGTGACTTATGTTACACGCTCATATGTTATTTTAAATAAGGAAAACACTATGTCTTGGAACAAAGATACTTTATTAACGCTGATTGAAGCTCAATCTAATTGGGTTGTAGAGTCAGAAGGTGAATGCCTGAATATCTCAAATGATGAAGGTGTTGACGTCTTTGTATATGCAGGCAGTCAACAAATTATTGTTGAAACCGCTCTGTTTTCAGCGGCGAGCGTTAATGACAAAAACGCATTAAATGAGTTGATTTTACGCAGTCATCAACTTGTACCATTAACCACCATAGGTATGAACCAAATTGGTGATGAAGAATATTATGTGGCTTTCGGTGCCCTATCTGTTGATAGCAAAGAAAGCGTAGTACTAGAAGAAATTGAGACTCTTTTTGAGAATGTGCCGGAGTTTCTTGATTTATACAGTGATTATTTGAATGTGGAGATAGCGGTATGAGCTTAAAAAAATTGTGGACAGCGTTACGTGGTGCGGCAAATGAAGGCGTAGAGGCCGCTGTAGATACTCAAGCGATTCGCATTTTAGATCAAGAAATGCGTGAAGCGAAACAAGAGTTAAAAGCCTGTGATGAAAGCTTAACTCGCATAATGGCAAAGCGTAAACTGGCTCAAGGCAAAGTAGATTCTCTGAATTCTGAAATCGAAACTTATACAAACCATGCTATTGCCGCAAGTGAAAAGGGCGATGACGCATTGGCTCTTGAATGTGCGGATCGAGTAGGTGAATTAGAAATCACTTTAGAAACAGAGCAAAGCATTTTAGACAGCTTCTTAGGGTCTGAGAAATCTCTAAAAGAGAACATTACAAAGGCTAAAAATAATGTGCGCCGTATGGAGCAACAAATTGAGCAAGTGAAGGCGACGGAATCCGTCCAAAAAGCTCAAGTTGCGGTTTCGACTCGTCACATGGGGGCAAATAGTAAAGTAAAAACAGCGCTTAGTAGCCTTGATCGCATTAAAGAGAAACAGCAGCAGCGTAGTGCTGAGCTGGAAGTGGCAGAAGAGTTAGCGAATGAAGAAAGTGGCTCTGATCTTGATGCAAAATTAAAAGCGGCTGGTATTAAATCTGGCGGCCAAAAAAGTGGCAGTGATAAACTAGCGCAAATTTTGGCAGCGAAAAAAGCACAGTAATATTGTTATCTCGAATTAATTGATTCAAGATGTATTAAAATGGCTGCTCTAATAAAGCGGCCATTTTTGCGTTTAATATATCTTTTAAATGTTTAACGCTTCTTTTAAAAAAGCAGTAGGCAACCAATAAGCGTTAATCACTTATAAATTGCTCATAAATACGAACCAAGGGTAGGGATCGAATGTTTTCTTCATTTTTTAATAAAAAAAAACCACAAGACCCAAAATCTTCTGCGCCAGCCATTATGGGGCTGCGATTGGGTGGCAGTTTTGAAATAGATTCATTGCTTATGCGCATGATAGAAGATCAGTTGATTACTCAAGGCGCAGCGTCCACATACATTATAAAAGCGGTTGGTCTGGCTGAATTAGATGGAACTTGGATGTTCCGTTTTTATACCGATGATGATGCTTTTTTACAGGTTATTTCTGAAGGTGGGAAAGCGGATGAGCATGTGGTCGATGTAAAGCTATTCCATTTTTATGACACTCAAGATGTTCCGAATCAATTTGTATGGGACAACTTATTAAATAAAAAAATAGGCACACCAACTTACGAACTGGAAGCTCAGACTTATCATAGGGTGTGGACTTCTGCCAGTGAATATCATAATCCGGTTTACATACAAGAAACTACTTATGACGATGAAGGTGATACTTCAACAACCGATCAGTTTACTATGTTATTTGAGCGTGAAATTGCCGATGAAAGAACCGAGTCACTTTTTCTTTCTGCAGAAGAAAGTGAAGGTGAAAGTGGTTTAAGTCGTTGTTTTGTTCTGAGCACTGGCATTACACTAACGCCAGCGCAATTAACCATTCATGGCTAACCTGTGTTTTATTATTAAAACAGTAGCTATGGGCAAAATGGCTATAAAAACAGTGACTATGAAAAAAGTGACTATGAAAAAAGTGACTATAAGAAAAGTGACTATGAAAACAAACATCACAGTCTCAAATATACCTCTTGATTAAATAAGGATTCCCTATGGAACAGCAAGATCTTCTTTTCAGCGTGGCTAATTTCAGCCTTTATTTTGGTCTATCGCTACTTTTTGTCATTATTTTTAAAGTCGTCTATAGCTTTTTAACCCCCCAAGACGAATGGAAACTTATTAAAGAAGATAAAAATACGGCGGCTGCCATTGGATTTGGTGGGGCAATTCTTGGCTTTTCAATTGCATTAGGCGGTGCAGCGAGCAATTCCATTTCTTTATTAGACTTCGCTATTTGGGGCGTGATTGCTTTGATTGCTCAGTCGTTGGCTTTCTTTGTAGTACGCTTTATCTTTATGCCAAAAATTGTCACTCGTATTATCGCAAACGAAGTGAGCGCAGGAATTATGCTAGCGGCAACCAGTGTTTCAGTCGGCATACTTAACGCAGCTTGCATGGCTTATTAAGGAGCACTCCGTGAAACGAAGTAAATACATAAACCTCGATAGTATGCGGAAGGTTAAACCTTCTTTTCCGTTAATGCGCCCACTGACATTGGCCATTGCATCGGTGACCTTAGCAGCGTGTGGCGACTCAACAGAAGACGTACAAATCGTTTCTTCTATTGATGATTGTGAAGCGAATACGACATTGACACAAGATCAGTGTGCTGTGGCTTATCAACAAGCTTTAGTTGAAGCTGAACGGACTGGACCTAAATACAACTCACAAGCAGCTTGTGAAGCAGAATTTGGTTACGATCAATGTAATCGATCAAGTCAAGGTAGTTTCTTCACGCCATTCATGGCTGGCTTTTTAGTTAGTAACCTACTAGATAGTGGTAGAAGTCGCAGCTACAACCCTGTCTATCGTTACCCTAAAAGCAGTTCATTTTCTAAAGACCGAGTGATCATGGCGGACGGCCGTGTATTAGGGAATGTTGGACAACGTTCTTTCAAAGTTGACTCATCTAACCTTAAGCCAAAACCAACTGTATCTCGTACTGTGTCTCGTGGTGGGTTTGGGTCGGTTGCTTCCGCGAAATCAAGCTGGGGTGGTGGTAAAAAATCAAGTTGGGGCGGCTAAATGTTTAGAATACCCGTTGCAGAACGACCTGATTGGCAAAAACGAGCGCAAGAGTTTGGTTTTGAATTTCATACTATGTACGGTGAAAAGTATTGGGATGAAAGTGCTTATTATCAATTCTCCTTAGAACAAATTGAAAAAGATCTTGAAGCGCCAACAGAAGAAATTCATCAAATGTGCTTAGCTGTAGTGGATAGAGTCATTAATGACGACGCTTTGATGCGTCGCTTTTGTTTGCCTGAAGCTCAGTGGGATTTTATTCGACAATCTTGGATAAATGGTGATCCCAGTTTGTATTCTCGGTTGGATTTTGCGTATTCAGGCAAAGGCCATGCGAAGTTATATGAAAATAATGCCGACACACCAACCAGTGTCTATGAAACGGGTTTTTGGCAATGGCTTTGGCTGCAAGACAATGTAGACAGCGGTGTTCTGCTACCACGTTCAGATCAGTTTAATATCCTACAAGAAAAGTTAGTCAATCGTTTTAAAGACATTCGCTTCTTAACACCTGACCGAGTATTGCATTTTGCTTGTTGCAAAGGCACACCGGAAGACCGTGGAACGGTACAGTATTTGGCAGATTGCGCAAAAGAAGCCAATATCACGACAGAGTTTGTTTATATAGAAGACATCGGGCGTGATGCTCAAGGTAACTTTACAGATACAAATGATCAGATTATTCGCTTTATGTTCAAGTTGTACCCATGGGAGTTTATGTTTCAGGAAGAGTTCTCGATACATCTTGGACACAATAATATTCGTTGGATAGAACCACCGTGGAAAAGCATTTTATCGAATAAAGCGTTACTGCCTATGTTATGGAAAATGTTCCCCAATCATCCGAATTTACTGCCCTCGTTTTTTGAAGATGAACTGCATCTTGCTTCAGGTATTGATTCCCTTGTTAAGAAACCGATCTTTTCCCGAGAAGGATCTAACATTTCCTTTATTGGTGATGAAAAGGGGGTTGAAGCTTCATCCGGCCCTTACGGTGAAGAAGGTTTTATTTATCAAGCAACGCACATGCTTCCAAAATTTGGAGACAGCTATACCTTAATCGGCAGTTGGTTGATTGATGATGAAGCTGCTGGTATCTCAATACGCGAAGATACAAATCCCATCACACAAGATATGAGTCGATTTTTACCGCATATTATAGTGTAATAATTATGAATCTCTCCTTCCTTTGCACATGACAGTGCCTTTTAAGAGTAGAAGGGGGGAGATATGAAATGGATATTTTTAAGGAATACACATGAATCAAACAGAATCTCATTTATTTAAGCTTACATCGCTTATTTTTAAATCCGCTTTAGGCAACGCATATTACCAACAATTCGCTCCTTTATTAGGTCATCTTGATATTGATAACCTTGCTAAGGTGTGGGGGGAAAGTGATTTAGCAAAGAGTGTTTTAGGTACTAGTACTGAGGAGCAGGCTCGTTCCTTAACTCAGCACCTTGGTTTAGATCCAAATAACACCTTGGACAGTGAAAGTGATGATTACATTGCGTATCAATTTTTCCTTAGTAATTTAACAGCGGGGAGAAGTGTGGGTGAGGTCGCCATGGAAGCCATTCGTTATCTTGAAAAAGACGATCTCCCAGATAAATTCTCTAATGCTAAAAACTTCTTAGAAAGCCTCTCAGACTTATCTTATAAATATTCTGTAGAGCTCGGGTATGGTAATGAAGATGTTACGTCATTACAGACTGTGTTTGATGGCCGTTTCGTAGGCCCACAAACGGTTGAGTCGATTCTTGCGCGTATTAGTGGACAAGAATTTGAAAACGTTAAAGCATCTGTTGTTCCCATTTCTTATACCAGTAGCGCTGAAGTAATTGAAGGTACAGCAGGTTCTGACAGCATTAATGCGGGTTTGGGTGACGACACGGTAAATGGTGGTGAAGGTTCTGACATCATTATTGGTGGTGCTGGCAACGACAGTTTGTATGGTGAACAAGGACAGGACTGGATCGAAGGGGGTGAGGGTGATGATATTATCCAAGGTGGCTATGGTTACGACACTCTATATGGCGGTGAAGGTGTCGATAGGGTTTTTGGAGGTACTGGCAATGATAAGTTGTACGGTGGGGCGGGGCAGGATTCGCTTGAAGGAGGAGATGGTGCAGATGTGCTTTATGGAGATGAGGATAATGATTCACTAAACGGTGGGGAAGGGCAGGACTCGCTTGACGGAGGAAACGGTGACGATGTGCTTTATGGAAATGAAGGCAATGATTCGCTAAACGGTGGTGAAGGGAAGGACTCGCTCTATGGAAATGAAGGCAATGATACATTAGATGGCGGTGAAGGGCAGGACTTGCTTGAAGGAGGGGGTGGTGATGATTCGCTTGAAGGAGGAGATGGTGATGATCAGTTAAATGGAGGAGGCGGTGATGATCAATTAAGTGGAGGTGATGGTGATGATCAACTAAATGGAGGTGATGGCAACGACAAGCTGTTTGGCGGTAATGGGAATAACCTTTTAATTGGTGGTTCTGGAAACGATAGCACTTGGGGGAACAAAGGAACTAAGACAGTTTATGGTGGTACTGGGGATGACTATATTAGCTTTATTGGTAATTATAGAGGCGTTGTTTTGTATGATGGCGACGAAGATGTTGCTTATGGAGAAGAAGGTGACGACAGACTTACTGGTTTTGGCCAAGATAAATTAGATGGAGGAGAAGGAGACGACACCATCTATTTGATTCGCAATACTAATAGTGCAGACAGTTCTGTTATTCGAGCTGGTGAGGGAAGTGACTTTATTAGTATTAGTACTTCATTTAGAGGTTATGATACTTGTTCTTCAGTAATGATAGATTTAACTGAAGAGATTGCCGTTAAAGATACGATTTCCATAGGTCTTGTCGATAGCCCCAATTCTTCTATTGATATTCAAGGGTTTGATCTATCATTGGATAAGTTAAGTTTAAGTTATGGTTTTGAATTCTTCAGTGCCGTTATTCCTGATTCTGATGATGCAATGCAAAAATATGTTGATGGAGAACTTACCGAAAACTACGTTCAAATTGTCAACTCAACCGAAACTGAATGGCAAGAGCGAAGCGATACTCCTTCTGCACCCGATGAATTTGGTAAGGGGTATTTTGTCATTCAAGATGCAATCGCGAACAGCTCTAGCACAGAGGATGTTGCGGCATTAATTGATGGATATGGAAATAATGCTACTTACGATAAACTCTATGAACAAATTTTTATCGTTAACGTAAATGCGACGGATTTAGGTATTTATCATTTTAAGGACGATACAGGTTTGGATAACCAAATTGTCGCAGAGGAACTCACTACAATCGCGATTTTAACGGGTGTTACCACCGAAGAGATTAATTACGACAATGCGAGCTTTATTATTGCTTGATGAGTTGCATTTTAAATATGGATATATTAAATAATTCTATATGATACCTTCAGATTCTCATTTATTTAAGATCACGTTCATTCTTTTTAACTCGGCTTTAGGTAACACCTATTACTAACAATTCTTCCCTATTTTGAGTGAAATAGGGAAGATGCGTTGTCGGAAGATTGGGGGTAATAACGATTTGGCGAAAAGTAGCTTAGAAGAAACTTTAGAAGAACAAGCCTAGTACTCTTTCTTTTTATAGGTAGTGAGCTGAATGTTCCGTCAAAAACCTTTGCTCCACTTTTTAATTTTGAAGAATATTATAATTTTGGTCGAGTCTTTAAGCAATTTGATATTGAGTTCCCTCTAAATCAATGTGAGAAGTCTGGAACAAAAATAAGTTGTGGAATTGAGATATATAACTTTGGTAAAGACTGGATTATATTTAATGGTAGTTCGTATTTAATTGATAACACCAATAATTCAGCAATGTAGTTAACTTCACTATCAAGACACAGTATTATGAGTCTCTACAATTGCCAATTCAAGCTTAACTGAAAGTGTTGTTTAAAACTGAAGGCTTTTCAGATTGATGGAAAGAGCCGGAAACTTATTTTTAGAAAAATTTCGTTATAAGCCTATTTATGCGTGCAACTTCAAAATGTAAAAAAATTCAAAACTTTCCAAGTGCTAAAAGCCTTGGGAAATTATTAGAAGAGGCGTGCAAACTTTCCGATATAAAGTTTGCTGAGTTTGTGAGATTATATAATTCACTTAATGCTGACAACATAAGCGAACAGAACTTTAATTCTTGGAAAAGTAATAGTTCGGTTCCGACAGGCGGTCCTAGAGCAGGGCTACGTGTCGTGATCGAGTACCTTTGTGATGAAAGTGTGTATCGTGCGTCGTGGTCGGATACATATGAAAAATATTTAGATGAAGCTGATTTAAATAAAGAACACAAGCGTAAATCTAAAGCTAAGATTGAACCTTCAGAACCTTCAGAACCTTCAGAACCTTCAGAACCTTCAGAACCTTCAGAACCTTTAAGTCATAAAAATATAAGAGCTCTGTACAAAGTTCTCACTATAACTTTTATTGTCTGTATTGTATTTTTGATTACCTATTTTTCTTTTGTGAAAATAGAGACGAAGCCTGGTTTAAGAGTGAGTCTATATAGAATTGATGATACTTATAAAACCCCACCTTCAAACCCCACAGGAAGTCGCATTTTTAATTATATTCACAATGGAGATGCTGATTTTTATTATTATCCAGAAAATGTCGAAGGAGACACTATACACTCAATAGCTGATAAAAATACGGGGTTCTTTTTCGAAGGGTGGATAGACCTTGATGAAACCGGAACTTATATTTTTGAATCTCTATTTAAGTCAGTTGAGCATGTTTCAAATCAATTTAATACTTCGGAATGTCGTTATAAATTAAATATTGGTGATGAAGAGATATTTAATATTGTTGATAATTTTGGAATGAGGAAGTTTGAAACAAATGTTAGAAATAACTATTTTGAAAAAGGCGTTTACAGTTTTAGTTTATGGTTTGCATGCGAAGATCTTAAAAATTTAGAAAGATGGTTTTCTTGGCTCTATAAAATGGGTAATGATGTTAATTTTGATGTTAATGTTTATAGGGGTACATATCTCAAACTTTATTATAAAAAACCTAGCAGTAATAAGCTGGAGGTTGTTCCTTTATCAAAGTTAAGTGCATCTTATAAAAATTAAAAATTAAAAATTAAAAATTAAAAATTAAAAACTAATTTTATTTTTAAAGAATTTAATCAATTTATGCTTGATAGTGAGGTCTCTTATAAACAAGGAGATGAATATGATTAATATAAATCAAGTTAATAATAACCTGCTTCCTCGCATAAAATCCTCTTTACCAAGTAATGTGTATCTTGTCCAAAGCTTTGATGAACTTCAAGAAGTGATTAAATATAGAAGAAACTATTATCAAGATGGTAGCCCAGAAGTTCAGATGTTTCATGACGATGGTTTTGATGAATTTAGTTATGTCTTTTATGTCAGAGACGATGATGGGGGAATTATTGGTAGTGCTAGGCTGCTGGTAGATTCTTTAACAGGCCTCCCCGAAGAAAGCATTCTTCCTTCTGCTGTGCATGATTTAAGACGAAGTGGAAAAAAACTGGCTGAGTTGGGTCGGTTACTTATTACAGGAGATAAAAGTAAAACGTTATCTCTTTTATACAATGTTGTGTACGAAACAGCAAAAATTATTGATATTAATTATATTTTAATTGTGATGAAAAAAAGTAATGTTTCATCCCATGAAAAAATGATGAAGATTAAAACTCTTTCTGAAAATATGGGGTTAAGCTGGGATGAAGAGAAAAAAGAACTCTGTCTAATTAGCTGGGATATTAATGCTGAAAGTGAAAAATTTCTTAGATTCTCTCAACGTTATGTGAATAATAAGCAATTTGAAGAGTGGAATGATTATAGTAAATATCACTTTGGTGTTTTTCTATCGGTACAGCATGAAGTATATAGCTCCGTTTCTACGAAATGTGTTGGGAACGTTTTAGATTTAGGTTGCGGCTCAGGTAGAATTATGGGTTTTATGAAAGAGAACTTAAACGTTAAAAGCTACACTGGCATTGACTATAGTAAGGGGATGATTGATTTAGCTATACAATATAAAGAAAATTTAGATTATCAGAGAGCAAAGCTTATTTTAGATAAAATTGAACATGTTAGTGGAAAGTTCGACACTATTATTTCAAACCTTAGTTATTATAGCTGGGGTAATAAAAATAAGTGCCTAGAAGTTATAAAGGACTCTCTTTTAGACGAAGGTCGATTCTTATTGGTTACTCCTAATAATCAATTTGATATTCCAAAACTCGCTAACCTCGTTAAAAGGGAGGCTTTTGGACATCCTTACTATAATGAGTTCCTTTCTATTAATTATCATATAGCGAATACAGTAGAGTACCCTAGTTTAGATGAGCTCATTTCCCAAGTTAGACTAGCAGGGTTTGCAGTAGAGAAAGCCCACAAGGAGTTTTTTCTTGGGGGAGTATCTTATCTCGAGTTACGAAAAATGTCATAGATATTCTAGTAATTGAGCTGTACCTAAAATATACAGTAGTTCGTTTGTAGATATATCACCAAATTCTTTCTTAATTTGTAAAAGCAGCTTTTCAGCGTATCTGCGGCTAATTGGATAATGGTGTTGAATATCAATTAATGATTTTCCAGATATTAATTGTTTCAATACCATTTTCTTTTTTTCTGTAAAGGTTGCTAATAAAGGCTGTATGAAAAAGTGTAAGTCAGTCTTAGAGCTTAGTACTTTCTGATTATGAAGCAATGCTAAAGAAGTGATTTGCTCGATAGAAGAAAGAATGTTTTTTCTAAAGGCGACTATATCGCTAGATTTAGTGATTATGGAAATGCCAGCAATAGCATATTGACCATATGATACAGGGATAGATATTCCATTATATATGCCAAAATTTTCTTTTGCGCATAAAGTGACTTCTTGTTCTTCCTGAGTCACATTACACCCGAAGTCAAAACTTAATGAAGTCTGAAAAGCTGTCAGATAATTGTAGAACGGGTTAATAAAGTAAGCGCCTATCCAACTACATCCTTGCAGTTCCAAGGCAGTAATGCCTCAATATCCTCCACATTTTCAGCATTGGGGAGTTGTTTGAAGATATGCTTTAACCACTCGTACTCATTAAGCCCATTAGCCTTGGACGTTTCAATCAAGCTGTATAAGTTTGCGCTGGCTGTCGCGCCTGCCTGACTTTTACTAAACATCCAGTTCTTACGCCCTATAGCATAAGGGCGGATGGCTCGCTCTGCTGCATTGTTATCAATAGGGTAATGACCATCCTCAACGTAACCGACCAGTCGTTCCCATTGATTATTCAAGTAGGACAATGCCTTCCCCATTGCTGTTTTTGGAGCAACATTGGGCAAGCTTTTTTCCATCCAGCTTTTTAGTTGCTTGAGTATCGGCACGGCTTCCTGTTGACGCACATCTTTGCGTTTGTCTGGGGGCATGTCTTTGATCTTTCTTTCGATCACATAGAGCTTTTGGATGGAGTTTAGCGCTTGATCCGCTTTCCCTGTTTTACCTTTAGGCTGTGCATCTTTGGCTTCTTTAAACTTGCGTCGTGCATGAGCCCAACAACCTAAACGTTTTATCTGATACTTATCGCATGCTTTTTGATACCACT